>JAZKHJ010000098.1:0-7592 GCA_040385485.1 Pseudomonadota bacterium | reverse complement strand
AACGCCACCAACGTAGCCGGAGCGTCTACCGCGAGCGGTTTAGTCCACCGCTGCAGGTCAGACATTCAGCAACCTCAGGCGAAAGGGCCCGTCCTTTCAAAGCAGCGACGCCAATTTCGTATGACTGAACTAAGAGGGTGCTGAAAAAGGATGACCTTGTCACGACGCGGCATGCTTGCGCTTGCCGATCATCCAACTGCTAAGCTGGAAAAATGGCGTTCATCCAAGGCCAGTTCTGGAACTTGTCTCCGACTTGATGAAGGTGCGTGTACCTTTTCAGACTGGCCCATGATCTGTGACCAGAGACTGCAGCCACACGCGGAATCTCCCAGCCCATTTCAAACAGGCGGGTGATGCCTTCATGACGTAAGTCGTGGAAATGCAGATCAACAATTCCAAGAATTTCACATGCGCGGGTGAACGATGAACTCACCGATTTGGCGTTGTGGGGCCAGATGACTCCATTGGTCTCGGGCTGCAGTTCAATCAACCTCAGAGCCTCGGGGGTGAGCGTGGTCCTCACATCGTTGCCGATCTTTTCGCCAGGATTTTTCATATCGCGAACGGTTATCTGAAAATTAACTTTGTCGAGATCCTTGCCTTCAATGCGTGTGATTTCTTCTTGCCTTCTAGTGCTGAAGATGGCAAAGAGGATCAACCGGGTCATCGGGATCACGTTGGTCCGCTTGGCCTCGACCACGGTGTAGTGCTTCATGAGCTTGTCGAGCTCGTCTAGGGTAGGGCGGCGTGTGCGGTGATTTGACTTGCCCACAATCCCCAGCTTGTTTAGCACCACGCGGGCATCGTCCATGGCCTGTTTCTCTAGCGGATAGGTCCAGGCCGGTTTGGCCACGCTGAATATTGATGCCAAGTGCGACATGTAATTGCCACGCGTAGATGGCTCAGCCTTTATGCCCTGGGCAAACTTGACGAGGACTTCGCTGTTAATTTCTGAGCAGCGCATGCTGCCGATCTCTGCGTTCTTGATCGTGTTGAGCACCTGGGCCTTCGTTTTCCCGTGCTTCTTCTGTTTTTCCAAGTTGTACTGGTCAATCACGTCCTTGAGCAGTGGATCTGGAGGTTTGGTCAGCGCACCTGGCTTGGCCAACTCCGTCTCACGCTTTTTCAACCAGGCGTCTGCAGCTGGCTTGCGGTCAAAGGTTTTTGACTCGGTGAAGACGATCTTCCCACCGGCCTTGAGCCGTATTTGAGCTGTGTGACCGAAGGAGCCGTCTTGGCGCTTGCGTGAGACAATCGTACCCATGGCAGTGCTACATGAAAGTTTTGTAGCACCCAATGTAGCACTGCTGCAAAAAAACAACGCGAAAAGTGAGCGTATCTACGTGAATCAGTTTGAGCACGCACCTGAGCGCTTCATAGGTAAATCAGGCGCTACGAGTACATGGCGCCTGTCCGTCGCCCCGATGATGGACTGGACCGACCGGCATTGCCGCTACCTGCACCGGCTGCTGACCAAGCAGACCCTGCTCTACACCGAGATGGTGACCACCGGGGCGCTCGCGCACGGCAGCGTGCAGCGCCACCTGCGCTTCAATGCCGAAGAGCACCCTGTGGCCCTTCAGCTCGGCGGAAGCGATGCGGCCGAGCTGGCCATGGCCGCCCGGCTGGGCGAGGAGTGGGGCTACGACGAGATCAACCTCAATTGCGGTTGCCCCAGCGACCGCGTGCAGCGCGGTGCCTTTGGTGCCTGCCTCATGGCCGAGCCGCAAACCGTGGCCGATGGTGTGAAGGCCATGGTGGACGCGGTGTCGATCCCGGTGACGGTGAAACACCGCATCGGCATCGACCGCGTGGAGAGCTACGACTTCGTGCGCGACTTCGTGGGCACGGTGAGCGAAGCGGGTTGCAGCGTGTTCATGGTGCACGCGCGCAATGCCTGGCTGGACGGCCTCTCGCCGAAAGAAAACCGCGAAGTGCCACCACTGCGCTACGAGTTGGCTTACCGCCTCAAACGCGACTTCCCGACACTCACCATCGGCATCAACGGGGGCATCACCACCAACGCCACGATTGCCGAGCATCTGCAGCACGTGGACGGCGTGATGGTGGGGCGCGAGGCGTACCACAACCCCTGGCTGCTCACCTCGTGGGACGAGACCTTTTTTGGCGCCGCACCCAGCACGCTCACGCGTGAAGCGGTGGAAGAGCAGATGGTGACCTACATGGAGCGCGCGTTTGTGGAAGACGGTTGCCCCTGGTACGCGATCGCGCGACACATGCTGGGCCTGCGCCACGGCCTGCGCGGCGCGCGGCGCTGGCGCCAGATCTGGAGCGACCACCGCCTGAAGCCTTTGCCGCCGCGCGAGGTCTGGGCGATGGCCCAGGAGAGCATCGAAGCCGAACCCCTGATGGCGCCCGCCCAGTTGGCCTGACAGCCGGGCCGCTCAGGCCGCGGCTTCCAGGCCGCTCTGGAAATGTTCGCGCATGCGTTGCACCGCCAAGGTTGCATTGCGCTGCGCCAGCGCCTCGACGATGGCGCGGTGCTCGGCGAGCGACTCTTCGATGCGACCGGTCTTGAGCAGGGAGTTGTGGCGGTTGAGCTTCATCACCTTGCGCAGGTCGGCCACCATTTGCTCGCGCCAGCGGTTGCGGGCCAGTTCCAGAACCCGCATGTGAAACTGCTCATTGAGCGCGAAGAAGCGGTCGCGCTCGCCCACGGCGGCTTCCAGCGCGTCGTGCAAGGTTTGCAGCTCGACCAGTTCGGCGTCGGTGGCTTGTTGTGCCACCACACCGGCCGCGTCGGATTCGAGCAGGGCGAGCAGGTGGTAGACGTCGGCCAGGTCTTTCTCGGACACTTCGGTCACGTAGGCGCCTCGCCGCACCTTCATCGTCACCAGGCCTTCGGCTGCCAGCACCTTGAGCGCTTCGCGCAGGGGCGTGCGGCTGATGCCGTATTCCTCGGCGAGCTTGAGTTCGTCGATCCAGCTGCCGGGCTCCAGCTCGCGCTTGAAGATGCGCTGGCGCAGCAGCTCGGCTACTTCTTCGTAGAGGGCGCGGGGTGCAAGGGACAGGGCGGACATGGGCAGGATTGTAAGTCGCAAGGAATATTCTGCATCAATAATTATGAATGATATAAAATCCCGACCGATCCTGTGTCATTTCAACCATCGACCGCCATGAGCTCCAAAACGCCCGAATTCGCTCCCACCTCTCTTGAAGCCTGGGCCAAGGCCGCCCAGAAGTCGGCACCCGGTGGCGACCTCGGAGCGCTCGACTGGCTCACGCCCGACGGCATCCGCGTCAAGCCGCTGTACACCGCCGAAGACACAGCAGGCCTGCAGCACACCAACACCTTGCCGGGCTTCGAGCCGTTCATTCGCGGGCCGCAGGCCACCATGTACGCGGTGCGCCCCTGGACGATCCGCCAGTACGCCGGGTTCTCGACCGCCGAGGAAAGCAACGCCTTCTACCGCAAGGCACTGGCCGCGGGCGGGCAGGGCGTGTCTGTCGCGTTCGACCTGGCCACCCACCGCGGCTACGACAGCGACCACCCGCGCGTGACCGGCGATGTGGGCAAGGCCGGTGTCGCGATCGACAGCGTGGAGGACATGAAGGTGCTGTTCGACCAGATTCCGCTGGACAAGGTGTCGGTCTCCATGACCATGAACGGCGCGGTGCTGCCGGTGCTCGCGGGCTATGTGGTGGCGGCCGAAGAGCAGGGCGTGGCGCAAGACCAGTTGAGCGGAACGATCCAGAACGACATCCTGAAGGAGTTCATGGTTCGCAACACCTACATCTACCCGCCCGAGCCGTCGATGAAGATCATCGGCGACATCATCGAATACACGGCCGAGCACATGCCGAAGTTCAACTCGATCTCGATCTCGGGCTATCACATGCAGGAAGCCGGCGCCAACCAGGCGCTGGAACTGGCCTTCACGCTGGCCGACGGCCAGGAGTATGTGAAGACCGCGATCGCCAAGGGCATGGACGTGGACGGGTTTGCGGGGCGCCTTTCGTTCTTCTGGGCGATCGGCATGAACTTCTATCTGGAGATCGCCAAGATGCGCGCGGCCCGCCTGCTGTGGACGCGCATCATGAAGGGCTTCAACGCGAAGAACCCCAAGAGCCTGATGCTGCGCACGCATTGCCAGACCTCGGGCTGGAGCCTGACCGAGCAGGACCCCTACAACAACGTGGTGCGCACCACCGTCGAGGCCATGGCCGCGGTGTTCGGCGGCACGCAGTCGCTGCACACCAACTCGTTCGACGAGGCGATCGCGCTGCCCACCGAGTTCAGCGCGCGCATCGCGCGCAACACGCAGCTGATCATCCAGGAAGAGACGCACATCACCAGCGTGGTGGACCCCTGGGCCGGCAGCTACATGATGGAGAGCCTCACGCAGGAGATGGCCGACAAGGCCTGGGCCATCATCGAGGAAGTGCAGGCCATGGGCGGCATGACCAAGGCGGTCGACAGCGGCTGGGCCAAGCTGAAGATCGAAGCGGCGGCTGCAGAAAAACAGGCACGCATCGACTCGGGCAAGGACGTGATCGTCGGCGTCAACAAGTACAAGCTCAAGACCGAGGACGCGATTGAGTCACGCGACATCGACAACGTGGCCGTGCGCGACGGGCAGATCGAGCGGCTCAAGAAGATCAAGGCCACGCGCGATGCGGTCCAGGTGCAGGCCGCGCTCGATGCGCTGACGGCTGCCGCCGAGAGTGGCGAAGGCAACCTGCTCGATCTGACGATCAAGGCCATGCGCCTGCGCGCCACGGTGGGCGAGGTGAGCGACGCGCTGGAAAAGGTTTTCGGGCGCCACCGCGCCGATACGCAAAAGGTGACCGGTGTGTACGCTGCTGCCTACGATTCCGCCGAGGGCTGGGACGCCCTCAAGACCGAGATCAACGCCTTCGCGGAAGCGCAGGGCCGCCGCCCGCGCGTGATGATCAGCAAGCTCGGCCAGGACGGCCACGACCGTGGCGCCAAGGTGGTGGCCACGGCGTTTGCCGACCTCGGCTTCGACGTCGACATGGGCCCGCTGTTCCAGACGCCCGAGGAGTGCGCGCGCCAGGCGATCGAAAACGACGTGCACGCTGTCGGTGTCTCCACGCTCGCCGCCGGCCACAAGACGTTGGTGCCGGCGATCATTGCCGAGCTGAAGAAGCAGGGCGCGGACGACATCATCGTCTTCGTCGGCGGCGTGATTCCGCGCCAGGACTACGAGATGCTTTATGAAGCGGGCGTGAAGGGCATCTATGGCCCGGGTACGCCCATTCCGGCCAGCGCCAAGGATGTGCTGGAGCAGATCAAGAAGGCGCTGGGGTGACCGCTTCGGTACTGCTGGACGGCATCGTGCACGGCGATCCCGCCGGGCAGCGCCGAGCCATCGCCAAAGCCATCACGCTGCTCGAATCCACCCGCGCCGACCACCGCGCGCAGGGCGACGAACTGCTCACAGCCCTGCTGCCGCACACCGGCAAGGCTTTCCGCCTGGGCATCAGCGGCGTGCCGGGCGTGGGCAAGAGCACTTTCATCGAGGCCCTGGGTCTCTACCTCATTGACAAAGGTCACCGCGTGGCGGTGCTCACGGTGGATCCGTCCAGCACGGTGTCGGGCGGTTCGATCCTGGGCGACAAGACGCGCATGGAGAAGCTCTCGGTGCACGATCAGGCCTACATCCGCCCGAGCCCGAGCAGCGGCACGCTCGGCGGCGTGGCGGAGAAGACGCGTGAGGCCATGCTGGTCTGCGAGGCCGCGGGTTACGACATCGTGATCGTCGAGACCGTGGGCGTGGGCCAGAGTGAGACGGCCGTGAGCGGCATGACCGACATGTTCGTGCTGATGCAGCTGCCCAACGCGGGCGATGATTTGCAGGCGATCAAGAAGGGCGTGATGGAACTGGCCGATCTGGTGGTCATCAACAAGGCCGACCTCGACCCCGACGCCGCCACGCGCGCGCGGGCGCAGATCACCTCGTCGCTGCGGCTGCTGGGCCTGCACGGCCATCCCGAGCACGCGCACCACGACGAACGCATCTGGCACCCGCAAGTGATCCAACTCAGTGCCTTGCTGGGCCGGGGTGTCGATGCGTTCTGGGCCGAGGTGTCGCGCTTTCGCGCACTGCAGACCGGCAACGGCCAGCTCGCCGCGCGCCGCCAGCAGCAGGCCCGCGCCTGGATGTGGGAACGCATTGATGCCGGCCTCAAACAACGTTTCCGCGCACACCCGCAGGTGCGTGCCGAACTGGACGACACCACGCAGCGTGTATTGGCCGGCACCTTGCCGGCCAGCACCGCAGCGCGCCAGCTGCTCGATCTTTTTGACTGAATTCCAAGTTATCTCTGGAGAACAACACCATGCAGGACATCCTCGAACAACTCGAAGAAAAACGCGCCGCGGCCCGATTGGGCGGTGGTGAGAAACGCATTGCCGCGCAACACGCCAAGGGCAAGCTGAGCGCGCGCGAGCGGCTGGACGTGTTGCTGGACGAGGGCACGTTCGAAGAGTGGGACATGTTCGTCGAACACCGCTGCACCGACTTCGGCATGCAGGACAACAAAATCCCGGGCGACGGCGTGGTCACCGGCTACGGCATGATCAATGGCCGCCTGGTGTTCGTGTTCAGCCAGGACTTCACCGTGTTTGGCGGCGCCCTCTCCGAGGCGCACGCCGAGAAGATCTGCAAGGTGATGGACCAGGCCATGAAGGTCGGCGCGCCGGTGATCGGCCTCAACGACTCGGGCGGCGCGCGCATCCAGGAGGGCGTGGCCTCGCTCGGTGGCTATGCCGACGTGTTCCAGCGCAACGTGATGGCATCGGGCGTGGTGCCTCAGATCAGCATGATCATGGGCCCCTCGGCCGGTGGCGCTGTGTACTCGCCCGCCATGACGGACTTCATCTTCATGGTGAAGGATTCGAGCTACATGTTCGTCACCGGCCCCGAGGTGGTGAAGACCGTGACGCACGAGGAAGTGACGGCCGAAGAGCTGGGCGGCGCCATCACGCACACCACCAAGAGCGGTGTGGCCGACCTCGCGTTCGAGAACGACGTGGAAGCGCTGCTGATGCTGCGCCGGCTCTACAACTACCTGCCGTTGAACAACCGCGAGAAGGCGCCGGTGCGGCCCAGCGGCGACCCGATCGACCGCATGGACATCAGCCTGGACACGCTGGTGCCCGAGAACCCGAACAAGCCCTATGACATGAAGGAGCTGATCGTCAAGACGGTGGACGACGGCGACTTCTTCGAACTGCAGCCCGAGTACGCCAAGAACATCCTGATCGGCTTTGCGCGCATGGATGGCCAGACGGTGGGCATCGTGGCCAACCAGCCGCTGGTGCTGGCAGGCTGCCTGGACATCAAGAGTTCGATCAAGGCCGCGCGTTTCGTGCGCTTCTGCGATGCCTTCAACATCCCGGTGATCACCTTCGTGGATGTGCCCGGTTTCATGCCCGGCACCTCGCAGGAGTACGGCGGCATCATCAAGCATGGCGCCAAGCTGCTCTACGCCTACGCCGAGTGCACGGTGCCCAAGATCACCGTGATCACGCGCAAGGCCTACGGCGGCGCCTACGACGTGATGAGCTCCAAGCACCTGCGCGGCGACGTCAACTTCGCCTGGCC
>JAZKHJ010000097.1:0-27799 GCA_040385485.1 Pseudomonadota bacterium | reverse complement strand
GCGAAGGCGGTCGTACCGTTGGCGCTGGCGTCGTTGCCAAAATCATCGCGTAAGGAGCGGACATGTCTACCAAGCAGAAAATCCGCATCCGCCTGAAGGCGTTTGACTACAAACTGATCGACAGCTCGGCCGCCGAGATCGTGGACACCGCCAAGCGCACCGGCGCGATTGTCAAGGGCCCCGTGCCCCTGCCGACCCGCATGAAGCGCTTCGACATCCTGCGTTCGCCACACGTCAACAAGACCAGCCGCGATCAGCTCGAGATTCGCACGCACCAGCGTCTGATGGACATCGTGGACCCGACCGACAAGACGGTTGACGCCCTGATGAAACTCGACCTGCCGGCTGGCGTGGACGTCGAAATCAAGCTGCAGTAATTGCGATTCCCAAGCCGATCGAGGCTTTGCGCGTCGGTCGGCTTGCGCAAACAAAGCCCGCTGGTTATACTGGCGGGCTTTCCCGGATTCAAGTCCGGGGAGTTCGGCTTTGCCGATGCGGTCTGACAATGATGCAGGTCGTATTTTTAAAACGTGTCGACGCCCTTCGGGGAGAGTCGATGCACCATCAGCCCCGGCCAATTGAAGTCGGGAACGGAGAAAACAATGAGTCTTAGCAACTCCCTCGGGTTGTTGGGTCGCAAGGTGGGCATGATGCGTCTGTTCACCGATGACGGGGACGCAGTTCCTGTCACGGTGGTCGATGTGTCGAACAACCGTGTGACACAGGTCAAAACCCTGGCCCATGATGGCTACGATGCGCTGCAGGTCACCTTTGGTGCCCGCCGTGCTTCCCGCGTGACCAAGCCCGAAGCGGGCCACCTGGCCAAGGCCGGTGTCGAAGCGGGCGAGATCATCCAGGAATTCCGCGTCGCTTCTGACGTTGCTGCCCAGTACCAGCCCGGTGCCGTGGTGGCCCCCAACGCGATCTTCGCGGTGGGCCAGAAGGTGGACGTGCAAGGTACTTCGATCGGTAAAGGCTTCGCCGGCACCATCAAGCGCCACAACTTCAAATCCCAGCGCGCGTCGCACGGCAACAGCCGTTCGCACAACGTGCCAGGTTCCATCTCCATGGCCCAGGATCCGGGCCGCGTGTTTCCGGGCAAAAAAATGACCGGTCACATGGGTGATGACACCAAAACCATTCAGAACCTCGACATCGTGCGCGTGGACGAAGCCCGTCAGCTGCTCATGATCCGTGGCGCTGTGCCCGGCTCGAACGGCGGTTTCCTGACCGTGCGTCCTGCCATCAAGGCCAAATCCAAGGGAGCAAACTGATGCAAGTTGAACTCCTGAACGACCAGGGTCAGTCGTCGTCCAACGTGGACGTGCCTGAGACCGTGTTTGGTCGCGATTACAACGAAGCGCTGATCCACCAGCTCGTGGTGGCATATCAGGCGAACGCCCGTCAAGGCACGCGTGCACAAAAAGACCGCCAGATGGTCAAGCACTCGACCAAGAAGCCGTTCAAGCAAAAAGGCACGGGCCGCGCCCGCGCCGGTATGACGTCTTCGCCTCTGTGGCGTGGCGGTGGTCGGATTTTCCCGAACAGCCCCGACGAGAACTTCACCCAGAAGATCAACAAGAAGATGTACCGCGCCGGCATGGCGTCCATCTTCTCGCAGTTGGTGCGTGAAGGCCGTCTGGCCGTGATCGATTCCATGAAAGTGGATTCGCCCAAGACCAAGCAGCTGGCCGACAAGTTCAAGGCCATGAATCTGCAATCGGTTCTGGTGATCGCTGAAGAAGTCGACGAGAACCTGTACCTCGCCTCGCGCAACCTGCCCAACGTGCTGGTGGTCGAGCCGCGTTACGCCGATCCGCTGTCGCTGGTGCATTACAAGAAGGTCATCGTCACCAAGGCGGCGATCGACCAGCTCAAGGAGATGTTCGCATGAGCGTCACAAAATACGACGAAGGCCGCCTGATGCAGGTCCTCGTGGCACCGATCGTGTCCGAGAAGGCTACCCAGGTCGCCGAGCAGACCAACGCCGTGATGTTCAAGGTGTTGCGCGATGCTTCCAAGCCCGAGATCAAGGCCGCTGTTGAACTGATGTTCAAGGTCCAGGTCAAGGGCGTGTCCGTGCTCAACCAAAAAGGCAAGGCCAAACGCTTCGGCAAAACGGTGGGTCGTCGCGACCACGTTCGCAAGGCGTATGTGACCCTCATGCCGGGTCAAGAGCTGAACTTCGGCGGGGAGGGCGTTTAATCATGGCAGTCATCAAGATGAAACCCACCTCACCAGGCCGTCGCGGCATGGTGAAGGTGACCCGTGACCACCTGCACAAGGGTGAGGGCTATGCGCCGCTGCTGGAACCCCAGTTCCAGAAGGCTGGCCGCAACAACAACGGCCACATCACCACCCGCCACAAGGGCGGTGGTCACAAGCATCACTACCGCGTTGTCGACTTCCGTCGCAACAAGGATGGCATTCCGGCCAAGGTCGAGCGCATCGAGTACGACCCGAACCGCACGGCGCACATCGCGCTGGTCTGCTACGCCGATGGCGAGCGCCGCTACATCATCGCCCCGCGCGGTGTTGAAGTGGGTGCAACGCTGCTGTCCGGCTCGGAGTCGCCGATCCGCGTGGGCAACACCCTGCCGATCCGCAACATCCCGGTCGGTTCGACCATCCACTGCATCGAGCTGCAGGTCGGCAAGGGCGCGCAGATTGCGCGCTCTGCAGGCGCCTCGGCAGTGCTGTTGGCTCGCGAAGGCATCTACGCCCAGGTCCGCATGCGCTCCGGCGAGGTCCGCAAGGTCCATGTGGATTGCCGCGCCACCATCGGCGAAGTGTCCAACCAGGAACACAGCCTGCGCCAGTTGGGCAAGGCCGGTGTCAAGCGTCACATGGGCATCCGCCCGACCGTTCGCGGTACCGCGATGAACCCGATCGACCACCCGCACGGTGGTGGTGAAGGCAAGACCGGCGAAGGCCGCGCTCCGGTGGATCCGTGGGGCAACCTGACCAAGGGTTACCGCACCCGCAACAACCGCCGCACGCAGTCGATGATCGTCTCGCGTCGCAAGAAGTAAAGGGTTGACAACATGACTCGCTCACTGAAAAAAGGCCCTTTCGTTGACCATCACCTGATGGCCAAAGTGGAGAAGGCCGTGTCCACCAAGGACAAAAAGCCCGTCAAGACCTGGTCGCGTCGCTCGATGATCCTGCCCGATTTCATCGGTCTGACCATTGCCGTGCACAACGGCAAGCAGCACGTGCCCGTGTACATCACCGATCAGATGGTTGGACACAAGCTCGGCGAGTTTTCGCTGACGCGAACGTTCAAGGGCCATCCGGCCGACAAAAAAGCGAAGAAGTAAGGAACAACCATGGAAACCCGTTCAATCGTTCGAGGCGTTCGCCTCTCGGTCGACAAAGGCCGACTGGTTGCCGACCTGATTCGTGGCAAAAAGGTCGACCAGGCTCTCAACATCCTGGCGTTCACGCAGAAGAAGGCCGCTGGCATCGTCAAGAAAGCTCTTGAGTCCGCCATCGCCAATGCTGAACACAACGACGGCGCCGATATCGACGAACTGAAGGTCACGACCATCTACGTCGAGCAAGGCACCACGCTCAAGCGCTTCTCGGCCCGCGCCAAAGGCCGCGGCAACCGCATCAGCAAACCCACGTGTCACATCTACGTGACGGTTGGCAACTGAAGAGGTCACAGGAATATGGGACAAAAAATCAACCCCACCGGGTTCCGCCTCGCCATTTCGCGCAACTGGGCCAGCCGCTGGTACGCGAGCAACCGCGACTTCGCCGGCATGCTGGCCGAAGACATCAAGGTGCGTGAGTACCTCAAGGGCAAGCTGAAGAACGCCGCCGTATCGCGCGTCGTGATCGAGCGTCCCGCCAAGAATGCCCGTATCACCATTTACTCGGCACGTCCGGGCGTGGTGATTGGCAAGAAGGGCGAAGACATCGAGAAGCTGAAGAAGGAACTGACCGCCAAGCTGGGTGTGCCGGTTGCGGTCAACATCGAAGAAGTGCGCAAGCCCGAGATTGATGCCAAGTTGATCGCCGACAGCATCACGCAACAGCTCGAAAAACGCATCATGTTCCGCCGCGCCATGAAACGCGCGATGCAGAACGCGATGCGCCTGGGTGCACAGGGCATCAAGATCATGTCGTCGGGTCGTCTCAACGGCATTGAAATTGCCCGTTGCGAGTGGTACCGCGAAGGTCGCGTGCCGCTTCACACCCTGCGCGCTGACATCGACTACGGCACGTCCGAAGCGAAGACCACCTACGGCATCATTGGTGTCAAGGTCTGGGTCTACAAGGGCGACACCCTGGGTCGCAACGATGCGCCCGTGGCCGCCGAGCCCCGTGTTGAAGAAGAGCGTCGCCCACGTGGTCCGCGCCGTGAGCGTCCAGCAGGTCCTCCTGCCCGCGCTGCGGTTCGTCGCCCTGGTGCGAACGCTGCTCCGGCCGATGGCAGCGACAAACCTGCCGAAGCCACGACCGGTACCGAAACCAAACCCGCCGTTAAGCGCGTTCGCAAAGACGCCGCGCCCGCATCTGCAGCTGCGGACGGCAAAGGAGAATAACCATGTTGCAACCTGCTCGCCGCAAATTCCGCAAGGAACAAAAAGGCCGCAATACCGGCGTAGCCACCAGCGGTGCTACCGTCGCGTTCGGTGACTTCGGTCTGAAGTCCACCGACCGCGGCCGCCTGACGGCCCGCCAGATCGAAGCCGCGCGTCGCGCGATTTCCCGTCACGTCAAACGTGGCGGCCGCATCTGGATCCGCGTGTTTCCGGACAAGCCGATCTCCCAGAAGCCTGCCGAAGTCCGCATGGGCAACGGCAAGGGTTCCGTGGAGTACTACGTGGCCGAGATCCAGCCTGGCAAGGTGCTGTACGAGATCGTCGGCGTGCCGGAGCAGCTGGCCCGTGAGGCGTTCCAGCTGGCCGCCGCCAAACTTCCCCTGCGCACCACGTTCGTGACGCGCTTGTTGGGTCAGTGATTCAGGAGAACACAAGATGAAAACTGCTGAACTGCGCCAAAAGGATGTGGCCGGCCTCGAAGCCGAAGTGAAATCGCTGCAAAAGGCCCACTTCGGTCTGCGCATGCAAAAAGCCACGCAACAACTCAACAACAACGCCGTGCTGGGCGACACCCGCCGCGCCATCGCTCGTGCCAAGACCATTCTTGCCGAGAAGCAACGCACCGCGGCTTCGGCCAAATAAGGAGTGACCATGACGGAAGCTAAAACATCCCTCAAGCGCACCTTGATTGGCAAGGTCGTCAGTGACAAGCGCACCAAGACCGTGACGGTCCTGGTCGAGCGCCGTGTGAAGCACGAGCTCTACGACAAGATCGTTGCCAAGTCGAGCAAATACCACGCCCATGACGAAAAGGGCGAGTACAAGACCGGCGACACGATCGAGATCACCGAGAGCCGTCCGCTGTCGAAAACGAAAAACTGGGTCGCCACCCGTTTGGTCCAAAAGGCCGAGCTGGTTTAAGCGCGATTCACGCTGCTTGCAGCGCTGAACTGAAAAGCGACCGACAATGCCGGTCGCTTTTTCTTTTTCCGGGCTCGATTTTCGGGTCCTCACACCACGGCCCACAGGCCCAAAACCACGAGGAGCACAGCATGATTCAGGTTGGCGACAAGATCCCGGCGGCAACGTTGATGGAGTACAGCGAAGTTGAAGGCAACGGTTGCAGCATTGGCCCGAACGCGGTGGACGCGCACAAGGCCTCTTCAGGCAAGACGATTGCCGTGTTTGCTTTGCCGGGCGCCTTCACGCCGACCTGCTCGGCCAAGCACGTCCCCGGTTTTGTCGAGCACGCGGCCGACTTCAAGGCGGCCGGCGTGGATGAGATCTGGTGCGTGAGCGTGAACGACGCCTTTGTGATGGGTGCCTGGGCGCGTGACCAGAAGACCGGCGACAAGGTGCGCATGCTGGCCGACGGCAGTGCCGACTTCGCCAAGGCCACTGGCCTGACGCTGGACCTGACGGGCCGCGGCATGGGTCTGCGCAGCAACCGTTATTCGATGCTGATCAAAGACGGCGTGGTCAAGGCACTGAACATTGAAGGACCTGGCAAGTTCGAGGTGAGCGATGCTGCCACACTGCTGGCCCAGGCCAAAGCCGGCGTCTGATTCGCGGGTGATCCAGTAAGAAGCCGCCAGTGGCAACACCGGGCGGCTTTTTTCATGGCGCCCGCACGGGGTGTCGATTCAGAGATCGACCTTGAGGTAGTGGGCGCCGGGAATGGGGTTGTGATAGTAGGGTGCGACTTCGACAAAGCCCGATTCTTGATAGAGGGCGCGCGCAGTTTCCATGTCGCTGAGCGTGTCCAGCAGCATGGTGGTGTAGCCAGCGAGTTGCGCGTCGCTCATGACGCGGTCCACCAGCAGGCGACCGAGCCCGAAACCCCGAAACGCGCGGCGCACGAACAGGCGCTTCATCTCGCATGCGTCGAGATGGTCGGTGTTGGTCAAGGGGCGGAAGGCGCAACAGCCAGCGGGCTCGCCGCCCACGCTGGCGACAAGGATGGAGCCGGCCGGCAGGGCGTACTCACCCGGCAGGTTGGCCAGTTCGGCATCGAAGCCCTGGAAGCACAGGTCGATACCCAGGTCGGCCTGGTAGTCCTTGAACAGCGCCCGCACGGTGTCCAGGTCGGCAGGGAATTGGGCCAGCCGCAAGCTGACGTCGGCTGTCTCGGTGGGTTTCATGCTGGGCGAGAGGGGCTTCATCGGAGCCGGGCAGACACTGGGTCGACCACTATACGACAGCTCAGATGGAGAGGCGTGCGTATCAGAACGCGCTGCCCACCTGGACAAGCCAAGCCACTGCCCCTCCGCACACCGCCAGCACCAACAGCGCGAGCATTCGCGAAGCAGCCGAATCGCGTGTGTGGGGCACAGGGAGGTTCGCTGCGATCTGCTTGTCTCCCACCACCATGGGACGTACCAGGCTCTCTTTCTTGACCGATTTGTAGAAGACGATGGCCAGCACGTGCAGCACCACGAGGGAAATGACGATGAACTTGCCCACGTTCTTGTGGTAACTCGTCGCCCAGGCCACTGTGTCGCCGGAGACGAAGCGCACGAGCGGGCCGAAGAAGGCGATCTCGTCGTCACTCATCAGCCCCGTGCTCACCTGCGCCAGCAGGATGGCCAGCAACGCAAACACCGACAGGGCGCCCAGGGGCGTGTGACCCACTCGGTGCTCTGGACGGGCCTGCCCGCGCAGGGAGGCCATGACCGTCGAGGGTGCAAACAGGAAACTGCGAAAGCGCGACCAGTGTCCGCCCACGAAACCCCAGACCACGCGGAACAGCAGAAGTGCCAGCACTGCGTAGCCCAGGCGCAAGTGCCAGCTCATCCAGTTGCCGCCGATGTTGGCGGTGATCACCAGGCCCACGACGGCGGTCGCGAGCAGCCAGTGGAACAGGCGGGTGGGCAGGTCCCAGACGCGAATGGTTTGCATGGTTGATGAAGGGAGTTCAAAGAAGAGTGGAGCCCTGGGCAGCGGGACAGTTCCAACGGAACTTAACGCCGGCTCGGACACTCACGCGCTGGTAGCGATTTCGCTACTTTTTGTATCAAATATTCAACCACGTTCAGGAGTGCTCATGAAATTTCTCGCCCCGTTGGCCATGGCCATTGCGATCACCAGCCTGTCTGCCCCGGCATTCGCCCAGTTCCAGAAGCCTGAGGATGCAGTCAAGTACCGCAAGGCCGCCTTCACCGTGATGGCCAGCCATTTCGGACGCGTGGGCGCCATGGCCAACGGCCGAGTGCCGTTTGACCCGAAGGTGGCGGCCGACAGCGCGGCCATTGTCGAGACGATGAGCAAGCTGCCGTGGGAAGGGTTTGGCCCGGGCACCGACAAGGGTGACATACGCGCGCTGCCCGCCATCTGGACCGAGCAGGCGAAGTTCAAGGAAGGCGCAGACAAGCTGCAGGTGGAGACGGCCAAGCTGAGTGCCGCCGCCAAGACCGGCAACCTGGACGCCGTGAAAACGGCCTTCGGCGCCGTGGGCCAAACCTGCAAAGCCTGCCACGACGCCTACCGCAAGGATTGATCTCGATCGTGGTCTGAACCGCCATGCAAAAAGCCGGGTCTTGGGGCCCGGCTTTTTGTTGTCTGGCGCCTGGCATGCTTCAGGTCTGGGCCAGCAGTTTCTCGATGAGTTGGTGCAGGGCGGCGAAGTCGGGCTCACCCACGAAGCGTTTCACGATGCGGCCCTGCTTGTCCACCAGGTAAGTGGTGGGCGTGAGTTTGACGTCGCCCCACTGTTGCGCGATCTCACCGGTGTTGTCCAGCGCCACCTTGAAGGGCAGCTTGCGGCTCTGCGCGAAATTGAGGACCCAGTTGGGTGGGTCGTACTCCATGGCCACTGCCACGGTGTCGAATCCCTGGGCTTGGTACTTGTGCCACGTGGCCACGATCTGCGGCATTTCCTTCACACAGGAGACGCAGGTGGTGGCCCAGAAATTCACCAGGGTGACCTTGCCCTTGAGATCGGCGGTGGTGGCCTTGGAGCCGTCGAGCAGCACGAAGGTCGAGTTGGGGGCAGCTTCGCCGCCTGCACAACCCCCGAGTCCCAGCACGGCAGCAGCACCCAGCGCAGCGACGGTGGCCAGGCTGCGACGGCGCAAGAGGCTCGGTCGGTCAAGTTCGGTCATTGTGTTTTCATTTTCCGGGGGCTACATTGCCCCACGCCATTCGTTCACCAGCATCCCAGGAGACACCGCATGCAGCGCCGCCAGTTTACCCAGTCCACCGCCGTCATCGGCCTTTTCATCCTGGCCGCCCACCAGCAGGCGCGGGCCTTGTCGCTGGGCGAGCTCACCGAAGGTGATGCCACCAAGGGCATCAAGGTGGCTCTGGAAAAAGGTGCTCTGGCGGCCGTGGCGCTGCTGGGCAAGACCGATGGATTCCTCGGCAATCCAAAAGTTCGGATTCCTTTACCCGGTTTTCTGGAAGACGCGTCCAAGCTCCTGAAACTCACAGGCCAAAGCAAGCGCGTGGACGAACTGGTCACCAGCATGAACCGCGCGGCCGAGGCCGCCGTGCCCATGGGGCGCGATCTGCTGGTGAATGCGGTCAAGTCCATGAGCGTGACCGACGCAAAGAACATCCTGAGCGGGGGTGACAACTCGGTGACCCAGTTCTTTGCTGAAAAAACCCGCTCGCCGCTGGGTGAAAAATTCCTGCCGATCGTCACCAAAGCCACCGAAAAAGTGGGGCTGGCCAACCAGTACAACAAGGTAGCGGGCAAGGCGGCGGGGATCGGGCTGGTCAAGGCCGAAGACGCCAACATCCAGAAGTACGTGACCGGCAAGTCGCTGGATGGGCTCTACACCATCATCGGCGAAGAAGAACGCAAGATTCGCCAGGACCCGGTGAGCACGGGAAGCGCCATCCTCAAGAAGGTGTTCGGTGCAATGAAGTAAGCGCCTGCTGACGTCGTGTGTTCAGTTCTTCTTGAGCTTGGCTCGCGCCTCGGCCAGACGTGCATTCAGGTACTCGCCGTAGAAGTCGGGCACGGCCACACCCACCAAACGCTCGGCGAGCTCCTGGCCATCCGGGCCGAAGAACAACACCGTGGGCGTGAAACGCGCCTTCCATGCTCTGGCCTGATCGGCCGGTGTCGTCGTGTCACCGGCAAAGCCTTGCAAGTTGGACTGCCGGTCCTGCACATCGATCTGCACCGCCACCAACTCGCCGTCGCGGCGCATGGGCAACAGGTAGTTGTTGCGCACCAGCTCGCAGTACACACAGCCTTTGAGCGTGGTCATGACCACCAGCGGCTCGCCGCGCGCGGCGGCGGCCAGGGCGGCGCCGCGCAGCGAGGCGGGTGTGGGCAAGGTCGGTGCAGCGGTGGCCATGGTTGCCTGGGTCAGACCGCGCCGCTGCGTTGCAGCGCGGCCAGTTGTTCGGGCGTGCTGCCCAGCCAGTCGCCCAGCACCTCGGCCGTGTGCTGGCCCAGCAACGGGGGCGGCAGGTCGTTGCGCACGGGGGTGGCGCTGAGTTTGAGCGGGCTGGCGACCAGATCAACCTGATCGGCCAGCGGGTGCGACCAGCGCTGCACCATGCCGCGCGAGAGCACGTGTTCGTCGGCAAACACCTCGGCCAGGTTGTTGATGGGTCCGCAGGGCACCTTGGCCGCTTCCAGTGCGGCGAGCCAGTCGGCCTTGGTGCGGGTCTTGAGGATGGTTTCCAGCAGCGGCACCAGCACGGCGCGGTGGCGCACCCGGTTCTGGTTCTGCGCAAAGCGCGCGTCGGTGGCCAGTTCGGGCTGGCCCGCCACGGCACAAAACTTGGCGAACTGGCCGTCGTTGCCCACCGCCAGGATGATGTGTTGCGCCTGGCCCTGGGCATCGGGGGCCACCTCGAACACCTGATAAGGAACGATGTTGGCGTGGGCATTGCCCGCACGACCCGGTACCTTGCCGTCTTCGCGGCCGCGCACCAGGTAGTTGGCGCCCAGGTTGGCGAGCATGGCCACCTGGGTGTCGAGCAGCGCCATGTCGATGTGTTGGCCCTCGCCCGTGCGCTCGGCGTGGCGCAGCGCGGCCTGGATGGCCACGGTCGCGTACAAACCAGTGAACAGATCCGCCACCGCGACCCCCACCTTTTGTGGGCCACCGCCGGGCAGGTCGTCGCGCTCGCCGGTCAC
The DNA here is from genome assembly GCA_040385485.1 of Pseudomonadota bacterium. Lineage (GTDB taxonomy): Bacteria > Pseudomonadota > Gammaproteobacteria > Burkholderiales > Burkholderiaceae_C > Hydrogenophaga. Next base: position 17,149 of record JAZKHJ010000097.1, on the reverse strand, counting down.
GCTCATCAACCCGCCCATGGCCTGGATCGCGAAGTCGTAGCCCGCCCGCTCCTTGTAGGCGCCGGTCTGGCCGAAGCCGGTGATGGAGCAGTACACCAGCCGGGGGTTGAGGGCGCGCAGGCTGTCGAAGTCCAGACCGTAGCGCGCCATGTCGCCGACCTTGTAGTTCTCGACAAACACGTCGGCCTTGGCGGCGAGTTCACGGATCAACGCCTGGCCTGCTGGCGTGGCGATGTCGCAGGTGATGGAGCGCTTGTTGCGGTTGGCGCCCAGGTAGTAGGCGGCCTCGGCGGTGTCGGCGCCATCGCGCCCGCGCAGGAACGGCGGACCCCAGCCGCGCGTGTCGTCACCCCCGGGGTGGTTGTGGCCGGGAGGGCGCTCGACCTTGACCACATCGGCGCCCAGATCGGCCAGCGTCTGCGTGCACCAGGGGCCGGCGAGCACGCGGGACAAATCGAGTATGCGGATACCATCCAGAGCATTCATGTTTGCCATTGTGCTCGACGCTGTGGGCACTGCGGTGTCCCCGCTGTGGCGGCCCTCTCTCCATCCCATGTCTTCACCTGCATCCCACCATGCCATGTGCCGACCTTGGCCCATCGGCGTGCTGATGGCCCTGGCGCTGACCGCCTGCAACCCCACCTTCAACTGGCGTGAACTGCGCCCCGAGGGCACGCCTGTGCAGGCGCTCATGCCGTGCAAGCCCGAGACTGCCGAGCGCTCGGTGCCTCTGGGTGGCGCACCCACGGTGCTGCACATGCACAGCTGCAAGGCCGGGGGCCTCACCTTTGCCCTGGCCTGGGCCGATGTGCCAGACGCGGCTGCAGTGCCCGCCACGCTCACCGATTGGCAACGCGCCGCGCTCGCAGCCATCCGCGTCGACCCGGCACTGCAGGCCGATCCCGCGCACCGCTGGGCCGCGACAGTGGCCGGGTCGACCTTGGCGCAAGGCATCACCGCGCAAGGCATCGATCCCCAAGGTCAGCCGGTGCAGAGCCGGGCGGTGTACTTCGCGCGTGGCTCGCAGGTGTTCCAGGCGGCGATGTATGGCGCTGCGCCCAGTGACGAGGTGAGCAGCACGTTCTTTGACGGACTGAAGCTGCCATGACCCGCGCACCGACACACGCCGCCGGCGACGCGCTGGGGACGCGGGCCGCGATCATCGTCTTCCTGACGTTTGCGCTCGCGTATTTTTTTTCGGCCCTGGTGCGCGCCATCACCGCCACGCTCTCGCCCACGCTGAGCGCGGAGCTGGACCTGAACGCCGGCGACCTCGGCTTGCTGGCCGGTGGTTACTTTCTGGGCTTCGCCATGACCCAGTTGCCCCTGGGCAACTGGCTGGACCGCCACGGTCCGCGCAAGGTGATCCTGGCATTTCTCACCGTGGCCGTGCTCGGCTGCATGGCCTTTGCGCTCGCCACGAGTTTCTCGGGTCTGCTGGCCGCGCGCATGCTCACCGGCATGGGCGTGAGCGCCTGCCTGATGGCGCCGCTCACTGGTTTTCGCCGTTGGCTCACCCCCGCCACGCAGCTGCGTGCCAACTCCTGGATGCTCATGACCGGATCGCTGGGCATGGTCGCCGCCACCTTGCCGGTGCAGTGGCTCATGCCCTACACCGGCTGGCGTGGATTGTTCTGGATGCTGGCCGGGCTCATTGCGCTGTCGATGCTGGGCATCGCGCTCATCGTGCCGCGCTGGCGCCAAGCGGCAGATTCTTCGCCGCTAGACCCTTCTCCGAACTCAAAGGGCTACGGCTTCATCTGGCGCAATGCCTATTTCCGCCAGATGCTGCCGATCGGCTTCGTCAATTACGGCGGCATGGTGGCAGTGCAGACCCTGTGGGCGGGGCCGTGGATGGTGAAAGTGGCGGGCTACACCTCGCAGCAAGCAGCCGCCGGCCTGTTCGGCATCAACCTGTCGATGCTCTGCACCTTCTGGCTCTGGGGCGTGGTCAACCCCCACCTGGCGCGCCGTGGTCTGCGGCCCGAGCGGCTGATCGCCTGGGGTCTGCCATCGAGCTTCGCCGTGCTGACGGCCATTGTGTTGCTGGGCTCGGACGCGGGCTGGGAGTTGTGGGCGCTGTTCTGCGTGACCAGCACCTTTGTGTCGTTGTCTCAGCCCGCGGTGGCGCTGGCCTTGCCCGCCGAGGCGGCGGGTCGTGCGCTGTCGGCCTACAACCTGGCCATCTTCGGCGGGGTGTTTGGTGTGCAGTGGGGCATTGGCCTGCTGATCGAAGCGCTCACGGTGTTTGGCTGGAGCGAAGCGGATCGCTACCGCGGCGCCATGGCGATCTTTGGTGTGTGTTGCGTCTTCGCCTACCTGGCTTTCTGGCGCGCCTGGCGTGCCCGCCCCAGAGCGCAGGCCAGCTAAACTGCGTCCATGAACGGCATCCTCATCATCGCGCACGCACCCTTGGCTTCGGCCTTGCGTCAGTGCGTCATGCATGTGTTCCCCGACAGCGCCGAGGCCGTCTCGGCGCTGGATGTCCAACCCAACGTACCGCCCGAAGAATCGCTGGCACAGGCGCGCGCGCTCATGCGCCAGATGCACCTGCCGCAAATCCTGGTGGTGACCGACGTGTTCGGCGCCACGCCGTGCAATGTGGCGCAAAAGCTCATCGACGGCATCAACTCCAAGTTGATCACTGGCGTGAACCTGCCCATGCTGTTGCGCACCGTGTCGTACCGCCACGAGTCACTGGACGCGCTGATCTCGCGCGCCATGATCGGCGCCACGCAGGGGGTGATTCAGGTGGCGGTGACCGCTCCGCAGAACCAGGCCAGACGAGCCACCCATGATCAAGACCACCGTGACCATCAGCAATAAGCTCGGGCTGCACGCACGCGCCTCGGCCAAACTCACCAAACTCGCCGGCAGCTTTGCCAGCGATGTGTGGATGTCCCGGGGTGATCGTCGCGTCAATGCGAAAAGCATCATGGGCGTGATGATGCTGGCGGCGGGTCTGGGCAGCACGGTCGAGGTGGAGACTATCGGGGCCGATGAACAGGTGGCGATGGACGCGCTCATCGCGTTGATCAACGACAAGTTCGGAGAGGGTGAGTGAGCTTCAGCGTTCACGGTCTGGCCGTCTCCCGGGGCATTGCCATCGGGCGTGCGGTGATCGTGGCGTCGAGCCGCATCGACGTGGCGCACTACTTCGTGCAGACCGAGCAGGTCGACGGCGAGATCGAGCGGCTGCGCCATGCGCGCAATGAGGTCGCAGCCGAAATCCTGAAGGTGCAGCAGAGCCTGCACGATCTGGGGCCCTCGGACGCGCACCCCGAACTCACCGCCTTGCTCGACGTGCACCTGATGCTGCTGCAGGACGAGCAGCTCACCAACGGCGTGAAGCACTGGATTGTCGAGCGGCACTACAACGCCGAATGGGCGCTCACGACCCAGCTGGAGGTGATCGCGCGCCAGTTCGACGAAATGGAAGACCCCTACCTGCGCGAGCGCAAGGCCGATCTGGAGCAGGTGGTCGAGCGCATCCTGCGGGTGATGCGCGGCGTGACGTCCCCGGTGGGTGTGGGCCAGCCGCGCCCCGGGCAGGACAGCGCAGTCGACGTGCCGCTGGTGCTCATTGCGCACGATCTCTCGCCGGCCGACATGTTGCAGTTCAAGCAAAGCGTGTTTGCCGGCTTCGTCACCGACGTGGGCGGCAAGACCAGCCACACGGCAATAGTCGCGCGCAGCATGGACATCCCTGCGGTGGTCGGCGCGCGCTCGGCCAGCCAGCTGATCGAGCAGGACGACTGGGTCATCATCGACGGCGATGCCGGCGTCGTGGTGATCGACCCCTCGCCCATCCTGCTGGCCGAATACGGTTTCAAGCAGCGCCAGGGCGAAGTCGAGCGCGAGCGTCTTTCGCGCCTGAAGAACACGCCCGCCGTCACGCTCGACGGACAGAAGATAGAACTGCTGGCCAACATCGAACAGCCCGAGGACGCCGTGGGCGCCCTCAAGGCTGGAGCCGTGGGCGTGGGGCTGTTCCGCAGCGAGTTCCTCTTCATGGGGCGCAACGGCAAACTGCCCGACGAGGAAGAGCAGTACCAGGCCTACAAACGCGCGGTCGAGGGCATGCAGGGCTTGCCGGTGACCATTCGCACGGTGGATGTGGGGGCCGACAAGCCCTTGGACCGTGTGGCCCAACGCGCTGGCGAAGACCACCTCAACCCGGCGCTTGGCCTGCGCGCCATCCGCTGGAGCCTGGCGGATCCGGCCATGTTTCTCGCGCAGTTGCGCGCCATCCTGCGCGCGGCGGCGCACGGGCCGGTGCACCTGCTCATCCCCATGCTCGCGCACGCGAGCGAGATCCGCCAGACACTCGCACTGGTGCATCGCGCCCGCGAACAACTGGAGGCCGCGGGGGTGCGCCAGGGGGTGGTGAAGCTCGGCGCCATGATCGAAGTGCCCGCGGCTGCGCTCACCATTCCGCTGTTCCTCAAGCACTTCGACTTCCTGTCGATCGGCACCAACGACCTGATCCAGTACACGCTGGCCATCGACCGCGCGGATGAGGCCGTCTCGCACCTCTACGATCCGGTGCACCCTGCCGTGCTGCACCTGCTGGCCAACACGATCACGCAGTGCCACGAACAGGGCAAGGGCGTGAGCGTGTGCGGCGAGATGGCGGGCGACGTGGCCATGACGCGCTTGCTGCTCGGCCTGGGCCTGCGCAGTTTTTCCATGCACCCTTCGCAGATCCTCGCGGTCAAGCAACAGATACTGCGTTGCGATACGACGAGGCTGCAGACGTGGGCGCAGACGGTGTTGGCGGCGGAAGATCCTGCAGCCTTGATGACTGATTGAAACTCAGTTGGTCTGTCGCGTGGCAATCACCGCCGCGCCCACGATCATCAGCGCCGCCAGTCCGATCGCCGGACTCGGCATCTCTGACCGAACCAGCAGCAGCGTCAACGTGGAGAGCAGCGGCGTGAGAAAGCTCAACACGCCGATCTGACGCGCGTCGCCACGCTTGAGTGCCGCATCCCACAGAAAGAACGCACCACCCAGAGGTCCCAGGCCCAGCACGGCGATGAGCAGCATGTCCCGGGTCGAGAGCGAGACGGCGGGCTCCAGCAGCGCGTGGCACAGCAGCGAGAGCGCGCCCGAGAGCAATGCGAAGCTGCCGATGGCGGCGGTGGGGAAGGCGCGCACGCGCTTGGTCATCAGTGAGTAGCTGGCCCAGATGAATGCCGAGGCCAGCGCCGGGATGTAGCCCCAGGCCCAACGGGTGTCGCCCGCATCGCCCGCGCCGCCGAGGATGGCCAGCGCCGCGCCAGCGAAACCCAGCAGTGCGGCGAAGATGTGCCGCCCAGTGAGCGACACGCCGCGCAGGAACAGCGGCGCCATCACCACGATGCCCAGCGGCCAGAGGTAGTTGACCAGGTTGGCCTGCACCGGTGGCGCATGGCGCAGGGCGATGAAGAGCAGGAAGTGAAAGCCGAACAGGCCGTAGACCCCGAGAGCCAGCGTGCTGAGGGGCACGCGCCACTGGCTGAAGTCGAAGCGCGAGAGCGGCAACGCGATCAGGCTGCCGACCATCAGCGAGAGCCCGGTGAGCAGAAAGGGCGGCACGTGCGACAGGGCCACGCCGAGTGCGGCGAGGGAGGCCCACAGCGCGATCGCGCCCAGGGCAAGGAGGTTGGCGTTCATGCGGATAGGTTACCGTGCCGTGCGTGTATTGACGTGAGTGCGGCGTCACACGCACGTCACCGTGTCGTCATGCGCTCGTCGCAGCGGCATCGCACCATCGCCGCATGCTCAATGTCGATCTGGTCTGGTTCAACGCGGGTGGCGGTCACCGTGCCGCCGCCGAGGCGCTCTCACTGGCCATCGAGGCCCAAGGCTTGCCTTGGCGTGTGCGCAAGGTGAACTTCACCGAAGTGATCGACCCGGCGGGTCGATTCCGCCGCGTCATGGGCTTCGATCCCGAAGACCTCTACAACAAGCGCCTGGCCAGTGGCTTCACGCTGGGTCTCTCGCAAGAGCTCAAGCTGCTGCAACGTGCCATCCGCTGGAGCCACCCCCTGCTGGTGGAGCGGCTGGCCGCTCACTGGCGCGAGACAAAACCCGACATGGTGGTCTCGCTGATTCCGAACTTCAACCGCGCGCTGCACGACAGCCTGGCCCAGGTTCAACCGCAGACGCCGTTCGTCACGGTGTTGACCGACATGGCCGATCACCCGCCTGTGTTCTGGGTGGAGCCGGGCACCGGGCAGCATGTTGTTTGCGGCACGGCCCATGCACACGCGCAGGCGCTGCAGGCCGGGGTTCCCTCGGTGCAGGTGCACCGTGTCAGCGGCATGCTGCTGCGTCCCACTTTCCACGCACCAGCGCCGCTGGACCGCGCCCGCGAGCGCGCGGCCCTGGGGTTGGACCCTGCGCGGCCGGTGGGGCTGGTGATGTTCGGTGGCGAGGGCTCACGCGCCATGAAGCGGATTGCCGCGGCGTTGCCCGATGTGCCGCTGATCCTGCTGTGCGGCCGCAACGAGGCGCTGGCCCAGTCGCTGCGCGCCATGCCCACGGTGGCGCCCCGCGTGGTGGTGGGCTTCACGCCCGATGTGGCGCGCTGGATGCAGCTGGCCGATTTTTTTGTCGGCAAACCGGGTCCTGGTGCCATCAGCGAGGCGGTGCAGATGGGGTTGCCCGTCATTGTCGCGCGCAACGCCTGGACCATGCCGCAGGAGCGATGGAACACCGAGTGGGTGCGCCAGCAAGGCGTGGGCCTGACCCTGCGCAGTTTCAGCCAGATTGGGGTCGCGGTGGGTCAGCTGCTGCCCCGGCTGGCGGAATTTCAGCGCCGCGTCGCAGCAGTCGAAAACCGCGCGGCGCTGGAGGTGCCGCAGCGTTTGGCGGCCATCCTGAAGGCGCGGCATGCAGCCGTGGCGCAACCGTTGGCCGAGCCCGCGCTGTCATGCGATTGACGCCGGAGCTTCATTGACGCGTCGCAATCGATCTTCAAACTGAACCTCCATGCGACGAGACCTCCTTCCTTTGCTGGGCACTTCGGACTCAACGGACGCCGATGTGGATGCGCCCGATGGTCTGCGCGTGCGCACCGTGTGGATATCGGACCTGCACCTGGGCACGCCGGGCTGCCAGGCAATTCCACTGCTGGATTTCCTCAAGCGCGTGGAGTGCGACACGCTCTACCTGGTGGGCGACATCATCGACGGCTGGCAACTCAGACGGCAGTGGTACTGGCCGCAGTCTCACAACGATGTGGTGCAGAAGCTGCTGCGCAAGGCGCGCAAAGGCACGCGGGTGGTGTTCGTGCCAGGCAACCACGACGAGTTCGCACGCAAGTACCTGGGGCACAACTTCGGTGGCGTGGAAGTGGTTGAGGAGGCCATCCACAAGACCGCGGACGGGCGTCTGTTGTGGATCACGCACGGCGACTACTTCGATGGCGTGATCCAGTGTGCCCAGTGGCTGGCCCATGTGGGCGACTGGGCCTATGAGCTCACCTTGCGCATCAACCGACACCTCAACTCCACGCGCGCCCGCCTTGGGCTGCCGTACTGGAGCCTGTCGCGTTACCTCAAACTCAAGGTCAAGCGTGCGGTGAGCTATGTGAGCGACTTCGAGGTCGCGGTGGCGCGCGAGGCGCGTGAGCGAGGCGTGCACGGCGTGGTGTGCGGGCACATCCACCACGCCGAGATCCGCACGATCGACGGCATCCTGTACTGCAACGACGGCGATTGGGTGGAGAGCCTCACAGCCTTGGTCGAACACGCCGATGGTCGGCTCGAAATCCTGGACTGGTCGGGTTTGCCGAGCCAACCGGATGCCAAGGTGCTGGGCACCGCCCCCGCCCTGCAGCCCGCGGGGGTCTGAACCGGCTCAGCGTGCGGTGTTGAGCACGTCGTGCGCTTGCTGGTCGGCGTGGTACGAGCTGCGCACCATCGCGCCCACAGCCGCGTGGCTGAAACCCATCTTGTAGGCCTCGACCTCGAACATCTTGAAGGTGTCCGGGTGCACGTAGCGACGCACCGGCAGGTGGTGGCCGCTGGGCGCGAGGTACTGGCCGATCGTGAGCATGTCGATGCCGTGCGCGCGCATGTCCCGCATGACCTCCAGGATTTCTTCATCCGTCTCGCCCAGGCCGACCATCAGGCCGCTCTTGGTCGGCACGTCGGGGAACAGCGCCTTGAACTTCTTGAGCAGGTTCAGGCTGAACTGGTAGTCGGAGCCCGGACGCGCTTCCTTGTACAGGCGTGGCACGGTCTCCATGTTGTGGTTCATCACATCGGGAGGTGCTGCCTTGAGGATCTCCAATGCCCGGTCATCGCGGCCGCGGAAGTCGGGCACCAGCACCTCGATCTGGGTCTGCGGCGACAGGGCTCGCGTCTTCTCGATGCAGGCCACGAAATGGCCGGCACCGCCATCGCGCAGATCGTCGCGGTCCACGCTGGTGATCACCACGTATTTCAGCTTAAGCTGCGCGATCGTCTTGGCGAGGTTGTCGGGTTCGTTGACGTCCAGCGGGTCTGGGCGGCCGTGGCCCACGTCGCAGAACGGGCAGCGCCGCGTGCACTTGTCGCCCATGATCATGAAGGTGGCCGTGCCCTTGCCGAAGCACTCGCCGATGTTGGGGCAGCTCGCCTCCTCGCACACCGTCACCAGCTTGTTGGCGCGCAGGATGTCCTTGATTTCGTAGAAGCGGGTGGTCGGGCTGCCGGCCTTGACGCGGATCCACTCCGGCTTCTTCAGCACCTCGGCCGGCACGATCTTGATGGGGATGCGCGCCGTCTTGGCCTGGCTCTTCTGTTTGGCGGTGGCGTCGTAGCTGGCGGCGGGCTGGGCTTCGCGCACCGTGGTGTCTGCAGTGGCAGCGGGGGTTTCAGGGGCGGGCGTGTCGGTGCGGTTCATGGCGGCGGCGCGGATCGCGCTTGAAGTCAGGGTGAGAGGGTGGCGCTGAGCTTCTGGCCCAGCACGTGCGCGGCCTCGTCCCAGGAAACCGCCACCCCGATTGTAGAAAGGTCCACCGTCCGCAGGCCCGTGTAGCCGCATGGGTTGATGCGCTCGAAGGGTTGCAGGTCCATGGCCACGTTGAGCGCCACTCCGTGGTAGGTGCAATGGCGGCTGACCTTGATGCCCAGTGCGGCGATCTTGCCCAGCCCGGTGAACTCGGGCTCTGGCGCCGGCTCCCCGGGCATGCGCCGCTGCGGGCGCTGGGGCAGCAGGGCGTGGCTGAACGGATCGTCCAAGCGCACATAGATGCCCGGTGCTCCCGCAACCCGGTGACCCGTCACCTGGAAAGCGCCCAGCGTGCGGATCACTGCTTCTTCGACGCGGTAGACGAACTCCTTGACGTAGTAGCCCGCGCGCTGCAGGTCGACCAGCGGATACGCCACCACCTGACCTGGGCCGTGGTAGGTCACCTGCCCGCCGCGGTTGGTCTGCACCACAGAGATGTTGCCGGGGGCTAGCAAGTGATCTTCGCGCCCGGCCAGACCCTGGGTGAAGACGGGCGGGTGCTCGCAGATCCAGAGTTCGTCGGGGGTCTCGGACCTGCGCTCGGCCGTGAAGGCCTGCATGTCTTTGTAAGTGGTGTCGTACGGCACCTGTCCGAGTGAACGAATGTTCACAAGACGATCTTGACCATCGGGTGTGTCGTCAGGGTGCGGTAGAGCTCGTCGAGCTGTTCGCGACTGGTCACATGCACACTCAACGTCAGTCCCATGTAATTGCCCGCCTTGCTCGGGCGCTGCTCCACAGTGCCGGGATCGAAGGTGGCATCAAACGCCTTGGCCACGTGCACCATGGCATCGATGAAGCCCTCCACATTCGCCCCCATCACCTTGATGGGAAATTGCGTGGGGTACTCGATGAGCGATTGTTCGGGCGGAATCTCGCGGGGTTGTTCCATGGTGTTTCTCCGGTTCATGCCGTCAGAGCGGCAACGGCGTGCTGGTAACCAGCGTACAGGCGTGCATAGGTGGGGCCGGGTCGGCCCTGACCCACAGGCCGGCCGTCCAGGCGGGTGACGGGCAGCACTTCCTTGGTGGCCGAGGACAGCAGCAGCTCGTCGGCGTCGAGCACCTCGGCCCGTGTGATGGGGCGCAATTCGAACCGCAGGCCCTGAGCCCGGCAAATCTCTTCAATCAACCCGAAGCGAATGCCCTCCAGCACGAGATTGTCCTTGGGCGGGCCCATGACCACACCGTTCTTCACCACCCAGACGTTGCTCGAAGCGGCTTCGCTCAGGTGATCGCCGCGGAACATCACGGTTTCCACGGCGCCGGCGTCCACGCTGATCTGGCGCGCAAACACCGCGCCCAACAGGCTGGTGCTTTTGATGTGGGCCTTTTCCCAGCGGAAATCGTCGGCCGTGACGCAGGCCACGCCGTGCGCGCGTTGCGCAGGGGTGGCCAGCTTCATTTCGCTGGCCATCACGAACACGGTTGGCATGAGACCGGCTGGCATGGCGTGATCTCGCATGGCCACGCCCCGGGTGACCTGTATATAGATCAACTGATTGACTGCGCTCTGGGTGTCTCGCAGCGACTGCGACAGGTGCCGCGCAACAGACGCCCACTCGGCGCGAGGCAACGGATTGGCGATGCGCAGTTCGGCCAGCGACCGGTCCAGGCGCGCCATGTGCTGTTCGAACCGGAACGGTCGAGTGGCGTAACAGGGCAGCACCTCGTACACACCGTCGCCAAAAATGAAGCCTCGGTCCAGCACACTGACCCGAGCATCGCGCAACGCGGTGAACTCGCCGTTGAGGTAGCAGAGGGTGTCGGGCAGATCGGGAGAGGTGCCCCAGTTCGCAGCAGTCATCAAAAGATTATCGGTGGCAGCGCCAGCGCTGCACAGGCAAGCGCTGCGCAGCCTTGACGGAGCCATGGGGTTTCTACGTATAATGAGCGGCTTTGCGAACGTCGCCCAACCGTAACCTGTCTGTAACCTTCCATGTCGACAATGCAACGCGTCGACTCGGAGTCGCAGACCCAGGCCGAGAGCCCGGCTGATTGGGAAGATGGTGCGCAAGAGCTCGAATTCAAGCCACTGACGCGCGAAGAGGCGCAGCAGTGGCGAGCCAGCCAGCCGCACTTCTCTTTGTGGCGTCTGGTGATGGTGCAGCTGCTGGTGGGATTGGCTGCTGGCGCGTTGGCTGGGTTGTTCACGCAATCGGCTTCGGTAGCGTGGTCGGTCCTGTATGGCGCGGCAGCGGTGGTGTTGCCTTCGGCCTTGATGGCCTACGGCTTGACTTCCAGTGCATTGAGTCGCCTCTTGGCGGGCTATGCGCAAGCTGCATTTGCCGGGTTTTTGTTGTGGGAGGGGGTCAAGATTCTGTTGGTGGTGGCCATGCTGTGGTCGGCCCCCTGGATCGTGCCCGAGCTGAATTGGATGGGCCTGTTGGCAGGCTTGGTGTTGGTTCTCAAGGTGTACTGGTTTGGATTCTGGATCCAGACCCGGCGCGCAAATCTAAACGGTTGAATTTCCGACAAATCGGTGCAAACGAACATGGCAACTGAAGGCAGCGCTCTGACCCCCGGCGAATACATCCGCCACCACCTGGTTCATTTGACGAACAAGAAGCAAGAGTCGATCGTCGACTTTTCGATCATCAACATCGACTCGGTGATCGTGAGTTCCCTGATAGGTGCTCTGGTCTGCTTCGTGCTGTGGCTCGCCGCTCGCAAATCCACCGCTGGCGTCCCTGGCCGCTTTCAGGCCGCCGTTGAGATGCTGGTTGAAATGGTCGACACGCAGGCCAAGGCCGTCATCCACAACGCGCACAGCCGCAAACTCGTCGCACCCCTGGCGCTGACCGTGTTCGTCTGGATCTTCATGATGAACTTCATGGACATGCTGCCGGTCGACCTGCTGCCCTCCATCTGGCATGCCGCAGGCCCGGCCATGGGCTACCCCGACTACCTCCGCGTGGTGCCCACCGCTGACCTCTCCACCACGCTCGGTCTGTCCGTCTCCGTGTTGCTGATGTGCCTGTTCTACAACATCAAGATCAAGGGCATCGGCGGCTGGACGCACGAGCTTGTCACGGCACCCTTCGGCACCAGCAAGAACCCCATCTGGGCGCTGCTGCTGGGCCTGGTCAACTTCCTGATGCAAATGATCGAGTTCGTGGCCAAGACGGTCTCCCACGGCATGCGGTTGTTCGGAAACATGTTCGCGGGTGAGTTGGTCTTCATGCTGATCGCGTTGCTGGGTGGTTTTGCCTCCCTGTCGCTCGGTGGTGGACTGTTCTTCGTCGGACATGTGATCGCAGGCACGGTCTGGACCTTGTTCCACATCCTGGTCATCACTTTGCAGGCGTTCATTTTCATGATGCTGGCCCTGATTTATCTCGGGCAGGCGCATGACGCTCACTGAGTTGCGCGGCCTGTCCTCGCTCTGAGTTCTCGTTTCTCTCTTTCCTTTTTTCAACTTTCGTTCATCTCATAGGAGTCATCATGGAAAACGTTCTGGGTCTTGTCGCACTGGCTTGCGGTCTCATCGTCGGTCTGGGCGCCATCGGCGCATCCATCGGCATCGCGCTGATGGGCGGCAAATTTCTGGAAGCGTCGGCCCGTCAGCCCGAGTTGATGAACGACCTGCAAACCAAGATGTTCATCTTGGCCGGTCTGATCGACGCGGCATTCCTGATCGGCGTGGCCATCGCCCTCCTGTTCGCCTTCGCCAACCCCTTCACGCTGTAATCGGGTTTGCTGCTCGAGGCGGCGCGGAGTGTTGGCTGTGATCAGAAACCCTGATCTACCCGGCTTTTCTCCGCGCTCTTGGGCAACAAGTGCGTCACCACTCTTGTCAACACACAGAAAGGCGTTGCGATGAATATCAATGCAACCCTCTTTGCGCAAGCCATCGTCTTTGCAATCCTGGTCTGGTTCACGATGAAATTCGTGTGGCCCCCGATTGCCAAAGCGCTCGATGAGCGTGCGTTGAAGATTTCCGAAGGGCTGGCGGCTTCCGAAAAAGCCAAGTCCGAACTGGCCGTGGCCAACAAGCGGGTGGAAGAGGAGTTGAGCAAATCGCGCAACGAGTCCGCTACCCGTCTGGCCGATGCCGAGCGCCGTGCGCAAACCGTGATCGAAGAGGCCAAGGCGCGTGCGACCGATGAAGCCACCAAGATCGTGGCTGCCGCTCACCAGGAAGCCGAGCAACAGGTCGTCAAGGCCCGCGAAGCCCTGCGCGAGCAAGTTGCTGCGCTGGCTGTCAAAGGGGCCGAGCAGATCCTCAAGCGCGAAGTCAACGCTGGCGTTCACGCCGAGTTGCTGGGTCGCCTGAAGACCGAGCTTTGATCCACCGACACGGCATTCAAAGGTAAACCATGGCCGAAATCGCCACCATTGCCCGCCCCTACGCGGAAGCGCTGTTCCAGGCCTCTGGCTCTGGTGCGGCAGGCGCCACCGCCTGGCTCGACGAGCTGGCGTCGGTGGCTGCCGATGAGCAGCTTCGCCAGTACGCCGACAACCCCAGGACCACGCCCGAACAGGTGTTCAGCCTGGTCACCGGTGTGATCAAGACAAGCCTGCCCGCGATGGCGCAGAATTTCCTGCGCACCGTGATCGACAATGGCCGTCTGGCCGCGCTGCCTGAAATCGCGGATCAGTTCCGCGCCTTGAAGAACGCGCAGCAAGGGGCCTTTGATGCGATGGTCTACAGCGCTTTTGCGATCGACAGCGCCGCGTTGGCCGATCTCTCCGGCGTGCTGGAAAAGCGCTTTGCCCGCAAGCTCAACCTCCAGGTCGAACTGCAGCCCGAGCTGATCGGTGGCATTCGCGTGGTGGTGGGCGACGAAGTGCTCGACACCTCGATCAAAGCCCGCCTTGAACACATGAAAACCGCCCTGACCGCGGCCTGACCGCAGTCACCCCGCGCCCGCCTGCTCACCATTTAACGAAAGAAGGAAAGAGTCATGCAACTCAATCCCGCCGAAATTTCCGAACTGATCAAGTCCCGCATCGAGGGACTGGGCACATCGACCGATGTGCGCAACCAGGGCACCGTGGTGTCGGTGACCGACGGCATCGTCCGCGTCCACGGCCTGTCCGACGTGATGCAGGGTGAGATGCTGGAATTCCCGGCCAACAAGGACGGCGTGCCTTCCTTCGGCCTGGCGCTGAACCTGGAGCGCGACTCCGTGGGCGCCGTGATTCTGGGTGAGTACGAGCACATTTCCGAAGGCGAGACCGTCAAGTGCACGGGCCGCATTCTGGAAGTGCCGGTGGGCCCCGAGCTGATTGGCCGCGTGGTCAACGCCCTGGGCGCTCCGATCGACGGCAAGGGCCCGATCAACGCCAAGATGACCGACGTGATCGAGAAGGTCGCGCCCGGCGTGATCGCCCGCAAATCGGTGGACCAGCCGGTGCAGACCGGCTTGAAGTCGATCGACTCGATGGTGCCCGTGGGCCGTGGCCAGCGCGAGCTGATCATCGGCGACCGCCAGACCGGCAAGACCGCCGTGGCGATCGACGCGATCATCAACCAGAAGGGTCAGAACATGACCTGCGTTTACGTCGCGATCGGCCAGAAGGCATCGTCGATCAAGAACGTGGTGCGTGCTCTGGAGCAGGCCGGCGCGATGGAATACACCATCGTCGTGGCCGCTTCGGCCTCCGAATCCGCTGCCATGCAGTACCTGTCGGCTTACTCCGGCTGCACCATGGGCGAGTACTTCCGCGACCGCGGCCAGGACGCCCTGATCGTTTATGACGACCTGTCCAAGCAGGCCGTCGCCTACCGTCAAGTCTCGCTGCTGCTGCGCCGCCCACCAGGCCGCGAAGCCTATCCCGGCGATGTGTTCTATCTGCACAGCCGTCTGCTTGAGCGCGCAGCCCGTGTGAACGCCGACTACGTTGAAGCCTTCACCAAGGGTGAAGTCACGGGGAAGACCGGTTCGTTGACCGCACTGCCCATCATCGAAACGCAGGCCGGTGACGTGTCCGCTTTCGTGCCCACCAACGTGATCTCGATCACCGACGGCCAGATCTTCCTGGAAACCAGCCTGTTCAACGCCGGCATTCGCCCCGCCATCAACGCCGGTATCTCGGTGTCGCGCGTCGGTGGTGCAGCCCAGACCAAGCTGATCAAGAGCCTGTCCGGCGGTATCCGTACCGACCTGGCCCAGTACCGCGAACTGGCTGCGTTCGCGCAGTTTGCTTCCGACCTCGACGAAGCCACCCGCAAGCAGCTCGACCGCGGTGCCCGCGTGACCGAACTGCTCAAGCAGGCCCAGTACAGCCCGCAGTCGATCGGCCTGATGGCGTCCACGCTGTTCGCCGTGAACAAGGGTTACCTGGACGACATCGAAGTCAAGAAGGTGCTTTCGTTCGAAAACGGCATGCACGCTTTCCTCAAGGACAAGCACGCAGCGCTGCTGGCCAAGCTGGAAAACGACAAGGCCATGGACAAGGACGCGGAAGCCCAACTGGCAGCAGCCATTGCTGACTTCAAGAAAACCGGCACCTACTGATCCGGCCCATTGACTTCTTAGAGGAAACACAATGGCAGCAGGCAAGGAAATACGCGGCAAGATCAAATCGGTGGAGAACACCAAGAAGATCACCAAAGCCATGGAAATGGTCGCCGCCTCCAAGATGCGCAAGGCGCAGGAACGCATGCGTGCGGCCCGGCCTTACGCGGAGAAAGTGCGCCAGATCACCGGCAACCTGAGCCGAGCCAACCCCGAGTACACGCACCCCTTCATGCAGACCAACGACTCCAAGGTCGCCGGTTTCGTGGTGGTGACGACCGACAAGGGTCTGTGTGGCGGTTTGAACACCAACGTGCTGCGTGCGGTGACGCTCCAGCTCAAGGACCTGCAAGCCCGAGGACAGACCGCCGAAGTGGTCGCCATCGGCAACAAGGGTCTGGCATTCATGAACCGCATTGGCGCCAAGGTGGTGTCCAGCGTGACCAGTCTGGGCGACACCCCGCACCTGGAGAAGTTGATCGGCCCGGTCAAGACACTGCTGGATGCATACACCGAAGGTCGCGTCAACGCGGTCTACGTCTGCTACACCAAGTTCATCAACACGATGAAGCAGGAGTCGGTGGTTGAGCAGCTGCTGCCACTGAACGCGGACACGCTGCACAACGGTGCCGGTGGCCGCGATTGGGACTACATCTACGAACCCGATGCACCGTCCGTCATTGATGAGCTGCTGCTGCGCTACGTGGAAGCCCAGGTTTATCAAGCCGTGGCTGAAAACATGGCGTCCGAGCAGTCCGCGCGCATGGTGGCCATGAAGGCCGCTACCGACAACGCCGGCAGCGTCATCAGCGAACTCAAGCTGGTCTACAACAAGACGCGTCAGGCTGCGATCACGAAAGAGCTTTCGGAAATCGTCGCCGGCGCCGCAGCGGTCTGAAGCAGCTGCTCAACAGAATCCGAGAAACGAAAAGGTACCCATCATGTCTCAAGCTACCGCACAAATGAACACCGGTGTTCAGGGCAAGATCGTTCAGTGCATCGGCGCCGTCGTGGACGTGGAATTCCCACGCAACCAGATGCCCCGCGTGTACGACGCCCTGAAAATGGAAGGCTCCGCCTTGACGCTGGAAGTCCAGCAGCAGCTGGGTGACGGCGTGGTTCGCACCATCGCGCTGGGTTCTTCCGACGGCCTGCGCCGCGGCATGGTGGTGACCAACACCGCCCAGCCAATCATGGTGCCCGTGGGCAAGGCCACGCTGGGTCGCATCATGGACGTGCTCGGCGCGCCCATCGACGAGCGCGGCCCGGTTGACCAGGCTCTCACCGCTTCCATCCACCGCAAGGCCCCGGCCTATGACGAACTGTCGCCTTCGCAAGAGCTGCTGGAAACCGGCATCAAGGTGATCGACCTGATCTGCCCGTTCGCCAAAGGCGGCAAGGTGGGTCTGTTCGGTGGCGCTGGTGTGGGCAAGACCGTGAACATGATGGAGCTCATCAACAACATCGCCAAGGCCCACAGCGGTCTGTCGGTGTTCGCCGGCGTGGGTGAACGCACCCGTGAAGGCAACGACTTCTATCACGAGATGGCCGATTCCGGCGTCGTGAATCTGGAGAACCTGGGCGAGTCCAAAGTGGCCATGGTCTACGGCCAGATGAACGAACCCCCTGGCAACCGTCTGCGCGTCGCGCTGACCGGCCTGACCATCGCCGAGTCGTTCCGCGACGAAGGCCGTGACGTGC
>JAZKHJ010000096.1:0-4073 GCA_040385485.1 Pseudomonadota bacterium | reverse complement strand
AGGCGCAGCTGTGCAACCTGGCCGACGAGATCGCCTACAACGCGCACGACATCGATGACGGTGTGCGCTCGGGTCTATTGACCCTGGAACAACTGGATGAGGTGCCCTTGTTCGAGCACTACCGGCGGCAAGCGCTGCACGCCCATCCCACATTGGCTGGCCGGCGCCTCTTGTTCGAATCGATTCGGCTGATGCTCAGCGATCAGGTGTACGACGTGATTGACCACACCCGTCTGCGCATCGCTGAACACGCAGTGGACAACGCCGATGCTGCACGCCGCCTGCCGCCGCTGGTGGCGTTTTCTCCGGCCATGCTTGATCGTTCGCAGGTACTCAAGGCCTTTTTGCTGCGCAACCTCTACCGCCACCCCCAGGTGATGGACACCACCAACCGCGCGCGCCGCGTGGTGAGCGACCTGTTCGAGCGCTACATGAACGCTCCACACGAACTCCCCGAGGCGCATGGTCGCAGCCAGCACCACGCGCGCGCCGTGGCTGACTACATCGCCGGCATGACCGACCGTTTCGCCATTCGAGAGCACGAGCGTCTGTTCGGCACGGTGGCGTTCCCTTGAGCTGACCCGAGCTGAGCGCTTTCATGACTGCCCGAGAAGACCCCGCCTCCCGGCGAACTGCCGCGATCGTCTTCGCCGTGGGTGTCACTTGCGCGCTGCATGTGGGCAAACTGCCTGTGGCCATACCGGTGTTGCGAGAGGCTTTGGGCTTGTCACTGGTGCTGGCGGGCTTCCTGCTGTCGTTGGTGCAACTGGCCGGCATGACGCTGGGGTTGGCCGTGGGCTTGACGGCGGATAGATTGGGCCCACGGCGCGTGATGTTGGCGGGGCTGGTGTTGCTGGCGCTGGGCAGTGCGCTGGGTTCGGTGGCACCAGGCACGGGTGTGCTGCTGCTCTCTCGCGTGGTGGAGGGTATGGGCTTCTTGCTCGCCGTGCTTCCTGCGCCGGGTCTGCTGCGCCAACGGGTTCTCCATGCGCCCACCCTGTCACGCGCCTTGGGTTGGTGGGGTGCTTACATGCCACTGGGCACGGCGCTGGCCCTGTTTTTCGGCGCAGCACTCATGGGGGCGGTTGGGTGGCGGTGGGCCTGGGCCTTGCTGACGCTGTCGTCGCTGTGTGCGGCTGTGGTGCTCGCGCGCTGCGTCTCGGCCGACGTGCAATCGGATGGACAGGACACAGCCCCGCGCCCCGCCGCTTGGGGCCCGCGGCTCAAGAGAACCCTCACCGCGCCTGGCCCCTGGTGGGTTGCGCTGGCGTTTTTCCTTTACTCGGGCCAATGGTTGGCTGTGGTCGGCTTTCTTCCCACCATCTATGCGCAAGCTGGATACGGCGCGGTGGCGGTGGGTGCCCTGAGCGCGCTTGCCGCCGGCATCAACATGACCGGCAACATCGGCGCTGGGCGGTTGCTGGCGCAGGGGGTGCGCCCCGGCGTGCTGCTCGCCGCAGGCTTTTGCGCCATGGGGCTGGGTTCCTTGATCACGTTCACAGCGGTGGAATACCCCATCTGGCAATACGTCGCCGTGCTGGTCTTTTCGGGCGTGGGTGGCCTGGTTCCTGGCACCTTGTTCGGCTTGGCAGTGTTGCTGGCACCGGGTGAGGACACGGTGTCCACCACGGTGGGCTGGATGCAGCAGTTCTCTGCGTTGGGACAGTTCATTGGTCCACCACTGGTGGCCTGGGTGGCCACCCAGGCCGGTGGGTGGCAGTCCACCTGGTGGGTCACCGGCACCTCGTCGGTGCTGGGTTTGGTGCTGGCGGGTCGGCTCCAGGCCGCCTGGCACCGTCGGGTTGAATAGTCAGATAATCGGGGTCGGATTCCGATTTCGTAGCCTTGCGCTGCCTCAACGCACTCAACCACCATGGCCCGTCTGCCCCGCCTCACCGTTGCCGGCTATCCCCATCATGTGATCCAACGCGGCAACAACCGAGAAGCCATCGTCAAAACCGACGCGGACCGCGAAGTGCTGCTCGAATTGCTGGGCGAGAACGCCAAGAAGCACCAGGTGGCGATCAACGCGTACGTGCTGATGGACAACCATTTCCACTTGCTGCTCACGCCCGAAACAGGGGAGGGTGTGCCGTTGATGATGCAGGCGGTGGGGCGGCGCTATGTGCGCTATTTCAACGACTTGCACCAGCGCACCGGCACACTCTGGGAAGGACGCTACAAGTCCACGCTGATTCAGTCCGATCGTTACCTTCTGGCCTGTATGGCCTATCTGGACCTCAATCCGGTGCGTGCGGGCATCGTTGCCGACCCGAGGCAATACGTCTGGTCCAGCCACCACCACTTTGTCGGTCAGACCAACGACCGGCGCGTCACACCCCATTCCTTGTACTGGAGTCTGGGGAACACGCCCTTTGCCAGGGAGGCCGCTTACACCGAATTGGTGCGCGCGGGGCTGGCGGCCGATGAACAACATGCCATCACGCTCGCCACGCTGCACGGTTGGGCACTCGGCGATTCCGGTTTTGTGGAGACCCTTCAAAAACAGACGCCGCGTCGAATCAGCAAGGCGCGTGCAGGCAGGCCGCCCTCTAAACAGTGAGTGGCCCCCTAACTCAAGTCCAATTGCGCGCAGCTCAAATGTGTCCCTAATTAATATGAGGCTGAAGATTGACATTAATAATAAGAATCTGACCCCATTTAATCTGCTTGGCATTGTTGTTGCAATGCAATATGCTCCGCAGTCCCACGTTTTGAATCAACGCCCCCGAACCGAGAAGGAAGCGCCATGACCACGGCAGCCGAAAAACAGCACCTCCAGCAACACGGTCTGTACGACCCGGCCAACGAGCACGACGCCTGTGGCGTGGGTTTCGTGGCGCACATCAAGGGCGAAAAGAGCCACGGCATCGTGCAGCAAGGCCTGAAGATCCTGGAAAACCTGGACCATCGGGGCGCGGTCGGCGCCGACAAGCTCATGGGCGACGGCGCGGGCTTGTTGATTCAGTTGCCCGATGCCCTGTACCGGGAAGAAATGGCCGCGCAGGGCGTGACTTTGCCTCCGGCGGGTGAGTACGGCGTGGGCATGATCTTCATGCCCAAGGAACACGCCAGCCGTCTGGCCTGCGAGCAGGAGATGGAGCGCGCGATCGCCGCCGAAGGCCAGGTGCTGCTCGGCTGGCGCGACGTGCCGGTGAACCGCGACATGCCCATGTCGCCCACCGTGCGCAAGAAGGAACCCATCATCCGGCAGGTCTTCATCGGCCGGGGCAACGACGTCATCGTGCAGGACGCGCTGGAGCGCAAGCTGTACGTGATCCGCAAGACGGCGAGCGCCGCGATCCAGCGCCTCAAACTGACCCACAGCAAAGAGTATTACGTGGTCAGCATGAGCAGCCGCACCGTGGTCTACAAAGGCCTGCTGCTGGCCGATCAGGTGGGCACGTACTTCCGCGATCTGCAGGACGAGCGCTGCGTCTCTGCGCTGGGACTGGTGCACCAGCGTTTCTCGACCAACACCTTCCCCGAGTGGCCATTGGCCCACCCTTACCGCTACGTGGCGCACAACGGCGAAATCAACACCGTCAAGGGCAACTACAACTGGATGAAGGCGCGCGAGGGCGTGATGTCGTCCCCCGTGCTGGGTGCCGACCTGCAGAAGCTCTACCCGATCAGCTTCGCCAGCCAATCCGACACTGCAACGTTTGACAACTGCCTGGAGCTGCTGACCATGGCGGGCTATCCGCTCGCGCAGGCCGTGATGATGATGATTCCCGAGCCGTGGGAGCAGCACACCACCATGGATGAGCGCCGCAAGGCGTTCTACGAATACCACGCCGCCATGATGGAGCCGTGGGACGGGCCAGCCTCCATCGTGTTCACCGACGGCCGCCAGATCGGCGCCACGCTGGACCGCAACGGCCTGCGCCCCTCGCGCTACTGCGTGACCGACGACGACCTGGTCATCATGGCCTCGGAAACCGGCGTGCTGCCTGTGCCCGAGAACAAGATCGTGCGCAAGTGGCGCCTGCAGCCCGGCAAGATGTTCCTGATCGACCTGGAGCAGGGCCGCATGATCGACGACGAGGAGCTCAAGGCCAACCTCGCCAACA
>JAZKHJ010000095.1:0-24522 GCA_040385485.1 Pseudomonadota bacterium | reverse complement strand
GTACTGTGATCTGTCACGACGCATTACTCCCGATTCAATCGTTACAGTCCACTAGGAATCCCTCGGCGGGTCCGCTTCGGGCGGCAACACCAGCGGCGATGCGGGCGCCTGGTTCATGCTGTGCAACCACTCGCGCCAGATCGCCACCAACAGCGCCATCAACACCGGCCCGACAAACAGACCGACGATGCCCATGGTCGTCACGCCGCCCACGAGGCCAAAGAACGTGGGCAGAAACGGCAGCTTCACCGGCCCACCGACCAGCCGCGGACGCAGGGTCTTGTCGACGATGAAGAGTTCGATCGCTCCCCACGCGAACAAACCCACGCCTGCCCACAGGTGCCCCGATCCCACGAGGTACAGCGAAACCAGGCTGAACGAGAGCGGCGCGCCGCCAGGAATGAGCGCCATGAAGCCGGTCACCACCCCCAGCAGCACCGGCGAGGGCACGCCCGCGATCCAGTACGCCACTCCCAGCACCACCCCCTCGCCAATGGCGATCAGGCCCAGGCCGGTCACGGTGGCGCTGACGGTGGCCGGCACCACGCGCGAGAAGCGTTGCCATTGCAACGGCAGGATGCGCTCACCGATGGCGTCGAGCTGGTCGGCGATGCGAGCGCCGTCCTTGTAGACGAAGAACAGCGTGATCAGCATGAACAGCACCGTCAGCGCGAGGTTGACGATGTCGCCCGTGGCGCTGAGCACCATGCGGTAGATGTTGCCGATGTGCTGGCCGCTCAGGATCTGGACCCAGTCGCCCAAGGCGTGCGGCTCGCCGATGTGTTCGCGCCAGTAGGCGGCCAGCGTTTCGCCCACCCAGGGCAGCGCCACGATCCAGGGTGGCGGCGGCGCTCCATTGCGGTTGACGTCAAGCAGCCATGCCACGAAGCCACTGGCTTCCTTGAGGGCGTAGTGCAGCGCCAGGGTGAGCGGCACGATCAGCACCACGATCACGATCACCAGCGCCAGACTGGCTGCCAGGGTGGTGTTGCCGCCGCAGGCCCGCACGCCCCGGCGGTACAGCGGCCAGCTGGCAAAGCCGATGATGAGCGCGGCCAGCACGGGCACCAGAAAGCCTCGAAAGAAATAGACGCCAGCGGCCACGATCAGCAGCAGCAGGCCGCGAACGATCAGGGAGGCGTGCGGAACAGGGGGCATGGGCAAGGGGCGGACACCGGCAGGAAGGCCTCGGGCAATATACCTGACCCCCTCGTGCGAACGTGGGCCCGCGAGGCCGCCGCAGCCCCGCCGAATCGGGCGGCACAAAACGGCTAAGCTTGGTCGCCGACCCTGCACATCCGTTCATGAAACCACCCTCCAGCGACCACTCACTGCCTGCGATGCGCGCGCGCTACGGCGAGCGCTACCGCTGGCTGCTGTTGCTCTCGGTGATGGTGGGCACCATGGCCTCGATCATGTCGTCGACCATCATCAACGTGGCCATCCCCGACATGAGCCAGCACTTCACGCTCGGCCAGGAGCGTGCCCAGTGGGCCGCATCGAGTTTCATGGCGGCCACGACGGTCTCCATGCTCACCACGCCCTGGCTGCTCGCACGCTATGGTTACCGCAGCACCTACGCCGGCTGCATGTGGTTGCTGATGGCCGGTGGCGTGGTCGGGGGGTTTGCCAACTCGTTTCCGCTGGTGCTGGCCGCGCGCGTGGCCGAGGGTATGGCCGCCGGCGTCGTGCAGCCGATCCCGGCCATCATCATCTTGCGGGCCTTCGAGCCGCACGAGCAGGGCCGCGCCAGCGGCATCTTCGGCATGGGCGTGGTGCTCGCACCCGCGATCGGCCCCAGCATCGGTGGCGTGCTGGTCGACGGCTTCGGCTGGCGCTCGATCTTTTTCATGGTGGTGCCGTTCTGCATCGCTTCGCTGTGGCTGGCGCGCCGCTTCGTGCCCACCACCTCGCCGGGCGGACTCGCAGCCAATCGCCAGGGCGCCAGCCTGGACTGGCGCGGCCTGCTGCTGGCCGCCGTCGGCACGCTGTGCCTGCTCAATGGCCTGGTGGAGCTGCAGGGCGGCACGGTGCTGAGCGCAGCGGTTCTGCTGGGCGGCGCGGCGTTGCTGCTGGTGGCCTTCGTCGTTCTGCAGCGGCGAACGCTCAAGGCGCGCCAGCGCCACCCCGATCAGGGCGTGGACCCGCTCATGAACCTCTCGCTCTTCAAGGACCGGCGCTTCGCCATGGGCAGCATCGTGGCCTTCATCTACGGCATCGCATTGTTCGGCTCCACCTACCTGCTGCCGGTCTACATGCAGATGGGCCTGGGCCTGTCGGCGTCGTACGTGGGCACCATCCTGCTGCCGGCGGGCCTGGTGCTGGCCGTGACCATCGCCGTCGTCGGTCGGCTGGCCGACAAGCAGCCCACGCACCGGCTGGTGAGCATCGGCCTGGTGCTGCTGGCCGCGTCGTTCGCGCTCATGGTCACCATCGACCTCGGCCGCCCGGCGCAGATCATTCCGCTGCTCATCACCTGGGCGATCCTGGGCCGCATCGGCCTGGGCTTCATCCTGCCTTCGCTGAACATTGGCGCCATGCGATCGCTGGACCGCAGCCATATTCCGCAGGGCTCCAGCGTCATCAACTTCCTGCGCATGCTGGGCGGCGCGGCCGGCGTGAGCCTGTGCGGCATCGTGCTCGAATGGCGCGTGGCCGCTCATGGCGCGATGCTCGACACCGGCACCGCCACCCCGGCGCGCATGGCCGCGTTTGGCGAAACCTTTTTGATGCTGGGTGCGATCTGCGCTTTGGCGGTGGTGGCGGCTTTGAAACTTCGCACGCCGCCAGACGCGAAGAGTTCAAAATAGCCGTCATGTGTCAGCTTCTGGGCCTCAACTGCGCCACCCCCACCGACGCGTCGTTCAGCTTCACCGGCTTCTGCCAGCGCGGCGGCAACACCGACCACCACGCCGACGGCTGGGGGATCGCGTTCTTCGAGGGCAAAGGCCTTCGCCTGTTCATCGACCACGCCAGTGCCGCGCAGTCGCCCATGGCCACCTTCCTGCAGAGCTACCCGCTCAAGAGCCGCAACATCATTGCCCACGTGCGCAAGGCCACCATCGGCGAGGTGGCGCTGGAAAACGCCCACCCCTTCGTGCGCGAGCTCTGGGGCCGCCAATGGGTGTTCGCGCACAACGGCGACCTCAAGGACTACTTCCCGCATCTGCACAGCCACTTTCGCCCGGTCGGCACCACCGACAGCGAGCGCGCTTTTTGCTGGTTGATGCAGGAGCTGGCCAAGTCGCACGCGGGTCTGCCCAGCGTGGAAGAGCTCACCCTTACGCTGCGCGAGCTGGTGCCCCAGGTGCGCCGCTTCGGCACCTTCAATTTCTTGCTCTCCAACGGCGAAGCGCTGTGGGCGCACTGCAGCACCAGGCTGCACTGGCTGGTGCGCCAGCACCCGTTTGCGCAGGCCACGCTGATGGACCAGGACTGGACGGTGAACTTCGCCGACCTTCACAACCCGGGCGACCGCGCAGCGGTGGTGGTGACCACGCCGCTGACCAGCAACGAACAGTGGGCCGCCTTTGAACCCAACGAGCTCAAGGTGTTCGTCGACGGCCTGCCGCTGGCGTGATTCCCCGGGTTGGCGCGGGGCACACCCCTGCGACTACCATGTGTCCAGTTCGGGCGCCCTGCGCGACCCGGCAAGTACCCCCCTCAACGAAGGAGACAAACCCATGCAAAGACGACACCTCGTGGTCGGCGGCCTCGCTGCCGCGGCCCTGCCCCCATTCGCGTTCGCGCAAGGCATCGAGAAGCCCAAGGTCACCATCGCCGTGGGCGGCAAGAACCTGTTGTACTACCTGCCGCTGACCATCGCCGAGCAACTGGGCTACTTCAAGGCCGAGGGTCTGGACGTGACCATCGCCGACTTCGCTGGCGGCTCGCGCGCGCTGGCCGCGGTGGTGGGCGGCAGCGCCGACGTGGTCTCGGGCGCGTTCGAGCACACAGTCAACATGCAGTTCAAGGGTCAGCCCATGCGCGCCTTCGTGCTGCAGGGCCTGGCGCCGCAGATCGTGTTGGGCGTCAACCCCAAGACCATGGCCGGCTACAAAACGATTGCCGACCTCAAAGGCAAGAAGATCGGCGTCACCGCGCCGGGCAGCTCAACCAATGTGATGGTCAACTTCGTGCTGGCCAAAGCCGGCTTGAAGCCGAGTGACGTGAGCATCGTCGGCGTGGGCGCGGGCAGTGGCGCCGTTGCCGCCATGCGATCGGGCCAGATCGACGCCATGAGCAACCTCGATCCGGTGGTCACGCTGCTGCAGCGCTCGGGCGACATGAAGATCATCTCCGACACACGCATCGTGGCGGAGTCGGAGAAGGTGTTCGGCGGCCCCATGCCTGCGGGCTGTCTGTACGCTCCCCAGCCCTTCCTGGACAAGAACCCCAACACCGCGCAAGCCTTGACCAACGCGATGGTGCGCGCGAACAAGTGGATCCAGGCCGCCGGCCCGGGCGACATCATCAAGGTCGTGCCCGAAGGCTTCCTGCTCGGCGACCGCGCCGTGTACATCGACGCCTTCATGGCCGCCAAGGGCGCGCTGTCGCCCGATGGCAGCTTCCCGGCCAAGGGCGCCGACACGGCCTTCCGCGCGCTCGCCAGCGTGGACGAGAAGCTGGCGGCCGCCAAGCTCGATCTGAACGCGGTTTACACCAACGCTTTCGTGCAAAAGGCCAACGCCAAGTACCCGAAAGGCTGACGTGACGAGTCCGGCGATCGACCTGCAGGGAGTGTCCTGCACTTTCATCAGCAAGGACGACCCCGGCCAGCGCTACACCGCCGTGCGCGATGTGACGCTGACCGTGGGCGCTGGTGAATTCGTGAGCGTGGTGGGCCCCACGGGCTGCGGCAAGAGCACGCTGCTCAACGTCGCGGCCGGCCTGCTCTCGCCCAGCACCGGCACGGTCAACGTGTTCGGGGCGCCGCTGGCCGGCATCAACACCCGCGCGGGCTACATGTTCCAGACCGAGAGCCTGATGCCCTGGCGCACCGCGCTGGGCAACGTGATGGCGGGCCTGTCGTTTCGCGGCGTGCCCGACGCCGACGCGAAGCACCAGGCCGAGGACTGGCTGCGCCGCGTCGGCCTGGGCGGCTTCGGCGACCGTTACCCGCACCAGATGAGTGGCGGCATGCGCAAGCGCGCGAGCCTGGCGCAGACCTTGGTGCTCGACCCCGACATCATCCTGATGGACGAACCGTTTTCCGCGCTCGACATCCAGACGCGCCAGTTGATGGAAAACGAAGTGCTGGACTTGTGGGCAGCCAAAAAGAAGGCCGTCTTGTTCATCACGCACGACCTCGACGAAGCCATCGCGATGAGCGACCGCGTTGTGGTGCTCAGCGCCGGCCCGTCCAGTCACCCCATCGGCGAGTTCAACATCGACATCCCGCGCCCGCGCGACGTGGCCGAGATCAAGACCACCGCCCGCTTCATCGAACTGCACGCCGCCATCTGGGCCGTGATGCGCGAGGAAGTGCTCAAGGGCTACCAGCAACAACTGAAGGTGGCCTGAGCCATGTGGAACCTCATCAAACCGCAGCCAAAGACCCTGCGCCTGTGGCAGATCGGTCTGCTGGTGGCGCTCATCGTGTTCTGGTACGCCATGACCACGCCCGGCCTGCTGCCGAACTTCATGTTCGAGAACGACCGCCAGGCCGCGTTTTTCTTCGGTGAACCGCTGCGCGTGGCCGAGCGCGTCTGGGCCTGGTTCGTCACCGATGCCGACATCTACCAACACCTGGGCGTGACGCTCACCGAGACCGTGCTGGCCTTTGCCATTGGCGCGCTCGGCGGTCTGGGCGGTGGCCTGTGGCTGGCGCTCTCACCCATGGCCTCGGCCATCCTGGAGCCCTACATCAAGGCCATGAACTCGATGCCGCGCATCATCCTGGCACCCATCTTCGCGGTGTGGTTCGGCCTGGGCATCGCGAGCAAGGTGGCACTGGGCGTGACGCTGGTGTTCTTCATCGTGTTCTTCAACGTCTACCAAGGCGTGAAGGAAGTGAGCCCGGTCATATTGGCCAATGCGCGCATGCTGGGTGCGAGCCAGAAGCAGCTGCTTCGCCACGTCTACCTGCTCAGCGCCACCAGCTGGGTGTTCAGCTCGCTGCACACCAGCGTGGGCCTGGCTTTCGTGGGCGCGGTGGTGGGCGAATACCTGGGTTCGAGCCAGGGCGTGGGCTACCTGATCCTGCAGGCCGAAGGCAGCTTCGACATCAACACCGTGATGGCCGGCATCGTGGTGCTCACCGGCTTTGCGCTGGTGCTGGACGCGGTGGTGGGCAAGATCGAGAAGCGGCTGATGAAGTGGCAGCCGAAAGTCGGTGAGACCGAGAAACTGTGACCGGAGCGCGTAGCGCTTTCACAGTCTCGGCCAGAGTTCAGCGCAGGCCGAAGAAACTCATGATGATGCCGATCACCACGACCAAGCCGACAATGTAGATGATGGTGTTCATGAGCTTGCTCCTTGGATGAATGATCTGAAGGCGATCATAGGGGCGCGGGAACCCTGCGCGACGTAAGCCCTCGCGACACATGGCTGTAGGACAAGGATGACATCCCGGTTCAGCCCTCGCGGTCGCGCACGTAAACGATGGCCTCCGCCCGCGTGCGCACGCCCAGCTTGTCGAAGATGCTCGACACCTGGTTGCGCACCGTTTTTTCGCTCTTGCTCAACCGCAGCGCGATGGCTGCGTTGTCCAGCCCAAGCGCGACCAACCTCAGCACGTCGCGCTCGGCCGCTGTCAGCGCCGCGTCGCTGCTGCGTGGGTTGGCATCGTCCCGCGCGGTGCCCAGGAATCCACGCAGTTCGGTCAGAAACACGGGCCACGCCGGCTCGGTGTCCAGCAGCACGTGGTTGTCGCTGTCCAGCGGCACGAAACGCGCCCCCGGGATCAGTGCCGCCAGCCGCAGCCCTTCGTCGAACGGCACGCGCGCATCGCCGCGTGCATGCAGCACCAGCGTGGGCACGCGCAACTGGCGCGCGAGCTCGGTCACGTCAACGCGGTGAAACGCCTCGAGCGTGCGCGCGGCGTTCTCGGGGCTCGCAGTCAGGCGCTCCAGTTCGTTCCACCACTGGTGCTGCGCCGGCGTGCCGCCAGGGATGAACTGGTTGGTGAACACCTGGCGAAAGGCGTCGTTGTCGCGACCCCAGCCCAGGCGGATGAGGTTGACCAGCGTCTCGGCCTCCAGCCGCTCGGCGTCGCTCGTGGCGCGCCGCAGCGCACCGCGCGCGTAGGCACCGGGCAGCACCAGGTGAGACACCTTGTCGGGGTGGCGCACGGCGTAGGCAATGGCCACCGCGCCGCCCTGCGACATGCCGATCAGCGGAAAGCGGCGCAAGCCCAGGCTGTCGACCACGGCCTCGAGGTCGCCCACCCAGGCGTCGAGCGAAAAATCAGCCACCGAGCTGTCGGACAGGCCACAGCCGCGCTGGTCGTAGCGGATGTATTGGTGGTCTCGCGCGAGTTCAGCCAGCCAGGGCCGCCAGACAGGGCTGTGCAGATCGTGTTCAACATGGCTCAGCCAGTGCGCGGCGCGCAGCAGCGGCGGGCCCGACCCGATCGACGCGATCGCGATGCGGGTACCGTCGGCCGCGGTGCAGAAGCGCAGGCTCTGACGCGGGTTCGAGGAGGGACTCGGCACGGCGGACATGCGCCATTGTCTCGCGCCTGGGTCGTGCGTCCCATGCCTGGGTGCCCGCGCTTGTCCCCCAACGGAGGGATCGGGACATCCACCCCATGCGCCGACGGGCGCATCGGTGAATCCTTCGTTCACGTCGATTCGACGGATTCCACCGAGAGGAAACACCATGCAAACCCACCCCACCCCCCTGGACATCCCACGCTACGCCAAGACCATCGAGGTCTCCAAACGCATCCGCTGGGACATCGACCGCGACGTGATCCGCGGCCGCCATTTCGACCTGGCCCACACCTTCCTGCCCGACGGGCTGTCGCTGGCCGACGAGCTGCCTTTCCTGAGCCCGACCGAGCACCGCTTCCTGAGCCAGGTGCAGGGCCGCACCTACGCCAACATGTTCGGCCTGGTCGAGCGCTTCATCAGCGCGAAGATGCTGGAGGTGAGCCGCGACCACTGGCTCGGCGACCAGACCGCGCTGGAAGCCTTGGTGCGCTTCACCGACGAAGAGCTGAAGCACCAGGAACTGTTCCGCCGCATCGAATTGCTGGTGGGCGCCGACATGCCGGCGGGCTACCGCTTCGACGTGTCGCCCAACGACGTGGCCGCCTTCGTGCTGGGCAAGAGCACCTGGGCCGTGCTGGCGCTCACCTGCCACATCGAGCTGTTCTCACAGGCGCACTACCGCGCCAGCATCGATGCCGCCGAGGGCCTGTCGCCGCTGTTCAAGGACGTGTTCCTGTTCCACTGGCGGGAAGAGTCTCAGCACGCAATCATCGACGAGCTGGAATGGGCGCGGGAAGACGCCAGGCTGGGGTCCGATGCACAGCGCGATGCGGCGGTGGACGATCTGATCGCGCTGGTCGGCGGCGTCGACGGCATCCTGCAGGGGCAGGCCAAGGCGGATGCGGCGTACTTCCTGGACGTCAGCGGCATGGCAGCGGAAGGCGAGCGCGCCGAGCAGGTGAACGCCACGCTGCTCAAGGCCTACCGCTGGCAGTACATCGTCTCCGGCACGCTGGAGCCACGCTTTCAGAAAGTGCTGGGCAGCCTGGTGAGCGAGGCGCAGATGGCGCGCATCCAGTCCGCGCTGGCGCCGCTCTGCTACGCGGTGCCGGTGCGCGCGGAGGCCATGCGCGCCATGAGCGCGACGGTGCACTGACCGCGCTTCACGACGGGCTCTTGCCCCGCCGCGCCGCCTCGATCGCGGCGATGTCGATCTTGCGCATGGTCATCATCGCTTCGAACGCGCGTTTGGCCGCCGCGCGATCGGGGTCGAGCAAGGCCTCGGTCAAGGCGCGCGGGGTGATCTGCCAGGACAGGCCCCAACGGTCCTTGCACCAGCCGCACTCGCTTTCCTGGCCGCCATTGCCCACCACCGCGTTCCACAAGCGGTCGGTCTCGGCCTGGTCGTCGGTCGCGATCTGAAAGGAAAAAG
This sequence comes from Pseudomonadota bacterium, assembly GCA_040385485.1. GTDB lineage: Bacteria > Pseudomonadota > Gammaproteobacteria > Burkholderiales > Burkholderiaceae_C > Hydrogenophaga. Next base: position 15,435 of record JAZKHJ010000095.1, on the reverse strand, counting down.
CTTCACTGTGCTTGAACACCGGGCCACCGTTCAGCCCGAGGCAGGGGATGCCGGCCACGGTGAACTCCACCGTCAGCACGTCCCCCTGCTTGCCGCTCGGATAGTCGCCCGGCGCGTGCAGCACGGTGCCCACCGCACTGTCCGGGAACGTCTGGGCATAGAAGTTGGCGGCGTCCAGGGCCGCGCCGTCGTACCAGATGCTGATGTGTTCTTGCTCGTCATGGTGTGTCTCCCGAAGAGTTGGGCCAGCAGCGTACGCCACTGCTCCGACAATTTCCATTGTGCTCACGGCAGTGCCCTGGGTCTGTCGGACAAGGCTGACGTTGGCGCAAGAATCGAGGCAGGTGGTCCAAGATGGGGCCTGCCCACAAGATTGATTCAACGGCCCCCATGACCAAGTACCAAAATCTGCTGGCCGTCAGCATCGTCGCTGCCGGTGTCGGGACGTGGGCCGTGCACAGTGGCCATGTCGCGGTGCCACCGCATTGGAACCCGTGGGCACCGCTGGATGTGGCCGAGATCCCCAACTGGCTCACTGGCCACAAGCTGCAACGCGCAGCCGCCAACCCTGCGCTGTGCAGCGCCGCGCTGGCCGGCTCGTCCCTGGAACACACGCCCCTTCCGGACAACGACACCGGTGACGGTTGCGGCTGGCAGGCCGCGCTGCGCGTGGCAGATGCGCGCCTCGCTCCCGAATTCACGCTCACCTGCGGGTCGGCACTGTCGCTGGTGATGTGGGAACGCCACGCGCTGCAGCCCGCCGCCCAGGCGCATTTCGGTCAGGCGATCACGCGCATCGAGCACTTCGGCAGCTACGCGTGCCGCAACGTGCGCGGCGCCAGCGGCGAAGGCGAGCGGCGCAGCCAGCACGCCATCGCCAACGCCTTCGACGTGGCCGGTTTCCGTTTGCGCAACGGGCGGCGCATCAGCGTGCTCAACCACTGGCTTGGCGATGGCCCGGAGGCCGCCTTCCTGCGCGAGGCGCGCGACGGCGCCTGCCGCTTCTTCAAAGGCACGTTGAGCCCGGACTACAACGCGGCGCACCGCGACCACTTTCATCTGGATGGCGGACCCTACCGGCTCTGCCGGTGAGCTGCCTCAAGGAGACAAACCACCACTTCCTGTGGCAGAGTCCTTGTTCCTCGAAAAAGCGCGGCACCCAAGGAGACCACCGATTGAACGCCTGGATGATGCTCGGACTGGCCATCGTGGCCGAAGTGATTGGCACCACCGCCTTGAAAGCGAGCGAAAGTTTCACGCGGCTCGTGCCTTCGCTGATCGTGGTGGTGGGGTATGGCGTGGCGTTTTACTGCCTGTCGATGGTGCTCAAGAGCGTGCCGGTGGGCATTGCCTACGCGGTCTGGTCGGGTCTGGGCATCGTGCTGATCACCGCGGTCGCCTGGTTGCTCTACGGCCAGCGCATCGACCTGGCCGGCCTGATCGGCATGGGCCTGATCATCGCCGGGGTGGTGGTGCTCAACGTGTTCTCCAAGGCCACGGTGCACTGAGCGCAGCTCAACCTCTACCGGCCCGGCGCTCTTCGCGCAGCATGAAGAGGTAGAGGCCTTCCACCTTCTCGCGCGCCCAAGGTGTCTTGCGCAGGAAGCGCAGGCTGGACTGAACGCTGGGGTCCACATTGAAACAACGCACGGGGATGCGCTGGCCCAGCTCTTCCCAGCCGTAGTGATCCGCGAGCGCGGTGACGATGGCCTCCAGCGTCAACCCGTGCAGCGGGTTCCTGGGTTGAGTCGGCGCGGCGGGCGCTGCGTCGTCTTCTTCGCTCATGCCATCGCCGCTTCCAGCGCGTCCACAAACATCGCTGGCACATCAAAGCCCATCTGCTGCTGGATTTCCTGGAAGCAGGTCGGGCTGGTGACGTTGATCTCGGTCACCTTGTCGCCGATCATGTCCAGCCCCACCAGCAGCAGGCCGCGTTCGGCCAACGTGGGCGCGATGGCCTCGGCGATCGCGCGGTCGGTGTCGCTCAGGGGCTGGGCCACGCCCTTGCCTCCGACGGCCAGGTTGCCGCGCACCTCGTTGCCCTGGGGAATGCGCGCCAGCACGTAGGGCGCGACCTGGCCGCCGATGAGCAGCAGACGCTTGTCACCGTCCACGATCGCGGGCAGGTAGGCCTGCACCATGACGCTGATGGCGCCACCCTGGTTGAGCGTTTCGGTGATCGAGCCCAGGTTCATGCCGTCGGGGCCGACGCGGAAGATGCCCATGCCGCCCATGCCGTCCAGCGGTTTCAAGATGATGTCTTTGTGTTCGGCGTGGAAATGGCGGATGGCCTCGGGCGAGCGCGTCACCAGCGTGGGCGGCGCGTACTCGGCAAACTCCATGAGCGCGAGTTTTTCCGGGTGGTCTCGCAACGCGCGCGGGCTGTTGAACACCTTGGCGCCTTCGCGCTCGGCCTGCTCCAGCAGGTGCGTGGCGTAAAAGAACTCGCTGTCGAACGGCGGGTCCTTGCGCATGAGCACGGCGTCGAACGTGTACAGGGCCTCGCGGCCCTGGTGGAGCACGCGGTACCAGTCGTCGGCCGCGCCGGTCAGCTCGATGCGGCGCACCAGCGCGGTCACGGGCTGGCCGGTCTGCCACTGCAGGTGCTGCGGCTCGCAGGCCGCCAGCGTGTGGCCGCGCTTCTGCAGCTCGCGCATCATGGCGAAGGTGGTGTCTTTGTAGGTCTTGAAAGTGACCAGCGGGTCGGCGACAAAGAGGATGTTCATGGCTTGCTTTTCGGACGAAGGCCGTACTGTTGCACAAACAGCGCCATGGCGCCGGCCACCACCCCCCAAAAGGCCGAGCCGATACCGGCTATCACCACGCCGCTGAGCGTGACGAGAAACGTGATGAGCGCGGCTTCGCGGTGCGTGTCGTCCTTCAAGGCCGCGTGCAGGCCGCCACCAATGCTGCCCAGCAGCGCGATACCGGCGATGGCCAGCACCAGCTCGCGCGGGAAGGCGATCAAAAGACCCGTCACGGCCGCGCCGAACAGGCCGATCAGCACGTAGATGGCGCCACAGGTCACGGCGGCGGTGTAGCGCTTCTTCGGATCGGGGTGCGCTTCGGGGCCCATGCAGATGGCTGCGGTGATGGCGCTGAGGTTGAGCGCGAAGGCGCCGAACGGCGCGAGCACCAGGGTGGCCACGCCGGTGAGCGTGATGATTCTGGAGATCGGCATGTCGTAGCCGGCGGCTCGGATCGCGGCCACGCCGGGCAGATTCTGCGACGCCATGGTGACCACGAACAGCGGCAACGCCAGGCTGGTGAAGGCGGCCAGCGTGAACACCGGCATGGTGAACACCGGTCGGGCCAGCTCCAGCGTGAGCGAGCCGGCATTGAACTGGCCGCGCAGCACCACATACGCCACCGACACCGCCAGCGTGATCACCACCGCGTAGCGCGGCGCCAGGCGACGGCCGAGCAGGTAGGCCAGCAGCATGAGCACCACCAGCACCAGCGCAGTCTGCGCGGCCGCAAAGGCCTGCAGACCGAAGCGCGCCAGCACACCGGCGAGCAAGGCAGCAGCAATGGCCATGGGGATCTTGTTCATGACGCGCTCGAACCAGCCGGTAGCGCCCGCCACCGTGATGAGTGCGCCGCACACCAGAAAAGCGCCGATGGCCTCGGCCATGGAGAAGCCACCCGCGATGCCGGCCGTGGCCAGCACGGCCGCACCGGGCGTGCTCCAGGCCACCATGACCGGTTGCCTGAGGATGAGCGAGGGAATGGCCGACGTGAGGCCCATGCCCAGGCCCAGCGCCCACATCCACGAGGTGATTTGCGCCGGCGTGGCGCCGAACGCCTGCGCGGCCTGAAAGACGATGGCCACCGAGCTGGTGAAGCCCACCAGCACCGCGACGAAGCCGGCGGTGGCGGCTGAGAGGTTGAGGTCTTTGAAGAATGGCATCGGGCGATTTTCGCCCCGCGGTCAGATCTCTATTTTCGAGCCGAGCTCAATCACCGCGTTGTTGGGCAGATGCAGGAACTGCGCAGCTGCGCTGGCGTTGTGGTGCATCTGCGCAAACAGCTTCTCGCGCCAGGGCGCCATGCCGCCGCCCAGCGTGGGCGTGACGACGTCGCGTGACAGGAAGTAGCTGGTCGTCATGGACTCCAGGGCACAGCCGTGCCCCCGCATGAGCTGCAGCGCCTTGGGCACGTCGGGCTCGTCCTTGAAGCCGTAGTTCAGCGTCACAGTCCAGCAGTCGTACCCCAACGGTTCCATCTGCAAACGTTGTCCGGGCGCTATCCACGGCACCTCGTGGCTGCGCACGGTGACGAACAGGTTCTGCTCGTGCAGCACCTTGTTGTGCTTGAGGTTGTGCAGCATCGCATTGGGCACGGTGCCACTCTCGGCGGTGAGAAACACGGCCGTCCCTGCCACGCGCACCGGCGGACTCACGAACACCGCCTCCAGAAAACTCGGCAGGTCCAGCGCTTCGGCCTGCTGGGCCTCCCCCATGAGGCTGCGGCCGCTCTTCCAGGTCATCATGAGCGTGAACACCACGCCGCCGATGAGCAGCGGAAACCAGCCACCGGCGAACAGCTTGAGCAGGTTGGAGGTGAAGAAAGCCAGGTCGACCACGAAAAAGAAGCCGGTCGCTGCCACGCACAGCCACAGCGGGTATTTCCAGCCGTAGCGGATCACGTAGAACGTGAGCACGGTGGTGATCAGCATGTCCAGCGTGACCGCGATGCCGTAGGCCGCTGCGAGGTTGGTGGACGACTTGAACATCACCACCGCCAGCACGATGGCGGCAAACAGCGCCCAGTTGACGAAAGGCATGTAGATCTGGCCGGTGTCGTGTTCGCTGGTGTGCTGCACCTGCAGGCGCGGCAAATAGCCCAACTGCATGGCCTGCTTGGTCACGCTGAAGGCGCCGGTGATGAGCGCCTGAGAGGCGATGACAGTGGCCATGGTGGCCAGCAACACCAGGGGCAGCAGCAGCCAGTCGGGCGCCATGTTGAAGAACGGGTTGACCACCGCCTCGGGACGCGCCAGCAGCAGCGCGCCCTGGCCGAAGTAGTTCAGCGTGAGGCAGGGCATGACCACCAGAAACCAGGCCAGGCGGATCGGCTTCTTGCCGAAGTGACCGAGGTCGGCGTAAAGCGCCTCGGCACCCGTGACGCACAACACCACGGCGCCCAAGATGATGAAGGTGGTACCGGGCTGCTGCCACATGAAGCGCAGCGCATGGTGCGGGCTGAGCGCGGCCAGGATTTCAGGGTGGTCCACGATCTGCACCACGCCCAGCACCGCGATGGTGACGAACCACACCACGGTGATCGGGCCGAAGAACTTGCCAATGCCCCCCGTGCCCCGCTTTTGCACCGCGAACAGCGCAAACAGCACCACCAGCGTGATCGGCACCACGTACTGGCGAAAGGCGGGGGAAATGACCTCCAGGCCCTCGACCGCCGAGAGCACCGAGATGGCGGGTGTGATGACGCCATCGCCGTAAAACAGCGCGGTGCCGAAGATGCCGATGGCCAGCAGGGTCTGGCGCAGTTCGGGCCGGTCTTTCACCGCCGTGGAGGCCAGCGCCAGCATGGCGATCAGACCGCCTTCCCCGCCGTTGTCGGCACGCAGCACGAGCACGACGTACTTGAGCGAGACGATGACGGTGAGCGTCCAGAACAAAATGGACAACACGCCGTAAACGTTGGCGTGGGTGAACGGTACGTGGCCGGATCCGAAGACCTCTTTGACGGCGTACAGCACGCTGGTGCCGATATCGCCATAGACCACACCGATGGCGCCCAGCGTGAGCGCTGCGAGAGAGGATTTGGAAGCTGACACGAAACAACCCCGGCCTGTTGGCACGGGGTTCATTGTCTTGGGAACGCGATTTTGCGCCAGCGTCAGCCCACGCGGCGGTGGGCTTGGAGCTCTAAAGCACCCCAAAAGCGCTTATGTTGCGCTGCAACAACTCACTCGTAGACTTCGGCGTCCGGGTCGGTGGCTTCGAGCTCGTAGCTGGCGGCCAGCATCGCCAGACGGCCGATCACGCCATACATGTAGAAGCGGTTGGGCACGCTGGCACCAGGTTTCACGCCGGGTTGCGGCAGCTGCGCGCTCTGCTCGAAGGCCAGTGGAACGTAGCTGGAGCCGGGTGCGTTCAGGTTTTCGTCCACGCCCCGGTCGGCGTGCACGCGGTAGAAGCCGCCGACCACGTAGCGGTCCATCATGTAGACCACCGGCTCGGCCACCGCGCTGTTGATGCGCTCGTTGGTCAACACGCCTTCCTGGATGATGACCTCGTGCACCGCCTGCCCGCCCTGGGCCACGGCCATGCGTTCCTTGGTCTTGGGCGAGAGGTTGTCCAGATCCTTGGCGTCCCGCACGGTGAGGATGCCCATGCCGCCGGTCCCGTTGTCGGCCTTGATGACGACAAATGGCTTCTCGTTGATGCCGTATTCCTTGTACTTGCGGCGGATCTTGCCCAGCAGCGCGTCGGTGTTGCTGCGCAGGCACTCCAGGCCGGCGTTGGTGTTGAAGTCCACCTCGCCGCACTGGTTGAACATCGGGTTGATGAGCCAGTGGTCCATGCCCAGCAGCTTGCCGAATCGCTTGGACACCTCCTCGTACGCTTTGAAGTGGTGGCTCTTGCGCCGCGTGGGCCAGCCTCCGTGCAGCGGGGGCAGCAGATACTGCTCGTGCAGGTCTTCCACGATGCCGGGCACGCCGGCGCTCAGGTCGTTGTTGAGCAGGATGGTGCAGGGGTCGAAATTCTTCAGGCCCAGGCGCCGCTTGCTGCGGATCAAGGGCTCCAGCACCACTTTCTCGCCGCCGGGCAACTCGATGGTGGTGGGCACCTTGATGTCGTTGGACATGGAGCCCAGGCGCACGTTGAGGCCGGCCATGTAGAAGATGCGCTGCAACTGGGCCAGGTTGCTCAGGTAGAAGGTGTCGCGCGTGTTCTCGGGAATCAGCAGCAGGTTCTTGGCCTCCGGGCAGATCTTCTCGATCGCGGCCATGGCCGCCTGCACCGCCAGGGGAATCATCTCGGGCGTGAGGTGGTTCCAGCCGCCGGGGAAGAGGTTGGTGTCCACCGGCGCGAGTTTGAAGCCAGCGTTGCGCACGTCCACCGAGGTGTAGAACGGCGGTGTGTGCTCCATCCACTCCAGCCGGAACCAGCGCTCGATCACCGGCGTGGACTCGAGGATGCGCTGCTCAAGCTCGTTGATGGGGCCGGTCAGGGCGGTGACGAGGTGGGGAACCATAGGAAAAGGCCTGCGGTGGCAACGGGTGGGGGTAATCAGTGTAATGGGGCCGTATGACACCCATTTCAAGGCAAAGACACCTGCTTGCCGGGCTTCTTTCGCGCGAACCTCTGACCGGAACCGCCAGTGGGTTTACGGGGCAGTCCCGAAGCGGGCGGCCGTTCGGGCGCGGGCCTTGGCCGCCTCTACGTCGCGGTCGCGCGGGGCGGCAGTGGTGCTCAGCGACTGGATGAGTTCCCGGGCAGAGCGGGCCACCTGCTCAACCGCGCGGTCAAACGCGGCTTCGTTGGCCTGCGACGGCACATTGAAGCCGCTGAGCTTGCGCACGAACTGCAGGGCCGCGTCACGGATTTCCAGTTCCGTGGCGGGCGGCTCGAAGTTGAACAGGGTCTTGATGTTGCGGCACATGGCATCTCCCTCCCGATGGGGCGTTGATCAGCCCCGAACTTCACCCTCGCCCAGCACCACGTATTTCAGCGAGGTCAGGCCCTCCACACCCACCGGCCCGCGCGCATGAAACTTGTCGGTGGAAATGCCGATTTCGGCGCCCAGGCCGAACTCGAAACCATCGGCGAAGCGGGTGCTCGCATTCACCATCACGCTGGCCGAGTCCACCTCGCGCAGGAAGCGCTGGGCGTGCATGTGGTCGGTGGTGAGGATGGCGTCGGTGTGGTGGCTGCTGTAGTGGTTGATGTGGGCAATGGCCTCGTCCACGCCCTCGACCAGCTTGATGCTGATGACCGGCGCCAGGTATTCCTCGGACCAGTCCTGCTCGGTCGCGTCCTTCAGGTGGGCGCCTTTCACGGCGGCGAGGATCGCCTTGCTCTCGGCGCAGCAACGCATCTCCACACCCTTGGCGGCGTAGATGGCACCGATCTTCGGCAGGAAGTCGGCCGCCACGGCGCGCGCCACCAGCAGGCTTTCGGTGGCGTTGCAGGGGCTGTACTTCTGGGTCTTGGCGTTGTCGGCCACGGTCACCGCCATGGCCACGTCGCAGGGGTCGTCCACGTAGGTGTGGCAGTTGCCGTCCAGGTGCTTGATCACCGGCACCTTGGCCTCTGCGCTGATGCGCTCGATCAGGCCTTTGCCACCGCGCGGGATGATCACGTCCACGTACTGCGGCATGGTGATGAGCTGGCCCACGGCGGCGCGGTCGGTGGTGGGCACGAGCTGCACCGCATCGGCCGGCAGGCCGGCATCGACCATCGCGCGCTGCACCAGCGCGGCCAGGGCGCGGTTGGATTCGATGGCTTCGGAGCCGCCGCGCAGGATGGCCGCGTTGCCGCTCTTGATGGACAGCGACGCGGCCTCGATGGTCACGTTGGGCCGGCTCTCGTAAATCATGCCGAACACGCCGATGGGCACACGCATCTGGCCCACACGGATGCCGCTGGGCATCTGCTTCATGCCGGTGATGTCGCCAATGATCTCGGGCATGGCCGCGAGCTGCTCGCAGCCTTGGGCGCAGGTCTCGATCACTTTGGGCGTGAGCTTGAGGCGGTCGACCAGCGGTTCGCTCAGGCCGTTGGCCCGGGCGCGCTCCAGATCCTTGGCGTTGTCCACCTGCAGCGCGTCCACGTTGGCGCGCAGCAGGGCGGCCAGGCCAAGCAGGGCGCGCTGCTTGGTGGCCGCGCTGGCCTTGGCCATGAGCGCCGAGGCCGCCTTGGCCTGCTGGCCCAGGGTGTGCATGAGTTCGGTGGTGTTGGTCGCGTTCATGCACGGGATTTTCGCAGAGGGGCGGCGCTTGTGTCTGCCAAGGGCTCAAGTTGCCACTGTGCCGGCCGATATACCTGTTGAGATCCCCGCCCATCCGCCCTCCAGCACCACGCCCACCATGTCCATGTCCGTCACCTCAGGCACCTCGGCCGCCGCCATTGGCCTCAGCGGCATGCGCGCCGCGCAGCTCAAGCTGGACTCGCACGCCCACAACGTGGCCAACGTGCAGACACCGGACTTCCGGCGCCAGGTCACGACCCAGACAGCCGTGCCCGACCTGGGTGGTGTGGACGCACAGATCGGCCGCGAGGCCGAGGTGTCAGCACCCTTTGACCGACTGGCCGAAGACCTGGTGGGCCAACGCATGAGCCTCTACAGCTTCGCCGCCAACCTGCGCACCGTGCAGACGGAAGACCGCATGTTGGGCACCTTGCTGGACACCCAAGCCTGATGTTCAGTGCGGGCCTGATTTCAGAACATGGAAGCCCGATGCGAGCCGAACGCTGCCATCACGCCGTCGGCCACCGCCAAGGCCACGTTGCCCGCCGCTCTGGCAGCGTCTCCACACGCAAACACGTTGGGAATGCTGGTGGCCTGCGCCTCACCAATCTTGATGAACGGACCCATCGGTCCCTGGTCCATGGCACAACCCAGCTGCTCGGCCAACGGGCTGCTCGGCGTCGTCCGCGGCTGCGTGAAGAGGCCGTTCATCGGGAGCTTGCGACCGTCTTTGAGCACCACATCGGCGTGGCCTTCGATGCGTTCGATCGGCGTGCGCTCAAGCTGGGTACCTCGGCGCGCCAACACCGCCCGTTCGTCCTCGTTCGGTGAGTAGACCCCGTTCAGAAACAGCGTGGTGGAGCCCCAGTCCGGCAGCATGACGGCATGGTGATGGGCCAGCGGCGAGGTGGCCACGATGCCGATGCGGCCCGCCTCCATCTCGTACCCGTGACAGTACGGGCAATGGAACACACTGCGCCCCCAGCGTTCTGCGAGCCCCGGAATCGGTGGCAGATCGTCGCGCACACCGGTGGCGAGGATCAGTCGGGCGGCGCTGATCTCGGCATTGCCAACGCGAAACGCCAGCCGTCCGCCGGGCTCGACCCGGGCATGTTCCGCCACGCCATCCATCCAGCGGACCGTTGCATAGCGCATCAGTTGCAGCCTGGCGTCAGCGGCGATCTCACCCGGCGCGCGACCATCTTGCGACAGGAATCCGTGTGAGGCCTCGCCCGCCTCGTCCACAAAGCGGTTGCGCCGCTGGCCCGCGTCCACCACGAGAACGTCACGGCGCGCGCGCGCCAGTTGCAGGGCTGCAGAGAGTCCGGCGTAGCTGCCACCCACGATGGCGAAATCAAACTGCTTCATGGGGCGTGCTCCTCAAGGTGGTGGGGGCCCGAACCACCTGTGGCCCGGTGGTGCGCCATTCGCTGGTGAAAGTCGTTGGACAGCGTGGCCAAGGTCACGGCGCCCAGACGCTTCAACAGGACCGACTCCGCCGCCAGCACGGCACCGTTGAGCGATTCGTGAACCGCCTGGGCAACCAGGCACGTGGGCCGGTCTTCGCGAAAGCCGAGCGACACGAGCGCCGGTGCGCCCAGTGCCTCGTGCACATCGCGCAGGCTGATGCGGTCCAGCTCACAGGACAGCACCCAGCCGCCGCCATGACCCTTGGCTGAAGCAACGAAGCCCGCCTCTCTCAGGCCGGACATCAGCCGGCGCAGCACGACCGGATTGGTCTGCATCGCCGTGGCCAGCATCTCGGAGGTGGCGGGCCCATCGTGCTCTGCCATGTGCAGCAGCACATGGAGAACGTCTGAAAGTTGGCTGTTCTTTTTCATGCAACATTATGAGTTGCATATAAAAGCCACCACCCACGTCAGGGCTTTCTGTTCAGCGCGTGCCCGCCCCCACCAGCATCTCGCACGGCCCCACAAAACCCTCGGCCGGAGATTCGAAGCGGAGCAGGGCTTCCTCGATTTCCCGCCATGTATCGGCGCGTTCGTCGTCGTTCAAGCTGGCCATCATCTGGTGCAGCGCACCGAAGGACTCCCGCTCGAAGCGCACGCACTCGGCCGCCGTCGGCAGACGGACCGGGGAATCAACCTTGCGCACCTCCACATCGCGAAAGCCCGCTTGCTCCAGCACTTTCGCCAGCACCCCTTCACCGCCCAGCGAGAACGGCCCGGGCTGCCCAGGCAAGGGCGGTGGCAACTGCGCGCGGCGCCGGATGATGCCGACCGGCACGGCAAAGAAGGGATTGCGCTCGGCCGTGGAATACACAACTGCGGCGAAGCGCCCGCCCGGCTTCAATGCGTGGCGAATGCCGGCGAGCGCGCGCTGCTGGTCGGGGAAGTAGATCAGGCCGACGCGCGACACCGCGGCGTCGAAGGAGGCGCCGGGCAACAGGTCGTGGCGCTCGCCATCGAGCTCACGGGTTTCCACGTTCGACAGGCCGGCCTGTTCTGCCGCCTGCCGCGCGTGACGAAGGATCGTTGGCGAGATGTCGGTGGCCAGCACATGGCCGCGCGTGCCCACGCGACGCGCGGCGACCAGGGTTTGTTCGCCCGCTCCGGCCGCCACGTCGAGCACGCGCGAGCCGGGGCCAACGGCCGCCATGTCCAGCATGGTTTCGGTTGCGGGGCCGAGCCAGCGGGCCAGCAACGGCCCCCAACGGTCCCAAGCTTCAGCGGCGTTCTCCCACTGCGCGCGCGTGGTCTGGCGGAACTTCTCGGCGTCGAAGACGGCCGGTGTAGCGGGTGCGGAAACGAGGGCTTCGGTCATGGCAGTGCTCCTTGGACTTGACCGATGCGACATGCACGGTCGGTCTTCAAGGTATGCCGGGTGGCGGGTGCACTCAAGTCCAGAATCTGGAGTAGGCGTTCTGACAGCACACGACTAGACTGATCCGCATGATCGACTACATGCAGTTCTGTACGGTCGCGCGGGGCGCGGAGGTCCTGGGTGCCTTGTGGACACCGCTGGTGGTGCGCGAGTTGCTCTGCGGCAGCCACCGCTTCAACGACATCCACCGTGGTGTGCCGCGCATGTCGGCCACGCTGTTGACGCAGCGCCTGCGCAAACTGGAAGAGATCGGCGTCATCGAGCGCCGCCGCGTCGACAAGACCTGGGAATACCACCTGACACCCGCAGGCGAAGAACTGCGACCGATCGTGGTGGGCATCGGTCATTGGGGTGCGCGCTGGATCGGCAGCCGGCTGCGGCACGAGCAGCTCGACGCGGGTTTTCTGATGTGGGATATCCGCCGCTTCGCGCAGCTGGATGAGTTCCCCGACGGAGAGCGCACCGTCGTCCACTTTCGCTTCAGCGATGCGCCAGTGGCCGAACGGCAATGGTGGCTGGTGGTGGAACACCACGAGGCCGACCTGTGCCGCGACGACCCGGGCCACGACGTCAGCGTGGTGGTGGAATCGACCGTGCGCGCACTCACCGAGATCTGGACCGGCGACGGTGACCCGGCGCAAAAGATCCAGGCCGGCGATTTGACGGTGCAGGGTGCGGGCCGCAATGGTCAACGGCTCTGGCGCTGGCTGGGGCGCAGCATGTTCGCGCCGACACGCATGGCGCGGGGGTGATCTCAGCCGGGTGCCCGGTGGCTCGCGTGGTACGCCGTCAGCACGTGGCTGGCCACCATGTCCAGACCGGGACGGGTCATGCCCTGCTTGTCGGTCCAGACCCTGGGCGTGAGCCCAACCGAGAGCGTGAGCGACTCTCCTTCTCGCAGCGCCAGCAGGGCCGCGCAGGGTGCTTCGTCGAATGCGATCACATTGACGATGAACTCCTCGTCGGTCTTGCTGAGCGCCCGCACGCGGGCGCGGCGTTGTCCTACATCGCCTTGGCGCCGCATCGCGCAGCATGTCCATTTGACCCCGCGCCCTGGCGCGCATCTGAAGGAGCAAACCCATGAAAACCACTTGGATCCTCGTCGCCGACGAAGCCATTGCACGCATCCTGGAGCGTCCTCGCAACCACGGGGATTTGCTGCCCGTGGAAGAACTCACTGACCCAGATGCCCATGCCCGCGAAGGCGAGTTGCACCACAGCCCACACGGCCGGCGCGCGGGCGCCGGTGGTGGGGGCAACCCGCAAGCCACCGTGTCCGCAGGCGACTCGGAGCGCCACCAGCACGCCAGATTGTTCGCAGCACGGATTGCTCAGCGACTTCTGGAACTGCGGCGCAACCAACGCTTCGATGAACTCCACGTCGTGGCCGCCCCGCGCCTGCTGGGCTACCTGCGCGACGAGTTCCACATGGAAGTGTCAGACGTGATCATCGAAACGCTGGACAAGGACCTTGTGCAGGAAAGCAATGCGGCCCTGACGCGGCGCCTTTTCCCGCAGAAACGCGCCGAGGCTGCGCGCTGATCGCATTCCAGCCCCTTGGCGCCAGGCCACATCAAGAGGTATCGCAAGTGAAGTACGTCGACTGTTACCTGGTACCCGTGCCCTTGGCAAACAAGGCGGCATACCAACAGATGGCCGTGCTGTCCGCCGAGGTGGTGAAAGAACACGGCGCACTTCGCACCATGGAGTGTTGGTTGGACGAGGGCGGCCCTGAGGCATCCACCTACCATGGTGAAACCGCCCGTCGATCGGAATTTCAATACAGCAGCTTCTCCAAAGCAGCCGGCGTCGGCGAAGGCGAAACACTGGTGATGTCGTGGGTGGAGTGGCCGGACAAAGCCGCAAGAGATGCGGGCATGGCCAAGGTGACGAGCGACCCGCGAATGCAGTTCGAGGGACAAGCGCCTGTGTTCGATGGGTCACGCCTGATTGCTGGCGGGTTTTTGCCGATGCTGTAGAGCCGCCACCGGCCATCGCAAGCGCCACCACCTCTGTCTTGCCGTGGCGGCCGGTGGCATACCGTATCGCCGGCGAGATCATCAAGGCCATGTCCATGATCGAATGTTGCATGGCCTGCCTCCTTCAGAACTTGGGGATGCGCAGCGTCTTGCTGATCATCGCCGTGCCCGACAGCGCGAACAGCAGGCTCATGGGATGCAGCTGCCAGGGCCCGAGTTGCCACACTCCGCCCCACATTTGCGCACCCAGCGCACCTTGCCAGGCGGCCCATGACAGCACCGCAGTGAGGATCACACTGGTGGGGATCGGCGTGCCTTCAAAGTAGGCCACCTTGCCCGACTCGGTGGTCAGTTGTTCGGCCGTGACGTTGAAGCGCGCCAACCGGCTGACGCCGCAGCAGACAAAGTAGCACAGGATGACGATGTCCCAACCGCTCTGCAGCCCCGCGGCAAAGCCCAGTGCTGCCGGGCCGACGCCGAAGGAGATGACGTCGGCCAGCGAATCGAGCTCGCGGCCCAGCGGCGAATGCTGGTGGCGCCAGCGCGCCACCTTGCCGTCGAAGACGTCGAAGACGAAGGCCAGCGGTGTCATGGCGGCCGACAACAGAAAGTGCGTGAGCGAGCCGCTGGCCATGTACATCATTGCCAGGAACACCGACAACACGCCGCAGGCGGCATTGCCCAGTGTGATGAAGTCGGCCAGATGAAAGCCGCGGATCATCGCGAAGCGGCGTGGCGGGGGTGTAGAGGGCGTCATGGCAGAGTCTCCGTCGTTAGCTGTGATTAAACTGGGAGCGCGACGTCGAGCAGAGTTGCGGCGGCAGCCAGTCACTGAGAGCAAGTGCGGCCAGGGAATGACAACTACGGGCTCTGAAGCGACGGTGGGCATCTGGGAAGTTGTCGGTCTTGCACACGAATTACATCTGTTCGACGCTGTATTTGCGTCAGGGCACGTATGCCGGGTTTCAAGGAATTCTTATGCCTGAATTTTCAGACAATGCAACACCTTGAATCTCAGGCTACAGGCCATTTTCAGGAAGACTCCGTGACCAGAATATCCTGCGCCGTCCAACGTATCCCGCAGTTTCTGCGGGATACGTTGCGTTAGGCCGCACCGACGTCATGACACTGCCATTCGAGTATCAGAACGCCTCACTGGAATTCGAGCGGTTCATGTTGGACGCCAGAGAACGCGCTGGCCTCAGTACGACCAACATGGCGTGGAACATGGTGGTCGGCGTCTTTCACACCTTTCGTCGCCGGCTCACTATCGAGGAGGCGCTGCGCTTTGCCGCTGTGCTGCCTCCCGTCCTGCGCGCCTTGTTCATCGAAGACTGGAAGCCCGCTCAGCCTGCCGCCAGGTTTGGCACCCACGACGAACTGCTCGCTGAGGTTCGTTCTCTCCGGGCAGAGCACAACTTCTCGCCTTCAAACGCCATACAGGCCGTAGCTGGTGCCCTGCGCAAGCATGTTGATGTGGTTGCGCTCGAGCGCGTTCTTTCAACACTGCCAGCAGGAGCAAAGTGTTTCTGGTCTGAGGAGACAGAGTAAGTCAAGTGCACCAGTGCGGCCGAAACCCTTCGCTGCACCCGACGTACTGCGGCTGGCTTCGGCGGCCTAGTGGACTGTAACGTTTAAAAGGGAAGTATCATTACAACCATTCCACCGGAGG
>JAZKHJ010000094.1:0-29291 GCA_040385485.1 Pseudomonadota bacterium | reverse complement strand
GAAGCGCGTGTTCGGCACCGTGGGCATCGACATGATCGCGGGCCCGAGCGAGATCCTCGTGCTGGCCGACGGAAGCACGCCAGCCGAGTGGGTGGCCATGGACCTGTTCAGCCAGGCCGAACACGACGAACTGGCGCAAAGCATCCTGCTGTGCCCCGATGCTGCCTACATTGACGCGGTGCAGGCCGCCATCGACCGCTTGCTCAACACCATGCCGCGCGCGGCCATCATCGCCAAAAGCCTGAACGACCGCGGCGCGCTGATCCACACGCGCAGCATGGAAGAGGCCTGCGCCATCAGCAACCGCATCGCGCCCGAGCACCTCGAGGTGTCCAGCAGCGAGCCGCACCGTTGGGAACCGCTGCTCAAACACGCAGGCGCCATCTTCCTCGGTGCCTACACCAGCGAAAGCCTGGGCGACTACTGCGCCGGTCCCAACCACGTGCTGCCCACCAGCGGCACCGCGCGCTTCTCCTCGCCGCTGGGCGTGTACGACTTCCAGAAGCGCAGCAGCCTGATCGAGGTGAGCCAGGCCGGCGCCCAGAGCCTGGGGCTGATCGCCGCCGAGCTGGCCTATGGTGAAGGCCTGCAGGCCCACGCGCGCGCCGCCGAGCTGCGGTTGGACGAAGTGCCAGCGATGCGGGCTTCCCAATGAGCCGAAATCCTCTGGACGTGATCCGCCAGGACGTGCAGTCCATGCACGCCTACGCCGTGCAGGACGCCACCGGCATGGTCAAGCTTGACGCGATGGAGAACCCGTTCGCGCTGCCGCCCGATTTGCAGGCTGCGCTCGGCGCCCGACTGGGCGCCGTGGCCGTGAACCGCTACCCCGGCCCGCGCATCGACGATCTAAAGGCCGCCCTGTCCCGCTACGTGGACCTGCCTGCGGGCTGCAGCCTGATGTTGGGCAATGGCTCAGACGAACTCATCTCGTTGTTGACTCTGGCCTGCGACCTGCCGGGTGCGACTGTTCTGGCCCCTTTGCCGGGGTTCGTGATGTACGCCATGAGCGCGCAGCTGCAGGGCCTGAAATTTGTCGGCGTGCCGCTCACGGCCGACTTTGAACTCGACGAAGCCGCCATGCTGGCCGCGATGCGCGAACATCAGCCCGCCATCACCTACATCGCCTACCCCAACAACCCCACCGCCAACCTCTGGAGCGCCGACACCATCCGCCGCCTGATCGCCGAGGCTGCAGGTTTCGGAGGTCTGGTGGTCATGGACGAGGCGTACCAGCCGTTTTCCAGCCTGAGCTGGCTCGACGAGATCCGCGCCCACCCCGCGGCCAACGCCCACGTGCTGCTCATGCGCACGCTCTCCAAGTTCGGCCTGGCCGGCGTGCGGCTGGGCTACATGCTTGGGGCCCAGGCGCTGGTGCACGAAGTCGACAAGCTGCGCCCGCCGTACAACGTGAGCGTGCTCAATGCCGAATGCGCGCTTTTCGCGCTTGAGCACGCCGACGTGTTTGCGCAGCAGGCGGTGCAGATCTGCGAACAACGCGCCGTGTTGATCGACGCCCTGCACCAGATGCCGGGCTTCCAGCCGTTCCCCAGCGAAGCCAACATGGTGCTGGTGCGTGTGCCCGATGCGCAACGTTGTTTTGACAGCCTCAAGGCCCAGGGCATTCTGGTGAAGAATGTTTCTAAAATGCACCCACTGCTGACGCACTGTCTGCGGCTGACGGTGGGCACACCGTCGGAAAATGCCTCGCTGATCCGCGCCCTACAAACCTCTCCATGACTTCCACGCCTTCCGCATCCGCCCCCGCAGCACCCTTTGAGCGCATCGCGTTCGTGCAGCGCAACACCTCGGAAACGCAGATCGGCGTGCGCGTCAACCTCGACGGCACCGGTGCCGCCACGCTGTCCACCGGCATCGGCTTTTTTGACCACATGCTCGACCAGATCGCCCGCCACGGGCTGATCGACCTCGAGATCAAGGCTGTGGGCGACCTGCACATCGACGGCCACCACACGGTGGAGGACGTGGGCATCACCCTCGGTCAGGCCTTTGCGCAGGCCGTGGGGGACAAAAAAGGCATCCGCCGCTACGGCCACGCCTACGTGCCCCTGGACGAAGCGCTCTCGCGCGTCGTCATCGACTTCTCGGGCCGCCCGGGCCTGCATATGCGGGTGCCGTTCAAGAGCGGCATGGTCGGCGGTTTCGACACCCAACTCGCCTTCGAGTTCTTCCAGGGGTTCGTCAACCACGCCGGGGTCACGCTGCACATCGACAACCTGCACGGCGAAAACGCCCACCACCAGGCCGAAACCGTGTTCAAGGCATTTGCCCGCGCCGTGCGCATGGCGCTGGAGCGCGACCCGCGCATGGGCGACGTGATTCCCTCGACCAAAGGTTCGTTGTAACTTCCTCCCGGCCATGAAACGCAAGACAGTCGCCGTGGTGGACTACGGCAGCGGCAACCTGCGCTCCGTGTCGCAGGCCGTGCAACATGTGGCACGCACCGAAGACGTGGAGGTGCTGGTCACCTCGCGTGCGCAAGACGTGTTCGACGCCGACCGTGTTGTGCTGCCCGGTCAAGGCCACATGGCCGACTGCATGAACGAGCTCGCCGCTTCCGGCCTGAAAGACGCCGTGCTGCACGCGGCAGCGAACAAGCCGCTGTTCGGCGTGTGCGTGGGCATGCAGATGCTGCTGGACCGCAGCGAGGAAGGTCCGACCGACGGGCTGGGCCTGATTCCCGGTGAGGTGGTTCGCTTCCGTTTGGAAGGTCGTTTGCAGGCCGATGGCAGCCGTTTCAAGGTGCCGCAGATGGGCTGGAACCCGGTGTTCCACGACCTCGGTCGCCCGGTGCACCCGCTGTGGGCCGGGATCAAGGATGGCTCCTATTTTTATTTCGTGCACAGCTTCTATGCTCGCCCTGCCCAGGCCTTGCACTGTGTGGGCGAAGCCGACTATGGTGGCCGCTTTGCCGCTGCCATCGCCCGCGACAACATCTTTGCCACCCAGTTTCACCCCGAGAAAAGCGCCGACCAGGGGCTGGCGCTTTACCGCAACTTCCTCTCCTGGAAACCCTAGGCCTTTCACCACACCATCATGCTGCTGATTCCTGCCATTGATCTGAAAGACGGCCAGTGCGTTCGCTTGAAACAAGGCGACATGGACCAATCCACCGTGTTCGGCGAAGACCCGGCCGCCATCGCACGCAGTTGGGTCGACAAGGGCGCGCGCCGCGTGCACCTGGTGGACCTCAATGGCGCCTTTGCTGGCAAGCCGAAGAACGAGCAGGCGATCCGCGCCATCCTGAAAGAGGTGGGCTCTGAAGTGGACGTGCAGCTCGGTGGTGGCATCCGCGACCTTGACACCATCGAGCGCTACCTTGATGCCGGCTTGCGCTACGTGATCATCGGCACGGCCGCGGTCAAGAACCCCGGTTTCCTGCAGGATGCGTGCACTGCGTTCGGCGGCCACATCATCGTGGGCCTGGACGCCAAGGACGGCAAGGTCGCCACCGACGGCTGGAGCAAGCTCACAGGCCACGAGGTGGTGGACCTGGCCAAAAAGTTCGAGGACTACGGTGTCGAAGGCATCATCTACACCGACATCGGCCGCGACGGCATGCTCTCGGGCATCAACATCGAGGCCACGGTCAAGCTGGCGCAGGCGCTGTCGATTCCCGTCATCGCCTCTGGCGGCCTGTCCAATCTGGAGGACATCCGAGCGCTGTGTGCGGTGGAAGAGGAGGGCGTGGAGGGCGTGATCTGCGGTCGCTCGATCTACAGCGGCGATCTGGATTTTGAAGCCGCGCAGCAACTCGCTGACGACTTGAACGGTTGAGCATGCTCGCCAAGCGCATCATTCCCTGCCTGGACGTGACCGGCGGCCGTGTCGTCAAGGGCGTCAATTTCGTGGAACTGCGCGACGCGGGTGACCCGGTGGAGATCGCGGCGCGCTACAACGAGCAGGGCGCCGACGAACTCACGTTCCTGGACATCACGGCAACAAGCGACGGACGGGATCTGATCCTGCACATCATCGAAGCCGTGGCCTCGCAGGTCTTCATTCCGCTCACCGTGGGTGGTGGCGTGCGCACCGTGGAAGACGTGCGTCGTCTGCTCAATGCCGGCGCCGACAAGACCAGTTTCAACTCCGCGGCACTCGCCAACCCCCAGGTGATCCGCGACGCCTCGGCCAAGTACGGCGCGCAGTGCATCGTGGTGGCCATCGACGCCAAACGCCGCCATGGCGAAGACCTTGCCCTGCGTGGCGAAGGTTGGGACGTGTACAGCCACGGCGGACGCAAGAACACCGGTCTGGACGCGGTGGCCTGGGCGCGTCAGATGGCCGAACACGGTGCCGGCGAGATCCTGCTCACCAGCATGGACCGTGACGGCACCAAGTCGGGCTTCGACCTGGCGCTCACCCGTGCGGTGGCCGATGCGGTGGATGTCCCCGTCATCGCATCGGGTGGTGTGGGCACCCTCGACCACTTGGCCGACGGTGTGCAACAGGGTGGCGCCGACGCCGTGCTGGCCGCCAGCATCTTTCACTACGGTGAGTTCACCGTGGCCCAGGCCAAGGCCCGCATGGCCGAACGCGGGATCCCCGTCCGGCTCTGAGGTCGTGCCTCAGATGCGATCGCTGCGCGGCTGAAACTGCCGTTCAAGGCGGTCTTCCAGCTCACCCAGGCTCGCGCTCAGGCCGTTGCCGTTCTGTTCGATCACCTCGGTCATGGCCGCCTGCAGGCGGTCCACCTTTTGATGCAGCTTCTCGGCCAGATCGATTTCACGCGCCGCCGTGGCTTGCATTTCGGCTTGCAGGAAGGTGCGCAGTTCGGTGAAACGCGAGGCCTCGGCCTTGTCGGCCAGGGTGCGTTGCTCCGAGGCTTCGCGGGTCACGCGGCGCACTTCCATCATGTGCGTCGTCTGCTGGAAGACGAGCGCAGCGAGAAACACCACCAGCACCAGTGCCAGCATGCCCAGCAGCACCAGGCCCAGCGGTGCCTGCACCTCGGTGAAGCCAAAATTCAACGCGGTGGGTTGCAGGATCTGGGCGAAGTTGAGCGCCACGAATCCGGCGACCAGCAGAATGAACAGAACGAGAAGCAGGGTGCGGAGTTTCATGAGGGTTCCTTTGCGCGGGCGGCGCGGTGGCAAGAGATCGGGGTGGCATCGGTCTTGTCAGAACCGGCTTCATCGTAGCGGCTTTGCCCTGACTGCCGCGCGGACCTGCAAATGCCCATGGTAGATTCCCCGGATGAACTGGTTGGACGATGTGAAATGGGATTCGCAGGGCCTCGTGCCCGTGATCGCGCAGGAAGCGACCACGGGCGATGTGCTCATGTTTGCTTGGATGAACCGCGAGGCGCTGCAGAAGACCGCCGAGCTCGGTCGCGCGGTGTATTTCAGCCGCTCGCGCAACAAGCTTTGGTTCAAGGGCGAAGAGTCGGGCCATGTGCAGACCGTGCACGACATCCGGATCGACTGCGACAGCGATGTGGTGCTGCTCAAGGTCACCCAGCTGGGCCACGAGCCCGGCATTGCGTGCCACACCGGCCGCCACAGCTGCTTCTTCCAGCGCCTGGACAACGACCAGTGGCAGGCCGTCGAGCCCGTGCTCAAAGACCCCGAATCGATCTACAAGTGAGCCAACGATGAACCCCACCGATGCCCTGGCGCGTCTGGCCGCCGTGATCGAAAGCCGCAAGCCGGCCAACGGCGGCGATCCCGAGAAAAGCTATGTCGCCCGGCTGCTGCACAAGGGTCCCGACAGCTTCCTCAAGAAAATCGGTGAAGAAGCCACCGAGGCTGTGATGGCCGCCAAGGACCTGGACCACGGTGGGGATCCGCAGAAGCTGGTGAACGAAACGGCCGACCTCTGGTTTCACTGCATGATCGCGCTGGCCCACTACAACCTCAGCCCGGCCGATGTGGTGGCTGAGCTGGTGCGCCGTGAAGGTCTCAGCGGTCTGGAAGAGAAGGCCATGCGCAAGGTGCTCGCGCGCGAAGCGGCGCCCGGACCCGGAGCCAACTGAAAGGAGACTGCCATGAGCGACATCATCGACGTCGAGCCGGTCGATAGCGAACGGGCCCAGTCCCTCAAGACCGTGGGTTGGGTCAGCTATATCCTTCACCTCATCGTGGCCGTGGGTGCGGTGTTGCCCGGCACCCAGCCGGGGGTGGCCTTGTTGATCGTGGCCCTGATCATCGATCTGGTGAAAAAGAGCGATGCAGAGGGCACCTGGCAGGCCAGCCATTTCTCCTGGCGCATCCGCACGGTGATCTGGGCCGCCGTGCTCTACCTGGTCACATTGCCCCTGTGGCTGCTCTTCTTCATCCCCGGCTGGATCGCCTGGGGTCTCATCTCCATCTGGTTCCTCTACCGCATCGTCAAGGGCATGGTGCGCATGAACGCCAGCCAGCCCATGCCCGATTGAACCGACCCGCTCGCATTCGACATGACCGCACACGACCCCAACTGCATCTTCTGCAAGATCATTGCAGGTCAGATCCCATCAAAGAAGGTCTATGAAGACGAAGACCTCTTCGCTTTTCACGACATCCACCCCTGGGCACCCGTGCACTTCCTGCTGGTGCCCAAGATGCACCTTGCTTCCATGGCACAGCTGGGGCCTGAACACGAAAGGCTCATGGGTCGCCTGATGGTGCTGGCGCCCAAACTGGCCATGGAACTGGGGTGCAATCCGTATCCCGAGGGTGGCTTTCGCATGGTGTGCAACACCGGCACCGAGGGCGGGCAGGAAGTGCACCACCTGCATGTGCACGTGATGGGCGGTCCCAGGCCCTGGTTGCGAGGCTGATGGTCTCGCACCCGGTACCACGCGTCCCATTGCGTCGGTGCTGGAAATGGTTGCTCACGGGGCTTGAACTACTGCACGGGCTTAGAATCCCACCCACAGCGCACTGCGCGACACCTCAATATCTGGAGTAAACCATGGGTTCGTTTTCTATCTGGCACTGGCTCATCGTGCTGCTCATCGTGGTGATGGTCTTCGGCACCAAGAAGCTCAAGAACATTGGATCTGACCTCGGTGGCGCCGTCAAAGGTTTCAAGGATGGCATCAAGGAAGGCGGCCAGAACCCCGCTGACGCGAATGCGGCGCCTGCAAGTCAGGTGACCCAGGAAACCCGCGCCGATAAAAACGCCATCGACGTCGAAGCCAAGCAAAAAAGCTGATCTCTCTGTGCGCTGCGGTGACCACCATCGCTGCCCGAGCGCCCACCTCCAGGCTCTTCCAGAGCCCGAACTCGCCCGCAGGATGGCCGACACATGATTGATTTGGGCATTTCCAAACTCGCCCTCATCGGGGCCGTGGCGCTGATCGTCATTGGCCCTGAGAAGCTGCCGCGTGTGGCGCGCACCGTCGGGGCCCTGCTGGGCAAGGCGCAGCGGTACGTGGCCGACGTGAAGTCCGAGGTCAGCCGCTCCATGGAGCTCGAAGAGCTCAAGAAAATGAAGGACACGGTGACCAGCGCTGCACGCGATGTCGAGCAGTCGGTCCAGAGCGGCGCCAGCGATTTCGAGAAGTCGTGGTCCGACGCCACGGCGGGTCTCGATGGAGGCAGCAGTTCCTACGGCTCCAGCGACACCCTGGGTTCGCTCGAACCCCCCGTTTACAAACATCCCAAAAAGAACTGGCGGCTCAAGCAGAAAGCCATGCCCCAGTGGTACAAGGCCCGCACCGGGGTGCGCACACGCACCCAATCCGGCGCGGCCCGCGTGGCCCGTTTCCGGCCCCGCTCCTCTTCTGCCCCCCGCTGATGTCCGACACCGATAAAACCACCGACGAACTCGCCGGTTCAGAACAACCGTTCGTGCAGCACCTCATGGAGCTGCGGGACAGGTTGCTGTATGGGGTGATCGGGCTTGCGATCTGCATGGCCCTGCTGGCCTTCTGGCCCGGCCCCAGTGGTTTGATCGATCTGATCGCCGTGCCGATCCGCGCGCACATGCCGCCCGACGCGAAGCTGATCGCGGTGGGCGTGTTCTCGCCGTTCTTCGTGCCGATCAAGGTGCTGGCCATGGCCGCGCTGTTGCTGTCTTTGCCGTGGTGGATGTACCAGGTGTGGGCCTTTGTGGCACCAGGTCTCTACAGCCATGAGAAGCGTTTCGCCATCCCGTTGATCGTGCTGGGAAGCCTGCTGGCTTACGTGGGCATCGCCTTCGTGCAGTTCTTCGTGCTCGACAAGATGTTTGGCTTCATCCAGCAGTTCACGCCCGCCAGTGTGGCGGCCACGCCCGACATCGCCTCGTATGTGGAGGCCATCCTTTCGCTCTACCTCGCGTTTGGTCTGGCCTTTCAGGTGCCCATCGTGGTGGTGTTGCTGGTCAAGATGAACATGGTGACCGTGCAGAAGCTCAAGGAGTTTCGCGGTTATTTCATCGTGGTGGCCTTCGTCATCGCAGCGGTCGTCACGCCTCCCGACGTGATCTCGCAGCTCGCACTCGCCGTGCCCATGTGCGTCTTGTACGAGCTCGGCATCTGGGGCGCGCAATGGTTCATCAAGGCCTCTGCACCCACTGAGGCCGAGGCCGCCGAAAAGGAATCGGCGTCCTCCTGAGTCGGTTCAGCGCGCGGCTGCCTGGCGAGCAATGTTGCGCCGGCCGGGCGTCACCTGAAGCTGAATCTTGCCGTCGCGCCGTGTCACATCCAGAGGAGACGCCGTGCCAGGCTGGAGTGCAGCCACGGCGGACAGGAGTTGCGGCACGTTGGTGACGGCTTTGCCTCCTACGGCGGTGATGACATCGCCGGGCCGCAGGCCGGCCTGAGCGGCGGGCCCGTTTTGCAGCACCCCCGTGATGACCACACCGGTCCCGGGCTGCAAGCCAAAGCTCTCGGCCAGTTCGGCTGTGAGGTCCTGGGGCTCCACCCCGATCCAGCCGCGCGTCACCTGCCCATCGCGCACGATCGCGTCCAGCACGCTGCGCGCGGTGGACGTGGGAATGGCAAAACCGATGCCCATCGATCCACCCGAGCGCGAATAGATGGCCGTGTTGATGCCCATCAAATGCCCATTCACATCCACCAGTGCACCGCCGGAATTGCCCGGATTGATGGCTG
This sequence comes from Pseudomonadota bacterium, assembly GCA_040385485.1. Classification (GTDB taxonomy): domain Bacteria; phylum Pseudomonadota; class Gammaproteobacteria; order Burkholderiales; family Burkholderiaceae_C; genus Hydrogenophaga. The sequence goes on along the minus strand of JAZKHJ010000094.1, from coordinate 20,248 downwards.
CGTCGGTCTGGATGAAGTTCTCGAATGTGTTGATGCCCAGCTGCGTGCGTCCCAGCGCGCTCACGATGCCGCTGGTGACGGTCTGCCCGACACCAAAGGGGTTGCCGATGGCCAGCACCTGATCACCGATTTCCAAGGCATCGGAATTGCCCAGCGTGATCACAGGCAGGTCAGTGAGCTCGATCTTCAGGATGGCGAGATCGGTTTCCGGATCGGTGCCGATCACCTTGGCTGCGCTCTTGCGTCCGTCGTTGAGGATCACTTCGATCTCGTCGGCTTCCTCGATCACGTGGTTGTTGGTCAACACGTAGCCCGCCGGGCTCACAATCACGCCCGATCCCAGACCGCTCTGTGGCTGGCTCTGGCCTTGATCACCGAAAAAGAACCGAAACCAGGGGTCTGCGTTCTGCGCGCCGCTGACTGCGGCCTTGCTGGTATTGATGCTCACCACCGCTGGTGACGCCGCACGCGCAGCATCACGAAAGCTGGTTGAACCGGCTCCACCGGAAGCCGCACTGCCTACCGAAGGGGCTTCCAGCACGGGCACCACTGAAGCGACGGAGGCGGAGCGTCCGAGCCACTGGGGTTGCAGGGTGGCCACCACGAACAGGGCGGCCACCAGCACGGTGACGGTTTGGGCGAACAGAAGCCAGAAACGTTTCATGAGGGAGCTGGATTGGGGTTGGGCACGAGCGATCTGCGAGCAGCGCCATGGGCCGGAATGGCCATTGTCCTGCAAATGGGTGCTGGCATGCGGTCTTCATGCCATGCGCTGCGAACGCCGGGGTAAGCATTTGACCCGGTGTCAGAATGGGCAGTTGTTGTTGCCTCAGCAGAACCTGGACACCTCATGACGACCCCTCCCTCACTGCCATCGGCAGTCACCCGAGCCGCGCTGACCGAGGCCCTGGACCAGTTGCTCCAGCCCGCGCAGTTCAAGGACTACGGCCCCAATGGGCTGCAGGTGGAAGGGCGTTCCGAGGTGCGAAAGCTCGTCAGTGGTGTGACAGCCAGCCGTGCACTGATCGATGCCGCCATTTCCGAAGGGGCTGACGCCCTTCTGGTGCACCACGGTCTGTTCTGGCGCGGACAGGATGGACGCGTCACGGGTTGGATGAAGCAGCGCTTGTCCCGTCTGCTGGCCCACGACATCAACTTGCTGGCCTACCACCTGCCGCTGGACGCCCACGCCGAGCTGGGCAACAACGCCCAGTTGGCGCAACGGCTGGGGGTGGCGCTCTACACCGATGCGCGCGGCCGCTTTGGCGATCAAGCCCTGGGCTTCATGGGTCACAGGCCGTCGGCATCGGCCGCGGAGCTGGCCGACCATGTGACCGCGCAACTGGGCCGCGCCGTCACGCTGGTGGCCGAGCCGGATCGACCGGTGCAGCATGTGGCGCTGTGCACGGGTGGGGCGCAGGGCTACTTCGAAGCCGCCATTGCCGCTGGGGCTGATGTGTTCATCACCGGGGAAATCTCCGAGCCGCAGGCCCACTATGCGCGCGAGTGCGGAGTGGCCTACATCGCTTGCGGCCACCATGCGTCCGAGCGCTACGGCGCTCCTGCGGTGGGCGCTTATGTGGCTGCTCGGCTCGGGCTGGAACACGTGTTCATCGACATCGACAACCCGGCTTGAATCCCGATGAGCCAGCCCATTCCCCACCGTCCAGCTTGCGTCAATCCTCTGGTCCTGACCATGGGGGATCCGGCCGGTATCGGCCCGGAAATCATCGCCAAGGTCTTCAAGGAGCGACCCGAACTGCTTGGACAGATCGTGGCGGCTGGCGACGTGGATACCCTGCGCCGGGCGGCGCGGCTTGTCGCGGCCGGATCGGCTCCGTTGATGGTGGCCGAGATTGCCGATCTGGAGGATCTGGCGGCTGTGCCGCCGGGCTGCATGGCGGTGGTGCAGGCGTGCCATATGGGGCAACCGGTGGAATTCGGGCGCGTCAGCGCGCACGCTGGACGCGCAGCGGCCGATTGCATCGAATGGGCAGCGAAGGCCGCTCTGGCAGGGCGGGCGCGTGCCGTGGTCACTGCGCCCATCCACAAGGAGGCGCTGGCCGCAGCGGGAGTCGAGCATCCAGGGCACACCGAGTTGCTGCAGGCGCTGAGCGCGGCACACCTGGGTGTGGCAGTGTCTGCGTTACCCGTGCGCATGATGCTGAGTTGCCCGGGCCTGAGCACAGTGCTGGTGAGCATTCATGTGTCACTCAGGCAGGCGCTTGATGCCGTGACGACCGAGCAGGTGCTTCAGACGATCCGCATCACTCACGCACACTTTCAACGCTCCGGTGTGGCGCAGCCACGCATTGCGGTGGCGGGGCTGAACCCGCATGCGGGGGAGGGCGGTCTGTTTGGATGGGAGGACAGGGACGCCATTGCACCGGCCATCGAACGTGCGAGGCAGGAAGGCATGGACGCCAGTGGCCCGCATGCGCCCGACACCGTGTTCATGCGCGCCCGGCAAGGCAGCTTTGACGTTGTGGTAGCCATGTACCACGACCAGGGCCTGATTCCCGTCAAGCTTCTGGGCCTGGACGAAGGCGTGAACACCACCCTGGGTCTCCCGCTCGTGCGCACAAGCCCCGACCACGGAACGGCCTTCGACATCGCGGGTACGGGCCGCGCCAGCGCCAGCAGCTTGCTGGCTGCGATCGACGCTGCCCTGGCGGCAGCGTTTACTTCCTGAGGCTATCGCGAATCTCGCGCAACAACACCACATCTTCGGGTGTTGCCACGGGCGCTGGGGGCGCCGCGGGAGTTTCGCGCTTGAGTCGGTTGACCTGCTTGACCATCATGAAGATGATGAACGCGAGGATGGTGAAGTTGATGGCCACGGTGATGAAATTGCCATAGGCCAGCGTTGGCACGCCAGCGGTCTTGAGGGCCGCCAGTGTGGGAGCCGTGCCCTCGGGCACCTTGCCCAACGCCACATACAGATTGGTGAAGTCCAGGTTGCCGAAGATCGAGCCCACGATGGGCATGATGATGTCCTCCACCATGGACGTGACGATCTTGCCGAACGCACCTCCGATGATCACACCCACTGCCAAGTCGATGACATTGCCCTTGACGGCGAACTCCTTGAATTCCTGCATCACGCTCATGTGGTTTCCCCTCGGTAGATGGTTGTTGGCGATGACCATCATCCGGCTGGGTTGATGGGCGAAATTGATTCTCACACAAGGGTTGGGCTCGCAGCTGACAACTGAGCATTGAGACCGTCTCGGCAGCACTGGCCCTTCACTGCCAATAGCCCACTCCTGTACCCCGGCAAGCTCTGGAAGGCCCTATGTGCTCCAGTACAATGCCGGGTTGTCCCGAATGTCCTGACCTGAAGTCTCATTGAAAGAGTTCCATGAGTGAAGCAACCGTCCACGCGCCTGCGAGCAGCAGCCGCCGCACCTGGCTGATCACCTCCTGCGCCATGGGTGGCGTGGGTGCAGCCGCTGTCGCTGTGCCCTTCGTGAGCACATTCCAGCCGTCCGAGCGCGCCAAAGCCGCAGGTGCAGCGGTCGAAGTGGATGTCTCGGGCATCCTCCCTGGCGAGAAGATCGTGGTTGAGTGGCGCGGCAAGCCCGTGTGGATCATGCGCCGCACCCCCGAGCAACTGGCCGAGCTGGAAAAAATCGCTGACCAGCTGGCAGATCCTGAATCGGCTCGCAATGCGGTGCCCACACCCGAGTACGCCAAGAATCACCATCGCTCCATCAAACCCGAGCTCTTGGTGACCGTGGGCATCTGTACCCATCTGGGTTGCTCGCCCGGTGACAGGCTCACCCCCGGTCCCCAGCCGTCATTACCCGACGACTGGCAGGGCGGTTTCCTGTGCGCTTGCCATGGCTCCACCTTTGATCTGGCTGGTCGTGTGTTCAAGAACAAGCCCGCGCCCGACAACCTGGAAGTGCCGCCGCATTACTACATTTCCGACACGAAACTGCTGGTCGGCGAAGACAAGCAGGCCTGAGCGGCGCTGACAGACAACGGATCACAGAGGCATCCCCATGGCTGAATTCAAAGAAATTTCCCCCGACGCACCGATCGGTCAGAAGGCGTTGAACTGGGTCGACAACCGGTTCCCGCTGTCCAAGCTCTACAACGAGCACCTGGCCGAGTACTACGCACCGAAGAACTTCAACTTCTGGTACTTCTTCGGCTCGCTGGCACTGCTCGTGCTCGTGATCCAGATCGTCACCGGCATTTTCCTGGTGATGCACTACAAGCCCGACGCCGCGCTGGCGTTTGCCTCGGTCGAGTACATCATGCGGGATGTGCCGTGGGGTTGGTTGATCCGTTACATGCACTCCACGGGTGCTTCGGCATTCTTCGTGGTGGTCTACATGCACATGTTCCGCGGCCTGATCTACGGCAGCTACCGCAAGCCGCGCGAACTGGTGTGGGTGTTTGGTTGCGCCATCTTCCTGTGCCTGATGGCCGAAGCCTTCATGGGCTATCTGCTTCCGTGGGGTCAGATGTCCTATTGGGGTGCCCAGGTGATCGTGAACCTGTTCGCTGCCATCCCGTTCGTGGGCCCCGACCTGGCGCTGCTGATTCGTGGTGATTTCGTGGTGGGTGACGCCACGCTCAACCGCTTCTTCAGCTTCCACGTGATTGCTGTGCCGCTGGTCCTTCTGGGTCTGGTGGTTGCGCACATCATCGCGCTGCACGAAGTGGGTTCCAACAACCCGGACGGCGTGGAAATCAAGGCCAAGAAGGATGCCAAGGGCATTCCCCTGGATGGCATTCCATTCCACCCGTACTACACCGTGCACGACGTGCTGGGTGTGTCCGTGTTCCTCATGATCTTCTCGGCGATCATCTTCTTCGCCCCTGAGTTCGGTGGTTACTTCCTCGAGTACAACAATTTCATTCCGGCCGATCCACTGGTCACGCCGTTGCACATCGCACCGGTCTGGTACTTCACGCCGTTCTATTCGATGCTGCGCGCCATCACCAGCGAGATGATGTATGCCCTGATCGCCTGCGTGCTGCTGGGGGCCGTGCTGGGTGTCATCAAGACCCGGCTGTCTTCCATCCTGAAGGCGGCGGTTCTGGGTGGCGCTGTGGTGCTGGTGGCGTTGATGCTGGCCATCGATGCCAAGTTCTGGGGTGTGGTCGCCATGGGTGGCGCCGTGATCATCCTGTTCTTCCTGCCTTGGCTGGATCACAGCCCGGTCAAGTCGATTCGCTACCGCCCCACCTGGAACAAATACCTGTACGGTGTGTTCGTCATCAACTTCCTGATCCTGGGCTACCTCGGCGTGCTGCCACCGTCACCCATCGGCGAGCGCGTGTCGCAGGTCGGCACCTTGTTCTACTTCGGCTTCTTCCTGCTGATGCCATGGTGGAGCCGTCTGGGCGAGTTCAAGCCCGTGCCCGACCGCGTCACCTTTCAGCCCCACTGAACCCGAAGAGCCAATTAAGAGAGTCAAGCAAATGAAAAAAATCCTCTTGGGCTTCGTGATGGCATTGGGCATGTCTGGCGCTGCCGTGGCCGCTGGCGGCAGCATTCCACTGGACAAGGCGCCCGAGCGCACCAACGACATGGCCGCGCTGCAGAACGGCGCCAAGCTGTTCGTGAACTATTGCCTGAGCTGCCACTCGGCGGCATTCATGCGCTACAACCGCCTGCGCGACATCGGCCTGAACGACAAGCAGATTGCCGAGAACCTGACCTTTGCCACCGACAAGATCGGTGACACCATGAAGGCCTCCATCGATCCGAAGCAGGCCAAGCAATGGTTCGGCGTGAACCCGCCCGACCTGACCTTGATCGCGCGCTCGCGTTCGAGCCATGCAGGCACGGGTGCAGATTATGTTTACACCCTGCTGCGCACCTACTACCGCGACGAGACCAAGCCGACGGGCTGGAACAATCTGGCTTTCCCCAACATAGGCATGCCCAACCCCTTGTGGGAACTCCAGGGTGAGCAACGCCCGGTGGTCGAAAAGGTCATGAGTCATGGCCACGAAGTCGATCGGGTCAAGGGTTGGGCGCCGGTCAAGGCCGGCACCCTCAGTGCAGCCGAGTACGACGAGAACGTGGGTGACCTCGTCGCGTACCTTCAGTGGATGGCCGAGCCCGCCCAGAACAGCCGGGTCCGCGTTGGCGTGTGGGTGATGTTGTTTCTGGCCGCCTTCACCGTGGTGGCCTGGCGCCTGAATGCCTCCTTCTGGAAAGATATCAAATAATTCCATCCGACAAGGCTGGTGGTGCGAGCCGCCGGCCTGTCTGTTTCGCAGTGGTTTGCAGTGTCCGTATGACACGAACGCAAACCACTGTTTTTTGCTTTAAGGAGACTCCCTCATGATGGTCTTGTACTCGGGCACCACCTGCCCGTATTCCCACCGCTGCCGTTTCGTGTTGTTCGAAAAGGGCATGGATTTCGAGATCCGGGATGTCGACCTCTACAACAAGCCCGAAGACATCAGCGTGATGAACCCGTACGGTCAGGTGCCTATCCTGGTCGAGCGCGATCTCATCCTGTACGAGTCGAACATCATCAACGAGTACATCGACGAGCGATTCCCTCACCCACAACTGATGCCCGGTGACCCGGTGGACCGCGCTCGTGTGCGGTTGTTCCTGCTGAACTTCGAAAAGGAGCTGTTCACGCACGTCTCCATGCTCGAGTCGCGTGCCACCAAGGGCAACGAAAAGGCGCTTGAGAAAGCTCGGGCCCACATTCGCGACCGCCTCACGCAGCTGGCCCCCGTGTTCCTGAAGAACAAGTTCATGCTGGGCGACAATTTCTCCATGCTCGACGTGGCCATTGCCCCGTTGTTGTGGCGTCTGGATTTCTACGGCATCGAGCTCAGCAAGAATGCGGCCCCGCTGCTCAAGTACGCCGAGCGCATCTTCTCGCGCCCGGCCTACATCGAAGCGCTGACGCCGTCCGAGAAAGTGATGCGCAAGTGATGACGCACCCGGTCGTGTGCGACCGGGTCGTCCTTAGCCCCAGCGACCGTTCATGAGTCCTGTCGACGCCGATATCCCCTCAACTCGTCCCTACCTGATCCGTGCCTTGCACGAATGGTGTTCGGACAACGGGTTCTCCCCCTACATTGCTGTGCAGGTGGACGCCTCTGTGCAGGTGCCGATGGAGTTCGTCAAGAACGGCGAGATCGTGCTCAACGTGGGCGTGGACGCCACGAGCTCCCTGCGCCTGGGCAACGATTTCATCGAGTTCAAGGCCCGCTTTGGCGGCGTGGCGCGCGAAATTGTCGTGCCCATCAGCCATGTGATTGCCATCTATGCGCGCGAGAACGGCCAGGGCATGGCCTTCCCCGCGCCAGCGCCCGCCACGCTGTCCGCCGTCAAGGCGGACGCGACGTCCGATGCGCCCGAGCTCGCAGCAGACACCGCGTCCCGCAGTCCGTTGCGCTCAGTAACCAGTGAGGATGCGCCGGACGAGGGCGACGAACCGCCAGAGCCAACTTCTGGCGGTCCGGGCCGAGCGGCAGGCCGGCCGCAACTCAAACGCGTCAAGTAAACTCGCACCCTTCCCAGGGCCGCTTTAGCTCAGTTGGTAGAGCAATCGCCTTGTAAGCGATAGGTCATCTGTTCGAGTCAGATAAGCGGCACCAACCCAGGTATTTGCCATCGGCCTGCGCCCAGAGCGCATTCATCGCCCCGGCATTTGGACTTTGATCCGGATTGCGTTAACCTGCGCACCGCTTTGGGTCAAAGCCTGCTGGATGGCCGGCAACAGTTGTCTCAACTTGGTGGACGCAGCAGCGCTGCCCACCAGCAAGCACCACTCCTGGTCCTGCAAGGGGCCAGCCACCACCTGCTGACGCATGGCAGCCGGTATCAGATGTCGTATCTGATCCATGCATCCTTGGGACTCGCGAATGCGCTCCCGCAGCAAGGCCAGCGACGGTGCGGCCCCCACGGCCTGTTCAAGGCTGTAGAGCGTGCGGGGTCGTTGGTCGGTGGCCATGTGAATTGGACGGATGGGCACTTGCTGCTCAACGCAAGGAAAGGTTTCAGAGTGCACATCATTATCACGGACGCCTGGTTGGCCAAGAGCAAGGCGCTGCACCTCAACGGGTTCAAGCTGATCGGTGCGGGCATGTTGGCATCCGTGGTGCTGATGCTGGCGTCGATCGCGACCTACCACTGGTTCTTTCTCGAGGGCGTGCGCCAGGGATGGCCAGGCTTTGCCTCCGTCGCCCGCTTGGTCCACCAAAGCGAGGTCGATTCCAAAGATGCCTACATGCGCGCCAATCTCGACGCCATGGCCCGCAAGCTTGGGGAAATGCAGGCGCGCATGATTCAGATCGATTCGCTTGGTAAGCGTGTGGCGGGCTTGGCGGGGCTCAATCCGGCTGAGTTCAAGAATGCACCAGGATCCGGTGGCGCCTTGGTGGCCAGCCGGGACATCAGCATGCAGGAGCTGATGCAGGCCCTTGACACGGTCGAGGTCTCCAGCGGCTCCCGGGTGGACTGGCTCACGGTCGTGGAATCGCGGTTGTTCGATCAGAAAATCCGGCAAACGCTGATACCTACCGAAAAACCCGTGGACGGTGTCCAGGTCGGTTCGGCTTTTGGCTTCCGCATCGATCCGATCACAGGCCGTTCGGCCCTGCACACGGGGCTGGATTTTCCGGCTGATGTGGGGACGCCGATCCTGGCGGCCGCCGGGGGTGTGGTGGTGGTGCAGGAGTACCACGCAGCCTACGGCAACATGATCGAGGTTGATCACGGCAACGACCTGATAACCCGCTACGCCCATTCGTCCCAGACCTTCGTGAAGAAGGGCGACATCGTCAAACGCGGACAGAAGATTGCCAGTGTAGGCTCCACTGGTCGTTCCACCGGTCCGCACCTGCACTTCGAAGTCTGGGTCGCGGGCGTGCCACAGGACCCGCAGCGTTTCCTGGCGGCCGGTGAAAAAATCGCTGCAGCCCGGCCCGCTGCGGTGGGCCCTCGCAAGCCCTGAACAGGGCGAGGCCTCGCCAGTTAAAATCGCGGTTTTGCTCTTGAAAGCTCCGCGTTCGCCGGCACCTCAGTGGCGCTCGGTGTACGCCCTCCAGGTTCGCAAGAGCCCTCCTCATTTCTATTGCCTGCCCGGCGCCTTCAGGGTGTCTGGTGTGGGTCTGCATGTATGGCCACAAACTTCCTCACCAAACTCTTTGGTAGCCGCAACGACCGTTTGCTCAAGACCTACCGCAAAACGGTGGAGCGCATCAATGGTCTTGAGGCGCAGTTTGAACAACTCAGCGATGACGAAATTCGTGGCAAGACCGAATCGTTCAAGCAACGCATAGCGCAGGGCGAGAGCCTGGAGTCCGTGCTGCCCGAAGCATTCGCGGTGGTGCGTGAAGGCAGCAAGCGCATCATGAAAATGCGGCACTTTGACGTTCAGTTGGTGGGTGGCCTCGCGCTGCACCACGGCAAGGTGGCCGAGATGCGCACGGGTGAGGGCAAGACCCTGACCGCGACCCTGCCGGTTTACCTGAACGCGCTCACCGGCAAGGGTGTGCACGTGGTCACCGTCAACGACTACCTGGCCAGCCGCGATGCGCAATGGATGGGGCGTCTCTACAACTTCCTGGGCTTGACGGTTGGCATCAATCTGCCTCAGGCGCCACGCGAAGAGAAGCAGGCGGCCTACCGGTCTGATATCACCTACGGTACCAACAACGAGTACGGGTTCGACTACCTGCGCGACAACATGGTGTACGAGGCTGCCGACCGTGTGCAGCGTGGTTTGAACTACGCGATCGTCGATGAGGTGGATTCCATCCTGATCGACGAGGCCCGCACGCCGCTGATCATCAGTGGTCAGGCCGAGGACCAGACTCAGACCTACATGGCCATCAAACAACTGGTGCCACACCTGGTGCGCCAGGAAGGTGAAGCCGATGTGCGCACGGGTGAGGGCGTCATCAAACCTGGCGATTTCACGGTGGACGAAAAAGCCCATGCGATCCATATGACCGAACAGGGTCACGAGCATGCCGAGCAGTTGCTCAGCGAGGCTGGTCTGTTGCCCGAAGGCGCGTCGCTGTACGACCCGGCCAACATTGCGTTGCTGCACAACCTGGTCACTTCACTCAAGGCGCACCACCTCTACCACCGCGACCAGCACTACGTGAATCAGAACGGCGAAATCGTGATCGTCGACGAGTTCACTGGCCGCTTGATGACAGGCCGGCGCTGGAGCGATGGCCTGCACCAGGCTGTGGAAGCCAAGGAAGGGGTGGCGATTCAGCCCGAGAATCAGACGCTCGCCTCCATCACCTTCCAGAACTACTTCCGCTTGTACGGCAAGCTCGCCGGCATGACCGGCACTGCCGATACCGAGGCATATGAATTCCAGGAGATCTACAGCCTGGAGACGGTGGTCATTCCGCCCAACCGGGTGAGCAAGCGCGTTGACCAGCTCGATCGCGTCTACAAGACGACGAAAGAAAAGTACGTCGCTGCCATCGAGGACATTCGTGAATGTCATGAGCGGGGTCAGCCCGTGCTCGTCGGCACATCGTCCATCGAGAACTCGGAAATCATCGCCGAGCTGCTGGTCAAGGAAGGCCTGCCCCATGAGGTGCTGAACGCCAAGCAGCATGCGCGCGAGGCCGACATCATCATCCAGGCGGGCCGCCCGGGCGGCATCACCATCGCCACCAACATGGCGGGTCGCGGTACCGACATCGTGCTCGGCGGCAATCTGGAAAAGATGGTCGACGCGGTGCAGAACGACGAGTCGCTGGACGAAGCCACCAAGGCCTCGCGCATCGAATCGCTGCGCCAGCATTGGCAGGCCGACCACGACAAGGTCAAGGCACTCGGTGGCCTGCGCATCATTGCCACTGAACGCCATGAATCGAGGCGCATTGACAACCAGTTGCGTGGTCGTTCAGGACGCCAGGGCGACCCGGGTTCCTCGCGCTTCTACCTGAGCCTGGATGACTCGCTGATGCGCATCTTTGCCGGCGATCGCGTGCGAGCGATCATGGACCGGCTGAAAATGCCCGAGGGTGAGGCCATCGAGGCCGGCATCGTCACGCGCAGCATCGAGAGTGCGCAGCGCAAGGTCGAAGCCCGCAACTTCGACATCCGCAAGCAACTGCTCGAATATGACGACGTGTCCAATGACCAGCGCAAGGTGATCTACCAGCAGCGCAACGACATCCTCGATGCCGAATCGCTGCGGGCCCAGATCGATTCACTGCGCGACGGCTGCTTTGCCGACCTGGTGCACCAATACGTGCCCGAAGGCAGTGTCGAAGAACAGTGGGACCTGCCCACGCTGGAGCGCGTGTTGCGCGAGGAGTGGGCGGTCGATGTGCCCGTGACGACCTGGGTGTCGGACGCGGAGTCGATCGACGCTGAAGAGGTTGCCCAGCGTGTGGTGGCCGCAGCCAAGGCGGTGTTCGAGGGCAAGGTGCAGATCGTGGGTGAGGAGAACTTCACCCAGTTTGAACGCGTCGTGCTGCTGCAGACCATCGATGGGCAATGGCGCGAGCATCTGTCCGCTCTCGACTACCTGCGTCAAGGCATCCACCTGCGTGGTTACGCCCAGAAGCAACCCAAGCAGGAGTACAAGCGCGAGGCTTTCGTGCTGTTTGGCCAGTTGCTGGACACGGTGAAGAACGACGTGACGCGTGTCCTGATGAACGTGCGTGTGCAGTCGGCCGAGCAAATGGCCCAGGCGGCCGAGCAACTGGAAGAGCGTGCCGAGCAGATCGCCAACGTGACCTACACCGCGCCCACCGAAACGGGCGAAGCGGAAACGGTGGGTGCTGCCAGCACTGCGCCTCGCCCTGCTGGCGATGTGCCACGCGTGGGCCGCAACGACCCCTGCCCATGCGGCAGCGGCAAGAAATACAAGCAGTGCCACGGCAAGCTGGATTGATGCGACGGGGCATGCTGCCCCCGCCTGTCCCGCTGACTGGCTTTACCCTGAACCCCCGGAGTTCCCATGCCCGTTCAACTCGACACGCCCTCGACCTCGGATTTGCTTCCCATCAAGGGTGTGCGCATCGGTGTGGCCGAGGCGGGCATACGCAAGGCCAACCGAAAGGACCTCACGGTTTTCTTGCTGGACGAGGGCTGTGCAGTCGGTGCTGTGTTCACCCAGAACCGTTACGCCGCCGCCCCGGTGCAGGTGTGCCGTGAGCACCTGGCGGCGGGGCAGGGTGTTCGTGCGTTGGTGATCAACACCGGCAACGCCAACGCGGGCACCGGTGAGCCTGGATTGGCCCATGCGCGCCAGACCTGTACTGCGCTGGCTCGCTCGCTGAGTCTTCACCATGAACAAGTACTGCCGTTCTCCACCGGCGTGATCATGGAACCGCTGCCACTTGATCGACTGCTGGCCGGATTGCCCGCTGCGCTGACCGATGCGGCCCTGCCGCAGGCGGACAGCGGTGCGCACTGGCTATTGGCAGCCCAGGGGATCATGACCACCGACACCTTGCCCAAAGCCCGCAGTCAGCGCATGAAGATTGACGGGTGTGATGTGAGTGCCTCGGGTATCGCCAAGGGCGCCGGCATGATTCGACCCAACATGGCCACCATGTTGGGTTTCCTTGCCACCGACGCTGCCGTGGCCCCCGTGATCATGAACGAGCTGGCCCGTCGCCTCGCCGACGCATCGTTCAACCGCGTCACCGTGGACGGCGACACCAGCACCAACGATTCCTTCGTGGTGGTGGCCACGGGTCAAGCGGGAAACACCCCTGTGACTGATTTGGACAGCCCGGCAGGCAGTGCCCTGCTGGAGGGCCTGACGCAGGTGGCGCGGCACCTCGCGCACGCCATCGTGCGTGACGGAGAAGGCGCCACCAAGTTCATCACCATCCAGGTTGAAGGTGGACGCACCGCCGCCGAATGTTTGCTGGCTGCCTACGCCGTGGCGCACTCCCCTCTGGTCAAGACAGCCTTCTTTGCCAGCGATCCCAACTTGGGCCGCATCCTCGCTGCCGTGGGTTACGCCGGTATTGACGACCTCGATGTGAGCGGCATTGATCTGCACCTCGGTGATGTGCATGTGGTCACCCAAGGTGGGCGCCATCCCGGCTACCGCGAGGAAGACGGTCAGCGGGTGATGAAGCAAGCCGAAATCCTGGTGCGCATCGGCCTGGGCCGTGGCACCGCCACCGAGACGGTGTGGACCTGCGACTTCAGCCACGACTACGTGACCATCAACGCCGACTACCGCTCTTGATCTGCGTGCCATGAACGAACATTTTGAGCGCCTGCTGGAGCGTGCCGAACAGTTGATGGCTCGCATTGAATCGGTGCTGCCACAGCCTATGCAGGCGCCCGACTGGTCCGCTGCAGTGGCTTGGCGTTACCGCAAGCGCAGCAGTGGGCATGGCGCGCTGGAGCCTGTGCGCCACGTCGGCGCCATGCGTCTGGCCGATCTGCAGGAAATCGACGGGCAGAAAGAAAAGATCCAACGCAACACGCTGCAGTTCGTGCAAGGCCTTCCAGCCAACAACGTGCTGCTCACGGGCGCGCGCGGCACGGGCAAGTCCTCACTCATCCGGGCCTGCCTCAACGAATACGTGCCTCAGGGACTGCGCCTGATCGAGGTTGACAAGGCCGATCTGGTGGACCTGCCCGACATTGTCGATGTCGTCACTGATCGCCCGGAACGGTTCATCGTGTTTTGCGACGACCTCAGCTTTGAAGATGGCGAACCCGGCTACAAGGCGCTCAAGTCGATCCTGGACGGATCCGTGTCGGCGGCAAGCCCCAACGTGCTGATCTACGCCACCAGCAACCGGCGGCATCTGTTGCCCGAATACATGAAGGAAAACCTCACCTACACCCACACCGTCGAGGGCGAGGTGCATCCGGGTGAGGTGGTGGAAGAGAAGATCTCGCTCTCGGAGCGCTTTGGCCTGTGGGTTAGCTTCTATCCTTTCAGTCAGGATGAGTACCTCACGATCGTGGCGCAATGGTTGTCCTCGTTCGGTGTGTCCGCCATTGACATCACGAGCGCCCGGCCGCTGGCACTTGTCTGGGCGCTGGAGCGCGGTTCGCGCAGCGGGCGCGTGGCCTACCAGTTCGCCCGCGACTACGCCGGCACGCACGCATCGAAGGCATGAGCGGCCAGGTCCTCGTTGTGGACGCTGAGCTTGGTGCTGCGCGACCGATCGACCGCCCCGTGGTCGATGTTGCGGTGGGCGTGCTGATCGCGCCCGATGGCCGCTTCCTGCTCACGTCGCGTCCGGTGGGGAAGGTGTATGAAGGCTATTGGGAGTTCCCCGGCGGCAAGCTTGAAGCGGGTGAGTCGGTCGAGCAGGCCTTGCGCCGAGAACTGCATGAAGAAATCGGCGTGACCATCGGTGCTGCACACCTGTGGCGCGACAGTCTGGTGGACTATCCCCATGCACTTGTCCGGCTGCACTTCTGCAAGGTGTATGACTGGACAGGTGAACTGCAGATGCGTGAAGGTCAGCAGTTCAGCTGGGAAGGTGTGCCAGTGAGATGCGAGCCGATTTTGCCTGGCACCGTGCCGGTGCTGGAATGGCTTGTGCAAGAGCGCGGGTCGGCATCGAACTGAGCCGAGGTCGACCGTTCAAGAAGCCCTGAAGTCCGGATCGTTCTGGCTGTCCTGCTCGGGCAGTTTGAAGGTCTCCATGGCCCAAGCCCCGAAGTCCATGTTCTTGCAACGCTCGCAGCAGAACGGGCGAAAGGCATTGCTGGGTGCGTAGATGCTCGGCCCGCCACATCCCGGGCAACGCACTGTTTTCAATGGGTTGGTGTTGGCGTTCGAGGACATGGCAGGTGTCAGGGAAAACTCAGGCACAGAGGGTGAGTTCGAACGCTGTGTCGTCTTGTGCCGAGTGCAGGCGGTCGTCGTCCCCCTGGCGCATCAAGCGCACCGACAGCATCAGGCGGTTGCCACTGATTTCCGGAATCAGGCCGGTGCTCGGATCCATGCGCAGGCGCAGCAACTGGAAGGTACGACCCTGCGGCAGCGTTTGCTGGAACTGACCACCGGGTGCCACTACCTTTTGCGGAGAGCCTGAATCCCGCAGCATCTTGAGCAGCAAAACAATGGATTCAGCCAGCGGCGCCAACGGCACTGACCAGCGTTGCAAGTCGGCTTGGCGCTCCTGCGCGCTGTGGTGCTGCCAACTATAGTAAGCGGGCAGGTCGAATTCGCAGGTGCCCGCGGGGATGCCGATGCGGCTGCGGATGCTCATCAACCAGTCGTTTTCGGTGAGCGACTGACCCGTCTTGCCTGCCAGCCCACTGAGCTGAGAAAAGCAATCTTCCAATTGGCCAATGGCCTCGTTGAGTGCTTGCTCCGAGATCATCGGGTTGCCTCGGTAAGCGATGAGCTGTTGCTTGTGCCGGTCGATGTCCTTGAGCACATCGGACTTCATGTCCGCCCGAGAGGCGACTTCGATGATCTCGAAGATGGTCTGAATCGCGAAGTGGTGGTCCAGAGGGTGCTGGCGCGGCACCAGTTCGACCATGCGACGGAACAGTTGTTCAAGTCGCAGGTAGGTGCGGATGCGTTCGTTGAAAGGGTATTCGTACAGGATCACAGCGGCTTGGGTGCGCAGGGCGGTGCAGCGAGCGGGTCTTCATCATAGCCCGAACCGATTCGCCAACGCCTGCGCCAGATGTTGCAGGTTGTCGATGCTGTCGGAGTCATTGAACACCACAAAGTCCGCCGCAGCCAACCGCGTCTCGCGCGCAGCTTGGCTGCGCATGACGGCCTCGATGGTGAGCAGGTCCCACCCACTGCGCAGGGTCACCCGACGGACCTGTGTGGCAGGTAAACAGTCCACCACGAGCACCCGATCCAGCTGCGGTCGCCAGTGTGGCGACTCCACCAACAGGGGGATATCAAACACCACCACGCTGGCCGTTGCTAGCGAGGTGTTGCGCCGGATCTCGTCGCCCACCAACGGATGGACGATGCGTTCAAGCACCTTGCGCGCTTCGGGTTGGGCAAACACGTGTTCGCGCATGCGCTGCCTGTCCAGGGCGCCGTCGGTCGTGATGAACGCATCGCCGAACGTTTCAGCAATCGCCTGAATGGCCGAGCCACCGCTTTCGGTGCAAGCGCGCGAAATGGCATCTGCATCGATCAAATCGGCGCCCATCCCCTGAAGCAGGCGCGCCAAGGTGCTTTTACCGCTGCCAATGCCACCGGTGAGTCCCAGTCGTAGGCGGGGGGTTGACTGCAAAGAGGCGGTCACAATCCGATGACAGCCAGGATCGCCGATGGTCCGAAAATCATGGCGGTCAATCCCGCCAACGCGAGGAAGGGGCCGAACGGGACATAGCCGCCCTCGCGCAGTTCACCTTTGAGCTTGATGCCGAGCCCGATCACGGCGCCGATCACGGAAGCCATCAGGATGATGGGAATGAGTGCCTGCCACCCAAACCAAGCGCCAAAGGCTGCGAAGAGCTTGAAGTCCCCGTAGCCCATGCCTTCCTTGCCCGTGGTCAGTTTGAAGGCCCAATAGACCAGCCAAAGCGACAGGTAGCCTCCCACCGCGCCCCACAACGCATCGGGAAGCGCCGTATGGGTGAGCCCAAGCCCCGCAGCGCACAACCCTGCCCACAACAAGGGCAGCGTGATGTCGTCGGGCAGCAAGGTGGTGTCCCAATCGATTCCAGCCAGCGAGAGCACCGCTGCCGAAAACCCGCACCACGCAAAGGCTTCCCAACCCAAGCCCCACCGCCAGCCGCACCAGGCGAAAAGCGCTCCACACGTGAGTTCTACCGCTGGATACCGCAGGCTGATCGGCGCAGCGCATTGGCTGCACTTGCCGCGCAGTGCGAGGTAACTGAAGATCGGGACATTTTCAAACCATCGAATCTGGTGCCCACAGTGGGGACAGCGCGAGCGCGGCACCATGAGATTGAAAGGTTCGGCTGCAGGAGCGGACTGTTGCACGACGTCTTTTCCCACTTGGAGGTCCGCGCATTCAGACGCCCAATGCAACTCCATCATTTTGGGCAGCCTGTGGATCACCACATTGAGAAAACTGCCCACCAACAGGCCCAGAAGCCCCAGCAGCGCCGCCTCCGGCGCGCCCGCGCCCAGCATCAAACCACCTGACCCAGCTTGAAGATGGGGAGATACATCGAGACCACGATGCCACCGATGACAGTGCCGAGCACCACGATGATGATGGGCTCCATCAGGCTGGAGATGCCGGCCACCATATCGTCCACTTCGGCTTCATAAAAGTCTGCGGCCTTGCCCAGCATATGGTCGATTGAGCCGGACTCTTCTCCGATCGCGCACATCTGCAGCACCATCGACGGGAACAGGTTGGCGTTGGTCATCGCGTTGGTCAGGCTGGTACCGGTCGACACCTCCTGCTGAATGCGTTCGGTCGCAATGGAATAAACCGAGTTGCCTGACGCACCTCCAACCGAGTCGAGCGCTTCCACTAACGGCACACCCGCTGCAAACATGGTGGAAAGCGTGCGGGTCCAGCGGGCAATGACCGACTTCTCGATCAGCACACCGAAGATCGGCAGTTTCAGCAGGACGCGGTCCATAAAGTGCTGCACTTTTTCATTGCGGCGCCACGCTTGCATGAAAAAGTAGAACCCTCCCCCCAATCCACCAAAGATCAACCACCAGTATTCGGTGAAGAACTCACTCATCGCAATCACGAACAGGGTCGGGGCCGGCAAGTCCGCACCGAAGGAGGAGAAAACTTGCTTGAATGAAGGGATCACAAAAATCATGATCACGGCAACCACGACGAAGGCCACGATAACCACTGCGATTGGGTACATCAGCGCCGACTTGATCTTCGACTTGAGTGCTTCGGTCTTTTCCATGTAGACCGCCAATCGGTCCAGCAGCTGCTCAAGAATACCGGCCGCTTCACCCGCCTCGACCAGATTGCAGTAAAGGCTGTCGAAGTAGAGCGGGTTCTTGCGGAACGCAGCACTGAGCGACGTACCCGTCTCCACGTCAGATCGAATGTCGTTCAGCAGCTTGGTCACGCTGGGGTTGGGGTTGCCCCGTCCGACGATGTCGAAGGCCTGCAGCAGAGGCACACCGGCCTTCATCATGGTGGCCAGCTGGCGCGTGAAGATCGCAATGTCCTTGGGTTTGATGCGTTTGCCCGAACTCATCCGGCGCTTTTTCACTTTGCCCGGAATGATGCCTTGGCGTCGCAGCGCAGCAAGCACTTGGTTTTCGCCCACCGCGCGCGTTTCGCCGCGTACGGTTTTGCCGTTGCGGTCTTTGCCTTCCCACTCGAAAACTGCGTCTTTGACGCTCTTGGTTGCAGCGGTTGCCATGGTGTCCTCTCAGGCGTGTATCTGGCTCAGCGTCATTCGTTCGTCACGCTGAGCACTTCTTCAAGCGAAGTCATGCCCAGCTTCACCTTGAGCAAGCCGGACTCTCGCAAAGTGCGGACACCCTCCTTGCTGGCTTGCTGTGCAATGTCCAGCGCGCTTCCACCGCGCAGGATGATGCGTTGAATCTCTTCTGTGATCGGCATCACCTGATAGATGCCGACTCGGCCCTTGTAGCCGTTGTTACAGGCCGAACAGCCTACGGGACGGTAGGGCGTCCAAGTGCCGTCGAGGTCGTCGGCCTTGAAGCCTGCGTCGATCAGAGCCTTGCGGGGGACGTCCAAGGGCGCCCTGCAAACAACGCACAGCTTGCGGGCCAAACGCTGGGCTGTGATCAGGATCACGCTGGACGCGATATTGAACGTGGGAATGCCCATGTTCATCATCCGTGTCAGCGTGGTCGGCGCATCGTTTGTGTGCAGCGTGGAGAGCACCATGTGCCCGGTTTGCGCAGCCTTGATGGAAATGTCGGCAGTTTCCAGATCCCGGATCTCGCCGACCATGATCACGTCAGGATCCTGCCGCAGGAAAGCCTTCAACGCCGCAGCAAACGTCAATCCGGCTTTCTCATTCACGTTGACTTGGTTCACCCCGGGCAAGTTGATCTCGGATGGATCTTCAGCCGTTGAGATGTTGATGCCTGGCTTGTTGAGGATGTTGAGGCAGGTGTAGAGCGAAACAGTCTTGCCCGATCCTGTTGGACCCGTTACCAGCACCATGCCGTAAGGGCGAACAATGGCCGCCATCAACCGCTCTTTTTCTTCTGGCTCATAGCCCAGCGCATCGATGCCCACTTTGGCACTGCTGGGGTCCAGGATACGGATCACGATCTTTTCGCCGAAGAGGGTCGGCAATGTGCTCACCCGGAAATCGATCACCCGATCCGGTCCGATCTTGAGCTTCATGCGCCCATCTTGCGGTACCCGCTTCTCGGAGATGTCCATGCGGGAGATCACCTTGATGCGGGAGGCCAGCTTGTCCTTGATCGCAATGGGTGGCGAGGCAATCTCGCGCAGTTCACCGTCCACCCGAAACCGCACGCGGTAGCTGTGCTCGTAGGGTTCAAAGTGCAAGTCTGAGGCGCGCATGTTGAATGCGTCGATCAACATCTTGTGCAGAAACTTCACCACCGGGGCGTCATCGACTTCCGACGCCTTGTCGGTCGAGTCTGTGACCACGGTCTCGGTGGCCATTTCGTCGAACTCGAAATCGCCACCGATGATGTTGTCCATCGTTTCGGTGACGCTGGTGGTCTGCGACTCCACCAGCTTGCTGAGCTTGTCGTACTCGGCGATGACCCAGTCCACGCCCATCTGCGTGGCAAACTTGATTTTTTCTGCGGCTTGCTGATCGGCTGGGTCGGCCGTGGCCACCATCAGCCGGTTGTTGCGCTTACTGAGAACCACGATTCGGTAGTCGGCGCAGATTTTTGCATCCAGCAAACCACTGGGCAGGCGCTGCACATCGATTGCATCGAGATCAAGCAGCGGTGCGGAAAACGCCACCGACATGGTGTGTGCCAGATCCGAGGCAGACACGGCACCGGAACCCGTGAGTTCTGCGATGAAGCTGGACCTGCCGCTCTGAGCTTTGCGGTAAAGGTCCTCGGCGGCTTTTTGCCCAAGCTTTCCTGCGGACACCAATGCACGGCCCAGGCCGGGCAGGGCCATGGACGGAGTTTCCTGAGAGACAGATTCGACGGACGCCATAGACTCGTAATCTAGCCTAAATCAACGACTTGGCCGTCAATATTGAGGCAAGTTGTGTCGAATATGCGTATTCGGGCCGCTCTGCGTTGCAACGAGGTTGCGCTGCCTGCGCTGGTCGCTTGAAATGCCCCGTTCATCGGCGCCTGTTCCGGCTTGACTTGGGGCGTGAATTTGGTCGGGGTGAGAGGATTCGAACCTCCGGCCTCTACGTCCCGAACGTAGCGCT
>JAZKHJ010000093.1:0-13601 GCA_040385485.1 Pseudomonadota bacterium | reverse complement strand
CAGCTCGCAGCGGGACTTGCACCCGCAGGTGTGCGCCCATGCTGGGCGCACCAAAGAAAAACGGCCCGCCTGAGCGGGCCGTTTGAGCCATCCAGGCCCGGATCAGGCCGCCATCGGCAGCAGCGGCACGATCAGCAATGCCACGATGTTGATGATCTTGATCAGGGGGTTCACGGCCGGGCCAGCCGTGTCCTTGTAGGGGTCACCCACGGTGTCACCGGTCACGGCCGCCTTGTGCGCTTCGCTGCCCTTGCCGCCGTGGTGGCCGTCTTCGATGTATTTCTTGGCGTTGTCCCAGGCACCACCACCGGTGCACATGGAGATGGCCACGAAGAGGCCGGTGACGATTGTGCCCATGAGCAGGCCACCCAGCGCCTTGGGGCCAAGCAGCACGCCGACCAGGATCGGCACCACCACGGGCAGCAATGAGGGGATCACCATTTCCTTGATGGCGGCGGTGGTCAGCATGTCGACCGCGCGGCCGTACTCGGGCTTGGCCGTGCCTTCCATGATGCCGGGGATCTCCTTGAACTGGCGGCGCACCTCCACCACCACCGCACCGGCGGCGCGGCCCACGGCTTCCATGGCCATTGCGCCGAACAGGTAAGGAATCATGCCGCCGATGAACAGGCCGACGATGACCATCGGGTCGCTCAGATCGAAGGTGATCTGGTGGCCGTAGGTTTCCAGTTTGTGGGTGTAGTCGGCAAACAGCACCAGCGCGGCCAGGCCGGCGGAGCCGATGGCGTAGCCCTTGGTCACGGCCTTGGTGGTGTTGCCCACGGCGTCCAGCGGGTCGGTCACGTCGCGCACGCTGCTGGGCAGCTCGGCCATTTCGGCAATGCCGCCGGCGTTGTCGGTGATGGGGCCGTAGGCGTCCAGCGCAACCACGATGCCGGCCATGCTCAGCATGGCGGTGGCGGCGGTGGCAATGCCGTACAGGCCGGCCAGCTGGTATGAGGCCAGGATGCCGACGCAGACGAACAGCACGGGCCAGGCGGTGGAGCGCATGGACACACCCAGGCCGGCGATGATGTTGGTGCCGTGACCGGTGGTGGAGGCCTGCGCGATGTGCTTGACCGGCGAGTACTGCGTGCCGGTGTAGAACTCGGTGATCCAGACCAGCGCTGCGGTGAGCAACAGGCCAACGGCGCAGGCGCCGAACAGACGCAACTGGCTGCCAGTGGCGGTGATGGCGTTGTCCGGCATGATCCAGGCGGTGACG
Organism: Pseudomonadota bacterium; assembly: GCA_040385485.1. Taxonomy (GTDB): domain Bacteria; phylum Pseudomonadota; class Gammaproteobacteria; order Burkholderiales; family Burkholderiaceae_C; genus Hydrogenophaga. The sequence continues at coordinate 12,376 of JAZKHJ010000093.1, read as the reverse complement.
AACCAGAAGGCGATCAGCGAGAGCACACCGGCAATCGCCAGGCCCTTGTAGAGCGCCGGCATCACGTTCTTCATGCCGGGGCTGGCCTTCACGAAGAAGCAGCCCACGATGGATGCGAGGATGGACACGCCACCGAGCACCAGCGGGTAGAGCACGGCCTGCATGGGCGCGGCGGCGACCATGAGCGCGCCGAGCACCATGGTTGCGATCAGCGTGACCGCGTAGGTCTCGAAGAGGTCGGCGGCCATGCCGGCGCAGTCGCCCACGTTGTCGCCCACGTTGTCGGCGATCACGGCCGGGTTGCGCGGGTCGTCTTCCGGAATGCCGGCTTCGACCTTGCCCACCAGGTCGGCGCCGACGTCAGCGCCCTTGGTGAAGATGCCGCCGCCCAGACGCGCAAAGATCGAGATCAGCGAAGAGCCGAAGGCAAAACCGATCAGGGGGTTGAGCAACTTGGCGAGGTCCTGGACGGGCGTCAGGTTGCCGTTGCCGACCAGAAACCAGAAGAACCCGGCAACGCCCAGCAGGCCCAGACCCACCACCAGCATGCCGGTGATGGCGCCGCCTCGGAAGGCCACGTCGAGTGCCGGGCCAATGCCCTTGGTGGCGGCCTGTGCGGTGCGAACGTTGGCGCGCACCGAGATGTTCATGCCGATGAAGCCGCATGCGCCCGAGAGCACCGCACCGAGCACGAAGCCGATGGCCGTGGTGGTGCCGAGAAAGAATCCGATGAGGAGGGTGATGACCACGCCGACGATCGCGATGGTCTTGTATTGCCGGGCCAGGTAGGCGGCCGCGCCGGTTTGAATGGCTTCGGCAATTTCCTGCATGCGGGCATTGCCCGCGTCCTGAGAAAGAATCCAGCTGCGCGACCAGAAACCGTATGCCACGGCCACGAGCCCACAGACCAACACGAATATCAGCGCTGATTGACCAACCATTGAATCGCTCCTCGTTGTTTCGACTTGGAAGGGGCAACGCCTCCGGGGTGCCCCCGCTGCGTTGCTTCCTCGCTGCCGGTTGCGCTGCGTTGCACAGCGTTGAAACAGGGCGATTGGCCAACATGGCGAATTTAGCGGCAATTCATGATGCGCACGTGAAAGCCGGCAGAGAAGTCAGCTTCGAATCAGTAAAATCAGGGTAAATCCTAGGCGTGCCGGTCGCATGAGACACGCCAGATGCCTCTCCAGAAGGCAGCAGGACTGCACCGGCTGCTTCAGTTTTCAACCAACCTCCCTCAAACAACATGTCCCTCGACAACGTCACCGCTGGCAAAAACGTGCCTGAATCCTTCAACGTGATCATCGAAATTCCGATGAACGCCGATCCGATCAAGTACGAAGTGGACAAGGAAACCGGTGCGATCTTCGTGGACCGTTTCATGAGCACGGCCATGCACTACCCGACCAACTATGGCTACGTGCCCAAGACCATCTCGGGCGACGGTGATCCGGTCGACGTGCTGGTGATCACGCCCGTTCCCCTCATCCCCGGTGTTGTGGTGCCCTGCCGCGCCATCGGCATCCTGAAAATGCAGGACGAAGCCGGTGAAGACGGCAAGGTGCTGGCGGTGCCGATCGACAAGGTCCTGTCGATCTACACCCAGTGGCAGAAGCCCGAAGACCTGAACCCGATGCGTCTGAACACCATCCAGCACTTCTTTGAACACTACAAGGACCTGGAGCCGGGCAAATGGGTCAAGGTGATCGGCTGGGAAGGCAAGGACGCCGCCCACAAGGAAATCGTGGACGGCATGGCCGCCTACGAAGCGCAGAAGGGCTGATCAGCCCCTGATCAGCCCGCGGCGGCTTCGATGTCGCCGCGGTATTCGATCTTGCAGCGCACCCGGGCTCGCGGGTGCATGTCGATCAGCTCGTCGTAGCTCGCATCGCCCAGCAGGGTGGCCGAACCGGCAATCTCCAGCGCCTTGCGCGCAATCACGGAGCCGGTCACCTTGCCTTCAATGAACACGTAGTCGGCTTCCAGCCGGGTGTTTTCAATCACGCCGGTGGCGCCCACGTGCAGGGTGCCGCCGTTCTCGAACGTGATGTTGCCCTTGAGCACGCCATCGATCTTGATGCCCTGGTCCCGGCTGGCGTGGAAGTGGCCTTCAAAGACCGAACCTTCGGCGATCAGGCTGGTGATGGCGCCCAGCCGTTCGGCAGGCACGAGGCGGGTGGGGGTGGGCTGCTGGGTCATGGGATCAGGGCTCCAGGGTGTGCGCAAGCGCGATGAAAACAGCCGCAGTGACCGTGCCGGCCAACAGCAGCAAGGGCAGTCCGTAGCGCCAGAACGCCCACACCGTCCAGCGCCACCACCGGCGTCGCCGGCCTACCTGGTGATCGCGCTCCCAGCTTGCACGCAGTGCGGCCTGTCGCAGCGACTCCGAGTCGGGCACGGCGGAAGGTGGGGTGGGTCGCTCGGGTGGCACAGAACAGGTACACGGCTGCTGCGTCAGCGCAAGTTTTGGGGCGGGTTGGCCCGCTCCAGCGTGGCATTGAGATCGGCACCATTGACCTGGATGCGGCCGTACCGCACAAGGCCCTGTACGCGAGCGGTGTCGTGCAGCGATACCTCGCCCTGGCCCGCGTCGAGGATGCCGTCGGTCTGGCCCATCACGGAAATTTTCTGCGCGGTGATGTCGCCCTTGACGCGCCCGGTCTCCGTGACAACCACCGACACCTCGGCGCCCTGGTCCTGCATCAGGTTGCCCTCCAGCAGCCCGGCGATGCTGCACGGGCCGCGCAACACGGCATTGCCCACGAAATGCATGCCGTCGGCCAGCATGCTGCGCCCGGGCACGCCTTCGGCATTCTGGTTCAGGTCCACGGACGCGTTCAAGGGTTGAAGCACCGGGAGGGCGGCCGACTGCAGGGGCGGCAGGGCATTGCCCACCGGCACTTCCAGCGTTGTGGTCGGGTGCGGTGGTGGGTCCTGCTCGTCCCCCCGCGCTGCGTCGTTGGTCGAACTCACCCAAGGGTAGGGGCCTTGGTCAGCGTCTTGGTTCATGTCGGGTTTCCCGGTTCGCGTGCCGCTGCCCTGGGGCGGCGTTCAGGTGGGGTCGGCCAGCACGTCGTTGAGCACAGGCAGGTTGTCCCCGAGTTTGAGGGTCTTGAAGGGGCCTTGCAAGTTGGCACCGTCGTAAAGCTGCAGGCGCCGCGCCATGAGCGTTCCGGTGGACACGCCGGTCTTGGACACATAGGCCATGCCCTGGCACTCCAGGCTGGTCTCGACCGCGCTGGCGCCGGCGGCCCCCAGGTGGCCGAACAGGTAGAAATCGCCCAGCACCCGGATGCGTCCGCGAACGACCCCACCGGTCCAGATGATCAACGGACCATTGACGCGGATGTGCCCCGAAATCTCACCCTGCACCAGCAGCCCGCCGTTGAATTCCAGCTCTCCGTGCAGCCGACCGCCGGCCGCCACGCGGTTGACGACGTTCATCGCCACCGGGTCGATCGTCAACGTGTCCTGAGGTGTTTTCAGTTCCATGGCCAACGCCCCATCCAGCTCACAGGCACCCAGCCCATGGCGGGCAGCAACGCGATTGCCCAGAAGACCGCGCTGCCCAGCAGCATCAGAATGCCGACGAGCGCAATGAGCAAGGCATGGCGCTCCAGCCAGCGGCGCAGGCGCTGGGGCCGGCGTCGAGGTTGTCCGGCGGGCGTGTCCAGATGGTCGAGGAGAGCCCAGCTGCGCCAGCCTTCACTCAGGCTCACACTGCCATCGCCAAGAGGGACTTCCAGACCTTGTGTCGACTCGTTCGACGGGCCTTGGCGGCGCCCCAGCAGCACCGAGAAGGGCGCGCCCACGATGGTGTGGGTGAAGAAGGCGTCGGTTTCGTCCATGGCGACCGAGTTTAGCGAAGCACCGCGCAACGCCAGCGCTTCACAACTCCGTGACGGGCGGTGCCACGTCACGCGCCGCCAGGCCCGGCTTGAGCGGGTTGCGCTGGGCAAGGTGGTCCATGTACTGGCCGATGCCCTGGCTCTCGCGTTCGAGGAAGCGCTCGACCGCCTCGGCAAACGACGGGTGTGCGAGCCAGTGCGCGCTGGTGGTCTTGACCGGCAGCAGGGCGCGCGCCATCTTGTGTTCACCCTGGGCGCCGCCCTCGAAGCGCTGGAAACCGTGTTCGATGCACCAGGCCAGCGGTGCGTAGTAGCAGGCCTCGAAGTGCAGGCAGTCCACCCGTTCCAGGGCGCCCCAATAGCGTCCATAGGCCACGCGGGCCACGTCGTCGATACCGATCAGGCTGCAGGCAATGGCCTGGCCCTCACGCTCGGCCACGAAGAGCAGCCAGTGCTGCGGCATGGTCTGCGCCATGCGGCGGAAGAAATCGCGGTTGAGGTAGGGCGCGTTGCCGTGTTCGAGGTAGGTGCGTTCGTAGCAGCGGTAGAAGAACGCCCAGTCGGCGTCAGCAATGTCGGCCCCGTGTGACCAGCGAAACGTGACACCGGCTTCGGTGACCTTGCGCCGCTCCTGGCGGATCTTCTTGCGTTTCTCTTGCTGCAGGCTGGCGAGGAAATGCTCGAAGCTGGTGAACTTCAAGGGTTGACCGTCCGCTGAAGGCGCTTCGTTTTTCCAGTGGAACTGCACCGTGTGACGCAGCATCATGCCGGCGTCCTCGCAAGCTTCCACGTCCTTGGGCTGTGCAAAAAGCAGATGCACCGACGACAGATCTTCGTCACGCACCCGCTGGATCAGGGCCCTGACCAGGGCGGCGCGTGCCCCGCAGTCGCGCGCGAGCAGTCGCGCACCGGGCACTGGCGTGAACGGCACGGCCACCAGCGCCTTGGGGTAGTAGTCGAGGCCGTGTTGCGCATAGGCATTGGCCCAGGCCCAGTCGAACACGTACTCGCCGTACGAATTGTTCTTGAGGTACATCGGGCAGGCAGCGTGCAGTTCGTCACCGCGCCAGAGTGTCACGAACTGCGACTGCCAGCCCGCGCGTGGACGGGCGCTGCCGCTCTCGTGCATGGCCGCCAGATATTCGTGGTGCATGAACGGACTCGGGTCGGGCTCCAGCGCCAGCAGGGCGTTCCATGCCGACGCTTCGATCTGCGACGGCGATGAAAAGACCCGGGTGACATAATCGATTTCACTCACCTGCAGCTCCTGTACACAGCAAGCTCACAGCCCATTCCGCAACGTTTTCAGACCCCATGACTCTTTCCATTTGCGTGGCCCAGCTCAACTTCGTGGTGGGCGACATGGCGGGCAACGCCCGAAAGATGATCGATGCCGCCGAAGCGGCCCACGCCCGCGGTGTGAACCTGCTGCTCACGCCCGAACTGGCCCTGAGTGGTTACGCCGCCGAAGACCTGTACCTTCGGCCCGCGTTCATCGATGCCTGTGATGATGCCCTCAAAACCGTGGCGGCCGGTACCGCCCACCTCAAAGGCCTGCACATCGTGGTGGGACACCCGGCACGGCCTGCCGCAGCAGCCGGGCAGCGGCGCGAACGCAGCGTGTCGGTGGCCCATCTGCACAACGCTGCCAGCGTGTTGCACGCCGGGGCCGTGAGCCACACCTACGCCAAGCGCGAGCTGCCCAACTACCAGGTGTTCGACGAACGCCGCTACTTCGTGCCGGGCTTTGAGACCTGCGTATTTGACGTGGCGGGCACTGACGGAGAAAGCGTGCGCGTGGGCCTGCTGATCTGCGAGGACGCCTGGTTCGATGCGCCGGCAGCCGACGCGAAAGCCGCCGGTGCGGAGATGCTGGCCGTGATCAATGCATCACCGTTTCACGCCGGAAAGGGGGGCGATCGCGAGGCCGCCATGCGCGTTCGCTGCAAGGCCACGGGTTTGCCGCTCATCTACGCCCACCTCGTGGGTGGGCAGGACGAGATCGTGTTCGAGGGTCGCAGCTTCGTGCTGGCGGCCGACGGCGCGCTGGTCGGGCGCGCGGTGAGTTTTGAAGAGACGTTGTTCGATGCTGCCCTCACACGGCAGGGTGCCGGCTGGCAGATCACCGCCGACACCGACCGTGCGCACAGCCCCGAGGCCGACCTGTGGCACGCGCTGGTGCTGGGCGTGCGCGACTACCTGGGCAAGAACGGGTTCCCCGGGGCGATCCTGGGCCTGTCTGGGGGCATCGACTCGGCCCTGGTTCTGGCCATCGCAGTCGACGCACTGGGCAAGGACCGTGTGCGCACGGTCATGATGCCCTCGCCTTACACGGCCGACATCTCGTGGATCGACGCGCGCGACATGGCCGCACGCTTGGGCGTGCGCTACGACGAGATAGGCATCGCGCCGCAGTTCGAGGCCTTCAAGGCCAGCCTGGCCAGTGAATTCGCCGGCCTGCCCGAAGACACGACCGAAGAGAACCTGCAGGCGCGCATCCGTGGCACGCTGCTCATGGCCTTGTCCAACAAGTTCGGCAGCATCGTGCTGACCACCGGCAACAAGAGCGAAATGGCCACCGGCTACTGCACGCTTTATGGCGACATGGCGGGTGGTTTTGCGGTGATCAAGGACGTGGCCAAGACCATGGTGTTCAAGCTGGCCCGCTGGCGCAACGCCCACGACCCCTACGGCACCGGTGCCAACCCGATCCCCGAGCGCATCATCGTGCGACCGCCCAGCGCCGAGCTGCGCCCAGACCAGAAAGACCAGGACAGCCTGCCGGAATACCCGGTGCTCGACGCGATCATCGAGCGCTACATGGAGAACGACCAGAGCCCGGAGAGCATCGTGGCAGCGGGCTTCGAACGTGCCGACGTGGACAAGGTGGTGCGCCTGATCCGCATCAACGAGTACAAGCGCCGCCAGGCGCCGGTGGGCATCCGCGTGACCCACCGCAGCTTCGGCAAGGACTGGCGCTATCCGATCACCAGCAAATATCGGGCTTAAGTCCGCTGCAGTTTCAGCACCGAGCGCATCTCACCGACCTCGATGCCGGCGGCGTTCTTCAGCGGCGGCGGAATCAGGCTGGACAGTGCGGCACGGCTCTGGTCGTCCAGCCAGCCGAGCTGCTCCATGGTCGACACGAATGCCACCATCAAGGGTGGCAGCAGCCCGTCGCTCACTTTGGCGGCGATGGCGATGCCGCGGCTGAAGCTGGCCAGCACCTGCACGCCATCGGCACCCACCTTGCTCACCCAGTCGCCGCGCCCCGCGCGCATCAACACCAGGTCGTTGCGGCCATGGCCGCTCACGAGCTCGGGGTGCTCGCTCATGGCGCGTGCGATGCGTCGAGGTGCGTTGCCGTAGACCGCATCGGGTTCGTCCAACGTCAGACGGGCAAAGGCATGCGCCAGCGAACGCAGGGGCAGGGCGTAGTTGGGCGCGCTGCAACCGTCGGTGCCACGCACGAGCCGGGTCACCGGCACGCCCGAGAAATGGCTCACGCTGCCGGCGATCGCCAGTTGCACGGCATGTCCGATGTCGAGATAACCGGCTTGTGGTGCGCCCAGCGCATGGGCCAGCAGCAGCATGCCGGTGTGTTTGCCCGAGCAGTTGTGGTGCAGGCGATTGAAGCGGGCACCAGGTTCAGGCGTGACACCGTTGGTGCTGAAAAAGAAGGGCACATGGCTGCCGCAGGCCAGGCTGGATTCACCCGCGCCGATCTTGGCCAGCAGCGCCGCAGCGCGCTCCACGTGCATGGGTTCTCCACTGTGGCTGGCGCACAGCAGAGCCACGTCGGCGTTGCTGAGTTCATAGCGCTCGGCCGCCTGGGCCACCAGCGGCATGGCCTGGAAGGGCTTGAGTGATGAGCGGGTGAAGAGCGGCGAGTCCACATCGCCCACGCTGGCCAGCAACTCGCCCTGCGCGTTCACCACCGCCAGCGAGCCGTGGTGGATGTTTTCCGGATGTCCACCGCGGTAGGCGACCGTGGTGGGAACGTGGTGAGGCAGGGCGTGTGAATTCATGTGCGGCTGGGTGGGTTGACTGCGCAGTGTACGAACAGCACAGAGGGCCTTGGGCATAATGAAACGAGAACGCCCTTCCCCAAAGCCACGCCCTGGAGACATTGCATGAAACAGATCACCGCCGTCATCAAACCGTTCAAGCTCGAAGAGGTGCGCGAGGCGCTGGCCGAGCAGGGCGTGACCGGTCTGACCGTGACGGAGGTCAAGGGTTTCGGGCGGCAAAAGGGCCACACCGAGCTCTACCGTGGCGCCGAATACGTGGTCGACTTCCTTCCCAAGGTGAAGGTGGAGGTGGTCGTGAAGACGGTGGATGTGGAGCGCTGTGTGGACGCGATCATCCGTGCGGCTCGCACCGGCAAGATCGGTGACGGCAAGATCTTCGTGACTTCGGTGGAGCGCGTGGTGCGCATCCGCACCGGGGAAGAAGACGAAACTGCGGTCTGAGCGGTCAGATCGCTTCGATGCGGGCGGCCGGTGACAGGCCGGCAGCCTGCACCAGGTCGGGCAGCAATTTGAGCGGGTCGCTGTGGACGCGGATCAGCTCCATCTGCGCGCCGCTCATGAACTGCTGCTCCACCCCGGTGCGCATGAAGGCCATCAATCCGTCGTAGTAGCCCGCCACATTCAGCAGCCCCACCGGCTTGTCGTGGTAGCCAAGCTGGCGCCAGGCCCAGACTTCAAAGAATTCTTCAAATGTTCCAATCCCGCCGGGCAAGGCCAGGAAGGCGTCGGCCTTGTCTGCCATCAGGCGTTTGCGCTCGTGCATGTTGTCCACCACGTGCAGCTCGGTGCAGCCGTGGTGAGCCCACTCCCGCTCGACCAGTGCTTTCGGAATGATGCCGACCACTTGACCACCGGCGGCCATGGTGGCGTCAGCCACGATGCCCATCAGGCCATTGCGCCCACCGCCGTACACCAGTTGGCCGCCGTGACGACCGATCCACTGGCCCACGGCGCGTGCCGTGTCTGCGAACGCGGGCGAGGCACCGGGGCGGGAGCCGCAGTACACGCAGAGCGAAAAGCCGGGCTGTGTCATCGGCTGCATTCTTGTCGTCAAACCCACCGGGTCCAGACCGCCGCCAGCCAGATGCCCACACACAGCACCAAACTGAGCAACACAGCAGCACTGCCCATGTCTTTGGCGCGCTTGGACAGGTCGTGCCATTCCGGGCCGATGCGGTCGATGGCGGTTTCAATTCCGGTGTTGAGCAGTTCGACCATCATCACCAGCATCACCGCGCCCGCGAGCAAGGCGGTTTCCACCCAGGTTTGACCGATCCAGAAGGCCAGCGGAATCATGACCACCGACGCCAAGGCTTCCTGCCGGAAGGCGGTCTCGCCCCAGCCTGCGCGCAGCCCGGCCAACGAGTAACCGAAAGCGTGCCACATGCGGGAGGCGCCACTGCGCAGCTTTTGCGCGTTGACCGGTTCCCGATCGGGGTTGAGGTTCATGTTGTCAGCTCCACCAACGCCGAGGTTTGCCCGCGTCTTCCACAGGTTTGAAATGGACCAGGCGTGTTCCGGCCAGGGCGTCGTGCAGGAACTGGCGCTGGGCATGAAAGCGCGACAGCAGCGCCCAGATGACAACCCAGCCCACCAGCAAAACCGACAGTTGCTGCCCCGAGAGGTGCATGAGCCCTGCCACCGCCAGCGGTGGCAGCAACCACAGCCACGACAGGACGTAGCGCCACAGCGCGCGCCCTTGCGTCAAGGCGTTGCCATGGCGATCGACCACGCGGATGTGCCACGTCTTCATGGCCAATGTCTGGCCCTTGGCCCAGAACCAGCCGAAATAGATGCCGAATGCCACGAACACCAGCGCCTGCTGCACATAGCGGTTGTCCAGCGCGTTGCCGGATTGGGTGAAAGACGACAGCACGTAGCTCGTGGTGAACACCACGCCCACGAGAAACACCACGCCGAACATCAAGGTGCCTTCATACAGCCAGCACGCCATGCGACGCCGCAAGGATGGCGCCATGAGGTCCGAGGCGGGGCTGGCGGCGGCGGTGATGGAGGGGGAGGGGAGGGACGCGGACATGTGTGGACTGGGAAATTCGGCCCATTGAGTGCAAGGGCGAATTGTCGCATCGGAGTGAACTTGCCATCTTTTGAAGGCGTTGCGTGAATGGCCGCTTGGTCGGTCCCGTGTTGCAGTGCGATAATTCGCACTGCACTTCAAAACACGGCAAACGGATCAGGGTCCGGCGGGGTATGTGCCCGCTCATGTCCACTGGTCTCAAGTCTCGACACCGCCCCACAAGGGTTGGTCAAGAGGCACCCAAGGTATTTCGTCAGAGAAATTCTCGAAAGGTTCATCATGGAAATCAACAAGGCCGAACTGGCCTCGGCCGCTGCCGCCACCGGCACAGCCACCCAAGAACTCCGCGGCGCAGAAATCCTCATCAAGGCCCTTCAGGCCGAAGGGGTCAAGTACATCTGGGGTTACCCCGGCGGTGCTGTGCTGCACATCTACGACGCGTTCTACAAGCAGGACACCATCCAGCACGTGCTGGTGCGCCATGAACAGGCGGCCGTTCACGCGGCTGACGGCTATGCGCGTGCCACGGGCGACGTGGGTGTGGCTCTCGTCACCTCGGGACCCGGGGTCACCAATGCCGTCACCGGCATCGCCACCGCCTACATGGACAGCATCCCGATGGTGATCATCACCGGGCAGGTGCCCACGGCCGCGATTGGCCTGGACGCCTTCCAGGAATGCGACACCGTCGGCATCACGCGTCCCATCGTCAAGCACAACTTCCTGGTGAAGGATGCGCGCGACATGGCCATGGTGATGAAGAAGGCCTTCCACATCGCGCGCAGCGGCCGTCCTGGCCCTGTGGTGGTGGACATCCCCAAAGACGTGTCGTTCAACAAGGTGCCCTATACCGGCTACCCCGAGTCGGTCGAGATGCGCTCGTACAACCCGGTGCGCAAAGGTCACGGCGGCCAGATCCGCAAGGCGCTTCAGCTGCTGCTGGCGGCCAAGCGCCCCTACATCTACACCGGCGGCGGCGTGCTGCTCAGCAACGCCACCGAAGAGCTGCGCACGCTGGTGAACATGTTGGGCTACCCCGTCACCAACACGCTGATGGGCCTGGGTGCGTACCCGGCGTCCGATCGCAAGTTCCTTGGCATGCTGGGCATGCACGGCACGATCGAAGCCAACAACGCGATGCAGAACTGCGACGTGCTGCTGGCTGTGGGCGCGCGTTTCGACGACCGCGTGATCGGCAACCCCAAGCACTTCGCGCAGAACGAACGCAAGATCATCCACATCGACATCGACCCGTCGAGCATTTCCAAGCGCGTGAAGGTGGACGTGCCGATCGTGGGCGATGTGAAGGATGTGCTCACCGAGCTCATCAACATGGTGCGCGAGAGCGCCACCAAGCCCGATGGCAAGGCTCTGTCTGCCTGGTGGGACACCATTGAAGCCTGGCGCTCCAAGGACTGCCTGAAGTACGACCGTGGCAACACCGATGTGATCAAGCCGCAATACGTGGTGGAAACGCTCTGGAACATGACCAAGGACGCCGACACGTACATCACCTCGGATGTGGGTCAGCACCAGATGTGGGCCGCGCAGTATTACCGCTTTGACGAGCCGCGCCGCTGGATCAATTCCGGTGGTCTGGGCACCATGGGTGTGGGCATTCCTTATGCCATGGGCATCAAGCTCGCCAAACCCGACAGCGAAGTGTTCTGCGTGACTGGCGAAGGCTCGGTGCAGATGTGCATCCAGGAACTCTCCACCTGTCTGCAGTACAACACCCCGATCAAGATCGTGGCGCTGAACAACCGTTACCTCGGCATGGTTCGGCAGTGGCAGGAGATCGACTACGAAGGTCGTTACAGCCACAGCTACATGGACGCACTGCCCAACTTCGTGAAGCTCGCCGAGGCCTATGGTCACGTCGGCATGTTGATCGAGCGTCCGCAGGACGTGGAGGGCGCTCTTCGCGAGGCGCGCAAGCTCAAGGACCGCACCGTGTTCATGGACTTCCGCACCGACCCGACCGAGAACGTCTTCCCCATGGTCAAGGCCGGCAAGGGCATCACCGAGATGCTGCTGGGTTCCGAAGACCTCTGATCCCCCGCGAAGCAGCGGTCGCCCGCTGCTTCATCCCCTCAGACGAATCTATTGCCCGCCGAGCCTGCACATTACCGTGCGCAGGGGAGGGCGGCGAAAAGAGGAATCGCACATGAAACACATCATCGCTGTCTTGCTGGAAAACGAACCCGGGGCCCTGTCCCGCGTGGTCGGCCTGTTCTCTGCCCGTGGGTACAACATCGAGTCGCTCACCGTGGCGCCGACCGAAGACCCCAGCCTGTCCCGCATGACGATCCAGACCACCGGGTCGGACGACGTCATCGAGCAGATCACCAAACACCTCAACCGGCTGATCGAGGTGGTCAAGGTGGTCGACCTCACCGAGGGTTCCTACACCGAGCGCGAGCTCATGATGGTGAAGGTGCGCGCGGTGGGCAAGGAGC
>JAZKHJ010000092.1:0-20915 GCA_040385485.1 Pseudomonadota bacterium | reverse complement strand
GCCCAGCCAGTCGGAGCCCTTGATGGTGTCGTAGAAGTGGTAGTGCCAGTTGTCCTCGTTCATGTTGCCGAGCGAGGCGCCGATGCCGCCTTGCGCGGCCACGGTGTGCGAGCGTGTGGGAAACACCTTGGAGAGCACGGCCACCTTGAGGCCGGCACGCGCCAGCTGCAGCGAGGCGCGCATGCCGGAGCCGCCGGCACCGACGATGACAACGTCAAACTGACGCTTGGGAAGATTTGCGGTTGCGGTCATTGCTTCAGAGCCTCCAGAGAACTTGAACAGCCCAGCCCAGGCAGGACAGGAGCCAAACCATGGTGAACACGTGCAGCACCAGGCGGATGCCCGCGGGCTTGACATAGTCCATCCAGATGTCACGCATGCCCACCCACACGTGGTAGGTCAGTGCGAGGAAGACGGCGAAGGTCAGGGCCTTCATCCACTGGGCGGCAAAGATGCCGGCCCAGCCCTCGTAGCCCAGCGGGCCGCTGGTGAAGAGCACCTGCACCAGCAGGATCAGGGTGAACACAGCCATGATGGCGGCGGTGATGCGCTGGGCCAGCCAGTCGCGCAGACCGTAGTGGGCGCCGGTGACGACGCGCTTGGAACCGTAGTTGACAGACATCTTGTGGGTCCTTGGGTGGGTTCGCGGGATCAGTAAAGGCCGAACAGCTTGGCGCCGAGCAGCACGGTCAGGCCGATGCTGACCACCAGCGTGAAGATGGCGGAGGACTTGCCGAATTCCTTGGTGACGGCGTGGCGCGCGTCCATGTAGAGGTGGCGCACACCGGCAATGAGATGGTGCAGGTAGGCCCAGATCAGGGCCAGCACCACGAGCTTGAAGAACCAGCCCGGCACGAAGCCCAGGCCTGCCGAGAAGGCAGCGCTGAAACGTTCGAAGGAAATCTCTGAGGACACCGAGGTGTCGAACAGCCAGACGATCAGGGGCAACAGGATGAACATCAGGCCACCGCTGGCGCGGTGCAGGATCGAGACCCAGCCTGCGGGGGGCAGGCGGTAGGTGGTGAGATCCTTGAATGCGTTGATGTTGCGGAACTCGGGCCGCTTTTTGGTCAACTCGGTCATGGTGGGGCTTTCTTGCGCAGAAGGGGTGCGGGGAAGGGGATGTCGGTGATGTAACGCGTTGGTAACCGGAACCACCGAGTGTCAAATTCTATTGCAATGCACCAATCGTCAGGCTGACATCGCATCCACGTGCGGGGCTATCAAGGACATAGCAGCGCATGCCTCAGCTCAGTTCATTGCGGTAGTGACGGGCGTCGGTTCGGTACAGGCCGCGCCGCAGTTCCATCGGGGTGTCGTTGTACGTGAATGCCAATCGCTCGACGCTGAGCAGCGGAGAGCCTTCGGCCACGCCGAGCAGGCTCGCGCTCTCGCCGTCCGCCGCGACGGCCTTGATCTTCTCCACCGCGCGCACCATGCGCACACCGAACTGGGCTTCAAACAGGGCGTACATCGGCCCCTTGTCGTCCGACAGGGTCTCGATGGTCAGGCCCTTGAATGGCACGCCGGGCAGCCAGAGTTCCTCGAGGATGGCCGGCACCTGGGCAAAGGTGAGTACACGCTTGACCTGGAGCACCGGGTCACCGGTGCGCAGGGCGAGTTGGCGCGCCACTTCGGCGGGCGCGCGCAGGCGGCGGCACTCGATGATGCGTCGCTCTGCCGGACCTTGGTCTTCCAGAGAGCCGGTATCGGGCAGCAGGCGCAAGAAGCGGTATTGGATGTGTTGCTCGGAATGCGTGGCGACAAAGGTGCCCTTGCCCTGGCGACGCACCAGCAGGTTGTCGGTGGCGAGTTCGTCGATCGCCTTGCGCACCGTGCCCTGGCTCACCTTGTAACGGGCCGCCAGGTCGAATTCGCTCGGGATCATGTCGCCGGGCTTCCACTCGCTGGCCTGCAGGCTGCGCAGGATGAGCGTCTTGATCTGCTGGTAGAGCGGGCTGAAGGCCGGTGCGGACTGCTCAGGCGCACCAACTTCGGCTGCCTGGCGGCCGTCGTGCGGTGATGCGTCTGAGGTGCTGAAGGGGGTCGTGGCCATGGTTTTGGGTGCGCCCGGAGGCCGCGCACAGATGGCGAATCATATCTTATATAAGACATAAGACAAATTGACGTATCAGGGTTTGCGAGGGTACACTCTTCGCCTGACCTTGACCCATCAGCGGCGCGACATTCGCCCGCTTCTGTCGCCTTTGTCTCGGGGTGTTCCCTCCCCAACCCCATCCCCTTCCTCGTCTCATTCTGGAGTTCTCACCATGCACAAGAAGCCCGTTCGTGTTGCCGTCACAGGCGCCGCTGGCCAGATCGGTTACGCCCTGCTGTTCCGCATCGCCTCCGGCGAAATGCTGGGCAAAGACCAGCCCGTGATCCTGCAACTGCTGGAAATCCCGGACGAGAAGGCCCAGAAGGCGCTCAAGGGCGTGATGATGGAAATCGACGATTGCGCTTTCCCGCTGCTGGCCGGCATGGAAGCCCACAGCGATCCCATGACCGCATTCAAGGACACCGACTACGCGCTGTTGGTCGGTTCGCGTCCGCGCGGCCCCGGCATGGAACGCGCCGAGCTGCTCGCCATCAACGGCGCCATCTTCACCGCCCAGGGCAAGGCGCTCAATGCCGTGGCCTCGCGCAACGTCAAGGTGCTGGTGGTCGGCAACCCCGCCAACACCAACGCCTACATCGCGATGAAGAGCGCGCCCGACCTGAAGCCGGGCAACTTCACCGCCATGCTGCGCCTGGACCACAACCGCGCCGCTTCGCAGATCGCTGCCAAGACCGGCAAGCCGGTCGCCAGCATCAAGAAGCTGGCCGTGTGGGGCAACCACTCGCCCACCATGTACGCCGACTACCGCTTCGCCACCATCGACGGCGCGTCGGTCAAGGACATGATCAACGACCAGGTCTGGAACAAGGATGTGTTCCTGCCCACCGTGGGCAAGCGCGGCGCAGCCATCATCGAAGCGCGTGGCTTGTCTTCTGCCGCATCGGCCGCCAACGCCGCCATCGACCACATGCGCGACTGGGCGCTGGGCACCAAGGGCGAGTGGGTCACCATGGGCATCCCTTCGCAAGGCTGGTACGGCATCCCGAAGGACATGATGTTCGGCTTCCCCGTCACCTGCGACAACGGTGAGTACAAGGTCGTCGAAGGTCTGGAGATCGACGCCTTCTCGCAGGAGTGCATCAACAAGACCCTGGCTGAGCTGCAAGGCGAGCAGGACGGCGTGAAGCACCTCCTGTAACTGCCTGGTAACCGCGCAGTGACCCATCCCCGTTCCATCCTGCTGGGCGCTCAGGCCGGCGCGTTCGCGCTGCCGGTCTGCGACCACTACAGCGGGGTGGAGGCGCGGATGAAGAAGAGCCTGCAGTTGCAGGCGGAGATGACCGAGGAGTTCGGCACCTGCGTGTTCGACGTCACGCTCGATTGCGAGGACGGCGCTCCGGTGGGCGGCGAGGCCGAACATGCCTCGCTCGTCACCGAGTTGGCGCTGGCCGCCGCCCCGGTTGCCCGGGTGGCGGTTCGGGTGCATCCGGTGGACCACGCGGCTTTCGACGCCGACGTGGCCACCATCGCCGGCCGTGCGGGTCAACGCCTCACGCACCTGATGGTGCCCAAGGTCGAGTCGGTGGCCGATGTTCAACGTGCCGTGGCCGCACTCGACGGCGCAGGCGCATCGGCACTGCCGTTGCACGTGCTCATCGAGTCGCCCGCCGCCGTGCACCGCGCCTTCGACATCGCGGCCCACCCGCGCGTGCAGAGCCTGAGCTTTGGCCTGATGGACTTCGTCTCGGCGCATGGCGGCGCCATCCCCGCCGACGGCATGAGCGTGGCCGGCCAGTTCAGCCACCCGCTGGTGCTGCGCGCCAAGCTGGACATCGCTTCGGCCTGTCATGCGCACGGCAAGGTGCCTTCGCACTGCGTGGTCACCGAGTTCAAGGATCTGGCCGCGCTGCAGAACGCTGCGCACAAGGCGGCCCGCGAACTCGGCTACACGCGCATGTGGAGCATCCACCCCGACCAGATACGCCCCATCCTGGCCGCGTTCGCCCCCTCGGAGCGCGAGGTCGACACCGCTGCGGCGCTCATTGAATGCGCCATGGCCGCCGACTGGGCGCCAGTGCAATTTGAAGGTCGCCTGCACGACCGGGCGAGTTACCGCTATTTCTGGCAGGTGCTGGAGCGCGCGCACCACACCGGCCTGTCACTGCCCGAAACCGTGCAGTCCCATTTCAGCGAGCCTGCCGCACCGAGGCACTGAGCTTGCTTGCCCTGTTTCCATCTGTTTTCCGACCCCCACGCACACCACTTCCCTCTGGAGATCGCCATGTCCACCACCTTCCTCACCGACTACCGCGCCCACACCGCCGAACGAGCGGCACTGGGCATTCCACCGTTGCCGCTTGATGCGAAGCAGGTCGCCGACCTGATCGAACTGGTCAAAGCACCGCCGGCCGGGGAAGACGCCTTCCTGCTGGATCTGCTCACGCACCGTGTGCCTCCCGGCGTGGATGACGCGGCCAAGGTCAAGGCCAGCTTCCTGGCCGCCGTGGCGCACGGCGACATCGCCGTGGACCTGGTCTCCAAGGCCAAGGCCACCGAGTTGCTGGGCACCATGGTGGGCGGCTACAACGTGCATCCGCTGATCGATTTGCTTGACCAGGCCGATGTGGCCGCGGTGGCGGCAGAAGGCTTGAAGAAGACGCTGCTGATGTTCGACTTCTTCAACGACGTGGCCGAGAAGGCCAAGGCCGGCAACGCCAAGGCGAGGGAAGTGATCGAGAGCTGGGCCAACGCCGAGTGGTTCACCACGCGCCCCGAAGTGCCGAAGGTGATCACTGTGACCGTGTTCAAGGTGCCCGGCGAGACCAACACCGACGACCTCTCGCCCGCCCCCGACGCCTGGAGCCGCCCGGACATCCCGCTGCACACGCTGGCGATGCTCAAGAACACGCGTCCCGACGCGGCCTTCAAGCCCGAGGAAGACGGCAAGCGCGGCCCGATGCAGTTCATCGAAAACCTCAAGAAGAATGGCCACCTGGTCTCCTACGTGGGCGATGTGGTGGGCACCGGCTCCTCGCGCAAATCGGCCACCAATTCGGTGATCTGGGCCACCGGCCAGGACATCCCGTTCGTGCCGAACAAGCGCTTCGGCGGTGTGACGCTGGGCGGCAAGATCGCGCCGATCTTCTTCAACACCCAGGAAGACTCGGGCGCGCTGCCGATCGAGGTCGACGTGAGCAAGCTCGAGATGGGCGACGTGATCGACATCCACCCCTACGACGGCAAGATCACCAAGGGTGGTGCCACGGTGGTGGAGTTTCAGCTGCGCAGCGACGTGCTGTTTGACGAAGTGCGAGCCGGTGGCCGCATCAACCTGATCATCGGCCGCTCGCTCACCGCCAAGGCGCGTGAGTTCCTGGGCCTGCCAGTCTCCACCCTGTTCCGCCTGCCGACCACCCCCGTGTCGACCAAGGCCGGCTTCACGCTGGCGCAGAAGATGGTGGGTCGCGCTGTCGGTCTGCCCGAAGGCCAGGGCGTGCGCCCGGGCACCTACTGCGAGCCGAAGATGACCACCGTGGGCAGCCAGGACACCACCGGCCCCATGACGCGCGACGAGCTGAAAGACCTGGCCTGTCTGGGCTTCAGCGCCGATCTGGTGATGCAGTCCTTCTGCCACACCGCGGCCTATCCGAAGCCTGTGGACGTGAAGACCCACCGCGATCTGCCGGCCTTCATCAGCAACCGGGGCGGCGTGTCCCTGCGTCCCGGTGACGGCGTGATCCACAGCTGGCTCAACCGCCTGCTGTTGCCCGACACCGTGGGCACCGGCGGCGACTCGCACACCCGTTTCCCGATCGGCATCAGCTTCCCCGCCGGCTCCGGCCTGGTGGCGTTTGGCGCGGCCACCGGCGTGATGCCGCTGGACATGCCCGAATCGGTGCTGGTGCGTTTCAAGGGAAAGATGCAGCCCGGCATCACCCTGCGCGACCTGGTGCACGCGATCCCGCTGTACGCCATCCGGGCCGGTCTGCTGACCGTGGCCAAAGCCGGCAAGATCAACGTGTTCTCCGGCCGCATCCTTGAAATCGAAGGTCTGCCAGATCTGAAGGTGGAACAGGCGTTTGAACTCTCCGACGCCTCGGCCGAGCGCTCGGCCGCAGGCTGCACGGTCAAGCTCAACCCCGAGCCGATCAAGGAATACCTCACCAGCAACGTCGTGCTGATGAAGAACATGATCGCCGACGGTTATGCCGACGCGCGCACGCTGGCGCGCCGCATCGAGAAAGTCGAAGCCTGGCTGGCCAACCCGAGCCTGCTCGAAGCTGACAAGGACGCCGAGTACGCCGCCGTGATCGAGATCGACCTGGCCGATCTCAACGAACCCGTGCTGTGCTGCCCGAACGACCCGGACGACGCCAAGCTGCTGAGCGATGTGGCCGGTGTGAAGATCGACGAGGTGTTCATCGGTTCGTGCATGACGAACATCGGTCACTTCCGTGCTGCCTCCAAGCTGCTCGAAGGCAAGCGCGACATTCCGGTGAAGCTGTGGATTGCGCCACCCACCAAGATGGACGCGGCCGAGCTGACCAAGGAAGGCCATTACGGCGTGTTCGGTACCGCCGGTGCGCGCACCGAAATGCCGGGCTGCTCGCTGTGCATGGGCAACCAGGCGCAGGTGCGCGAAGGCGCCACCGTGGTCTCCACCTCCACGCGCAACTTCCCCAACCGCCTGGGCAAGAACACCAACGTGTACCTGGCCTCGGCCGAGCTGGCGGCCATTGCGTCCAAGCTGGGTCGCATTCCCACCGTGGCCGAGTACCAGGCCGACATGGGCGTGATCAACAAGGACGGCAGCCAGATCTACAAGTACCTCAACTTCGACCAGATTTCGGAGTACGCCGACACGGCCAAAGGTGTCACCGCCTGAGCCGCTGCAACGGCATGAAAAAAGCGGCCTGCGGGCCGCTTTTTTTTGGCGCCACGTCTTGCCTTGAGCAGCCGATAGACTCAAAGCCACATGACCCTGCCGCTCTACAGCCTTGTCCTCCTGCCTTTCGTGGGCAGTCTCGTTGCCGCCTTGCTGCCGTCGAACGCTCGAAACACCGAGTCCACGCTGGCCGGGGCCATTGCGTTGTTCTGCGCGGTGCAGGCCGCATTGCTGTTTCCCGACATGGCCGCCGGTGGTGTGGTTCGCGAGGAGATCGTCTGGCTGCCGTCGCTGGGCTTGAACCTGGTGTTCCGCATGGACGGGTTCGCGTGGATGTTCTCCATGCTCGTGCTGGGCATCGGCGCGTTGGTGGTGCTGTACGCGCGTTACTACATGTCGCCCACCGACCCGGTGCCGCGATTCTTCTCGCTGCTGTTGGCTTTCATGGGCTCCATGAGCGGCGTGGTGCTTTCGGGCAACCTGATCCAGCTGGTGGCGTTCTGGGAGCTGACCAGCCTGTTCTCGTTTCTGCTCATCGGCTACTGGCACCACCGCAGCGATGCGCGTCGCGGTGCCCGCATGGCGCTCACCGTCACCGGCACCGGTGGCCTGTGCCTGCTGGCCGGCATGCTGGTGCTCGGTCACATCGTGGGGAGCTACGACCTGGACGTGGTCCTGCGTGCGGGCGACGTGATCCGCGCCCACCCGCTCTACAGCACGGCGCTGGTGTTGATCCTGCTGGGGGCGCTGACCAAGAGCGCGCAGTTCCCGTTCCACTTCTGGTTGCCTCATGCCATGGCCGCACCCACGCCGGTGTCGGCCTACCTGCACTCGGCCACCATGGTCAAGGCCGGGGTGTTCCTGTTGGCGCGGTTGTGGCCGGTGCTGGCCGGCACCGACGAGTGGTTCTGGATCGTGACCGGCTCTGGCCTCATCACCCTGCTCATCGGTGGTTTCGCGGCCATCTTCCAGAACGACCTCAAGAGCCTGCTCGCCTACTCGACCATTTCGCACCTGGGACTCATCACCACGCTGCTGGGACTCAACAGCCCGCTGGCCGCCGTGGCGGCGGTGTTCCACATCATCAACCACGCCACCTTCAAGGCCTCGCTGTTCATGGCGGTCGGCATCATCGACCACGAGACCGGCACGCGCGACATGCGCCGCCTGAGCGGCCTCGGGCGGTACATGCCCATCACCGCCACCCTGACCATGGTGGCGGGGGCGGCGATGGCGGGTGTTCCACTGCTCAACGGATTCATCTCCAAAGAAATGTTCTTCACTGAAGCCGTGTTCGTGAATGCCGCGCCCTGGTTCGACAGCCTGCTGCCGATGGCCGCGGTGGTGGCGGGGGCCTTCAGCGTGGCGTATTCGCTGCGTTTCACCGTCCACGTGTTCTTCGGTCCCGATACCTGCCAAGCCCTGCCGCGCACGCCGCACGAGCCGCCGCACTGGATGCGCGTGCCGGTCGAACTGCTGGTGCTGGCCTGTCTGGTGGTGGGTGTGCTGCCCCACTGGTCCATTCAGGACATCCTGTCCACCGCGGCCCTGCCGGTGGTGGGTGGTGAGTTGCCCCCCTTCGATCTGGCAGTGTGGCACGGCTTCAACCTGCCGCTGTGGATGAGTTTCCTCGCGCTGGCCGGTGGCATCGTTCTCTTCCTGTTGCTGCGCCGGCCGCTGCAGACAGGGCGTATCCGGCGCACGCCGGTGCTCAGCCGGGTGAGCGGAAAACGCGTGTTTGAAGGCTCCCTTGCGTTCATCACCAGCGCGAGTCGCACCCTGCAGCGCTGGCTGGGCACGCGGCGCCTGCAGACACAGTTGCTGCTGCTCGTGCTGGTCACCTTGCTGGCCTCGTTTGTGACCCTGCGGGGTGTAGGCGAGTCAACCTGGCTCGCGGGTGAGCGGCGCGTGTTGCCGTTCTCGCCCATGTTTGCGCTGCTCTGGTTGGTGGGCATCGGCAGCGCCATCGGTGCGTCGTGGCAGGCCAAGTACCACCGGCTGACGGCGCTGGCCCTCATGAGCGTGGCTGGTCTGGTCACGGTGGTCACCTTCGCCTGGTTCTCCGCGCCCGACCTGGCCTTGACGCAGCTCTCCGTGGAGGCCGTGACCACGGTGCTGATCCTGCTGGGTCTTCGCTGGCTGCCCAAGCGCTTCGAGGAAGTCGATCGCAGGCAGCCGTTGCGCAAGCGCATGCGCACCAGTGTGCGGCGCGGGCGGGATCTGGCCGTGGCCCTGACCGCCGGCTGCGGCATGGCGGCGCTGTCGTACGCGTTGATGATGCGCGACTTCCCGCAGAGCATCTCTCCGTTCTTCCTGGAGCGCGCCATGCCCGAGGGCGGTGGCACCAACGTGGTCAATGTGATGCTGGTGGACTTCCGTGGCTTCGACACGCTGGGCGAAATCGCCGTGCTGGGCATCGTGGCGCTCACGGTGTATGCGCTGCTCAGGCGTTTCCGGCCCGCGCCCGAGAGCATGGACCTGCCGCCCCAGCAGCGTGCCCTGCCCACCGACTTGGTGACCGATCTCGTGCATGCGCAGACGGCCGCCGACACCGCACAGGGTTACCTGCTGGTGCCTGCGGTGCTGGTGCGTCTGATCCTGCCCATCGCAGCCGTCATCGGGGTGTACCTTTTCATGCGCGGGCACAACGAGCCGGGGGGTGGCTTTGTGGCCGGGCTGGTGCTCTCCACCGCCTTCATCCTGCAGTACATCGTCTCGGGCACGCAGTGGGTCGAAGCCAACATCAGCCTGCGGCCCGTGCGCTGGATCGCAGCAGGCCTGCTGCTGGCCACTTTGACGGGGCTGGGCTCGCTGTTCTTCGGCTATCCCTTCCTCACCACGCACACCGCCCACCTCGATCTCCCGCTGCTGGGCGAGATCCATGTGGCCAGTGCGCTCTTCTATGACATCGGCGTGTTCACCCTGGTGGTGGGCGCCACGCTGCTGATCCTCACGGCGCTGGGCCACCAGTCGGTGCGCGGCCACCGCCGCGTGAGCACCGACGCCCGGGGTGCCGGCGGACAAATCCAGGGAGACCTCTGATGGAAATCGTGCTGGCTCTGGCCATCGGTGTGCTCACCACCTGCGGCGTGTGGCTCATGCTGCGCCCCCGCACCTTCCAGGTGATCATGGGTCTCGCGCTGCTGGGCTACGGCGTGAACCTGTTCATCTTCAGCATGGGGCGGCTCTCGGTGGACAGCGAGCCGATCCTCGTGGCTGGTTTTCCGCCCACTTTCGAGTTCTACGACGACCCCATGCCGCAGGCCCTCGTGCTCACCGCCATCGTGATCGGCTTTGCCATGACGGCGCTGTTCCTGGTGGTCATGCTGGCCCAGCGGGGTTTCTCCGGCAATGACCATGTGGACGGTCAGGAGGATGGCGAATGACGGCTTTGGCCCAGGCCCTCATGCCGCACCTGATGGTGGCACCCATCCTGCTGCCGCTGCTGGCGGCCTGTCTGCTCATGTTCGTGAGCGAACGCCGGCACCGCACCAAGGCCACGCTGGGCCTGCTGGCCACCGCCGCCAACCTCTGCGTGGCGCTGCTGATGGTCTTCTGGGTCAAGGCTGGCGACGAGCCCGACGCCTTCGGCATCTACCTGCCGTCCAACTGGGATGTGCCCTACGGCATCGTGCTGGTGCTGGACCGGCTCGCGGCCCTGATGCTGGTGATGACCGCGCTGGTTGCGCTCATGGCCTTGCTCTTCTCGCTGGCGCGCTGGCACAAGGCGGGTGCGCATTTCCACCCGCTGTTCCAGATCCAGATCATGGGTCTGAACGGCGCCTTCCTCACAGGGGACCTCTTCAACCTGTTCGTTTTCTTCGAGGTCATGCTCGCCGCTTCCTACGGTCTGCTGCTGCACGGCTCAGGGCCGGCTCGTGTGAAAGCCGGCTTGCACTACATCACCATCAACCTGGCCGCGTCCTCGCTGTTCCTCGTGGGTGCCGCCCTGATCTACGGGGTGTCGGGCACGCTCAACATGGCCGACCTGGCCGCGCGCATCCCCGAGGTGCCCGACGCCGACCGCGCCTTGCTGCACGCGGGATGCGCCATCCTGGCCGTGGCTTTTCTCGCCAAGGCGGCGATGTGGCCGATGAACTTCTGGCTCGTGCCCGCCTACGCAAGCGCCAGCGCGCCCTCGGCGGCGGTGTTCGCCCTGCTCACCAAGGTCGGCATCTATGTGCTGCTGCGGCTGTCCACGCTGCTGTTTTCCGACGACGCCGGTGACTCGGCCGGCTTCGGCAGCCAGTGGCTGTTGTGGGGCGGGTTGACCACGCTGACGCTGGGTGCCATCGGCATGATGTCCGCGCAGAGACCGGCGCGCATGGCGGGCTTCGCGGTCATCATCTCCTCGGGCACGCTCATGGCGGTGCTCGGGCTGGCGCGGCCCGAGGTCACGGCCGGTGCGCTGTATTACCTGCCCGTGTCCACCTTCGCGGTGGCGGCGTTTTTTCTGCTGACCGAACTCATGGACCGCTCGCGCCAGTCCGATCCGGCACGCGAGAAGGCACCGGAGGACGAAGAAGACCACCTGCCGTTCTCCATGGCCGAGCTGGAGCTCTCCCGCGGCGCCAACCTGGACGAGGACGAAGTGCCCCTGGTCGGGCGCGCCATCCCCGCGTCCACCGCGCTGCTCGGTCTGGCCTTCATCGTCTGCACGCTCCTGCTGGCGGGCCTGCCCCCGTTCTCCGGCTTCATCGGCAAGTTCGCCATGCTCTCGGCCTTGCTCGACGCGCCAGGGGCCGCCGTGGCGCCCGTGAGCTGGTTGCTCATGGCCTGCATCATCGTCTCGGGCCTGTTGGCGCTGCTGGCGTTGTCGCGCACCGGTATCCGATTTTTCTGGGCGCCGGTGGATCGCCCGGCCCCGGTGCTGCGCGTCGTGGAGTACCTGCCGATCGCCTTGTTGATCGCGCTGTGCGTGGTGTTCACCGTGCGCGCCGAAGCGGTGATGCGCTACACCAGCGCCACGGCCGCCGCGCTCTACCAGCCCCGGCTCTACATCGACGCCGTGATGAGCTCGCGGCCCTTGCCCACGCCCACCAACGCCGATCGGCTGGGCCTGCCTGTGCCGGGGGTGGCGCGATGATGCGGCGCCTGTTTCCCGCTCCGCTGTTGTCCCTGGCCCTGGTGGCCCTGTGGCTGCTGCTCAACAACTCGCTTGGCCTGGGCCAGTGGATGATGGCCCTGCTGCTGGGCTGGCTGGTGCCCTGGCTCACGCATTCGCTGCGTCCCACGCCCGTGCGCTTCAGCCATCCGCTGGTGGCGCTGCGTTTGTTCTTCCGGGTCGGGCGCGACGTGATCGTCTGGAACTGGCGCGTGTTCCTGGGCACGCTGGCCCCCGCAGCCAAGGTTCCGCAGGGCGGCTTTGTGGTGGTGCCGCTGGACCTGCGCGACCCCAACGGCCTGGCCGTGCTCGCGGCCATCATGTGCGTGATTCCCGGCACCATCTGGTCGGAGCTCGCGCTGGACCGCAGCGCGCTGCTGGTCCACATGTTCGACCTGGACGACGCGCAGGCCGAGATCGACCTGATCAAACACCGCTACGAGCGGCCGTTGATGGAGATATTCGAATGACCCCGGTGCTGTTTGCCGCCATCGTCTTTGCGCTGTCCTGCTACGCGCTGGCCATGGGCCTGTCGCTGTTGCGGCTGTACCTTGGCCCCTCGGCGCAGGACCGTGTGCTCGCCATGGACCTGATCTGCACCATCGCCATGTTGATGATGATGGTGCTGGCCATCCGCTACCGCAGCTCGATGTATTTCGAAGCGGCGCTGCTGATCTCCATCTTCGGCTTCATCGGTTCGGCGGCCATGGCCAAGTTCCTGTTGCGCGGCGAGGTGATCGAATGAGCGGCAACCTGTCCTGGTGGATCGATGTTCTGGTGGCGCTCCTGCTGGTGCTCAGCGGCGTGTTCGCCCTGGCAGCGGCGGTGGGCGTGTTGCGCTTCAAGACCTTTTTCCAACGCATGCACCCCCCGGCCCTCGCTTTCACCTTCGCCGCCTGGTGCGTCACGCTCGCCAGCATCGTCTACTTCTCGGCGCAGGACGACAGGCTCGCACTGCGCAGCTGGCTCATCATCATCTTTCTGGCGCTCACCGTGCCGGTGACCACCATCCTGCTGGCGCGCACCGAGCTGTTCCGCCGCCGCACATCCACCGGTGGCAGTGGCGAGATTCCGCCCCCGCTGAACCACGAATCGGCCACGCCCGCGCCCGCCGACCACCCACGCTGATCAGGCCGACGCTGAAGCCAGCAGCCCGCGCAGCACGGCTGCCGTGGCTTCGTCCGCCGGGAAGAAGGTCTCCAGCGCGAGTTCCTGCAAGGTGATGTCCACCGGTGAACCGAACACGGTGGTGGTGCTCACCAGTTGCAGCACGCCGTGCGCGGTGTGGAACTGGAACGGCATCAGCACTCCCGGGTGTTCGCCCGGCAAGGCCACGTGTTCCGTGCCAAAACCATCGGGGTAGTCCTTGAGCTCTTCCAGCACCGCGGCCAGCACAGCGTCGCCGGTGGCCCGGATCTGCTGGCGCAAACGCTCGAACAGGTGCTCGCGCCACTGCCGCAGGTTGGCGATGCGCGGCGCAAGGCCCTGTGGATGCAGGCTCAGGCGCAGCACATTCACCGGGCCTTGCAGCAACTCGGGTGCAGCCCCCGCCATGAGCATCGGCACGAGGCGGTTGTGCATCACCAGATTCCAGTGCCGGTCCATGGCCAGTGCGGGGCAGGGCTCGTGGCATTCGAGGATGCGCTGAACCGCCGCGCGGGCCGAGGCCATCTCGGGGTCGTCCAGTGGGCGCGCGCGGTACATGGGCGCAAAGCCCGCTGCCACCAGCCAGGCGTTGCGCTCGCGCAGCGGCACGTCCAGCCGCTCCACCAGGCGCAGCACCATCTCTCGGCTCGGGCTGGCGCGACCGGTTTCCACGCAGCTCAGGTGGCGCGTGGAGACCTCCGCCACGTGCGCCAGGTCCATCTGGCTGAAGCGTCGGCGCTGGCGCCAGTGGCGCAGGTGTTCGCCGAATGTGGAGGGAGGGGCGCTGCGGTGGGGGAGGGCAGTGGTTTCCATGGCCGCCATGTTAGGCCGCTGCGGGCGCCGCTTCCATGACCTGCGAGGTCATCGACGCGGTGCACGTCCGCGTCCACGATGAAGGCCTCTTCAACCACCGCAAGGAGTGCATCATGTCCATCACCTCCCAACTCTCTTCGCCCGCTGTGCTGCGCCGCGTGCTCGCATTCGATGCCTTGTCGGGCGCCGGCACCGGCGTGCTGCACCTGTTGCTGGCGTCCACGCTGTCGACCTGGCTGGGCCTGCCCGAGGCGCTGTTGCAAGCCTCGGGCGTGGCGATCTTCGCGTTCGTTGTGCTGGCCGGCTGGCTGGCGCTGCACGCTGCGCCGCCGCGCGTGCCATTGATGGCGCTCGTGCTGCTCAATTTCGCCTGGGCACTCGGCTGCCTGTGGCTGGCCTTCGGTGCTGCGATCAATCCCACCCCACTGGGAATGGCCTACCTGCTGGTGCAGGCTGTCGTGGTGTTCGTGCTGGCCGAACTGCAATGGATGGGATGGCGCGAGCTGGCCACCGGCGAGCGCATGCCGTTTGCTGCCTGATCCCTCGTCACAACGAAAAAAGCGGCCCGAAGGCCGCTTTTTTTTGCGTCCGAAGACAGCGATCAGCGGGTGCCGGTCACTTCCACGTCAACGCGGCGGTCGGGCTGCAGGCAGGCCACGAGTGCGGCGGTGCGCTTCGTGCCTTTGCAGTCGCCAGCCTTGGTCACGGGCATGGTTTCGCCCTTGCCAACGGCGGAGATCTTCGAACCATCGAGCTTGCCCGAGGTCACCAGGTAGTTCTTGACGGCCGTGGCGCGCTCTTCCGACAGTTTCTGGTTGTACGAATCGGACCCCAGACGGTCGGTGTGACCTTCGACGGTCACGGTCTGGTAATTGGCGCTGGAGAGGTCACGGGCGAACTTGTCGAGTTCGGCGCGGCCTTCGGGCTTCACGGTGGAGGCGTCAAAGCCGAACAGCGACTCGGCCGACATGCTCACGCGCTGGGGCATGGGTGCTGGTGCGGGCATGGGGGCTGGTGCGGGTGCTGGTGCCTGCACGATCGGTGCGGGCGCCGGTGCCGGTGCCACATAAGGCGCAGGGGCTGCGGCCACGTAGGCTGGAGCGCGGTTGAACGGGAACACCAGCCCCACGGTGACCATGTCGACGTTGGTGCGGCCGGCGCTGGCGGTCTTGACCCGGTAGCGTTCGATTTCAGCGCGCAGCCACATGGAACGGTTCAGTTCGTACTGAACGCCCAGGCCGACCTTCACGTCGGTCTTGCTGTCGCGGCTGCCCTGAACACCGGCGGCGGTGGCACCCGTGCCCGAATAGCTGCTCTGGGTGCGGCCATAGGCAGCACCCACGCGACCCAGCACCGAGAAACGCTCGGTGATCGGCAGCGTGCCGACCAGGTCAAGGTTCAGACCGTGGCGGCGGGTGCTGTTGTTGAAGGGGCCTGCGCCTGTGGTGGACGAGAAGCTGGTTTTGCCCAGATCGTAGTAACCACCTTCAAGCGCGATGTTGCGGTTGAACTGGTAACCACCGAAGAGTTTGTAGCCGGTGTCTTTTTCGTCGCTGCTGAAACCGCTGGCCGGGCCGTTGGCGCCAAGCAGGCTGTTCGCAACACCGGGCTCGTCGACCTTTGCACGGGCTTCACCAGCGGACACGCCACCGTAGAAGAAACCAGGTTCCTGGTACTGAGCCGACGATTGGGCCGAAGCCGATGTGGCGGCGACCGAGAGGATGGCGAGTGTCAATGCACTGAAGGCGTGACGGGATTTCATGAAGAGCTTTCGAGAGACTGTGAACTTCGCTTGCACGAAGGGATATTTGCAGCGGCGACGCACTTGTGAGTGAAGGGCGTTTCGTTGTCTGACGCGTTTTTAGTTGGGTGCCCCAAGAGGGTCTGTGCGTTTGCAGACGCAGCTGGGCAGTGGTTGTTTTGTGGACACATGTGAGTGGATGTTTCTCATGAATCGCTCATCGGGTGTTCGCCAGCGAACAGATGGCGCGCCAACGAACCCCTAGGCTGCAATCACACCGACGGAGTTCATGCAAACACGCATGTTTTTCTTCGGTCCGACCGTGCAACTCAAGCAACCGCTCAAGCCCCGGTCACAGATTCCCCAAGGAACACCTATGAACAAAGTACTTCTGCTGGCCGTTGTCGCCACCACCTTCGCTCTGGCCGCTTGCGACCGCGAACCCGTGATCGTCAATGCACCGGCTTCCACCGTGCCTGGCCCCGCAGGTCCTGCTGGCGCAACGGGTAACACCGGCTCCACGGGTTCCACAGGCTCGGCCGGTTCCACCGGCTCCACCGGCGCCACTGGCTACACCGGCAATACCGGCGCAACGGGTGACACCGGCAACACCGGTGCAACCGGCAGCACGGGCGCCACTGGCGACACCGGCAAGACCGGTGGCGGTACCGTGATCGTTGTGCCACCTGCAGAGCCAGCCAAATAATCGGTTTCTGATCAACCCCAGGAGAACACCATGAGCATTGGAACCATTCTGTTGATCGTGCTGGTCTTGATGCTGCTGGGCGTGGTGCCCAGCTGGAACCACAGCCGCAGTTGGGGCTACGGCCCCAGTGGCGTGCTGGGCGTCGTGCTGATCATCGTGATCGTGCTGTTGCTGACCGGCCGGCTCTGACAGCCCGGGTCGCCCCCATCGGGTGACCCGTTTCTTCAAAAAGCCCCCGCAGGTTCGCCTGCGGGGGCTTTTTCTTTGAAGCGCCGCAGGCGGCTTGCTCAGCGTGTGCCGGTCACTTCCACGTCCACGCGACGATCGGGCTGCAGGCAGGCCACGAGCGCGGCCGTGCGCTGGTTGCCCTTGCAGTCCCCGGGCTGGGTCACGGGCTGGGTCTCACCCTTCCCCACGGCCGTGATCCGACTGCCATCGAGCCCGGTGCCGACGAGGTGGCTCTTCACCGCGGCGGCGCGCTGTTCCGACAGTTTCTGGTTGTAAGCGTCCGAACCGAGGCGGTCGGTGTGTCCCTCAACACTGATCGACCCGTAGGTGGTGCCCGCAAGATCGCGGGAAAACTTGTCCAGCGCCATCCGACCTTCGGGCTTGACGGTGTCGGCATCAAAGCCGAACAGGGATTCGGCCGAGAGGCTCACGCGAGTGGGCGGGACCACCGCAGGGGCAGCGGGCGCAGGTGGGGGTGCCTGCACGACGACAGGAGCGGGGGCCGGCTGCGCAGCCACATACACAGGTTCGGGTGTCGCGGCCCGCTGCATGGGTTGGGGCGTCGGACCCCCGAAGCGGTACACCAGGCCCACCGACACCATGTCGATGTCACCCTTGTTGCCGATGGCGTCGTTCACGCGGTAGCGCTCGAGCTCCAGCCGCATGTTCAGCGCATCGTTGAAGGCGTAGTTCAAGCCGACGCCATACTTCACGTTCGCCTCGCTTTTGCTCGCGGTGGGGTTGCTCACGTTGACCGCGCCGGTTCCGGAAAACCGGTCGTTGACACGCGCGTAGTTGACGCCGACACGACCCAGCGCCGAGAGTTTTCCGGCCAGCGGCAATGTGCCCACGAGGTCCAGGTTCAGTCCCCTGACGCGCATCTCGCCATTCAGGGTTCCGACCGGCACGGTGTTGGCGGTGTACCCAAACTTGCCCAGGTCGAAGTAGCCCCCTTCCAGCGCAAGGTAGGGATTGAACTGATAGCCGCCATAGAGCTTGAAGCCGGTGCTGCGGTCCCGGTCATCGATCGAGGTGGTGCTGAATCCCTGTCCCAGCAGACCGCTGGTGATGCGGGGATCATCGATCTCGGCACCTGTGCGACCCGCGTTGGCACCGGCATACCAGCCCGTCGATTGCGCCAAAGCATGGGGATGTGCGAACAGAGCCAGTGTCAGCAGGCTCAAGGCGCCCGCGCTTTTGTGAATGGTGGGTGTCATGGTGTTCTACAAAATGAGGTTGCGGCGCGGTGTGCGTCAAGGTGCGGGTACGTTGATCACCGTGTTCACCATGGTGACGGAGGCGTCCAGCGAGAGGGCTCGGCCATTGAGCGTTGCGACAGCGACGTTGCCCGCCGTGGAGAACGTGACGCCGGCCCGCGAGATGATGGTGCCCACCATGGTGCCGCCGCCTCCGGCGTTGATGGTGGCGGCGCTGCCCACTTGCCAGTACACGTTCTTCGCCAGCGCCCCGCCCACCAGTTGCACGCTCTGTGGAAATGCCACGCCCGGGCCGCCCACGGTGAGGGTCTGGGCCATCTGGAACACCCACACGGCATTCGGATCGCCCTGCGCGTCCAGCGTCAGGTCGCCGCCCTGGATCATGAAAGAGCCAGAAGCCGCGGTGTAGACGCCGGGCTTGAGCACCAGATTTGCCAGGTTGCCAGCGCCAGGATCGGGACCACCGGCGAGACCGGCCAGTGTGTTGTAGGTCGCGAGGGCATCTGCGCGTGCCGCAGTGGCTATTGCAAATGTGCCCGCCGTGCCTTGGGTCGGACAAGTGATGGTGGGCGGCGGCGGGGCGGTGTTGATGGTTCCCGTGACCAGACCCGCGTTGGCGCCCGTTTCCGTGTAGGTGCAATCCACGGTGCTGTGAAAGCCCGTGACGGCGGTCGAGACAGCCGTGGTGCCGATGTCGCCATTGATGACGGTGAGCAGGCCCTGGTTGGTGATGCCTGCCGAACCGCCGAAGGCACCGAAGGTCGAGGCTGAGGCCAGCACGATGGGCGTGGTCACAAGTGGCGCCACAGCGGGGGCCACTGGTCCCGTGCCCGTTCCGCCAATTCCCAGCACGGGATCGCCGCCCCCGCAAGCTGCCACCAGGCTGCTCAGCAACAATGGGGCAAGCCATTTCCAGGGACGGTGGGGGGAGTGCGTGTGTTTCATGGGGTTCTCGCTGGAGGAATCGTGGGAATGGGCCGCCTTGCAGTATTTGGAGGATGTGCACGAGAGTCGGTGCGTTGGGATACCAAGGAGAGCGACATGCGTTGCACAGCGGCTACTGTGTTTGTCGCGAACCGCGATCCGCCGCTTGCGACCTGAAAATCCACTACAGACAGCGCGGACACCTTCCCTGCTGACAGAATGGATTTGTCAGCCCTTGCCTTCATATGGAGTTTTCATGGCCACACCCGCCCGTTTCGCACACCCGTTCGCCAACACCGTCAAGAGTTTCAAGACCGCTTCGGGCAAGAACGGGCGCTTCTACTCTCTCCCTGCGCTGACCAAACAGTTCCCCGAAATCAAGCGACTGCCGGTGTCGCTGCGCATCGTGCTGGAGAGTGTGCTGCGCCACTGCGACGGCGAGCGCGTGATGCCCGACCACGTGGCCCAGCTCGCGCAGTGGAAGCCGCAGGGCGAGCGCACCCAGGAAATCCCCTTCACCGTGGCGCGCGTGGTGCTGCAGGATTTCACCGGTGTGCCCCTGCTGGCCGACCTGGCCGCCATGCGCAGCGTGGCCGAGCGCCTGGGCAAAGACCCCAAGAAGATCGAGCCGCTGGTGCCGGTGGACCTCGTGGTCGACCACTCCGTGATGGTGGACCACTACGGCACCAAGAGCGCGCTCGACCTCAACATGAAGCTCGAATTCCAGCGCAACAACGAGCGCTACCAGTTCATGAAGTGGGGCATGCAGGCCTTCGACACTTTCGGCGTGGTGCCACCTGGCTTCGGCATCGTGCACCAGGTGAACCTGGAGTACCTGGCGCGCGGTGTGCACCTGAAGGGCGGTCTGTATTACCCCGACACGCTGGTGGGCACCGACAGCCACACCACCATGATCAACGGCATCGGTGTGGTGGGCTGGGGTGTGGGCGGCATCGAGGCCGAGGCGGCCATGCTGGGTCAGCCGGTGTATTTCCTCATGCCCGACGTGGTGGGCTTCGAGCTCACCGGGCGGCTGCGCGAGGGCGTGACCGCCACCGACCTGGTGCTCACCGTCACCGAAATCCTCAGGCAGCACAAGGTGGTGGGCAAGTTCGTTGAATTCTTCGGAGAAGGCGCCGCCTCGCTGGCCCTGCCCGACCGCGCCACCATCGCCAACATGGCGCCCGAGTACGGCGCCACCATGGGCTTCTTCCCGGTGGACGAGAAGACGCTGGATTACTTCCGCGGCACCGGTCGCAGCAAGGCAGAGATCGAGGCCTTTGAAGCCTACTTCCGCGCGCAAGGTCTCTTTGGCGTGCCGGGTGCGCCAGGTGCCTCCATCAAGGCCGGCGAGATCGACTATTCGCAGGTGGTCAAGCTCGACCTGGGCCAGGTCACCCCCAGCCTGGCCGGCCCCAAGCGCCCGCAAGACCGCATCGAGCTGGGCCAGGTGGCCAGCCAGTTTGCCGAGCTGTTCAGCAAACCCAATGCACAAAACGGCTTCAACCGCCCCGCGGCCCTGCTGCACACGCGCTACCAGCCCAGCAGCAGCGACGAGGTGGACACGCTCGCGCCCGGCAAGGAGCGCGGTACGCCGCCGGGCGCGCCGCGCTTCGTGGCCGAAATGGAGGCCAACAAGCCCACGCTGGCCTCTGCCACAGCGCTCGCAGAACCCACCACGGTGGTGACCAACAAGGGAAGCAAGCTGGCCATCGGCAACGGTGACGTGCTGATCGCCGCCATCACCAGCTGCACCAACACCTCCAACCCCGGCGTGCTGCTCGCGGCGGGTCTGCTGGCCAAGAAGGCGGTGGAAGCCGGCCTGAAGGTCAAGCCGCACATCAAGACCTCGCTGGCGCCGGGCTCGCGCATCGTTACCGAGTACCTCACGCAGACCGGTCTGCTGCCCTACCTGGAGAAGCTCGGCTTCTCGCTCGCGGGTTATGGCTGCACCACCTGCATCGGCAACGCGGGCGATCTCACGCCCGAGCTCAACGAGGTCATCACCACCAACGACCTGATCTGTGCCGCCGTGCTCTCGGGCAACCGCAACTTCGAGGCGCGCATCCATCCCAACCTCAAGGCCAACTTC
>JAZKHJ010000091.1:0-11847 GCA_040385485.1 Pseudomonadota bacterium | reverse complement strand
CGCCTTCCAGGGCGAGCTTGGCCGAGCCATGGATGATGGGGGTGGCGTCTCCGGGAAAGTCGTACTTGTCCAGGAGCTCGCGCACTTCCATCTCGACCAGCTCGAGCAGCTCGGCGTCGTCGACCATGTCGCACTTGTTCAGGAACACGATGATGTAAGGCACGCCGACCTGGCGGGCCAGCAGGATGTGCTCGCGGGTCTGGGGCATGGGGCCGTCAGCGGCCGAGCACACCAGGATCGCGCCGTCCATCTGGGCGGCGCCGGTGATCATGTTCTTCACATAGTCGGCGTGGCCGGGGCAGTCCACGTGGGCGTAGTGGCGGTTGGCCGTCTCGTATTCCACGTGCGCGGTGTTGATCGTGATGCCGCGGGCCTTCTCTTCGGGCGCTGCGTCGATCTGGTCGTAGGCCTTGGCCGCGCCGCCAAACTTGGCCGCCAACACGGTCGTGATCGCCGCCGTCAAGGTCGTCTTGCCATGATCAACGTGGCCGATCGTGCCCACGTTGACGTGGGGCTTGGTCCGCTCAAATTTCTCTTTTCCCATTTGTCAGCTCCAAATCAAAACTGCCGAAACAACCGAAAACCTGCGAATACAGATCTGCAAATAACTGGTGCCCTTGGCGGGAATCGGACCCGCGACCTCTCCCTTACCAAGGGAGTGCTCTACCACTGAGCCACAAGGGCCAAGGAAGCCGGCAAGCCGACCATCCTGGAACATTCAAAACTGACCATCAACGGGACATGGAGCGGGAGACGGGAATCGAACCCGCGTCATCAGCTTGGAAGGCTGGGGTTCTACCATTGAACTACTCCCGCCAATTCATTCACCCCATCCGCCCGAGCCACCCATCAACGGGCCGGCTCGCCGGACGCAAAGTCCCATCGCTTACATGTCACACATCGATCGCTGGTGGAGGAGGCTGGATTCGAACCAGCGTACGCGTAAGCGGGCAGATTTACAGTCTGCTGCCTTTAACCACTCGGCCACCCCTCCATAGCGCAGCCCGCGATTATGCCATGGTTTTCAACGCCTGTGCCAGGCTGGCTTCAAGCCCATTGGTCACCAGGCGATGGGCCGCAAACCTTGCGCGGCCAA
Source organism: Pseudomonadota bacterium (assembly GCA_040385485.1). Taxonomy (GTDB): domain Bacteria; phylum Pseudomonadota; class Gammaproteobacteria; order Burkholderiales; family Burkholderiaceae_C; genus Hydrogenophaga. The sequence continues at coordinate 10,751 of JAZKHJ010000091.1, read as the reverse complement.
CCAGGTGTTGGTCTGACCGAAATGACCACATCCGATGAACGGCAAGGGCCCGCGGCGGGCCGACAGGGGCGACGGGTGGTTGGCGAACAGCAGCAGGTGCCGTCCCGCATCGATCAGGGCGGCCTTCTTTTGGGCATGCGCACCCCAAAGGAGGAACGCCTTGGGGTGGCCCGTGGCGCTGCAGCGCTCAATGACCCGGTCGGTCAACGACCCCCACCCTTGCTTTGCGTGGCTGGCTGGCTGGCCGTCTTCCACCGTCAGGCAGGTATTGAGAAGCAACACGCCCTGCTTCGCCCAGCGCACCAACGAGCCGTCGCTCGGCTGCGGCAGGCCCAAGTCCCGCTGCAGCTCCTGGAAGATGTTGCGCAGGCTGGGCGGCGGCTTCACGCCGGGCGCGACCGAAAACGCCAGCCCTTCGGCCTGCCCTGGCCCGTGGTACGGATCCTGGCCGAGCACCACCACGCGAACCTGATCAGGCGCGGTGAGTTGCAGGGCCCGCAGCGGCTCGGGGGGATAAATGATGGCGCCTTGCGCGCGCCGAGCCTCGAGAAAAGACTGAAGCGCCAACCCATCGCGCGATGACCAAAAATCGGCCGTGAGGTCGGCCCAACCCTGCGCATCCTGCACGACGGGGCAATCAGGCGAACAGTTCGGCCAGCGCAAGCCCCGGCTCGGGCGCGCGCATGAAGGCTTCGCCGACCAGGAAGGCGTTGACGCCGGCAGCGCGCATGGTCTGCACGTCATCCCGACCCAGGATGCCGGATTCGGTGATCAACAGGCGGTCGGCCGGGACGTCGGACAACATGTCCAGCGTGGTCTGCAGCGTGACCTCAAACGTGCGCAGGTTGCGGTTGTTGATGCCGATCAGCGGGGTCTTGAGCTTCAACGCGCGCTGCAGCTCGGCGCGGTCGTGCACCTCCACCAGCACCGCCATGTTCAAACCCAGCGCCAGCGCTTCGAGGTCGGCCATTTGCGCGTCGTCCAGGCAGGCGGCGATCAGCAGGATGGCATCGGCGCCCATGGCACGGGCCTCATAGACCTGGTACGGGTCGACCATGAAGTCCTTGCGCAGCACCGGCAGGTCGCAACTGGCGCGGGCCTGCTTCAGGAAGTCGGGACTGCCTTGAAAGAATTGCCGATCGGTGAGCACCGACAGGCAGGCCGCGCTCACTTTGCCATCGCCCTCGGCATAACTTTGCGCGATGTCGGCCGGAATGAAGTCCTCGCGCAGCACGCCCTTGCTCGGGCTGGCCTTCTTGACTTCGGCGATCACCGCGGCCTGGCCGGCGGCGATCTTGCGGCGCAGCGCGCCTTCGAAGTCGCGCGTGAGCACGCGGCTCTCGGCGTCGAAGCGCACGACGTCGAGCGGCTTCTTGCGCTGGGCGGTGGCGATTTCCTCGTGCTTGACGGCCACGATCTTCTGCAGAATGTCGCTCATTTCGTTGTTCCGGGTCAGGCCGCAAAGGCCTTGAGTTGTTCGAGTTTGGCCAAGGCTGCGCCGGATGCGAGCGTGCGCCGCGCCTGCGCGATGCCCGCGCCCATGTCGGCCACCACGTTCGCCGCGTACAGCGCCACGCCGGCGTTGAGCGCCACGATCTCGCTTGCGGCCTTGAAGGTCGGGTCGTCGCGGCCTTCGAGCACGCCCATCAGCATCTGGCGCGAGGCCTCGGGTGTTTCCACGCGCAGCGCGCGGCTGCTGGCCATGGTCATGCCGAAGTCCTCGGGGTGGATCTCGTATTCGGTGATCTCGCCGTTCTTGAGTTCGCCCACCAGCGTGGCAGCGCCGAGCGAGACCTCGTCCATGCCGTCGCGGCCGTACACCACCACCGCGTGCTCAGCACCCAGGCGCTGCAGGGCACGCACCTGGATGCCGACCAGGTCGGGGTGGAACACGCCCATGAGGATGTTGGGCGCCGAGGCCGGGTTGGTCAGCGGGCCGAGGATGTTGAAGATGGTCTTGATGCCGAGCTCGCGCCGCACCGGGGCCACGTTCTTCATGGCCGGGTGGTGGTTGGGCGCGAACATGAAGCCCACACCGACCTGCTCGATGCAGCGCGCGATGGCCTCGGGGGGCAGGTTGATGTTGACGCCCAGGCTCTCCAGCACGTCGGCGCTGCCGCTCTTGCTGGACACGCTGCGCCCACCATGCTTGCTCACGCGCGCGCCGGCGGCGGCGGCCACGAACATCGAGCAGGTGGAAATGTTGAAGGTGTGCGAGCCGTCGCCTCCCGTGCCCACGATGTCGACCAGGTTCGTCTTGTCGTCCACGTGCACCTTGGTGGAGAACTCGCGCATCACCTGCGCGGCGGCGGTGATCTCGCCGATGGTTTCCTTCTTCACGCGCAGGCCGGTGATGAAGGCCGCCATCATGACCTGCGACATCTCACCGCTCATGATGAGGCGCATGAGGTGCAGCATTTCGTCGTGGAAGATCTCGCGGTGCTCGATGGTGCGCTGCAGGGCTTCCTGCGGGGTGATCTTGTGCGCGGCGGCGGTATGCGGCATGGAGGTCTCCGGGTCTCTTTTACTGGGCGGGATTGTCGGTCATGGCCAGCTTCAGACCGAAGCCGACGAACAGCAGGCCGGCGGCGCGGTCGAGCCAGTGCATGGCGCGCTGCACCGTGTGCACGCGCCGTGCGGCCCAGGCGGCGAGCCAGGCGTAGCCGACATTGATCGGCAGCGAGTTGAGGTTGAAGATCAGCCCCAGCAGCAGAAACGCCAGCGCCTTGTTCGGCGCCTCGGGCGCGATGAACTGCGGCACGAAGGCCAGGAAGAACAGCGCGACCTTGGGGTTGAGCACGTTGGTGAGGAAACCGCGGCGGTACACGCGCCAGAGATTCACCTCGGTGGTGCCCGCGCTCAGATTCAGTGGCGAGGCCTTCGACAGCAACAGGCGCACACCCATCCAGAGCAGGTAGGCCGCACCGATCCACTTGAGCACGGTGAACGCGGTGGCCGACGCGGCCAGCAGCGCGCTCACACCGATGGCCGCGGCAAACACGTGCACGAAACAGCCGGTGACGATGCCGAGCGCGGCCACGATGCCCGCGCGCACGCCACTCTTGAGCGCGTTGGTCACGATGTAGAGCACGTCCGGGCCGGGCGTGAGGTTGAGCAGCCAGCCGGCCGCGATGAAGAGCAGGAGTTGCGGCAATTCCGGCATGGCGCGCTCCGGTTCAGTACACGGCCGTGCCGGTGGCCCGCGCGGCGGGCGCGCTGCCCCCTTGCGCGAAGAAGGCTCGCGTGCTGGCGATGGCGCGGTCGATGCCGGCCACGTCCACGTCCAGGTGCGTCACGAAACGCAGGCCGATCAGGCCGGTGGCCAGCACACCGTCGTTCGCCAGGTGCGTCAGCAGGTCGGGGCCACGGCCATTGGCCACGTCGACAAACACGATGTTGGTCTGCGCGGAACGCACGGACAAGTCTTCGATGCCGGCCAGCCCCTGCGCCAGGCGTTGCGCGAGCGCGTGATCATCGGCCAGGCGGCGGACGTGGTGGTCCAGCGCGTGCTGCGCCGCGGCCGCGAGCAAGCCCGACTGGCGCAGGCCGCCGCCGAGCATCTTGCGCCAGCGCAGCGCGCGACGGATCAGCTCATTCGAACCGCACAGGGCCGAGCCCACCGGCGCGCCCAGGCCCTTGCTGAAGCAGACCGAGACGCTGTCGAAGCGGTCGACGATGCCGCGCACCGCGGTATAGGGATCGCCACCCGCGGCCACCGCCGCGTTGAACACGCGCGCGCCGTCCAGGTGCACCGCCAGGCCGTGTTCGCGCGCCAGCGCCGTGGCCTGGTCGAGGTAGTCGGTCGGCATCGGGTGGCCGTTCCAGGTGTTCTCCAGGCACAGCAGGCGCGTGCGCGCGAAGTGCGGGTCGTCGGGCTTGATGGCGGCGGCGATGTCGGCCAGCTGCATCTGCCCGCTGGCGTTCTGCGCCAGCGGCTGCGGCTGGATGCTGCCCAGCACGGCCGCGCCGCCGCCTTCGTAGCGGTAGGTGTGGGCGTTCTGGCCGACGATGTATTCGTCGCCGCGCTCGCAGTGCGCCAGCATCGCGCAGAGGTTGCTCTGCGTGCCGCTGGGCATGAAGAGCGCGGCCTCCTTGCCGGTGATGGCGGCGACGCGTTCTTGCAGCGCCAGCACCGAGGGGTCGTCACCGAACACGTCGTCGCCCAGTGGCGCGGCCATCATGGCCTCGCGCATGGCCGGCGTCGGTTGCGTGACGGTGTCGCTTCTCAGGTCAACGGTTTTCATGTTTGTTCCAGAAAATTCCTGAGCATGGCGTGGCCGTGCTCGGTGAGGATGCTCTCGGGGTGGAATTGCACGCCTTCGATGGCAAGCGTCTTGTGCTTCACACCCATGATCTCGCCGTCGTCGGTCCAGGCGGTCACTTCCAGTTCGGGCGGGCAGTCGCTGCGGCGGATTGCCAGCGAGTGGTAGCGGTTCACCGTGAACTGCGGCGGCAAGCCCGCGAACACGCCTTGTTGCGTGGTGGTGATGACGCTGGTCTTGCCGTGCATCAGCTCCTGCGCGCGCACCACCGTGCCGCCCAGCGCGGCACCGATGGCCTGGTGGCCCAGGCAGACGCCCAGGATGGGCAGCTTGCCCGCGAAGTGCTGGATGGCGGCCACCGAAATGCCGGCTTCGGCGGGGGAGCAAGGGCCAGGCGAGATCACCAGGCGGTCCATGCGGCCCTCGTCGAGACGGCGTTGCAAGTCATCCACCGTCACCTCGTCGTTGCGCACCACGGTCACCTCAGCCCCCAACTCACCGAGGTACTGCACGATGTTGAAGGTGAACGAGTCGTAGTTGTCCAACATCAGGACTTGAAGCGGCTTGTTCATTCCAGACCCTCCTCGACCAGTTCGGCCGCGCGCAGCAATGCGCGAGCCTTGTGCTCCGTCTCTCTCCATTCCATCTCGGGCACCGAGTCGGCCACCACCCCTGCCGCGGCCTGCACGTAGAGCGTCTGGTCCTTGATGATGCCGGTGCGGATGGCGATGGCCACGTCCATGTCGCCGGCGTAGCTCAGGTAGCCGCAGGCGCCACCGTAGATGCCGCGCTTGGTCGGCTCCAGCTGGTCGATCAGCTCCATCGCATGCACCTTGGGCGCACCGGTGAGCGTGCCGGCCGGGAATGTGGCCTTGAGCACGTCCATGCTGGTCATGCCGTCGTTCAGCACGCCCTCGACATTGCTCACGATGTGCATCACGTGGCTGTAGCGCTCGACCGCGAAGGCCTCGGTCACCTTGACCGTGCCGGTCTTGGCGATGCGGCCGATGTCGTTGCGCGCGAGGTCGATCAGCATCACGTGCTCCGCGCGTTCCTTGGGGTCGTTGATCAATTCCAGCTCGGTGGCCTTGTCCTGCTCGGGCGTGGCGCCGCGCGGGCGCGTGCCGGCCAGCGGGCGGATGGTGATCTTCTGGCCCTCGGGCGTGTTCTCCTGCCGCACCAGGATCTCGGGCGATGCCCCCACCACGTGGAAGTCCCCGAAGTGGTAGTAGTACATGTAGGGCGAGGGGTTGAGCGAGCGCAGCGCGCGGTACAGGCTCAGCGGCGACTCGGTGTAGCGCTTCTTGATGCGCTGGCCCACCTGCACCTGCATGAAGTCGCCCGCGGCGATCAGCTCCTTGGCGCGGTCCACGGCTTTCAGGTAGTCGACCTTGGCGAAATCGCGCTCGGCCGGGTAACCCTGGCTGGGCTTGACCACCGGCGCGCTCACCGAGTACTTCAGTGCCTCGCGCAGCTCGCGCAAGCGCTTCTTGGCGTTGGCATAGGCCTCGGGCTGGCCCGGGTCGGCGTAGACGATCAGGTAGAGCTTGCCCGAGAGGTTGTCGATCACCGCCAGTTCTTCGCACTGCAGCAGCAGGATGTCGGGGCAGCCCAGCGTGTCGGGCGGGCAGCTGTTCTCGAGCTTCTTCTCGATGTGGCGCACCGCGTCGTAGCCGAAATAGCCCGCCAGTCCGCCGCAGAAGCGCGGCAGGCCCGGGCGCAGCGCGACCTTGAAGCGCTGCTGGTAGGCGGCAATGAAGTCCAGCGGGTTGCCGTGATGGGTTTCGATGACGCTGCCGTCGCGCACCACCTCGGTTTTCGCTTCCACGCCAAAGCCGGTGGCGCGCAGCAACGTGCGCGCGGGCAGGCCGATGAAGCTGTAGCGGCCGAAGCGTTCACCGCCCACCACCGACTCGAGCAGGAAGCTGTGTTTGCCGTCGCCGCGCCCGTGCGCGAGCTTGAGGTAGAGCGAGAGCGGGGTTTCGAGGTCCGCAAAAGCCTCGGCCATCAGCGGGATGCGGTTGTAGCCCTGCTGGGCCAGGCTCTTGAATTCGAGTTCCGTGATCATGTTCGTTCTTTCCATCGGCCACGCGTCGGGTCATCGACACATCGGGCGGGGCGCTGGGTTCCATGCCATCCGGTCAGGCGCGCTGCCGGGCTAGGGTGGGGTGAAACAGCGGCGGGCGCCGGGCCCGTTGAACGCTGTGCCAGCCCCGGGGGGAGTGCACGTTTACGCTGGCTTGCGCCAGGGCCAGGCTCCCCGGCCGTTGCGGCTCGGCAGAACACCTGAGGGGGTTGTGCATGGGTTGAACATGGTGGCGGGAGTGTAGCAAAGGCCTTGCGGCGTGTCGTGGGTCACGCGCAGAAGCTTTGGTTTTACGGCTAAACCCTGTGAGCGCGGCTTTGACCCGCGGGGACAATTGGAAAAAATAGAACGCCTGTTCTTTTTTAACCCACCCAAAAGCCCATGAAACGCAAATTTTTCACCTCATCGATCCTGGGTGCGGCCACCCTGTGCACCGCCCTGCTCCTGCCGGTACTGGCCCAGGCAGCCACCGTAGACATCAGTGGCGTCAAACTGGAAGACCGGGTGACCGTCGCTGGCCAGCCCCTGCTGCTCAACGGTGCGGGCATTCGCTACAAGGCGGTGTTCAAGGTCTACACCGCCGGGCTCTATCTGGGTCAGAAGGTGGAGACGCCCGAAGCCGTGCTGGCCGCCACCGGCCCCCGGCGCATGTCCATCACCATGCTGCGCGACATCGATTCGGCCGAGCTGGGCAAACTGTTTTCGCGCGGCATGGAGGACAACATGGAGCGCGCCGCCTTCTCCAAACTCATCCCTGGCGTGCTGCGCATGAGCCAGGTGTTCAGCGATCACAAGAAGCTGGTGGCGGGCGACACCTTTCTGATCGACTGGATTCCCGGCACCGGCACGGTGCTCACCATCAAGGGCAATGTGGAGGGTGAGCCCTTCAAGGAGCCCGAGTTCTTCAACGCACTCATGCGCATCTGGCTCGGCCCCAAGCCAGCGGACTGGATGCTGAAGGACGCATTGCTGGGTATCAAAAAGAAGTGATCAACTCGGCCAAGGAGCCGATCAGCCTGTCGTGCGGCGCCAGCGCGATGGGCTCGCCGTGGTTGTACCCATAGGTCACCAGTACCACCGGACAGCCGGCCGCGCGCGCCGCGATGCCGTCGTTCTGAGAATCGCCCACTATCAGCGTCTGCGCTGGGGGCGTGCCCAGCGCCTCGCAGGTTTTCAGCAAGGGCAGCGGGTCGGGCTTGGTGCGCTCGAAGCTGTCGCCGCCAAACACGTGGGCAAAAAAGCCCAGCAAACCCTTGGCCTTCAGCAGTGGCACGGCAAATCCGTGGGGCTTGTTGGTCAGACAGGCCAGCGGCAGCCCCCGAGCGCGAAGCGCCGTGAGCCCCTCGATCACGCCGGGGTACACGGCGCTGTGCTGGCCGTTGATGGCGAGGTAATGCGCCTGGTAGCGCGTCCACGCATCGGCCTGCAGCACCGTTGCGTCATCCGCACCGAGACCACCGTGCAACAGCGCCGAGCGGATCAGGTGCGCCGAGCCCTTGCCCACCATGCGCTCGATGTCGGCGCGGGTCACGGCAGGCCGGCCAAGGTCTTTCAGGGTCTGGTTCAGGGCGACATCGAAATCGCCCAGCGTGTCGACCATGGTGCCATCGAGGTCGACGATGGCGGCGCGGATGCCCTGCTGGTATGAATTAATAGAGTTCACATAACTGAAATAGAGTTCGCAAAATTTGCGGGTCGAACTGGCAATCTGTAGAAATAGAGTTCGCAAAAGTAGCCGATTTCAATCGGCTGACGGTATCAGCCAGCGCTTCACACTTGCGCGCCAGCGGACGCAGAGACGACGGGGAAAGACGGAGCGTTCGCACAGTGCCCGAAAGGCTCGCCGAAGTCGGTCGTGCTCGTCATGACCACGCCATTCTGTGGAGTCACGAGCGCTTCACTAATGTTTGATTTCGAACCGCATCCGTGTTGAGCTTCGACCTATCACCCGAAAAAGGGAGACGCTGGTGTCGGATGCAGGATTGGGCAGCTCAACTATCCGGCAGCGAGAGGGATCCAGCGCGTGAAAGATGAACAAGATGCGATATCGGCGCGAGCGGTCCGGCGATGCCGAGACCGCTTGCCGGTACTCGTTGTCCGTCAGTTCGAACTCGCAAAGATCGCCTGGAGTCGCTTTGACTTCATACAACCACTCGCGCTCGGTAGTGATGACCCTGAAGTCATACCCTAACGTCAGGTCACCGTCCTCCGGAAAGAGGCTTCTACGATTCTCCGAGACCCAGCAACTGTCGTTGAAGTTCTTGGGGTGCTTTGCTTCCAAGAATCGAAAGGCAAGAAGCTCCCCGGCGAGGCCGATGGCGCCGCGAATGGCTTCAGGCAGCCTCGGGGTTGGCCTCGCCATGCTACGCCCGCCCCCAGTCCTGCCAGTTGTGTCCTTCCCCGGCTGGGCGACTAGAGTTGCCAATCGGCGACTGCTTCGCGACTCCCAGCCACCAGACGCTAGTGCATGACTCGCTGCCTCGGCAAAGCGCCTGGAAAACTCCACATCGCTCGCATCAAACTCGGTATCTCCGAACACAACAAGATTTCGCCGCCGCTTCTCCTCCGCTTGTTGCTGTTGCGCACGCTGTCGCTCGCGCTCCATATCATTTTCCGTAAGGCCATGATCGGAGAGATTCAGAGACTGCGGTGTGCCTTCGGGCCAGAAACCAGACCGCACTAGCAGCTGAAGCGCCTCCGCTTCACCGACGAGATGAAAATCCAGCAGTCCCGCGCGATCCAGAGCTGCAGCGACATCGCCTGGTCCTCCGCTCCAGATTTCATGAAGTTGCCGAGCGCCGGCGGCCTCCAGCACACGCTTGGCAAGCTCCGAGACCTGAGTGATGACTTTGCGGTTAGCTAAGCGAAGCGCGTCGATAGGTGGGAGTTTTCCGTCGGCCTCCTGCAGGTCGATTCCCGTTAGTGCGTCGTTTGCGCGGCCCAAGACATCCTCGCGCTCAATCGTCTGCTTAGATTCGCTCCAGGTCGCGTCGTAAGTGATGAACTCGAGGTCGCGCATGCTGGCATATGGCACAAATGCAATCAGGTCGTCGAACTTACGTTGAAAATGGCAGCGCAGACGATTTAGCAACTCGGAGCGCAAGTCATTCTTCCAGACTTCAAACTGCCTACGCAGATCCGCCTCACTGACCAGAGAGAGGCGGCCGAGGTCCAGTAGCGATCGGTTGAAGCGGGCATATTCCAAGCCAAGCTCTTTCATCAGGGTGAAGAGATCCAGGGTCGCTTCCGTTGCTGCAAGTATCCGAGCCGCATCTTCCATGGGCATCGCCGCTGCCAATATTGTTTGCCATTTCGACATGCGCTCGCCGAGAAGACGGGCGCCGACTTCGCGTGCAAACACGGTGTCACTGAAGTAAGCCACTATCGGAACAAGGGCGTCCACCCGACTCGCATCGTCATGTCTGAACGCCGCCAAGTAGTCGCGAACTGCCTCGATAGGTGCCTGCGCCGCAGCCGCGTACTGACCTTCGCTAGGAACGAGAGTGCGCAGATCTTGGTCGCGTCCCAAATAGAGAACCAGCCGCACCAACAGCATCTCGAACGTGTGAAGATTCGCATGCAAGAAGGCAGAGATGACCTTTGCCGATTCCACCAACTGGTGCGAGTCGAACGCTCCGCTCACCAGTAGCGTAGGGCGGCTATCGTCTCGGTGCAAGTATCGGGCCATTGGCTGCGCAAAGCCATTCTGAGAAGTCAGGACGATCGTTTTCGCCTCCCGAAGTCTCAATCTCCGCAGTCGCTCTTGAATGTGTGCGAGATTGACGTTGCGCTCGAACCCGTCGGCGCCGAACTCGTGCCCCAGAAGAAGGGCTTCTGCCAACCAGGGCACCGCGTCCAGCAGCGACAGGCTGTCCGAACTTGTCTTGAATGGCTCGCCATCGACAACAAGTCCGATTTCTGCGTGTTCGACGAAAAGCGCCTTGATCGTGCCGGTGGCATCTATCTTGGCCTGGATTGACTTCGAAACGACATCAACACCAACGGCCAGGACGGGTGAGCCTGTGTCAATCAGAAGTCGTGCGAGCTCTGACGATCCACTGTCCCGAAGATAAACACTCGCGCCCTCGGGGCATCCCGAGAGCTTCCCAAATCCCGGTGGCCGCTCGACAATCAAGGCTGCATCCTCTACCAGGTCGAGTTCGAGTTCCACTAGGTCCTTCCACGCGTGCTCATAAAGCTTGCGAAGCAAGGGCCGCTCGTGCTGGGTCACGCTTTCACATACGTCTGCCAAAGCTTGCAGCCGCTTTGGCGCCGAGGTTTTTGCCTTCCACACGTTGAGGCCAAATGGCTCTCCGGCCAAGATGGATATTGCGGCGTCATCTTTGCTTAGGGATGGTGTTCAAAACCCCGTGCAGTCCCCGATGGTTTGAAGGGCCGAGCCG
>JAZKHJ010000090.1:0-34073 GCA_040385485.1 Pseudomonadota bacterium | reverse complement strand
ATGGGCCCGTTCCGCATGGGCGACCTGGCCGGCAACGACATCGGCTGGGCGATCCGCAAGCGCCGCTACCAGGAAAAGCCGGACATGAAGTACAGCAAGACGGCCGATCTGCTGTGCGAGAAGGGCCGTTTCGGCCAGAAGACCGGCGCCGGCTGGTACGACTACGTGCCGGGCAAGCGCGACGCGATCCCGAACGCCGAGGTGGTGAAGATGATCGAGGACCACCGCAAGAGCCTGGGCATCACGCCGCGCAAGATTTCTGATGAAGAGATCGTGCAGCGCCTGGTGTATTCGCTGGTGAACGAGGCCGCGCACATCCTGGAAGAGGGCATTGCCAACAAGGCCAGCGACATCGATGTGGTCTACATCTTCGGCTACGGCTTCCCCGCGCACCGCGGCGGCCCGATGATCTACGCCGACACGGTGGGCCTGTTCAACGTGGTGCAGAGCATGAAGCGCTTTGCCAAGAACCCGCTGGACGACGCGAAATTCTGGGAGCCAGCCCCGCTGCTGGCGCGCCTCGTGGCCGAAGGCAAGACCTTCAACGCCTGAGCACAAGACCCACACAAGGAGAACCTTTCATGACCAACGCCGTCATCGTTTCCACCGCCCGCACACCCCTGGCCAAGAGCTGGAAGGGCGCCTTCAACATGACCCACGGAGCCACCCTGGGCGGCCACGCGGTGCAGCACGCCGTTGCCCGCGCCGGCATCGAAGCCGCCGAAGTGGACGACGTCATCATGGGTTGTGCCAACCCCGAGGGCGCCACCGGCGCCAACATCGCGCGCCAGATCGCCTTGCGCGCCGGCCTGCCGATCACCACCTCGGGCATGACGGTCAACCGCTTCTGCTCGTCGGGCCTGCAGACCATTGCCATGGCCGCGCAACGCATCATTGCCGGCGAGGGTGATGTGTATGTGGCCGGCGGCGTGGAGAGCATCTCTTGCGTGCAGCAGGAAATGAACACCCACATGCTGGCCGACCCATGGCTCGCGAAAAACAAGCCCGAGATCTACTGGAACATGCTGCAGACCGCTGAGCAGGTGGCCAAGCGCTACAACATCGGCCGCGATGCCATGGACGAGTACGGCGCCGCCAGCCAGCAGCGGGCCACGGCGGCACTCGAGGCCGGTCTGTTCAAGGCCGAGATCGCCCCCATCACCGTGACCGCCGGCGTGGCCGACAAGGTCATGGGCCTCACCACCAAACAGGTGACCGTGGAGAACGACGAAGGCATCCGCGCCGGCACCACGTTTGAAGGCATCCACGGCCTGCGCTCGGCGCTGCCCGGCGGTCTGGTCTCGGCCGGCAACGCCAGCCAGTTCAGCGACGGTGGCGGCGCCTGCGTGCTGATGAACGAAACCATGGCCGAGAAGCGCGGCCTGACGCCCCTCGGCCGGTTTCTCGGCTTCGCGGTGGCCGGCTGCGAGCCCGATGAAATGGGCATAGGCCCGGTGTTCGCCATCCCCAAGGTGCTCGCGCGCCTGGGCCTCAAGGTGAGCGACATCGACCTGTGGGAACTCAACGAAGCCTTCGCGGTGCAGGTGATCTACTGCCGCGACAAGCTGGGCATTCCGGGCGACCGCCTCAACGTCAACGGTGGCGCGATTGCCGTGGGCCATCCCTATGGCGTGTCGGGCCAGCGCCTGACCGGCCATGCGCTGATCGAAGGCAAGCGCCGTGGCGCCAAGCGCGTCTGCGTGACCATGTGCATCGGCGGCGGCATGGGTGCCGCTGGTGTGTTCGAAGTTCTTTGACAGCGGGGCGCAACATGACTCTGCGCCCGACCGTCGACTTCCTGCTGCACGACTGGCTGCATGTCGAAACGCTGCAGCAGCGTGAGCGTTTCGCGGACCACAGCCGCGAGACGTTTGATGCGGTGCTGGACACCTGCGAACGCATCGCGCGCGAGAAGTACGCGCCGTTCAACCGCTTGGTGGACACGCAGGAGCCGCACTTCGACGGCGAAAAGGTGATCCTGCCGCAGGCCACCCACGATGCGCAGAAGGCTTACGCCGGCTCGGGCATGTTGAGCGCCGCGCAGGACTACGGGGTGGGCGGCATGCAGCTGCCCTACACGGTGGAGGCCGCGGCCAATGCCTTCTTTGCCATGGCCTCGGTGAGCATCGGCAGCGGCATGCTCACCACGGGCAACGCCAACCTGCTCATGGTGCACGGCACCGAGGCGCAGAAACAGGTGTTCGCGCTCAATGAATTCAGCGGCCGCTTCTCGGGGACCATGTGCCTGTCCGAGCCGCAGGCCGGGTCCAGCTTGAGTGACGTGTCCACGCGCGCCGTGCCCGATGGCGCCGACTTTGCCGATGACCCGCTCGGACCGCGCTACCGCCTCAAGGGCAACAAGATGTGGATCTCGGCCGGCGAACACGAGCTGACCGACAACATCATCCACCTGGTGCTGGCCAAGATTCCCGATGAAAGCGGCAAGCTCGTGCCCGGCACGCGCGGCATCTCGCTCTTCATCGTGCCCAAGAAAATGGTGAACACCGCGGGTGAGTTGACCGGCGAGCGCAACGACGTCGCGCTGGCGGGCCTGAACCACAAATGCGGCTGGCGCGGCACCACCAACACGCTGCTCAACTTCGGCGAAGGCAAGTACCCGGTTGGCGGAGAGGCGGGCGCGGTCGGTTACCTGGTGGGCCAGGCCGGCAAGGGCCTGCACTGCATGTTCCACATGATGAACGAGGCCCGCATCGGCGTGGGCATGGCCGCGACCATGCTGGGCATGGCGGGTTACCTCGCCAGCCTGGACTACGCGAAGAACCGCCCGCAGGGCCGTCCCATGGGCCCGGCCGGCAAAGACCCCGCTCAAGCACCGGTGCGCATCATCGAACACGCCGACGTGAAGCGCATGCTTCTGGCGCAGAAGTCGTATTGCGAAGGCGCGCTCGCGCTCGAGCTGTACTGCGCGCGCCTGGTGGACGAACAACACACGGCCGATGCGGCCACGGCGGACGACGCCCGCCTGCTGCTCGAAGTGCTCACGCCCATTGCAAAAAGCTGGCCGAGCGAGTGGTGCCTGGAGGCGAACAGCCTGGCAATCCAGATCCACGGTGGCTACGGCTACACGCGCGACTTCCCGGTGGAACAGTACTGGCGCGACAACCGCCTGAACATGATCCACGAGGGCACGCACGGCATCCAGGCCATGGACCTGCTGGGCCGCAAGGTGCTGATGGAGGGCGGCAAGGGCCTGAGCCTGTTGGCCGGGCGCATCAACGAAACCATCCAGCGCGCGATCCACATTCCCGAATTCGCCGCCCATGCCAATGCACTGGGCCAGGCGCTCGCGCAGGTGGGTGCCGCCACCAAGGCTGCGTGGTCCACCGGTGAGCCGACCGATGCGCTGGCCAACGCCGTGCCGTATCTGCAGGCCTTTGGCCACACCGTGCTGGCCTGGGTCTGGCTGGATGTGGCGCTGGCCGCGCACGCAGCGCCCGAGTCCAACGCACGCACCGGCCGGCTGGCGGCCATGCGTTTCTTCTTCCACTACGAGCTGCCGAAAATTGGCGCCTGGCTGCAGGTGGTGAGCAGCCGCGACCAGACCTGCGCGGCCCTGCCCGAGGAGGCGTTCTGATGCTCCACCACATCGTCATGTGGAAGATCAAGGACCTGGGCGCCGAGGGCGACAAGGCCACCAACGTCGCGAAAGCCAAGGCCTTGCTCGATGCCTGCGCGCAGTTGGTGCCCGGCATCGAACGCTTTGAAGTGGCCACGGCCCAGCCTGGTATGGAGGGCACCTACGATCTGGTGCTCAACAGCAGCTTCACGGACCGCGCAGCACTCGCGGCGTACCAGACACATCCCTCGCATGTGGCGCTCAAGCCGTTCATGCGCAAGGTTGTTCAGGAGCGCCAGTGCATGGACTACGAGACTTAAGCAACACCACAACACGGAGACCAACATGACCCGAACCATCCACCAACTCTTCGACCTCAAGGGCAAGACCGCCCTCATCACCGGCGGCTCGCGCGGCCTGGGCCTGCAGATGGCCCACGCGCTGGGTGAAGCCGGTGCCCGCGTGGTGATCAGCTCGCGCAAGACCGAAGACCTCGAAGCGGCCACCGCCGAGCTGCAGGCCGCCAACATCGATGCCCGCTGGATCGCCGCCGACTGCTCGAAGGAAGAAGACATCCAGCGCCTGGCCGACGAGAGCCTGCAGCGCCTGGGCGACATCGACATCCTGATCAACAACGCCGGTGCCGCCTGGGGCGCGCCCGCCGAAGACCACCCGGTGGACGCCTGGGACAAGGTGATGAACCTCAACGTGCGCAGCTACTTCATCCTGAGCCAGATCGTGGCCAAGCGCAGCATGATCGCGCGCAGAACCGGCAGCATCATCAACACCGCCTCCATCGCCGGCCTGGGCGGCAACCCTCGCGACATGAAGACCATCGCCTACAACACCTCCAAGGGCGCGGTGATCAACTTCACCCGCGCGCTCGCCGCCGAGTGGGGCGCGCACGGCATCCGCGTCAACGCGATCTGCCCCGGCTTCTTCCCCAGCAAGATGACCATGGGCACGCTCAAGGCCATGGGTGAAGAGCGCCTGGCCGCGCACGCACCATTGGGCCGCCTGGGCGATGACGAAGATTTGAAAGGCCTCACGCTGCTGTACGCGAGCGACGCCGGCAAACACATCACGGGTCAGTGGCTGGCGGTCGATGGTGGTGTGTCCATCATCACGGGTGGCTGATCACGCCATGGAATTTTCCGTCCGCATCCCTTTCGTCGAACTGCTCGGCTTTGAACTGCAGAAGTTCGAAGGCGGTGAGGCGGAGATCGCTTTCAATCCTTTGCCAGACCACCTGAATTCCTTTGACGTGGTCCACGGCGGCGCCAGCATGACGCTGCTGGACGTGGTGATGGCGCACGCGGCGCGCTCGCTCGAGCCCGACATGGGCTGCGTCACCATCGAGATGAAGACCAGCTTCATGCGCGCGGCCAAGGGGCCGCTGCTGGCCAGGGGCAAGCTGCTGCACCGCACCGCCACCATGGCTTTCACCGAAGGCAGCATTTTTGATGCGGCGGGCAAGCTTTGCGCGCACGCCACCGGCACCTTCAAGTTCGTCGCCCGGCTACCCGTCGGCCCTGGAAGCACCCAGGCGTTCAATCGTATTTCCACAGACTGATATTTCCCAGGAGACACACCATGCCCACCAACCACCAGATCGTGCTCGACAACCGCCCCCAGGGCGAAGCCACCGTCGACAACTTCAAGCTCGTCACCATCGACACCCCCGCCCTCAAGGACGGCCAGGTGCTGGTGCGCCACCACTTCCTGAGCCTGGACCCCTACATGCGTGGGCGCATGAACGACAGCAAGAGCTACGCGGCCTCGCAGCCGCTGGGCGAGGTCATGATCGGCGGCACCGTGGGCGAGGTGGTCGAGTCCATGCACCCCAAGTTCAAGGCCGGTGACCAGGTCGTGGGCATGGGCGGCTGGCAGGAGTTCAGCGTGGTCGACGCCAACCAGGTGGGTGCCTTGCGCAAAGTGGACACGACCCACGTGCCGCTGTCGTACTACCTGGGTGCGGTCGGCATGCCGGGCGTGACCGCCTGGTACGGCCTGGTGAAGCTGATCAACCCCAAGGCCGGCGATACGGTTGTGGTGAGCGCCGCCACGGGGGCGGTGGGCAGTGCCTTCGGTGCGCTGGCCAAGGCGCGCGGCTGCCGCGCGGTGGGCATTGCGGGTGGGCCTGACAAATGCAAGTACGCGGTGGAAGAGCTCGGGTTTGACGCCTGCATCGACTACAAGCTGCACAAGGACGCCTGGTCGCTGGCCAAGGCACTCAAGGAAGTCTGCCCCAAGGGCATCGATGGCTACTTTGAAAACGTGGGTGGCATGGTGCTCGACGCGGTGCTGCTGCGCATGAACGCCTTTGGCCGCATCGCGGTGTGCGGGATGATCGCCGGTTATGACGGCCAGCCCCTGCCACTGACCAACCCCGCACTGATCCTGGTGAACCGCCTGAAGATCGAAGGCTTCATCGTCAGCGAACACATGGAAGTCTGGCCCGAGGCCCTCACCGAGCTGGGCACGCTGGTGGCCACCGGCAAACTGCGCCCGCGCGAGACCGTGGCGCAAGGTCTGGCCGCAGCACCCGAAGCTTTCATGGGTTTGCTCAAAGGCAAGAACTTCGGCAAACAACTCGTCAAACTTGTGTAACCCCCCGCGCCGCCTGCGGCGTCGCCCCCCAGGGGGCGCCACTGGCGGCCCGGCAGAGCCGGTTCCGCGGTGGCCTGGTTTGAAGGCGCTGCTCTCGTTGGAGGTGTTGTGATGAATGCGACGCATGAAGTGTTCAACCAGCCTGCGCCGCTGGTCGATACCAACCTGTTCAGCGCCAACCGGGCCATGCAGGCTGCGCTGGCGTTCAACGCGCCGGCGCTGGACACCGCGCCGTTGCACGCGTTGGGCGCTGTGGTGGGCAGTGGCGAGATGCAGACCCACGCGCGGCTGGCCAATGTGCACACGCCGCAGCTCAAGACGCACAACCGCTTCGGACAGCGCGTGGACCAGGTGGAGTTCCACCCGGGTTACCACGCGCTGATGACCGCAGCCACCGCGGCGGGCCTGCACGGCACGGCATTTTCCGCTGAGCAGCAGGCCACAGGCCATGCCCACCAGTTGCGCGCCGCCGGCTTCATGCTCTTCACCGAGCTCGAGCCTTCCATCCTGTGTCCCATCTCCATGAGCTACGCGGTGGCGCCTGCGCTCAAGGACAACCCGGCCATCTACAAGGACTGGGAAGCTGGCCTCACCAGCCGTGCCTACGACCCGCAACTCAAAGTCTGGCGCGACAAGGCGGGCTTGACCATGGGCATGGGCATGACGGAGAAGCAGGGCGGCTCCGACGTGCGCGCGAACACCACGCGCGCTGAAGCCCAGGGCAGCGATGCCTGGGGCCAGCGCTTCAGCGTCACCGGCCACAAGTGGTTCTTCTCCGCACCCATGTGCGACGCCTTCCTGATCCTCGCGCAGACCGCCAGCGGCCTGAGTTGCCTGTTCCTGCCGCGCGTGCTGCCTGACGGTTCGATGAACCAGCTCTTCATCCAGCGCCTCAAGGACAAGCTGGGCAACAAGGCCAACGCGAGTTCCGAGGTGGAATTTGTGGATGCCAGCGCCTGGCTGGTGGGCGAGGAGGGCCGTGGCATCCCGCAGATCCTGGCCATGGGCACCATGACGCGGCTCGATTGCGCCCTGGGCACCAGCGGCCTGATGCGCCAGGCGCTGAGCATTGCACTCAACCACACGGCACAACGCAAGGCCTTCGGCAAGACCTTGATCGATCAACCGCTGATGAAGAACGTGCTGGCCGACCTGGCCCTCGAATCCGAGGCCGCGACCGCGCTCGCGCTGCGTCTGGCGCGCAGCTTTGACCGTGCCGACGACGCACACGAACAGGTGATGAACCGCCTGCTCACGCCAGTGGCCAAGTTCTGGATCTGCAAGCGCGGCAGCCATTTCGCGCAGGAAGCCATGGAATGCCTGGGCGGCAACGGCTATGTGGAAGAGGGCGGCGAGGGCGTGATGGCGCGCATCTACCGCGAGATGCCGCTCAACTCCATCTGGGAAGGTGCGGGCAACATCATGGCGATCGACTTGCTGCGTGCGCTGCGCAAAGCCGATGCGGCCGCCGCCCTGGCGCACGAGCTCGCACCCGCCCGAGGCATGCACCCCGCGCTGGACCGGCTTGCCGCGCAACTTCCCATCCGCGTGGAAGAGATGGCCAGCGAGATCGAAGCCCGCCGCCTGGCGCAAGACGTGGCGCTGGCCGTGCAGGCCGCCCTGCTGGCCCAGACCGCACCCCCCGCCGTGTTCAGCGCATTTTGCGATTCGCGCATCGGGGGTGAATGGGGCCACAGCTTCGGCTCGCTGGGCGCCGGTGTCGACTTCGACGCCATACTCCAGCGCGCCATGCCCACCTGAACAACGACCCCGGAGACACCATGTCCGACCTCATCCTGCACCACTACCCAACGTCACCGTTTTCGGAGAAGGTGCGCCTGATCCTGGGCCACAAGAAGCTCAGCTGGCAGAGCGTGAACATCCCGCGCATCATGCCCAAGCCCGATGTGATCGCCCTCACCGGTGGCTACCGCCGCACACCCTTCCTGCAGATCGGTGCCGACATCTATTGCGACACCGCGCTCATCTGCGATGTGCTTGAGCACCGTCAGCCCGAGCCCACCCTTTACCCGGAGCACCTCAAGGGCATGGCGCGCGTGTTGTCCCAGTGGGCCGACAGCACGCTGTTCTGGGCCGCCATGGGTTACAGCCTCAGCCCCCAGGGCGCTGCTGCGCTGTTCGCCGGCCAGCCGCCCGAAGCAGCGCAGGCCTTCGCGGCCGACCGTGGCGCCATGCGCGGCGGCATGACCAGCCTGCGCGCGGGGGACGCGACATCCGCCTACAAAAGCTACCTGCGCCGCCTCTCGACCATGGTGGAGATGCACCCCTTCCTGCTGGGTGACGTGCCCTGCGTGGCCGATTTCGCGGCCTACCACCCGCTGTGGTTCAGCCGTGTGGTCAACCCCGCGATGGCCGGGATCCTGGACGCCACACCCCACGTCATCGAATGGATGGACCGCATGGCCGCGATCGGCCATGGCAGCTTCAGCAAACTCACGTCCGAGCAAGCCATCGCCATTGCGGCCGCCGCCCATCCCGCGCCGCACACCGATGACACCTTCCAGGACGACCACGGCATCGCGCTGGGCAGCCGCGTGACCATCCACGCCGAGATCTTTGGCCAGGAGCCCACCGAAGGCATCCTGCGCGCGGCCACCCGCACGCGCTACACGCTGGAGCGCACCGACGAACGCGCTGGCCTGCTGCACGTGCACTTTCCGCGCATTGGTTTTGTGCTGAGGGAAGTGCGCGCTTGATCTCCACGTCTCTGACCTGGCGCTGCCTGCCCTTTGACGCCCTGCATGCCCGCACGCTCTATGCCCTGCTGCAACTGCGCACCGAGGTGTTCGTGATGGAGCAGAACTGCGTGTTCCAGGACATGGACGGCGCCGACGCACTGTGTTTCCACCTGCTGGGCGAAACGGCGGACCCGGCCTTGGTGGCCTACGCCCGCCTGGTGCCGGCCGGCCTGAAATTCACCGAGGCCAGCATCGGCCGCGTGGTCACGCTGCCGGCGGCACGCGGTGGTGGCCTGGGCCACGCGCTGGTTCGCGAAGCGGTGCAGGCCCTGCACGGCCTGTGGGGTGTGCAGCCCATCCGTATCGGCGCACAGGCGCGGCTGGAAGCCTTCTACCGGCAACACGGCTTCGAGCCCGACGGGCCTATCTACATCGAGGACGGCATTGACCACATCGAAATGCTGCGCCCCGCTTGATTTTTTGACATACCCAAAGAGGAGACACGGATGATTCAGGACTTCAAAGGCAAGACGGCGGTGCTCACCGGTGCCGGTTCGGGCTTCGGCCTGGAGTGCGCGCGCATCGGCGCGAAACTCGGCATGAACCTCGTGCTGGTGGACGTGCAGCAGGATGCACTGGACAAGGCCACGGCCGAGATCGAGGCCACAGGCGTGAAGGTGCTGTCGCGCAAGGTCGACGTGTCCAGCAACGAGCAGATGGAAGCGCTGGCCGCCGACGTGGAGAAAACCTTTGGTGCGCCGCACTTCGTGTTCAACAACGCGGGCGTGGGCTCTGGCGGCCTGATCTGGGAAAACTCGGTGAAGGATTGGGAGTGGGTGCTGGGCGTGAACCTGTGGGGCGTGGTGCATGGCGTGCGCCTGTTCACGCCCATGATGCTCGCCGCCGCCAAGAAGGACCCCGCCTGGCGCGGCCACATCGTGAACACCGCGAGCATGGCCGGCCTGCTCACGCCACCCAACATGGGCATCTACAACGTGAGCAAACACGCCGTGGTGAGCCTCACCGAAACGCTCTACCAGGACCTGAAGCTGGTGAGCGACCAGATCAGCGCCAGCGTGCTCTGCCCGTACTTCGTGCCCACCGGCATCAGCCAGAGCCACCGCAACAAGCCCGCCGAACTGGCCGACGAAAAGGCCACGCAAAGCCAGCTGATCGGCCAGGCCATGAGCGACAAGGCGGTGGGCTCGGGCAAGGTCACGGCGGCCCAGGTGGCGCAGCTGGTGTTCGACGCCATCACGGCCGACCGCTTCTACATCTTCAGCCACCCGCGTGCACTGGGCAATGTGCGCGCGCGCATGGAGGGCATCGTCAACCAGACCAACCCGGCCGACCCCTTCCTCGAGCGTCCCGAGATCGGCGTGGGTTTGCGCGCGGCGCTGCGCGCCGTGTGAGATCGAGACGGCCATGGGCGAGGGCGGCCACACCCTGTTCGACACCGCCATCGGTGTCTGCGGCATCGCCTGGGGCGCGGCGGGTGTGGTGGCGGTGCAATTGCCCGAGGCCGACGCGGCCCGCACCCGTGCGCGGTTGCTGAAGGGTTTTCCGCCTCTGCCTGAGCTCGCTCAGCCGCCGGCGCAGGTGAGGGCGGCCATCGAAG
This sequence comes from Pseudomonadota bacterium, assembly GCA_040385485.1. Lineage (GTDB taxonomy): Bacteria > Pseudomonadota > Gammaproteobacteria > Burkholderiales > Burkholderiaceae_C > Hydrogenophaga. The sequence continues at coordinate 23,569 of JAZKHJ010000090.1, read as the reverse complement.
GTGTTCAGGCCTTGCTGGAGGGCCGGTCGCGCAGCGATCTGCGCGAGATCGAACTCGACATGTCCCGCCTCACGCCGTTTCAGCGCGAGGTGTATGCGATGGCCCGCGCCATACCCCCCGGCCAGACGCGCACCTACGGCGAGATGGCCCAGGCCCTGGGCGATGCCGGCCTGGCGCGCGCCGTGGGGCAGGCCATGGGCCACAACCCCTATGCCCCCATCGTTCCCTGCCACCGCGTGCTCGCGGCGGGCAGCCGCTCGGGCGGTTTTTCGGCCGGTGGAGGTGTGGCGACCAAGCTGCGCATGCTGCAGATCGAGCACGCGCAAATCGGTGGTGAGCCCGGCCTGTTCGATGGAGACGGCAGATGATCGCCGCCACCGAACTGCTGTCGGGCGCCATCCGGGTGGTGGACTACCGCTGCAGCGCTGGCCCCGCCGAGAAACCGTTCACCGAGTTGCACACGGGCCACTCGGTGTCCTACGTGCGCAAGGGGACTTTTGGCTACCAGGTGGGCGGCGCGTCTTACGAACTGGTGGCCGGCTCGGTGCTGGTGGGCCACCCGGGCGACGAGTTCATGTGCACGCACGACCACCATGTCTGTGGCGATGAGTGCCTCGCGTTTCATCTCTCGCCCGGTTTCGTGGAGCTGATCGGTGGCGACAAACGCACTTGGCGCACCGGTGGCCTCCCGCCGCTGCCCGAACTCATGATGCTGGGCGAACTCGCGCAGGCGGTGGCCAGCGGCCGCAGCGATGCCGGCCTGGACGAAGTGGGCCTGTGGTTCGCGTCCCGCTTCGTGGATGTCGTGGCGGGCCGCAACCTCGCGCCGCAGACCACGACCGAGCGCGACCGCCGCCGCGCCGTGGAGGCCGCGATGTGGATTGCCGCCCATTCGCACGAGGACATCGACCTGGACCGGGCGGCCGGCGAAGTGGCCCTGAGCCCGTTCCATTTCCTGCGGCTGTTCTCGCGCGTGCTCGGCGTCACGCCACACCAGTACCTGGTGCGTTCGAGGCTGCGCCACGCGGCACGGCTGCTGGCCGACAGCGAACAATCGGTGACCGACGTGGCCCTGGAGGTGGGCTTTGCCGACCTCAGCAACTTCGTGCGCACCTTCCACCGCGCGGCCGGCGTGTCGCCGCGCGGCTTTCGCCAGGCCGCCCGAACCGGCCCTGAAAATGACCGCAAGATTCTCCAAGACCGTGTGACGTCCCTGATCGAAGATGACCGCCTGATCCACCCATCCAGCAGGAAGTCATCACCATGTACGACCACATCGGACTGAAAGTCAAAGACCTCGCCGCGAGCATCCGCTTCTACGAAACCGCGCTCGCACCCCTCGGCCACGTGCTGGGTTCCCATGACGACACCTGCGCCGGCCTGGGCCCGAAAGGTGCACCCGCGCTGTGGCTCTACGCGGTCAAAGGCGCTAAAGGCCCGGGCACGCACATCGCCTTCCGCGCCGCCGACCACAAGGCGGTGGACGCGTTCTACCAGGCGGGTCTGAAAGCGGGCGCCCAGGACAACGGCGGCCCCGGCCCGCGCCCCGACTACAGCCCGACGTACTACGCGGCCTTCCTGATCGATCCCGACGGCAACAACGTCGAAGCCGTCTGCCTCTGAACGGATCTGCACCATGGCCACCATCCAGCAGGAAATGATCGTGGAAGCCGGCCTCGACCAGGTCTGGGACGCGCTGCGCGATTTCAACGCCGTGCACCAGCGTCTGGCACCTGGTTTCGTGACCGACTGCCGAGCCGAGGAGGGTGCCCGCGTCGTGACCTTTGCCAACGGCATGGTCGCGCGCGAACGGTTCGTGGGTCTCGACGAACACACGCATCGCCTGAGTTATTCCATCGTCGGTGGGCCACTCACGCACCACAACGCGTCGGCGCAGCTGTTCGCCGAGGGCGCACACTGCACCCGCTTTGTCTGGATCACCGATGTGTTGCCCGATGATCGCGCGGGTTTCATTGGCGCGATGATGAAGGAGGGCGCGACCACGATGAAGCGCACGCTGGAGAATGACCGGGCCTTGCTGGCGCAGAGCGGGCGTTGAAGCCGGCACCCGGCCTCAGGCGGGCGTTTCCGCGTTCTGGCCGTCGGCGGCGTGTTTCTTCACCTGGTTGCCCAGCACCAGCGCGCGTCCGGCAAAGATGCCGCCAGCGGCTTCCATGTCCATGCGCTCGGCGTCACGCCGGCGCAGGTGTTCCATCACCTCGTCGGCTTCTTCTTCGGCGGCACCCAGGGTCAAGATGGCCTGGCGGCCCATGGCCATGGCGGACTCGAAGGTCTCGCGCACAAGGTAGGCGACGTCGGCCTTCTTGCGCAGCTCCAGCACGTGTTCGCGGTCGAAGGCCCGCACCAGCAGTTCAGCTTGGGGGAACTCTGTTTTGGCCAGTTCGGCGAGACGCGTGGCGGCTTCCTTGTTGTCCACACACACCAGAATGGCGCTGGCCGAGTGCGCGCCGGCCGCGTGCAGCACGTCGGCGCGGCAGCCGTCGCCGTAGTACACCTTGAAGCCGTAGGCCTCGGCGTCACGGATCATCTGCACGTTGTTGTCGATGATGGTGATGCTCGCACCGCGCGCGATCACGCCCTGGCTGGCGATTTGCCCGAAGCGGCCGAAGCCGACCACCAGCACGCTGGCGACCTGACCGCTGACGGCCTCGATGCCGTCCATGGACACGCCGGGCTTCGTGGCCAGGCGCCGGTGTACCAGCACCACCAGCGGGGTGAGCGCCATCGAGAGCACGACGATGGCGGTCATGTTGGCGTTGACCACCGGGTCGATCACTTTCGAGCCGAGGGCCGCTGCGAACAGCACGAAGGCGAACTCGCCTCCCTGGGCCATGAGCACCGCGCGGTCCAGCGCGTCGGCGTGTGAACTCCTGGCAAACCGCGCCACGCCGTAGATGCACAGTGCCTTGACGATCATCATCGCGATCACGCCGGTCACGATGATGGGCCAGTTGCTGGCCACAGCGGCGAGGTCCAGCGACATGCCCACGCTCAGGAAGAACAGGCCCAGCAACAGGCCGCGGAAGGGCTCGATGTCCGCTTCCAGCTGGTGGCGGAAGGTGGATTCGGACAGCAGCACGCCGGCCAGGAAGGCACCCATGGCCATGGACAGGCCACCCACCTGCATGAGCAAGGCCGCGCCCAGCACCACCAGCAGCGCGGCGGCGGTCATGACCTCGCGCGCCTTGGCATTGGCCAGGATGCGGAACAGCGGGTTGAGCAGCCACACGCCCGCGGCCACCAGCGCCACCAGCGAACTCAGGGCCAGGCCGATGGTGCCCCAGCGCGACGAGGTGGCCGCCACCGTGCCCGCCAGATCGGGTGGCGCCATGAAGGTGACCACGGCCAGCAGGGGCACGATCAACAGGTCCTCAAACAGCAGGATGGCCACGATCTTCTGCCCGCGCGGTTGCGCCATGTCGCCGCGCTCGCCCAGCAGCTGCATCACCACCGCGGTGGAGGTGAGCACGAAGCCCATCGCGCTCACGAAGGACACCCCCAGCGGAAAACCGAAGGCCAGGCCCACGCCGGTGAGCAGCAGGCCGCAGACCACCACCTGCAGGCTGCCCAGACCGAAGATCGCGCGGCGCAGGCTCCACAGGTGCGAGGGCTGCATCTCCAGGCCGATGACGAAGAGGTACATGACCACGCCGAGTTCGGCCGTGTGCAGGATGGTGGCCGGGTCGCTGATCAAGCCGATGCCGAACGGCCCGATGGCCAGGCCGGCGGCGAGGTAGCCCAGCACCGAACCGAGGCCGAGGCGCTTGAACAGGGGCACGGCAACGACCGCTGCGCCCAACAGGGTCACGACTTTGAGCAGATCGCCTGCGCTGCCTTCAACGGCCATGAGGAACTCCGGTGGGTGGATCGGGAAAAGGCGAAATTGTGACGCACGCGGCGCCCGCCTACACGAGAGCGGCCGACCGTGCTCCGGCAATGCCATCGCCCGGCAGGGACAATAGGGGGCTATGTTCTTCACCCGTTATCTCAAGATGGCCCTGATCCTGGGCCTGCTTTCCGCCATCGGCCCGTTCGCCATCGACATGTGCCTGCCCGCGCTGCCCGACATTGGCCGCAGCCTGGGCGCCGAGGTCGGCCCGGTGCAGTTCAGCCTGACCGCCTTCTTCCTCGCGCTCGGTGTTGGCCAGTTGCTCTATGGGCCGGTGTCCGACATGGTGGGCCGCAAGCCACCGCTGTACTTCGGCCTGGGTTTGTTCACCCTGGCCAGCATCGGCTGCGCGCTGGCCACCGACATCCAGACCCTGGTGGCACTGCGCTTCCTGCAGGGCCTGGGCGCGGCCGCCGGCATGGCGATTCCGCGCGCCGTGGTGCGCGACCTGCACACCGGCGCTGACGCGGCGCGGCTGATGTCGTTGCTGATGCTGGTGTTCAGCGTCTCGCCCATCCTGGCACCGTTGGTGGGCAGCGGCGTGATCGCGCTCACCGGCTGGCGCGGCGTGTTCTGGGCCGTGGCCCTGGCCTCGGTGGCAGGCCTCGCGCTGGTTTACGGTGCACTGCAGGAAACGCGCAGTGCCGCCGACCGCGTGGAGAGCAGCCTGGGCAGCGCCTTGCGCGCCTACGGCCTGTTGTTGCGCGACTGGCACTACCTGGGTCTGGTGGGCATAGGCGCCACGGCCATGGCTGGCTTCTTCGTGTACCTGGCGGGCTCGCCCTTCGTGCTGATCAATCACTACGGCCTCACGCCCGTGCAGTACAGCCTGGCGTTCTCGTTCAACGCCATCGCCTTCATCGGGGCTTCGCAGTTCACCGGCATGCTGGGTCACCGGTTTGGCCTGGTGCGCCTGGTGAAGACCGCGGCCAGCGCCTCGGGCCTGACCATGTCGGTGCTGCTGGTGTATTACCTCGCGGGGGGCGACCAGCTCGCTGTGCTGATCGCGTTGTACTTCGTGGCCAGCGCCTTCATGGGTCTGGTGATTCCCACCACCTCGGTGCTCGCACTGGAGAAGCACGGCGCCATCGCCGGCACAGCCTCGGCTTTGCTGGGCACGCTGCAGATGCTCGGCGGCGCGGCCGCCATGGGCATCGTGAGCCTGTTTGCCAACGGCAAACCCCTCCCCATGGTGGTGGGCATGGCCTCGGGTGCGCTGATCGGCGTGGCGCTGACCTGGGCAACGCTGGGCGGCGATTCCAAAACCCACTTGGCGCCCGAGGCACACGGGTGACGCTGCACGACGGTCTGCCTCAACCGCAGCGCGGACGGGCCGTGCTGGTCATCGTGCTGGGCATCGCCATGGCGGTGATGGACGGCAGCATCGTCAATCTGGCGCTGCCGGGCATCGCGCGTGAACTCAACGCTCCCGCCTCGCAGGCCATCTGGGTGGTCAACGCATATCAGATCGCTTCGCTGGTGATGCTGCTGCCCCTGGCTGCACTCGGCGACAGGCTGGGCTACCGGCGCGTCTATCTGGTGGGCATGGCGCTCTTCGTGCTGTCGTCGGTGTTCGCCATGCTGGCCGACTCGCTGCTGATGCTCACAGCGGCGCGCGCGCTGCAGGGCCTGGGCGCGGCCGGCATCATGAGCGTGAACACCGCTCTGGTCCGCCTGATCTACCCCAGCGCCCGCCTGGGACGCGGCATCGCGATCAATTCGATGGTGGTGGCCACCTCCACCATGGCCGGTCCCGCGGTGGCAGCGGCCATCCTCTCGGTCGGCTCGTGGCCCTGGCTGTTCGCGCTGAACGTGCCGCTGGGCCTGCTCACGCTCTGGATGGGTCGCCGCGCGCTGCCCACCAACCCACCGCGTACCGAGGCGGCGCCACAGTTCTCGCTCATCGACGTGCTGCTCAACGTGCTCATGTTCACGCTGGTGTTCATTGGTGCCGAGCAGCTGGGGGTGCGCGGCGAGGCGGCCCACAGCGCATCGCCCCTGGGCTGGGCCTTGCTTGCCGCCGGCGTGGCTGTGGGCGCGGTCTACCTGCGCCGGCAGTGGTTTCTAGCCGCGCCGCTGTTCCCGCTGGATCTGCTGCGCATTCCGGTGTTCGCGTTGTCCATGGGTTCTTCGCTGGGCGCGTTCTGCGCGCAGATGCTGGCCTTTCTGAGCCTGCCTTTTCTGCTGCTGGAAGTGCAGGGCCGCACCCACATGGAAGCCGGCTTGATCATGATGGCCTGGCCCCTGGCCACCGTGCTGGTGGCGCCGATCGCGGGCCGCCTGATCGGGCGCTATCCCGCAGGTTGGCTGGGCGGCATCGGCATGGTGGTATTCGCCACCGGCCTGCTGCTGGTGGGCCTGCGGCCCGAGCAGACCACGGTGCTGGACATGGGCTGGCGCCTGGCGCTGTGCGGCGCCGGCTTCGCGCTGTTCCAGTCGCCCAACAACCACACCATCGTGACCACAGCGCCGCTGCACCGCAGTGGTGCGGCCAGCGGCATGCTGGGCACAGCGCGGCTCACCGGGCAGACCATGGGCGCGGTGATGCTGGCGGCGATCTACGCGGTGTGGAACCAGCACGATGGGCAGGGCGAGACGATCGCGCTGTGCCTGGCGGCGGGTTGCGCCTTGCTGGCGGGTGTCAGCAGCTCACTTCGAGTGCGCGCCAGCCGCTAAGCCTTCGGCCAGCGCCCGCACCGACAGCGGCGCACACCCTTCGGCCTTGTTGCTGATCGTCACATAGGCGTTCTGCCCGGCGCCGGTCACGCCCGCGATGGTGCGCACCAGCAGCGCGCGGGTCTCGTCTTCCGCGTCGTGGATGCGGTCGTAGGGGCTGTACTCCTTGCGCGCGTCTTCGTACCCGTAGGCGCCGTGCAGCGGGTTGAGGTTCCAGCGGCAGACCATGGGGCCGGGCCAGAGCGCGCGCAACAAAGGCAGCTGTTTCTCCAGCCGCGGCATCTTGGCGTGCAGGCACAGGCACCAGGTGGCGCCAGCTTCGCGCAGCACGGCAGCGAGCTCGTGCACAAAGGGTTCGTCCAGCCACTCCGGGTCGCGCACCTCCACAGCCAGCACGCCGTCGGGAGCGGTAAGTGAAAGTGGTGGCTGGGCCAGCAGGAGCTTGCGCAGGCGCTGCAGCACCAGCGGCAGGTTGTGCAGCAGGTGCCGTGGCATCGGGCTGAGCTGGAACACCAGCGCACCGACCTTGTGGCCCAGGCCGGCGAGCGCGGGGGCGACGAAGTCCTGCGTGGCCAGGGTCGCGTCCAGAAACGCCGGGTTGGGTTGGCGGCCGCGGCCGTCCTCGCCGCGCACCAGCGCATCGGTCACGTGGCTGGGCGCCTTCACCACAAATCGGAAACCGTCCGGCACCTGGGCCGCGTAGCGCGCGTACTGGCCTTCGGTGAGCGGGCGGTAGAAGCCGCGGTCCAGGCTCACGGTTCGCATCAGGGGGTGCTGAGCGTACGCCGCCAGTCCCTCTTTCGAGAGTTGCGCTTCGGGGTAGTCGCCATCCCACACCAGGCCGGCCCAGCCTGGGTAGGCCCAGGACGAGGTGCCCAGGCGCAGGCGCGTCGACATGGCCGACGCAAGCTCCTGCAGGGCCGCGTCAGGCGGGGCGGCGCTCACGCCCGCTCGCGGTTTGCGCGCGGGTAGGGGAAAGGGTGGCGCAGGTGCGGGTGCGGGTGGGTCGCCGAAGAGATTGTCTTGCATGGTGGGCGTGTGCCGGAGGCCTGGCAAAACCACCACCCGGATGACACCGATGGTAGCCCGGCGTGCTCAGTGAAACAGGCGTTGCAGCCAGCTCCGCGCGCTCGTGAGCGGTTTTCGCATGGCCAGTGGCAACTGGCCGCCAGCCGCCGCGAAGTCGATTTCAAAGTCGAGATCGTCCGACACTTGGGCGCGGTGTCGTGTGGTGCGCTCGGGCACCGCCAGCAGTTGCCTGTGGCGGGTCAATGCGGATCGCAGCGTGCGGTTCAGGTACTCGGGCCCAGCGGGTTTCGCAATGAAGCGGTAGATCTGGCCTTCATTGATCAACCGGCCGATGACGGCACTGTCGCGCTCCTGGCTGTAGACCAGCACGACCACCTGGGGTTGATTGCGGCGAACAGCCCGAATCAAGTCCATCTGCTGTGAGCGAGCACCCCGGATGTCGGTGATCAGCACGGCCATTTTCTGTCGCGTCAAATGGTTCACCGCTTCTCCGATGTCGCTGGTGCAAACGATGTTGGTCGCGGTTTTGACGCAAGCCTGCCACTGCGCTGCTGCTTTGCTGTCGCTGTCGAACACAAGCACGCCCTCGTTGAAGGTGTCGGATTCGTCGGCACTCAGGGTGTCCTGGAAATCGAGCCAGGACGCCTGCGACATGCGCGCTACCTTGGCCGCGTCACTCACGGTGTCGAGCAGTTTCTGGTTGTCCCAGGGTTTGGAGATGAAGCGGAAGACCTCACTGTCATTGACCGAACTCAGCACGGCGTTGAAGTCGGAGTAACCCGTGAGCAAGAGCCGGATGCTGCGCGGCGATACCCGCCGGGCCCGCTCCAGGAATTCGGTACCAGTCATCCCCGGCATCCGTTGATCGCTGATGACCACGTCGAAGTGCTCAGCACTCAACAGGGCAAGTCCGTCGAGCCCGCTGTCGGCCACCGCCACCTCGTACTGACCGCGCAGCAGCCAGCGCAAGGAACGCAACAGACCGGGCTCGTCGTCGACGCAAAGCACCTTGGGCAATGAAGCGTTGTTCATGGTCATGCCGTCTTGTTGATGGGCAGCCGCACCCGAAACTCGGTGCCCAGGCCCACTTCGCTGCAGACCTGGATGTCACCACCGTGTTCCTCCACGATGTTGCGGGCGATCGCCAGACCCAGACCCGTGCCCTCGCCGACGGGTTTGGTGGTGAAGTACGCCTCGAAGATGAGGGGCAGCACATGGGCGGGGATGCCTGCGCCAGTGTCGCGGATGCTCACGGTGATGAAACTGGCATCGGCCTGGGTGGACACGGTGATCGTGCCTGAGCCCTGTATCGCCTGGGCTGCGTTGTTGATGAGGTTGAGGAACACCTGGTTGAGTTGCGACACGTTGCATTCAATTGGAGGCAGGGTCTCAAATGAGTGCTCCAGGGTGATCTTGGTCGAAATCACTGTCTTGGCGATGTAGCACACGCTGCCCAGCGCGGCGTTGAGGTTGACCTCTGCGGTGTGAGCACGGTCCAGCCGGGTGAAGCTGCGCAGGTTGTCCACCAGTTCGTTCATCTGGCCCATGCCCATGAGCACGTCGCTGAGCATCTCGCGCGCTTCTCGCACCTCCAGCATCGCGGAGGCGAGCTCTCTGGCCTGGTGCTCATCATCCAGGGGCTCCATCAGGGTTTCAGGTTCGCTGGTCACCACGTCGGCGCGGCAGATCGAATGGCGTATCTGTCGATGCACAGCGCCTTCCAACTGATCAAGCGCCTGGATCGACATGAGCACGTTGTTCTTGGAGAAGGCCAGAGGCGTGTTGAGCTGGTGCGCCACGCCGGCCACCATCTGCCCCAGGGAGGTCATCTTTTCCGACTGGGCCAGGCGCTGCTTGGTGGCATCGCTTTCACGGGCCTGGCGCTCGATGACATTCTGGGCGCGGCGCACGATGCTCAACAGAACGAGATACAGCAGGGCCAGCAGGCCTGCCACGATGGCCAATTGCTGGTTGGCACTGCTCTGCACCTGCTCGTGGTTGGCGGCGGCCTGTTCGGTCAGGCGGTTCTGATTGGCATGCGCCACCTGCTTGAATTCACTCGACGTGGCCTTGATCTGACCCAGGAAGGGCGTCACGTCGGCGTACACCTCGAACACGCCTGCGGTCTTCTGACTACCGGGTTCGATCACGGGCAAATAGCTGGCGATCAGGTCGCGGTTTTCCACCACACCTTGCAGCGCACTGAACTTGTCGCGGAAGGTGAGCTCGCTGATGGCCTTGCCATCACGCGCCGCACTCTGCCAGCCGGCGCTGCCCGACTTGTCTTCGCCAATCTGGCCCAGCTCGGTGGAGTACACCGTGATGCCGCTCATGTCGTACACCTTGATCTTGAAAACGGTGCTGCCCTGCATGGCCTCGCGAACCCGGGCATCCAGCGGGGCAAAACTGGCCAGCGCCTGCAGCTGTGTGCCGCCCTCCTTGAAGCATGCTTTTTTCTCAGCCGTTGCCACCGCTTTGCCCTTTGCGTCAACTCCATCGGGCATCGCCCTGCAGTGTTCAAAGTCGACAGAACCTATCTCGGCGAGGTAGGGCGTGAGATCGCTCGCCCACAGGGCGTTGGAGAAAAGCCGCGTCAAGTTCACGTTGCCTTGTTCATTCACGGCGAGCAGGTCCCGCCGCGCCACGGAGTCGGCGCGGGCCACGAAATCTGCCTGGATTTCGCTCAGCGTCTGCGCTTCGTTGGTCTGTACCTTTTGGAAGAAGGTGGCCTGGCGGTGTTCGAAGTACATCAGGGTGGCCGCGACCACGCCAAAGGCCACCAGACTGGTGGCAGTGAAGTAGCGGGTCAGACGGAAATAGTTGCTCATGGGATCTCCAGCAGGGTCATGGAAACCGAGGTATCAGTTCAAGGCAGTGCTTGCGCTGATCGCGATGTCGGGCTGGCTGAGATACTAGGTAGGGGTATCAAAACGCCCCATACTCCAAGGGAAGTATTTCGTCGTCGAACGCTGATCCCTTGGTGACAAAAGTCATGGCGATGTCAGAAAAAAGTTTGACGAAGCATCGGCACGCTGACCGAAAAGGGTGGGTGATTGCGTGTGGCAAACTCCCCCGCTTTTCCAACCACCACACAGACATTCGCCCCCGAGGCGAGCAAAGCCACAGATGCAGAACATCGTTGCGCAAATCGCGCAGGAAATCCGGGTTGGCGTTCACCAAGTCCAGGCCGCCGTGGACCTCATCGATGGTGGGGCCACGGTGCCCTTCATCGCGCGCTACCGCAAGGAAGCCACCGGCGGACTGGATGACATCCAGCTGCGCGAACTGGCCTACCGGTTGGACTACCTGCGTGAACTCGAAGCCCGCCGCGAGACCATCCTCAAGAGCATCGACGAACAGGGCAAGCTCACGCCCGAATTGCGCGCGGCCGTGATGCTTGCGCCCACCAAGCAAGAACTCGAAGATCTGTACCTGCCGTTCAAGCAACGCCGACGAACCAAGGGTCTGATCGCCCGGGAATTCGGCATTGAACCCTTGGCCGACAAGCTGTGGGCCGACCCTACGCTGGACCCCCTGGCCGAGGCCGTGGCTTTCACCCGACCGCCCGAGGTGCTCGATGACGGCAAGCCCGGCGCTGATTTTTCCACCGTGCCCGCCGTGCTCGATGGGGTGCGCGACATCCTCAGCGAGCGCTGGGCCGAGGACGCTGCGCTGCTGCAGAACCTGCGCGAATGGCTCTGGACTGAGGGTCTGCTCAAGAGCACGCTGGTGGCGGGCAAGGACGAGAACGTGCCCGATGTGGCCAAGTTTCGCGACTACTTCGACTACGACGAGCCGATTGCGCGCGTCCCCTCGCACCGCGCGTTGGCCGTGTTCCGCGGCCGTTCGCTGGAGATCCTGGATGCCAAACTGGTGCTGCCCGAGCCCGAGGTCGCGCCCGTCGCCGCCGGCAAGGCGGCACCCGTGGTCTCACTCGCCGAAGGCCGCATCGCACTGCACCTGGGCTGGAGCCACAAGGGCCGCGCGGCCGACGACCTGCTGCGCAAGTGCGTGGCCTGGACCTGGCGCGTGAAGCTCTCGCTCTCCAGCGAGCGCGACCTTTTCGCCCGCCTGCGTGAGAGCGCCGAGGCGGTGGCGATCAAGGTGTTCGCCGACAACCTGCGAGACCTGCTGCTGGCCGCGCCGGCCGGCCCCAAAGCGGTGATGGGCCTGGACCCGGGCATCCGCACAGGCGTGAAGGTGGCGGTGGTCGATGCCACCGGCAAGCTGGTCGACACCGCCACGGTGTACCCGCACGAGCCCCGCCGCGACTGGGACGGAGCCTTGCATACCCTGCGCCTGCTGGGTGAAAAGCACGGCGTGAACCTGATCGCCATCGGCAACGGCACCGCCAGCCGCGAGACCGACAAGCTGGCCGCCGACCTGATGAAGCAGTTGGCCAGGCCCGAGATCCAGAAGGTGGTGGTGAGCGAGGCCGGTGCTTCGGTGTATTCCGCCAGCGAATTCGCTTCTCAGGAAATGCCCGACGTGGACGTGAGCCTGCGCGGCGCCGCCAGCATCGCGCGTCGCCTGCAGGACCCGCTGGCCGAGCTGGTGAAGATCGATCCCAAGAGCATCGGCGTGGGCCAGTACCAGCACGACGTGAACCAGAGTGAACTGGCGCGCACGCTGGACGCGGTGGTGGAGGACTGCGTGAACGGCGTGGGCGTGGACCTCAACACCGCCAGCGTGCCGCTGCTCTCCAAGGTGTCGGGCCTGTCGGGCAGCGTGGCCAAGGCCGTGGTGCGCTGGCGCGAGGCGCACGGGGCTTTCAAGAACCGCCAACAGCTCATGGACGTGGCCGGCCTGGGCGCCAAGACCTTCGAACAAAGCGCAGGCTTCCTGCGCATCCGTGGTGGCGACAACCCGCTGGACATGACCGGTGTGCATCCCGAGACCTACCCGGTGGTCGAGCAGATCATGAAGACCACTGGCAAGCCGGTGGCCGAACTCATGGGACGTGCCGACATGCTCAAAACTCTGCGGCCCGAACTGTTCGCCAACGAGCGCTTCGGCGTCATCACCGTCAAGGACATCCTGGGCGAACTCGAAAAACCGGGCCGTGATCCGCGCCCGGACTTCCAGGTGGCGCGCTTCAATGACGGCGTGGACGACATCAGCGACCTGCGCGAAGGCATGATCCTGGAGGGCACGGTGAGCAACGTGGCCCAGTTCGGCGCCTTCATCGACCTGGGCGTGCACCAGGACGGGCTGGTGCACGTGAGCCAACTGGCGCACAAGTTCGTCAACGACGCGCGCGAGATCGTCAAGACCGGCGACATCGTCAAGGTCAAGGTGATGGAAGTGGACGTGGCGCGCAAGCGCATCGGCCTGTCGATGAAGCTGGGTGAAGCGCCAGGACGCGGCGCAGGGCAGGGCGCGGGGCCACGCGACAACCGCTTCGAGCCGGTGCGCGCGGGTCGTCCGGAGGGGCGACATGCCCCTGGCGCATCGGCCGCTGCACCTCCCTCGGCAATGGCCTCGGCTTTCGCCCGGCTGCAAGGCACGGGCAAAGACCCGAAGCGCTGACAAAGGCCGGTGCAAGGGCAGGGTGAATACTGGCAGGCAGGGGTTGGGCCCGGCCTCAAGTTGGGGGCGTTGGGGTCGATACAGGGGAGGACAAGCCTTCACCGGCCTTCACCACGCCCAAAGACCCAAAGTCTCTACCGGACTTCATCCCATGCAACTCGAAGCCCTGCTGAACTTTCCCCGCGCGTTGCCAGCCATGTCGCGCACCGTGTCCGACCTGCTGGCAGAGATGAACAAGGACGACCCGAGCCCCAAACGGGTGTCCGATCTGATTTCCCAGGACCCGTCGCTCACCACGCGGGTGCTGCGCCTGTCCAACTCGGCCTTCTTCCGGGTCAGCCGCAAGATCGGCAGCGCCGAGGAGGCCGTGGCGATGCTGGGCATGACGCATGTGCGTTCGCTGGTGATGGCCGCGGCCCTGGGCTCCAGCTTCAAGAATGTGCCCGGCGTGAACTTGCCGCAGTTCTGGCGCTACAGCCTGCGGGTGGCCGACATCTCCAAGTCACTTGCGGGCGTGCTGCGCCAGAACGAAAGCAACGCCTTCACGGCGGGCCTGATCCACGCCATCGGTGACCTGATCATGCACATCGCCATGCCCGATCTGGTTGCACCCCTGGACATGGGCACACCACCGCTGGACCTGCAGCGCGCTCAGGCCGAGATGTCGGTGTTTGGCTACACCTATGCCCAAGTGGGCGCAGGCATGGCCGAAAAGTGGCAGTTCCCCACCACCATCGTCTCGGCCCTGAACAACCAGATCAACCCCTTCGAAGGCGAGGCCTACGACCCGCTGGGCGGTGTGCTGCATCTGGCCTCGTGGCGCGCGCGCGCCGAGGAAATACAGCTCGACGAAAACGGCTTGGTCGCCACCTTCCCGGACCTGGTGGGCCTTTCGCTCGGGCTCGATCTGGACAGCGTGTTGGGCAAGGACCCGTCGGAGTGGTCGTTCAGCCAGGCACTGGGCGCATTCATTGACTGAAAAAGACCTCAAGTGCGAAGGTTTTGAGGCGATAAAAAGTACAGCAAACCCCATTCGGGTAGGCACCTTAGGCGGGGAAAAAACATGCAACTCGACAAGCTTCTGAAACGGCCCGATGCCTTGCCCTCGGCCCCCAAGGTGGTGCGAAAACTGATCGAGACGTTCGACCGGGAAGATGTCGACGCGATGCAGGTTGCGGCCTACATCGAAGACGATCCGGTACTCACCGCCAAGCTGCTCAAAACGGCGAATTCGGCCTTTTTCGGCCTGCACCGCGCGGTGTCCAGCGCCCGCGAGGCGATCCAGGTGCTGGGCCTGATCAAGGTCCGTGCGCTGGTCATTGCCGCTTCGCTCGGCGAAGGATTTCACGCCGTGGGTGGCGTCAACCTCAACCAGTTCTGGCGTTACAGCCTCAACACCGCCAACCTCTCGCGCTACATCGCGCTGCCGATCCGCATTGACGAGAACACGGCGTTCACCGCCGGCTTGATCCATGGCATCGGCGAGCTCGTGATGCACGTGGGCATGCCCGAGGCCATGATCGATCTGGATCGCAGCGTACCCATGCTCGACTTGAAGCGATCCGCGGCGGAGCGTGGCCTCTTTGGCTACAGCTACGCCGAGGTGGGCGCTGCGCTGGCCCGCGAGTGGAATTTCCCCAAACGCATGATCAACGCCATCGAACACCAGACGGCACCCTTCGAGAACGAGGTGTACGAGCCGATTGCCGGCGTGATCCACATCGGTTCCTGGCGCGCGCGCGCCGAGGAACAATCCATGCGCTCCGAACTGCTGATCAACACCTACCCCGACCCGGTGGGTCTGGTGCTGGGCATCGACCCCGACACTGTGGTGGCCGAAGAGATACCTTCCATCTCACGCCATACTGAAATCACCGAGGCCGAAGAAACCCCGCGCGACCAAGTCACGTCGTGAGCGCGGGCTGCGACACAATCGCAGCCCATGCAAGCTCTTCGAATCTACGCTGGCCCGCGTGCCCGCCAGCACGTCCAGCAACATGGTTTGCACCCGCAACACGTGGGTGTGATCCCCGCTGCCGCCGGCGGGCCCAAGGGCCTGATCCTCGGCCCACTCGACCGCTTCCTGTTTGGCCAGTGGCTGCCGCAAAGCAGTCAACCCGTGCATCTGGTGGGCGCCTCCATCGGCGCGTGGCGCATGGCCACGGCCTGTCTCGGTGCCCCGGTGGCGGCTTTCGAGCGGCTGGAGCGCGACTACATCGCCCAGCACTATGCCTTGCCTCCCGGCCAGAAACGACTCACGCCCGGCCAGGTCAGCGAGCAATTTGGTGGCAGCTTGAAGCTCTTTTACGGCGGG
This sequence comes from Pseudomonadota bacterium, assembly GCA_040385485.1. Classification (GTDB taxonomy): domain Bacteria; phylum Pseudomonadota; class Gammaproteobacteria; order Burkholderiales; family Burkholderiaceae_C; genus Hydrogenophaga. The sequence continues at coordinate 8,111 of JAZKHJ010000090.1, read as the reverse complement.
CGCATCCCCGAGGTGCTGAACCACCCGCGCTACCACCTGCACATCGTCACCTCGCGCGGGCGCCACCTGCTGGGCCGCGAGGGCCGCGTGCGCACGCCGCTGGGCTATCTGGGCGCATTCGCCGCCAATGCGCTGCACCGCAAGGCGCTGGGTGCATGGCTTGAGCGGGTGGTGTTCTCAACCGCCCCCGAGTTGCCGTTTGCCACGCAGGATTTCCGATCCCGCCAGGTGCCATTGAGTGAAGCCAACTTCATGGACGCGCTGCAGGCCAGCTGTTCCATTCCCTTCGTGCTGCGTCCGGTGCATGGCATTGAGGGTGCGCCGCCCGGCGCCTACTGGGATGGAGGCATCACCGACTACCACCTGCACCTGCACTACCAACCGCCCGCCGCAGCACCCATCGTGCTGTACCCCCACTTCCAGCAGGCGGTCGTGCCGGGATGGCTTGACAAAGCCTGGAAGGGCCGTCACCGCAGCAGTGCTGCTCTGGACAACATGCTTGTGCTCGCGCCCGATCCGGACTGGGTGAAGACACTGCCCAACGCCAAGCTGCCGGATCGCCAGGACTTCACCCGCTACGGGCCAGACATCACCGCACGCAGGAAGGCCTGGAGTGCCGCTACCTCCGCCAGCCAGCAACTGGCCGACGAGTTCGCGCAATGGCTCGATCGACCCGACCCGGTCAGGGTGCTGCCGCTTTGACGCAGCGGGGCAGGAGGATAATTGCGGTCATGACCGCCGAGCCTTCCGCCCCCATGTACCTCACCGCCGCGCTCTACCAGTTTGTCGACCTGCCGGACCACGCCGATCTGCGCGAGCCACTGCAAAGCTGCTGCGACGCGCACGGCGTCAAGGGCACCTTGCTGATCGCGCGCGAGGGCATCAACGGCACCATCGCCGGACCCGAGGCAGGTGTGCGCGCCGTGCTGGCTCACCTGCGGGCCGATGCGCGCCTGGCGCGCCTGCCGCACAAGGAGTCTTGGAGCGATCACCCGCCGTTTCATCGGATGAAAGTGCGGTTGAAGAACGAGATCGTCACCCTGCGCGTGCCCGGTTTGGACCCGAACAAGACCGTGGGCCAGTACGTGAAACCACAAGACTGGAACGCCTTGCTGGCCGACCCGGACGTGCTGGTGATCGACACCCGAAACGACTACGAGGTGGCCATCGGCACCTTCTCGGGCGCGGTCAATCCGAACATCAAGACCTTCACCGAACTGCCGGCCTGGCTCGACGCCCAGCCGGCGTTGCAAGACGGGAAGAAGCCCAGGGTGGCGATGTTCTGCACCGGTGGCATCCGCTGTGAAAAATCCACCGCGCTCATGAAGATGCGCGGCTTCGACGACGTCTACCACCTCGAGGGCGGCATCCTCAAATACCTGGAGGAGATCCCGCCCGCCGAGAGCTCCTGGGAAGGCGAGTGTTTTGTGTTCGACGAGCGCGTGAGCGTGGGCCACGGCTTGCAGCCCGGTCCTCACGAGCTTTGCCGCTCGTGCCGCTGGCCTTTGAGCTTGGCAGAGAAGGCCTCGCCGCACTACATCAAGGGCGTGAGCTGTCCCCATTGCCACGACCAGCGCAGCCCGCAGGAAAAGGCACAACTGGCCGAGCGACAGCGCCAGGTCGAGTTGGCGGAGTCACGCGGGCAGGTGCATGTGGGAGCGCGGCAGGGACGGCCCGACGACGCCCGCCAAGGGCCGGCTTAGCTGCAGGCAACTGACCTGGCCACGGAGCAGGGCGGCTGGTGTGGCCCAGCCTGCGGCCTTGAAACCGGCGCGGCGCAACAGGTGCAGTGACACGATGTTGTCACTGGCGATCATCGCATCCACCCTGAGCATCCTCAGCGCCTTCGCCTCTTGAATGAGATCTGCCAGAAGAACGCTGGCGGCACCCTGTTTCCAATGGTGGCGATCCGTCTGGTAGACCAACAGGGCGAAGTCACCCTCGGCTGTGCCGTGCACGGTCAGGCTGCCCTGGCCCACCCACTGCGGGGAATCACCTCGGGTGGTCACCCGGGTCAGGAACCGCTCGCGGTGCTGGCACGCCAAGAGCCTGTCGAAGGCCTGCTCAAGGCCGACATCGCTGTAGTAGCGAGGCAGGTGCGGCTCATTGAAGTGCTCAAACGGTTCCCGGTTGTTCCGCTCGAACTCGACAAAAGAGGCGCGGTCCGTCGGCGCCAGTGCTCTGGTGCAAAACCGGGACATCACACAGGCAGCGGAAGGTAATGCGCGTAGCTCGAATGACCGCCTTCACCAACATCGGTCACTCTGTGGTGCATCAAGCCGGCAGCGGTTCCCAGCAAAACCGGGTGATGTCGTTGTGCGATCGCCCAGTAAGGCTTGTTCAGCAGCATGGCGCGCAGGTGCCGGCCTTCGCGCGTGGCTTCCACCCACTGCCCCGCAGGCGCCAACTGCTCGGGTGAGGGGTTGCGTCCATCGATCAAGGCCAGCCACGTGTGCCCAAACAGGAGGATGTTGGCCATCAGGGAGCCGCGCGCCAGGCGGCAGGCCTGTTCGAACAACAACAGGGCCTTGCTCGCGTTGCCCTCGGCGTATTCCACCATGCCCTCCACGGCGAGCGCCGTGGCCTGCCGCGTTTGTAGCGGGCGGCATTCGTGTCTGGCCTGCAGCCGCTGGAGCAGGGTGCGAGCCGCACGCCGGTTGCCTGCCACCAGGGCCAACTGGGCCACGAAGAGCCAGTGATCCTCTGTGCACCAGACACCAAAATCGGCCATTTCTTCCATGGACGCCTCGGCGAGCGTCAGTGCCTGGAACGCATCACCCGCCAGATAGCGCTGACGCGCCTGCAGCCAGCGGCCCACCGCTTTGCCCATGGGCGCCAAGCGCAATGCAGGTTGGTCGACCGCGTTCATGCAGGCGACCAGACCGGCCTGGTCGTCGCATCGCGCGTGAAAACTGCCCAGTTGAAGATGCGCGAACAGTCGCGCGAGCGCAGATTCTCCGTTCTCACTGGCATGAAGGCCGGCTTCAAGTTGCCGCCGGCAGCTCGCCCAATCTCCCCGCGCACAGGATTGAAGCCCATGCAAGACCTGTATCCTGGCGGTCATGGGCGTCAGGCCTAACCAACGCGCCGGGGCCAACCAGTCGGTGGGACTTTCTGTACCACCGGTTTGCCCCATGCCCATGTGGTCCAGTTCGCATCGCAGCAGATGCACACGACACACCATGTCAGGGGAGGGCACCTGGTTCACCAGCGTGGCAGCTTCCCGCCACAGCACGAAGGCTTCGCTGGATTTGCCCGCCGTCGCCAACACTTGAGAGGCAAGCAGCAGTGCTCTGGCATGGCAGGCATGTGGCGCCGCGTGGCGCACCATGGCCACACCGCCCATGGCCTGCTCGACGGCCTCCGCTGTGCGGCGCTGGAGCAACTGGTACTCGGCACTGCAAAGCAGTGCCCATCCTTCATAGGCGCAGTCCTGTGTCAGTCGGGCCAGTTGCGCCATGCGTTGGGCGAGTGCGGGCGTGGCCTCGTCTGCTCGCTGAGCCATCACCAGCACGTACTCGGCCCAGATGTGCAGAGGGCACTGCGGCAGGTCGACACAGATCGCCATCAGGGGCAGGACTTTATGGGTCTGATCAAGAGACACTGATAACGAGACCAGCTGGCTCGCTTCCTCCCAGAACTTCGCTTCATGCCCCGGAGTGAGCTGCACCCCCGATCGCATGCGAGCAATGAGCGCAACTTCCCGGGCCGCCCGCAAGGCCAGTTCGGCTGGGGCAGGGCCTTCGATTTGATTGCCATGACCGATGCCGTCGATCTGCATCCACCATTCAAGGCGGAACTGATCGCCCAGCGCAGTCATTCGGCTTCGCACCATCGGTATGCCGATCTCGCGAATGTCGGGTCGCTGATCCTCAGCCCATTGGGTGCCGTCTTCTTCCAGCGATTCGTGCATCCGGATCGCTTCGCTGGCCGGGACCGTGGGAACACCATGCCCGTGCAACACGTGGGTTGCGACCGAGATCAGGCCGTAACGGACCCAGGACAGGTCTGCCCGCGGAAGAGCGCAATCGGTGGGTAGCCACAGGATGCGGGTCGGGCCCGTTGGGCGCAGGGGGGGCGCGGTGGGCGACGACGAGTGGATTCCCTTTCGCACTTCGCTGGCAAACCGGTAGCCCACCCGGTGAACGGTCTTGATCGGGCCGGGCTCCTTGCCCGTAATCCCCAGCGCCTTGCGAACCTTCATGATGCTTTGCGCGATGACCGATTCGGAAACGAAGTGGTTGCCCCACACGTGTTCCAGCAGTTCGTCCTTGCTGGCAACCCGCCCTTCAAGCTTCAGGAGGTACAAGATCAGGTCGAACGACCGGCGCTCGATCTTCTGGGCCACCCCGTCGCGCAGCAGTTCTCGCGTGTCGCTGCGAATGACGCAATTCGCGAAGTGGTATTCCTCCCGCCAAGCGTTGCTTTTTTCCGTCATCTTGAATTCCTTGTGGGCGATTCGCCATGCCATGTCTCCACTTCTTCGAGTTTTCGAGCCAATCAGTCCAGAGGTCCCCCACCGCCTGCCATCGGGGCTGGGGTTGCTCCGGCCTGGACAGCGAGCCTGCGACGACCTTGCCGAACCACCATGAATACGAGGTAAGTATTAATTAATTCGAATAGATGCGACTTTATAGAACGTTGGAACGACATGCACCATAGGTTCGTCGACCTAGGCTCCGACCCGCCCTGGAGCCGAAAAACGAAAAGGCCCCGACATGGAGGTGTCGGGGCCGAATACCTGTGCAGCCCCTGGAAAGAAGGGGGCCCGGGTCGGGTGCGAACGTGGCTGGTTCGTTGACTATCGATAGCTTCTCAAGTCTTCGATGGTCTTCCCGTCCTTGGGCAGGGCACCCGGAGCGAACAAGGCGACTTCGGTGCGGAGTTTGGTGACGTCACGCACCGCGTCCTGAATACGCTGCTCCAAACCTTCGGAAGGGTGGGTCACTTCCGCTTGAAACACCATGCGGTCCGAGGCCATCTCCCCACTGACAACCAGTCGAGCGCCGCAAATTTCGGTGAACCGCTCCGATATCGCCTTCACCTGTGCCGGGTGGACGAACATGCCACGCACCTTGGTGGTCTGGTCGGCACGGCCCAACCACCCTTCGATTCGCATATTGGTTCTGCCCGTCGGACATTGACCCGGCAGAAAGGCTGAAAGGTCGCCAGTGGCAAAGCGCACCAGGGGGTAGGTGGGATTGAGGGTGGTCACCACCACCTCGCCGACTTCTCCGACGGACACGGGTTCCCCGGTCCCAGGCTGCACGATTTCAAGGATCAGGTTTTCATCCAGCACCATGCCCTCCAGTGCGGATGTTTCGTATGCCAGCAAGCCCAGGTCGGCCGTGGCATAGACCTGATAGACCTGAATGCCCCGGTCCTTGAACCACTCTCGCAGGCTCTCCGGGCACGCCTCCCCACTGAACAGGGCGCGATTCAGGGTGGGCAAAGCCTCACCCATGTCGGCCGCTCGCTCAAGAATGATCTTCAGAAAACTGGGGGTGCCGGCATAGACGCTGGGCCCGAGGTCGACCATCGTGCGCACCTGGAGTTCGGTTTGCCCTGTACCGGCTGGCAACACGGTGCACCCCAGCGTGAGGGCGCTGGATTCGATGATCGCGCCGGCTGGCGTGAAGTGGTAGCTGAAGGCGTTGTGGATCAGATCGCCGCGTCTGAAGCCCGCCGCGTGCATCGCACGAGCAACGCGCCAGTAGTCCTTCAAATGCCCTTCGGGTTCATAAAGGGGGCCAGGGCTGGCAAAAACCCGCGACATGGCCGGTCCAAACCGCGCGCTGCTGAATCCCCCGAAGGGGTCGGATCGGGCCTCACGGCTTTGCCTTTGCAAGGCCACCAGGTCGTGCTTGCGGGTGACCGGCAAACGCGCGAGGGCCTCACGCGTGCACACGGTGTCCGGATCCACCTCCCGGAATATCTCCGCGTAGGCCCAGGTATTGCGCTTGGCGTGGGTCACCTGCCGAGACAAGGCCTGCATCAATTGCGCTTCGCGCACCTCGGGTGGGCGCGTCTCCAAAGCATCAAAGTATTCGTTCATGCCGATCCCTTATGCCAACCAGCGCTTCCTGCGCTTGTAGCTTTTCACGTCTTTGAAATTCTTGCGTTCGCCGCCGCCCATGCCGAGGTAGAACTCTTTCACGTCCTCGTTGTTGCGCAGATCGCTGGCCAGACCGTCCATGACGATGCGCCCACTCTCCATGATGTAGCCGTAGTCGGCGTACTTCAGCGCCATGTTGGTGTTCTGCTCGGCCAGCAGGAAGGTGACCTTCTCCTTCTGGTTGAGGTCCTTGACGATTTCGAACACCTCTTCGACGATCTGCGGCGCCAGTCCCATGGAGGGCTCGTCGAGCAGCATCACGCTGGGATTGGTCATGAGGGCGCGTCCGATGGCGCACATCTGCTGCTCGCCGCCCGAGGTGTACGCGGCCTGGCTGGTGCGCCGGGTCTTCAGGCGCGGGAAGTAGGTGTAGACCTTCTCCAGGTTGCGCGCGATCTCGCCCTTGTCCTTGCGGGTGTAGGAGCCGGTCATGAGGTTTTCCTCGATGGTGAGGTGGGCGAAGCAGTGCCGCCCCTCCATCACCTGCACCACGCCGCGGTGCACCAGGTCGGAGGTGCTGAGGTTCTCGATGCGCTCGCCGCGCAGCTCGATGCTGCCCTTGGTGACTTCGCCGCGCTCGGCCTTCAGGAGGTTGGAGATGGCGCGCAAGGTGGTGGTCTTGCCCGCGCCATTGCCCCCGAGCACGGCGGCGATCTTGCCTTCGGGCACGTTGAGCGAGACGCCCTTGAGCACCAGGATCACGTGGTTGTAGATGACCTCGATGCCGTTGACGTTGAGGACGGTGTTGGGGGTTGTCATGGTGTGTTCCTCAATTGCCGATGGAGAACCCGCCGCGAGTGAGATGACCTCACTCAGAGACACCGCGGGTCCGGCTCTGCCGGCCCCAGGTGTCGCCCCCTTTGAGGGGGTCGCGCGAAGCGCGGCGGGGGTGATTCCGATCAGCTCTGGCAGTCCGCACCCGCCCGGCGCGTCAGGCCCTTGGCTGCGGCGAACTTGTCAGCAGCTGCTTTCGCCATGGGTTTGATGATTTGCTGGTCGCTGTCGTACCAGTCGGACGAAAAATTCCACTTCTTGCCATCCCAGGTGTGGATGCGAGCCGACGAAGTGCCCATGTGGTCCTGGCAGCTGGTGGAGATCGGACGCATCACGTCCTTGAAGCCCAATGCGTCGAGCTTGGCTTGCGTCAGGTTCAGGTTCTCGTAACCCCAGCGGGCCTGCTCACCCGTCATGACCTTGCCCTTGCCGAAACGCTCTTGCGCTGCACGCACACCTTCAATGCTGAGCATGGCCGCGATGGCACCGCGCATGTACAGCACATTGCCCACCTGTTCCTTGGGTCCTGTGCCCTTGTTGGTGCCGTACACCTTGGTCACGATCTCCTGCGCCACCTTGGCGTCGTGGTGCGCTCCGTGTTGGAACGCCAGACCGTTGTAGCCCTTGGCGCCGTCGCCCACGTCCTGAACGTCGGGCTCCGAGGCCGCCCACCAGTTGCCATACATCTTCTCGCGCGGGTAGCCCGTGGCCTGGGCTTCCTTCAAGGCCGCCGAGTTCATCACCCCCCATCCCCACAGGATCACGTAGTCCGGGCGGTCACGGCGGATCTGCAGCCACGTTGACTTCTGCTCCACGCCCGGGTGTGCCACCGGCATGAGCAGCAGTTCGAAACCGTGCATGCGGCTGCGTTCCTGCAAGATGGCGATGGGTTCCTTGCCGTACGGGCTGTCGTGGTAGACGTGAGCGATCTTCTTGCCCTTGAGTTTGTCAAAGCCACCCTCCTTCTTGGCCAGATGCTGGATCAGCATGTCGGCTGCGGTCCAGTAGTGGCCCGCGATCGGGAAGTTCCACTTGAACATGCCGCCATCCTGGCTTTCACTGATGCCGTAGCCAGAGGTGATCAGTGGAATCTTGTCGACGCTCACTTTTTCCGTCAGCGCCAGCGTGATGCCGGTGGACAGCGGATGGAAGACGGTGGCGCCGCCGTTTTTGCCTTTGAGGCGCTCGTAGCACTCGACACCGCGGTCGGTGGCGTAGCCGG
>JAZKHJ010000089.1:0-21692 GCA_040385485.1 Pseudomonadota bacterium | reverse complement strand
TCTTCATCATGTTCACCATCGGCATCACCAAGGGCCGCTGGAACACGCTGCTGACCGCGCTGCAGCAGTTCAAGGACGACTACGCCAAGAACCAGCCGATGTGGCGCATCCTGCCTGAGTTCTGCCAGAAGCACCCGCGCTACGAGCAGATGGGCCTGCGCGACCTGTGCCAGCATGTGCACGAGCTGTACGCGCGCTACGACATCGCGCGCCTGACCACCGAGATGTACCTGAGCGACCTCACGCCGGCCATGAAACCGACCGACGCGTTCGCGCACATCGCGCAGCGCACCACCGAGCGCGTGCCGATCGACGAACTCGAAGGCCGCATCACCACCAGCCTGGTCACGCCATACCCGCCGGGCATCCCGCTGCTGATCCCGGGCGAGGTGTTCAACAAGAAGATCGTCGACTACCTCAAGTTCGCGCGGGAGTTCAACCAGCAATGCCCGGGCTTCGAGACCGACATCCACGGTCTCGTGGAGATGGTGGGCGATGACGGCAGGAAGCGCTATTTCGCCGACTGCGTGAAGGCCTGACCAGCCAGGGGTGCATCCGGTCGCAGCCGCACGAAACTGGCAAAGCGTGGCACCCCGCTCGGGTTGACGCCACGAAAGCGGTAGGTCACCCACTCGCCCACGGCGGGCGGTTGCTCGCGCTGGGCATCGGTGAAGCCGGTGCCCAGCCGGAAACGCACACCCTGGGGTGTCTGCACGAGCAGGGCCCCCATGCGGCCGGCATGTCGGCCCTGGCCGGGCAGGTGCGCAAGCACGCGCGCTTCGGCGTCTTCGTGGGTTTTCACCTTCAACAGGTCGTCGCTGCGCACCGTGCGGTAGAGCGAGTCGCCCCGGTGCAGCATCAGGCCTTCGCCGCCGGCTTTCACCATGCGGTCCAGTCGCGCCATCAGCTCGGCGTGGCTGATCACGCGTTCCTGCGGCACTGCCCGCACCCAGGAGCGATCGATTTGCCGCACGAGCCCTTGGTAAGCCTGGATGCGCTCTGTGAAAAGCCCGGGGTGCGCGGGCAGGTCGAATACCATGAAGCGAATCCGTCGCCAGGCGTCATCCATGGGCGTCTGACGGCGCACGGCAGACAGTGTTTCTTCGAATTGACCTCGGCCCATCCAGAGTTCGCCGTCCATGGGCTCGGCGGGCCAGCCTTCGGTGAACCAGCCGGGGGCCACGATCACCTCGCCGTTGCGGGTGATCAGTCGCCTGCCATCCCAGAAGCCGCGCAGACCGTCGTACTTCTCGCTCAACCAGTACTCAATCAGCGGCACGCCAGGTCGGTAAACGTTGGCGAGCATCAAGGCGGGCGCATCGCCCGCCTGTGCAGCGGCTGGCAGGCCACATGCGCTGAGACCCAGCCAGGCCAACAGCTCGCGTCGCTTCATGGAACTGCAGCGCAGTGTGCGTCCAGCAAAGCCGAAATGAATCAGCTCAACGCGTCGCTGTCGCGGCTCACGCCCGTGGTGTGGCTGTAGCCACCGTCCACGTAGGTGATTTCGGCGGTCACGCCAGCGGCCAGATCACTCAGCAGGAAGGCGGCCACGTTGCCCACGTCTTCGATGGTGACGTTGCGCCGGATCGGCGAGGCGCTGGCCACCATGCCCAGCAACTTGCCGAAGTCCTTGATGCCGCTGGCCGCCAGCGTCTTGATGGGGCCGGCGCTGATGCCGTTGACGCGCATGCCCTTGGGGCCGAGCGACTCGGCCAGGTAGCGAACCGAAGCCTCCAGGCTGGCCTTGGCCAGGCCCATGGTGTTGTAGTTGGGCACGGCGCGCAGGGCGCCGAGGTAGGTGAGGGTGAGCAGGGCCGACTTCTCGTTGAGCATCGGCAGCGCGGCCTTGGCCATGGCGGGGAAGCTGTAGGCGCTGATGTCGTGTGCGATGCGGAAGCTCTCGCGGCTCAGGCCGTCGAGGAAGTCACCGGCGATGGCCTCGCGCGGTGCAAAGCCGATGCTGTGCACGAAGCCGTCGAACCTGGGCCACACCAGCGCGAGGTCGGCGAAGAGCTTGTCGATCTGGGCGTCGTCGCCCACGTCGCAGTCGAAAATGAGTTTGGAGTTGAAGTCGGCAGCGAACTCGGTGATGCGGTCCTTGAAGCGCTCACCGACATAGCTGAAAGCGAGCTCGGCGCCTTGTTGATGGCAGGCTCTGGCGATGCCGTAGGCGATGGATCGGTTGGACAGCACGCCCGTGATCAGCAATTTCTTGCCAGCGAGAAAACCCATGTTTCAGTCTCCAATGAAAAATCCTTCAGAATTGTCGCATGCAGTTTCACAGCACCCGCCCCGGCCACCGACTCGTTTCGCTGTCGCTGGCCGTGTTGCTGGTGCTCTGGAGCCCACTGGGTTGGGCCGCACACGGCTACGCGCTGTGGGGCCAGCTCAAGTACCCAGACGGGTTCACCCATTTCGACTACGTCAATCCCACCGCTCCCAAGGGGGGTGAACTGCGCCTGGTGAGCAACCTTCGGTTGTCCACTTTCGACAAGTACAACCCGTTCACGTTGCGCGGCAGTGCGCCGGCCTACCTGTCGAACCTGATGTTCGATTCGTTGCTCACTGGCGCTCTGGACGAGAACGGTGCCGCTTACGGCCTGCTGGCCGAAGACGTGAACGCCGCGCCGGATGGCCTGTCGGTCACCTTCAAGTTGCGCGACACCGCTCGTTTCCACAATGGGGACCCGGTGCTCGCTGCAGACGTGAAGCACAGCTTCGACACGCTCATGGGCCCGCACACCTCGCCTGCCTTCAAGACCATCCTGCAGGACGTGGCCGGACTGGACGTGATGGGCGAGCGCACCGTGCGCTACCGTTTCACGAAGCCCAACCGCGAACTGCCGCTGACCGTGGGCGGATTGCCGGTGTTCAGCCGCGCCTGGGGTAACGCCATCGATTCCAAGACCGGCCAACGCAAGACCTTTGACCAGGTCGTGACCGACGTTCCCATCGGCAGTGGACCCTACAGAATCGGCCCGGTTGAGTTCGGCAAGGACATCACCTATTTGCGCGACCCGGCGTACTGGGCGCGTGACCTGCCGGTGCGCCGCGGCACCGCCAACTTCGACCGCATCGTGGTCAAGATCTACAAGGACAACACCGCGCGGCTCGAAGCGCTGAAGGCGGGCGAGTTCGATCTCATGCGTTTCTTCTCGGCGGGTGACTGGGCACGCCGCGTCAACGGCAAACGCTTCGACACCGGCGAACTCGTCAAGGGCGAGTTCACGCACCGCCTGCCCATGGGCTTCCAGAGCTACGTGCTCAACACGCGCCGTGCGCCGCTGGACGACATCCGCGTGCGTGAGGCGCTGGGGCTGGCAATGGACTACGAATGGATGAACCGGCAGATGTTCTACAACGCCTATCAGCGCGTGGAAGGCCTGTTCGGCAACACCGATTGCGCGCCGCAGGGCAGCCCGGCGCCCGAAGAGCTTGCGCTGCTGGAGCCGTGGCGCAAGCAGTTGCCGCCAGCGGTCTTCGGGCCCATGTACAAGCCGCCACGCACCGACGGTCAGAGTTCTTTGCGCGGCAACCTCAAACGTGCCCAGGCGTTGCTGAAAGAGGCCGGCTGGACGGTGCAGAGCGGCCAGTTGCGCAATGCTCAGGGCCAGGCCATGTCGCTGGTGTACCTCGACAGCGCCGAGACCGGCGCGCGCGTGGTCACGCCCTGGATCCGCAACCTCGCCAAGCTGGGCATCGAGCTGCGCTTCCGCCCGGTGGACTTTGCGCTGTACCAGCAGCGTCTGCGCGGGTTTGATTTCGACATCATCTCGATCAACTTCCAGGGCACCAACAACCCGGGTTCCGAGTACGCCGACATGTTCGGCAGCCAGGCCGCCAAGACGGAGGATTCCGGCAACTACGCTGGCGTGTCCAACCCGGCGGTGGACGCCCTCATCACCCACATGACCGGCGCCCGCACCCAGTCGGACTTCCTGGCCGCCTGCCGGGCGCTGGACCGCACCGTCACCCACAGCCACTATCTGATCCCGCAGTGGACGGCTACCACACACCGCATGGCCTACAACGCCTGGCGGCTGGCACGCCCGAAGGACATGCCACCCTATGCCGCAGGCGAGACCTGGGCGATTGACACCTGGTGGGCTGTTGACCCGGCAGCCGCAAAGCGCTGAACACCATGTGGCTCTACATACTCAAACGCCTGCTGCTCATGATCCCGACACTGTTCGGGGTGCTGCTGTTGACCTTCGTCGTGATCCAGTTCGTGCCGGGCGGGCCGGTGGACCAGTACCTCGCCGAAGCGCGCACCGGAGCAGGCACCGGTGCCGAGGGTGGGTCGGTGTACCGCGGGGCGCAAGGCGTGGACCCCAAGCGCATCGAGCAGATCAAGGCGCTGTACGGCTTCGACAAGCCCGCGCACGAGCGCTTCTTCCAGATGCTTGGCCAGTTTGCGCGCTTCGATCTGGGTACGAGCTTCTTCCAGAACAAGGCGGTGTCCGAACTCATCGTGGAGAAGCTGCCGGTCTCCATCTCGCTCGGTTTGTGGACCTTCCTCATCAGCTACGGCGTGGCGGTGCCGCTGGGTGTGGCCAAGGCGGTGCGTGCCGGATCGCGCTTCGATCTGGTCACCACCTTGCTCGTGCTGATCGGGTACGCCATCCCCGGCTTCGTGCTGGGCGTGGCACTGCTGGTGATCTTCGGCGGGCAGTTGCAGTGGTTTCCCTTGCGGGGCCTGACCTCGTCCAACTGGGACGAACTCAGTTGGGGCGCGCGCATCGTTGACTACCTGTGGCACATCACCTTGCCCGTGACGGCCATGGTGCTGGGCAGCTTTGCGGTCACGGCCATGCTGACCAAGAACGCATTCCTGGAAGAGATCCGCAAGCAGTACGTGATGACCGCGCGCGCCAAGGGTCTGAGCGAGCGGCAGGTGTTGTGGAAACACATCTTCCGCAACGCGCTCATCCCCATCGTCACCGGCTTTCCATCGGCTTTCATCGGCGCCTTCTTTGCGGGCTCGTTGCTGATCGAGACCCTGTTCTCGCTCGATGGCCTGGGCCTGCTGAGCTATGAGAGTGTGATCCGGCGCGACTACCCCGTCGTGCTGGGAACGCTGTTCTTCTTCACGCTGATCGGCCTGGTGACCAAGCTGATTTCCGACCTCTGCTACGTCTGGGTGGACCCGCGTGTCAAATTCGACTGAAGCCGTGACACCTTCGCTGTCCCCTGGCGCGCGCGCCTGGCGCCGCTTCAAGCGCAATCGGCTGGGCTACTGGAGCCTGATCGCGTTCTGCATCCTGGTGGTCGGGAGCCTGTTTGCCGAGTTGCTGTCGAACGACCGGCCCTTGATCGTGCGCTATGAGGGCACGACCTACTTCCCCATGGTCAAGGACTATGCGGAAACGGTGTTCGGCGGCGACTTCGACTCTCCCGCCGACTACCTCGACCCGTTCATCCGCGAACAGCTCAACAAGGGCGACAACTGGGCGCTCTACGCACCCAATCCCTACGGTCCGCAGACGCTGAACTACTTTGCCAAACTGCCCAATCCGTCAGCACCCACGCTGGACAACCTGCTGGGTACCGACGACCGGGGTCGCGACCTGTTGGCGCAACTGATCTACGGTTTCCGGGTGAGTGTGTTGTTTGCGCTGGCGCTCACCGTCGTCGGCGTGCTGCTCGGTGTGATCACCGGCGCCATCCAGGGCTTCTTCGGTGGCAAGACCGATCTCGCCTTCCAGCGCTTCATCGAGATCTGGGGCTCCATGCCCGAGCTCTACCTGCTGATCATCTTCTCGGCCGTGTTCGCGCCCAGCATCAGCCTGCTGTTGATCCTGCTCAGCCTGTTTGGGTGGATGGGCCTGTCCGATTACGTGCGCGCGGAGTTCCTGCGCAACCGCCAGCTGGACTACGTGCGCGCGGCGCGTGCGCTTGGTTTGTCCAACTGGCAGATCATCCGGCGCCACGTGCTGCCCAACAGCCTCACGCCGGTGGTGACCTTTCTGCCGTTTCGCATGAGCGCGGCCATCCTGGCGCTGACCTCGCTCGACTTCCTGGGCCTGGGTGTTCCACCCGGCACGCCTTCGCTGGGTGAACTGCTCAGCCAGGGCAAAAACAACATCGATGCCTGGTGGATCTCGCTCTCCACCTTTGCGGTGCTGGTGGTCACGCTGCTGTTGCTGACCTTCATGGGCGATGCGCTGCGCGACGCGTTGGACCCACGGAAAGTCGACAAATGACCAACTCCACGCTCCTCCAGGTCAAAGGCCTGCGTGTGTCGTTCGGTGCTCAAGAGGTCGTGCACGGCATCGACTTCTCCATCAACGCCGGCGAGAAGCTGGCGCTGGTCGGTGAATCCGGCTCGGGCAAGACCGTGTCTGCCTTGTCGCTGCTGCGCCTGGTGCACAACGCCGAGGTGACTGGTTCTGCGATGTTGAACGGGCGCGACCTGCTTGCCATGACCGAACACCAGTTGCGCGGTGTGCGGGGCGACGATGTGGCCATCATCTTCCAGGAGCCGATGACGGCACTCAACCCGCTCTACACCGTGGGCGACCAGATCGGGGAGGTGCTGCAGCTCAAAAAAGGCCTCACTCCCCGGCAGGCACTCGCGTCCACCGTGGAGCTGCTGGCGTCCACCGGCATCCCGGAACCGGCGCGCCGCGCCAACGCCTTTCCGCACCAGCTCAGTGGGGGGCAGCGCCAGCGCGCCATGATCGCCATGGCCTTGGCCAGCGCGCCGAAGCTGCTCCTGGCCGACGAGCCAACCACTGCGCTGGACGTGAGCCTGCGCGGGCAGATCCTGGACCTGCTGGCCGACTTGCAGCGACAGCACGGCATGGCGGTGCTGCTGATCACGCACGACCTCAACCTGGTGCGCCGTTTCGCCGACCGCGTGGCGGTCATGGAGCAAGGTCATCTGGTGGAGCAGGGTGTGGTGGCAGACGTGTTTGCTGCACCTCAACATGCTTACACACAGATGCTGTTGGCCAGCAAACCCCAGCGCGACGTGGCGCCGGCTGAGCCGCCTGCTGCCGATGCGACGCCGGTGCTGCACGCCCGCGACCTTCGCGTGACTTACCCGGTGCCGCTGCCCGGTCTGCGCGGCTGGTTCAGAAAAGGCGAATTCGTGGCGGTGCAGGGCGCGAATCTGGACGTGGCCCCTGGTCAGACCCTGGGCGTGATCGGTGAGTCGGGCTCCGGCAAGTCGACGCTGGCGCTCGCTGCGCTCGGCTTGTTGCCTCACCAGGGCCACTTGCAGGTGACCGGATCCGACTGGGTACAAGCCCTCAAGAGCGGTCAGGGCAGGGCGCTGCGTCAGCGTGTGCAGGTGGTGTTCCAGGATCCGTTCTCCTCGCTTTCGCCTCGCATGACCATCGAGCAGATCGTGGGCGAAGGCTTGCTCGTGCACCAGCCCGAGCTGTCGATGGCCCAGCGACGCGAACGGGTGGTCAAGGCGCTGGCCGACGTCGGTCTGGTTGACGACCCCCGGCGCGGCGGCGACTGGCTTCAGCGCTACCCACACGAGTTCTCCGGTGGACAGCGACAGCGCCTGGCCATCGCACGCGCCCTCATCATCGATCCGCAATTGCTGGTGCTCGACGAGCCCACCAGCGCGCTCGACGTGACGGTGCAAAAGCAGGTGTTGGCCTTGCTGCAACGCTTGCAGCGCGAGCGCGGTTTGAGCTACTTGCTGATCACGCACGATGTTGACGTGATCCAGGCGATGGCGCACCACATGATCGTGATGAAGGACGGTGTGGTGGTGGAAAGCGGCACCGTCGAACGGGTCCTTCGCGCCCCGGAACACCCCTACACCCGCACGCTGGTACAGGCGGCTGCCTGAAGCATTTCGACGACTTGACCTGCATCAGTGCTCTGGCGAAGTGGGCAGCGTATAACCGCTTCCCATGACCGATCCCTCACCGCCGCCCACGCTTCCCGTGACCCTGCAATCGCCCTGGCGCTGGCTGGCCCTGGGTTGGGACGACCTGCGGCGCAACCCGGTGCCCGGATTGGTTCACGGACTCATGCTCACCGCCTTTGGCTGGCTGCTGCTCTGGGCCGCTCGCGACCAGTTCTGGCTGCTGGCAGGGGCCTTCTCGGGCTTCCTCATCGTCGCGCCCATCCTGGCAACCGGGCTGTACCAGGTCAGCCGCCAACGGGGAGCAGGGCTTGGCGATGTGGTGCAACTCTGGCGTTCGGGCGATGGCCGACTGGTGAAGTTCGGACTGCTGTTGGGTCTGGCGGGCACCGGCTGGGTGCTCACCTCGGCCGGACTGATCACCTTGGGGTCGCCGACGCCCATCCTCAAGCCGCTGGATTTCTTGCATCACGTGGTGCTGGTGCGCGAGATCGGCCTCTTTGAAGTGTGGCTGTTGCTCGGTGCGTTGCTGGCCGCGCCGGTATTCGCTTCCACCGTGGTCGCACTGCCCATGCTGGTGGACACCCGTGCCTCGGTGATGGACGCGGTGGCGCAGAGCTGGCGGTCCGTGGCCAGCCATCCCGCACCCATGGTCTTGTGGGCGGTGGTGATCGCACTGTTGGTCGGCTTGGGCATGGTCACCGCCTTGCTGGGTCTGATTCCGATCACCCCGTTGCTGGCTCATGCCAGCTGGCACGCCTACCGCGACCTGACCGCCCATCGGACGGCGCGCTGAGCCATGGGCAATACCCTTTTTGGCTACACCGAGGGCCAGATCGCCCAGTTCGGCCTGACCTTCGGCGTCGGCGCCTTCATCCTCTACATGCTCTTCATCGTGTTCAACCTGGCCCGCGAATCCAAGGCCGGGAAGTTCGGCACCTTCGTGCTTTTTCTGGTGCTGTCATTCGGCATGCTGGGGTTTCTGGCCAAAAACCTCATTCAATGGGTACTGGGAATTTGAACGGCGTTCAGCATTGAACTGTTGAGCGGGTTGCCAATGGACGGCTGCAGGCGTTACAATGCGAGCTTCACGACCAAATGGGCGGGTAAATACCGGCCCATTTTTTTTGGCCGAACGCTTTTGACCCTGGGGTAATCCACAGGGCGACAGAGTGATTTTGAACGGCACACCCCTGGGCAGACACCATCAGCATGGCTTGGCAAGAGATCGTAGAGCAGACCGTCACCGGACTGGGTTTTGACCTGGTGGAGTTGGAGCGCTCGGGCAGTGGCCTGTTGAAGGTCACGATCGATCTGCCGTGGGAAGCGCCTGTTGAAGGTCAGCCGTTGCCTGTGGAGCGTTTCGTTACGGTCGAAGATTGCGAAAAGATCACGCGTCAGTTGCAATACCTGCTGGAAGTTGAAGGCTTGGAATACCGCCGCCTCGAAGTGGGTTCGCCAGGCATCGACCGGCCGCTCAAGCGCGAGATCGATTACGTGCGGTTTGAAGGTCACGTGATCGACCTCACCTTGAAAGCGCCGATCGGTGCCACCGGGACCGACGTGGCGGCGAACCGCAAGAAATTCAGGGGCACGCTCGAGCGTGCCGACGACGGCGTGCAATGGCAAGTGGTCTGGAGCGATGCGCCCGAACCAAAGCCCGGCGCGCGGGTGAGCAAGAAGCGCGCGCCCGTGCCCATGCAGGCCATGACATTCTCGCTGGACGACATCCAGCAGGCGCGGTTGGCGCCGATCGTGAATTTCAAGGGCCGTCAGGCCCCCGGAGCAAATGCTCCAGACAGTGATGAGTAAGAGAAATCAAAGTGACCCAGGACATGCAATTCGGAAAGGTGGGCGAGTGAAATGAACCGCGAAATGTTGATGCTGATCGATGCGATCTCGCGCGAGAAAAACGTCGAGCGCGACGTCGTGTTGGGCGCCGTGGAACTGGCGCTGGCCTCGGCCACCAAGAAACTCTACAAGGGCGACGTGGACATCCGCGTGGCCATGGACCCGGACACCGGTGCCTACGAAACTTTCCGCCGCTGGCTGGTCGTGCCCGATGAGGCTGGCCTGCAGAACCCGGATGCCGAAGAGCTATTGACCGATGCGCGCGACGAACTTTCCGACATCGAAGAAGGTGACTTCATCGAGAAGCCGGTGGAGAGCGTGCCGATTGGCCGCATTGGCGCCATGGCAGCCAAGCAGGTCATCCTGCAGAAGATCCGCGATGCGGAGCGCGAAATGCTGCTCAACGACTTCATGTCGCGCGGCGACAAGATCTTCGTCGGCACCGTCAAACGCATGGACAAGGGCGACCTGATCATCGAGAGCGGCCGCGTGGAAGGCCGCTTGAAGCGCGGCGAGATGATTCCGAAGGAAAACTTCCGCACCGGGGACCGCGTGCGCGCCATGATCATGGACGTGGACCTGACGCTGCGCGGCGCTCCCATCCTGCTGTCGCGCTCGGCCCCGTCCTTCATGGTCGAACTCTTCCGCCAGGAAGTGCCCGAGATCGAGCAAGGCCTGCTGGAGATCAAGACCTGCGCCCGCGACCCGGGATCGCGCGCCAAGATCGCCGTGCACACCTTCGACAAACGCATCGACCCCATCGGCACCTGTGTCGGTGTGCGCGGTTCGCGCGTCAACGGCGTGACCAACGAACTTGCAGGCGAGCGCGTGGACATCGTGTTGTGGTCGGAAGACCCGGCGCAGTTCGTGATCGGCGCGCTGGCTCCGGCCAACGTGGTCTCCATCGTGGTGGACGAAGAGCGTCATGCCATGGACGTGGTGGTCGACGAGGAAAACCTCGCCATCGCCATTGGCCGCGGGGGGCAGAACGTGCGCCTGGCGTCCGAGCTGACCGGCTGGCGCATCAACATCATGACGGCCGATGAATCGGCCCAGAAGCAGGCCGAAGAGGCCGACGGCATCCGCAAGATCTTCATGGCCAAGCTGGACGTGGACCAGGAGATTGCCGACATCCTGATCGAAGAAGGCTTCACCAGCCTCGAAGAAGTGGCCTACGTGCCGCTGCAGGAAATGCTGGAGATCGAGTCTTTTGACGAAGACACGGTCAATGAGCTGCGCACCCGCGCCAAGGATGCCTTGCTGACGATGGAAATCGCCCGGGAAGAAAGCGTCGAAGAAGTTTCGCAAGACCTGCGCGACCTCGAAGGCGTGACCCCCGAGCTGATCGCCAAGTTGGCCGACGCCGGCATCCACACCCGCGACGAGTTGGCCGATCTGGCCACCGACGAGCTCACCGACATCACCGCACAGACGCCTGAAGAGGCCACCGCGCTGATCATGCTGGCACGCGCTCACTGGTTCACCGGTGACGAAGCGCAATCCACGACCTGACCAGCGGAGGCCCATCGGAGAATTGAAACCTATGACAAGTACCACCGTCGCCGAACTGGCTGCCGAGCTGAACAAGCCCACCACCGTCCTGCTGGAGCAACTCTCCGCAGCGGGTGTGCCCAAGACATCCGGGGCCGATCCAGTCACCGAATCCGACAAGCAATCGCTGCTGGGCCACCTGAAGGCCAGCCACGGCACGGCCGGCGGTGAGCGCAAGAAGATCACCTTGGTGAAGAAGTCCACCTCCGAGATCAAGCAGGCCGATTCCACGGGTCGTGCCCGCACGATCCAGGTGGAAGTGCGCAAGAAGCGCACCTTCATCAAGCGCGACGACGAGGTGGCAGTGCCCGAGATGGTTGAAGAGCCTGTTGCCGTCGCGCCGGTGGTCGACACCGAAGAGTTGTCCCGCCGCGAGGAGGACGCGCGCCGCCAGGCCGAACTGCTGCGCCGCCAGGAAGAAGAGTTCAACGAGAAGCGCCAGGCGCGCGAAGCCGAAGAGGCGCGTCAGGCGCAGGTCGCTGTAGAACAGGAGCGTGCTGCTGCCGCCGCTGCCGAGGTGGCGGAAGCCGCCGCCCGCGCTGCCGCCGAGGCCGCCACGCCTGAAGGCGTTGCTGAGGCCATCGCCGCCCGCACCGCCAAGGACGCCAAGGCCAAGACCGATTCGCTGGAACGCGATTCCGCAGCCCGAGTGATCGCGGACCGCAACGCCGAAAGCAAACGCGCCGACGACCTGCGCGCGCAGGATCTGGTGGAGCGCAGGCGCAAGGCAGAAGCCGAAGCGGCCAATATTCGCGCCATGATGTCTGCGCCAGCCAAGACCTTGGTGGCCAAGAAGCCCGAGCCCGCTCCGGTGGCAGACCCCAAGGCCGGCATCAAGGGCACGCTGCACAAGCCTGCCGGCACACCCGGCAAGCCCGTCACAACCGCTGGCGCCGCCACGCCTGGCGTGGCCGGCAAGAAAGAAATCAAGTCCGAGAACCTGTCTTCCACCTGGAAGGACGACGCGGCCAAGAAAAAAGAAATCAAGACGCGAGGCGACACCAGCGCGGGTCGCTCCAACTGGCGCGGAGGCCCACGCGGTCGCCGCGACTCTCGTGATTCCCGCGATACCGGTCAGAGCAACTTCGTGGCGCCGACCGAGCTCAAGATCATTGAAGTGCACGTGCCGGAGACCATCACGGTGGCCGAACTCGCGCACAAGATGAGCCTGAAGTCGTCCGAGGTCATCAAGCAGCTGATGAAGCTGGGACAGATGGTCACGATCAACCAGCCTCTGGACCAGGACACCGCCATGATCGTGGTGGAAGAGCTGGGCCACAAGGCCGTCGTGGCTGCGCTGGACGATCCGGAAGCGTTTGCCGATGACGAAACCTCGCAGCAAGAACACGAGCTGCTGCCACGCGCGCCAGTCGTCACCGTCATGGGCCACGTGGACCACGGCAAGACCTCGCTGCTGGATTACATCCGCCGTGCCAAGGTGGCTGCGGGCGAAGCTGGCGGCATCACGCAGCACATCGGGGCATACCACGTCGAGACCGAGCGCGGCATGATCTCTTTCCTCGATACCCCGGGCCACGAGGCGTTCACCGCCATGCGCGCCCGCGGTGCCCAGGCCACCGACATCGTCATCCTCGTCTGCGCAGCCGACGACGGCGTCATGCCGCAGACCAAGGAAGCGATCAAGCACGCGAAAGCCGCTGGTGTTCCTATCGTGGTTGCGTTGACCAAGATCGACAAGCCAGGTATCAATCTGGAGAAGGTGCGCTCCGAACTCGTGGCCGAAGAAGTCGTGCCCGAAGAGTTCGGTGGTGACGTGCCGTTCGTGGGCGTGTCCGCCAAGACCGGCGTGGGCATCGACGCATTGCTGGAGCAGGTGCTGCTGCAGGCCGAAGTGCTTGAACTCAAGGCGCCGGTGGACGCCATGGCCAAGGGCCTGGTGATCGAAGCCCGCCTGGACAAAGGTCGCGGCGCGGTGGCCACGGTGTTGGTTCAGAGCGGCACGCTCAAGACCGGCGATGTGGTGCTGGTGGGTCAAACCTCGGGCCGCGTGCGCGCCATGCTGGACGAAAACGGCAAAACGATCAAATCGGCCGGTCCGTCGATCCCGGTGGAAATCCAGGGCCTGTCGGAAGTGCCACAGGCTGGCGACGACTTCATGGTGATGACCGACGAGCGCCGTGCGCGCGAAATCGCCACCTACCGTGCCGGCAAGTTCCGCAACACCAAGCTGGCGCGCCAGCAAGCCGCCAAGCTGGAGAACATGTTCTCCGACATGTCGGCCGGCGAAGTCAAGCTGTTGCCCATCATCGTCAAGTCCGATGTGCAGGGCTCGCAGGAAGCGCTGGCCCAGTCGCTGCTCAAGCTCTCGACCGACGAGGTCAAGGTGCAACTGGTGTTCGCCGGGGTCGGTGGCATCAGCGAGTCCGACGTGAACCTGGCCATCGCTTCCAAGGCGGTGATCATCGGCTTCAACGTGCGCGCCGACGTGGGTGCACGCAAGCTGGCCGAAGGCAACGACGTGGACCTGCGCTACTACAACATCATTTACGACGCCGTCGATGAGTTGCGTGCTGCCATGTCCGGCATGCTGGCGCCCGAAAAGCGCGAAGAAGTCATCGGCTCGGCCGAGATCCGCACTGTGTTCGTGGCCACCAAGATCGGCACCATCGCCGGTTGTATGGTCACGGCGGGCCAGGTCAATCGCAGCGCGCATTTCCGCCTGCTGCGCGACAACGTGGTCATCTACACCGGCGAGATCGACACCCTCAAGCGCCTCAAGGACGACGTGCGCGAAGTCAAGGAAGGCTTCGAGTGCGGTATCAAGCTGAAGAACTACAACGACATCAAAGAAGGCGACCAGCTCGAATTCTTCGAGGTCAAGGAAGTGGCGCGCACGCTGTAAGCGGTGATCTGCATGGTTCGCAAAGCCTCCTCCACCCCCAACCGCGGTTTCCGCGTGGCCGACCAGATCCAGCGGGATCTGGCCGAGTTGATCGCGCGCGAGTTGAAAGACCGGCGGGTGGGCATGATCACGATCAATGCGGTCGAGGTCACGCCGGACTACGCGCACGCCAAGGTGTTCTTCAGCCTGCTCACGGGAGACCCTGAGGAAACCCTTCAGGGCCTCAACGCTGCGGCGGGTTTCCTGCGCAGCGGCCTGTTCAAGCGGCTGCACATCCACACCGTGCCCACGTTGCATTTCGTGTTCGACCGCACCACCGAGCGCGCGGCCGACATGAACGCCTTGATTTCCAAGGCGGTCTCTTCTCGTTCAAAGGAAGAATAGCCATGCACGCGCCACGCACGAGGGTGCAGCGGCGCCCTGTGCACGGGGTGCTGTTGCTCGACAAACCGCTGGGTCTCTCCAGCAACCAGGCTTTGCAAAAAGCCAAATGGTTGCTGCGGGCTGAAAAGGCGGGCCACACGGGCACGCTGGATCCACTGGCCAGCGGTGTGCTGCCGCTGTGTTTTGGTGCTGCCACCAAGTTCAGCCAGATCCATCTGGACGCCGACAAGACCTACGAGACCGTGGTGCGCCTGGGTGTGAAAACCAGCACCGGCGATGCCGAAGGAGACGTCATCCAGACCCGCGGCGTGGTTTGCACACCCGGGCAAGTGGTCGAGGTGCTGGACCGCTTCATGGGTCCTATTGCCCAGGTGCCCCCCATGCACAGCGCCTTGAAGAAAGATGGCAAGCCGCTGTACGAATACGCCCGCCAGGGCGAGACGGTGGAGCGCGAGGCTCGCCACGTCACCATTCACGACCTGGATCTTCTGGACATGCAGTTGCAGGGCGACGCGCCGTTTCTGCGGTTGCGCGTGCGTTGCAGCAAGGGCACCTATATCCGCACGCTGGGTGAAGACATCGCCGAGGCCCTGGGTTGCGGCGGTCACCTGAGCATGCTGCGCCGCACCGAAACCGGCCTGTTCAAAGCCGATCAGTGCATCGCGCTCGATGCCCTCGAAGCGCTGGACGAAAGCGAGCGCATGGCGTTGTTGTTGCCAGTGCAGGCCTTGCTGGACGGACACGAGACCGTCACGCTGGACGCTGACGATGCCGGACGCTTCCTCAGCGGCCTGCGCCGCCGCGGAGCTTGGGCAGACCAAGAACGCGTGGCCGTGTTCGGCCCGGTGACCACAGGCGAAGAAACCTTTTCCCACGAAACCGTGCTGCTGGGCAGCGCGCACACCCAATCGGGTGAATTGATCCCGGGGCGACTGCTGAGCCCCTCCGAAATACAGCAAATCCTGGAAACCTCACCGGAACTCGCATCATGAGCAAACAAATCCGCAACATCGCCATCATCGCCCACGTTGACCATGGCAAAACCACCATGGTTGACCAGCTGCTTCGCCAGTCGGGCACCTTCGCCGAGCACGAAAAAATCGTCGACACGGTGATGGACAACAACGCCATCGAACGCGAGCGGGGCATCACGATTCTGGCCAAGAACTGCGCCGTGAGCTGGGAAGGCACGCACATCAACATCGTCGACACCCCCGGCCACGCGGACTTCGGTGGTGAAGTCGAGCGCGCCCTGTCCATGGTGGACGGCGTGGTGCTGCTGATCGACGCGCAGGAAGGCCCGATGCCGCAAACGCGCTTCGTGACCAAGAAGGCGCTGGCACTGGGTCTGAAGCCCATCGTGGTGGTGAACAAGGTGGACAAGCCCGGCGCACGCCCGGACGCAGTCATCAACGCCGCGTTCGACCTGTTCGACAAGCTCGGCGCCAACGACGAACAGCTCGATTTCCCCGTGGTCTATGCCTCGGGCATCAACGGCTGGACTTCGCTGGTCGAAGGCGCACCCGGCGAGCAGTGGGGCCCAGACATGTCCGCCCTGTTCAACACGGTGCTCAAACACGTCAAGCCCCAGGAGGGGGATCCTGCAGCACCGCTGCAGTTGCAGATCTCCGCGCTGGACTTCTCCAGCTTCGTTGGTCGCATCGGCGTGGGCCGCATCAGCCAAGGCACCATCAAGCCCAACATGGACGTGGTCGTGATGGAAGGTGAAGACGGCAAGGTCGTCAAGGGCCGCATCAACCAGGTGCTCACCTTCCAGGGCCTGGACCGGGTTCAGGTCACCGAAGCCGGCCCGGGCGACATCGTGCTGATCAACGGCATCGCCGACATCGGTATCGGCGTGACCATCACAGATCCTCTGACGCCAGCCCCGATGCCGATGCTTAAGATCGACGAGCCGACGCTGACCATGAACTTCTGTGTGAACACCAGCCCGCTGGCCGGTCGGGAAGGCAAGTTCGTCACCAGCCGCCAGATCTGGGACCGCCTGCAGAAGGAACTGCAGGCCAACGTGGCTCTGCGCGTGAAGGAAACCGACGAAGACGGCATCTTCGAAGTGATGGGCCGTGGCGAACTGCACCTGACCATCCTGCTGGAGAACATGCGCCGTGAAGGCTACGAACTCGCGGTATCCAAGCCGCGCGTGGTGTTCCGCGACATCGATGGTGTGCGCCACGAGCCCATCGAGATGGTGACGGCCGACATCGAAGAGCAGCACCAGGGCGGCGTGATGCAGGCACTGGGCGAGCGCAAGGGTGAACTGGCCAACATGGAGCCCGATGGCCGTGGCCGCGTGCGCCTGGAGTACCGCATTCCGGCGCGTGGCCTGATCGGTTTCACCAACGAATTCCTGAACCTGACGCGCGGCTCCGGCCTGATCGCCAACATCTTCGACGGCTACGAGCCGCACAAGGGCGACATCGCCAGCCGCAAGAACGGCGTGCTGATCTCCATGGACGACGGTGAAATCTTCACCTATGCCCTGGGCAAGCTCGACGACCGCGGCCGCATGTTCGTGCGCGCCGGCGACCCGGTGTACGAAGGCATGATTGTCGGCATTCACAACCGCGACAACGACTTGATCGTCAACGCCACCCGCACCAAGCAGCTGACCAACTTCCGCGTGAGCGGCAAGGAAGACGCGATCAAGATCACGCCGCCGGTCGACCTCAATCTGGAATACGGTGTCGAGTTCATCGAGGACGACGAACTGGTCGAGATCACGCCCAAGAGCGTGCGCCTGCGCAAGCGCTTCCTGAAAGAAAGCGACCGCAAGCGCGCCTCCAAGAGCGCCTGAAGTTTCCGTTCTCCCTGAGCCTGCCCTTCGACAAGCTCAGGTTGATCGGAGCTCAGGGCTTAGGCAAGCTCAGCCCCAATGGGGTGGCGTCACCTGAACGGCAAAGACATCCATGCCTTTTCGCGCCCTCAACCGACTGACCCACACTCAGGCGGTTTTTCTCATGCTGGCGGTCACGCTCATGTGGTCGATCGCCGGTGTGGTTTCGCGCCAGCTCGAATCGGCGGCGCGTTTTGAGGTCACGTTCTGGCGCAGTGCCTTCACCGCAATTTCATTGCTGGTCATCCTGCCCATCTGGCGTCAGGTAGACCGCAGCCAGGGGCACCTGGTCGAGCCTGCAGAGGCGCCTTCGCTGCGCACATGGCTCAAGCGCCATTGGGGGCTCATCCCCGAATCGTCTGCGTTCTGGATTTCTGGCGTTTGTTGGTCGGTGATGTTCACAGCGTTCATGTTGGCCCTGACCTTCACCAGTGTGGCCAACGTGCTGGTCATCATGTCGGTGGGTCCCTTGTTCACGGCGCTCGTGGCGCGCATCTTCATTGGGCAACGGCTGGCCGCTCGCACCTGGGTGGCCATCATGGCGGCCGGGGCGGGCATTGCCTACATGTACGGCAGCCAGTTCGTCCAATCCGTCGCTCATCCGGAAATCGACTCGGGAGGGCTCGTGCTGGGATCGCTCACCGCGCTGTGCGTGCCCATCGCCGGCGCCGTCAACTGGACCGTGGTGCAACGTGGCCAGACCCACGGGGAGAAGATCGATCTCGTGCCCTCGGTGCTCCTGGGTGCGGTGATCTCGTCGGCGCTCACGCTGCCCCTGGCCCTGCCGTTCTCGGCCACCGGCAGCGACGTGGCCTGGCTGGCCTTGCTCGGCCTGGTGCAGTTGGCGATTCCCTGCGCACTCTCGGTGGTGTGCGCGCGCGTTCTCAAAGCGCCAGAAGTCTCACTGCTGGCCTTGCTGGAGGTGATCTTCGGCATCCTGCTGGTCTGGGTCCTGGCCAACGAAGTACCCGGCGACGAAGTGCTGCTGGGCGGCAGTTTGGTAATTGGCGCCCTGGGGATCAACGAGTTGCTGGGCTGGCGCTCACGCGCGGGTTCACCGCGCATCCAGACCGTCGACCAGCAGCCACAATGAACGACTCTTCCGGAAGAACAACAATGAACGCCTCAGTGCCTGAAACCCACGTCATTGCCGAAGTCCTGGGCCGCGTCGGCTGCATCACGCTCAACCGCCCAAAGGCCCTCAATGCCTTGTCGCTCGACATGATTCGCAGCATCACGCAGGCTCTGGTGGCCTGGCGCGACGACGATCAAGTGCAGGCGGTCGCGGTGCGCGGCGTCAACAAGGAGGGACCGTTCGGCAGCTTCTGCGCGGGCGGCGACATTCGCTTCTTCCACCAGGCCGCGCTCTCGGGCGACGCTTCGCTGGAAGATTTCTTCACCGAAGAGTACGCACTCAACCACCTGATCCACACCTATCGCAAGCCCTACATCGCCTTCATGGACGGCATCGTCATGGGTGGCGGCATGGGCATCAGCCAGGGGGCGAGCTTGCGCATCGTCACCGAGCGCAGCAAGCTCGCCATGCCTGAGACCCACATCGGCCTGTTCCCAGATGTGGGCGGTGGGTACTTCCTGAGCCGCTGCCCGGGCCGTCTGGGCGAATACCTCGCGCTCACCGGGCAGGTGCTCGGCGCGCGCGACGCCATGGCGGCTGGACTGGCCGACGGCTTCATCGAGTCGGGTCGCCTTGTCGGTCTGTGGAACTCGCTGGCACAGACGCCGTTCGAGAACGGTGCTTCTGTGGAGCGCTGGTGCGCCAGCCACCTCAGCATCACCGTTGCGCCGGGCAGCTGGCCGGCCAAGGAGATTGACCGCGTGTTCGGCCTGCCCGACATGCACGCCATCATCTCCACGCTGGAGTCGGGCGATGGCGAGTGGGCCAAGGCCACGGCGGCCACCTTGCGCCACCGCTCACCGCTGATGCTGCACGTGGTGCTGGAGCAGGTGCGCCGCGCCCGCGCCATGGGTCTGACCGACAACTTGCGCATGGAGCGCGGCATGGTGTACCAGTGCTTCCACCTGCGCCCGGGCGCCGCCAGCGAAACGGTGGAAGGCATCCGTGCCCTCGCGGTGGACAAGGACCAGCAACCGCGCTGGAACCCGGAGCGTATCGAGGATGTGGGAAGAGGGCAGGTGGCCGCGTTCTTCGAGAGTCCGTGGACGGCGGACGCGCATCCGCTCAAACACCTGGGCTGAACGCGACGCGCAACCTCAGCGGTTGCGGGACTTCATCGCGCGGTCCACCTCGCGCTTGCCTTCGCGATCCTTGATGGTGTCGCGCTTGTCGTGCTCGGCCTTGCCCTTGGCCAGGGCCAGGTCGCATTTGACCTTGCCGTTCTTCCAGTGCAGATTGAGTGGCACGAGCGTGTAGCCCTTCTGCTCGACCTTGCCAATGAGGCGGCGGATCTCATCCTTGTGCAGCAGCAGTTTCTTGGTGCGCACCGCGTCCGGGCTGACGTGCGTGGATGCTGTGTGCAGCGCGTTGATCTGGCAGCCGATGAGGAACAGCTCGCCGTTGCGAATGACCACGTAGCCGTCGGTGAGTTGCACCTTGCCTTCGCGCAGGGCCTTCACTTCCCAGCCTTCGAGCACCATGCCCGCTTCAAAGCGCTCCTCGATGGCGTAGTTGAAGAACGCCTTCTTGTTGTCGGCGATGCGGCTGTCGAGGCCTTTGGTGGGAGTTGCTTTGCTGTTTTTGGTGGCCATGACGCGCGAGGTGCGGCCGTTTCAGGCCAATACAATGAGTTCGATTGTATGAAAACGATTCACAAGAATGTCTTGCTCTGGCACAGCGCGCACGAAATGTTCGCCCTGGTCACCAACATCGAACACTACCCGCAGTTTCTGCCTTGGTGCGATCACGGCGAAGTGCTGGAGCAATTCGAGGACGGGATGGTCGCGCGCGTGGGCATGGCCTTCAGCGGACTGCGCCACAACTTCACCACGCGCAACACGCACGAGACCGACCGCAAAGTGCTCATGGAACTGGTCGATGGCCCGTTCTCCAGGCTGGACGGTGTCTGGGCGTTCACGCCCTTGGGGGAAGGCAGCCAGCGCGCCTGCAAGGTGGAGTTCAGCCTGACCTATGGTTTTTCGAGCACCACGCTCGCAGCGCTCGTGGGCCCGGTGTTCGACAAGATCGCCGGCAACCTGGTGGACGCGTTCGTCAAGCGCGCCGATCAGGTGTACGGCGCAGACTGAGCGAAGCATGCAGATCACCCTGATCCATTCGAAGGCACCGCGCCATGTGCACGAACTCGTCCTGCAAGTGCCCGAGGGATGCACGGCGCAGATGGCGCTGGAGAAGGCCGGCTGGGTGAATCTCTACCCCGAACTGGGCACGCCCGCACTGACGCTGGGCGTGTGGGGTCGGCGTGTCAGCCCGGAGCATGTGCTGCGTGACGGAGATCGGCTGGAGGTGTATCGGGCGCTTCGGGTGGACCCGAAGGTGGCCCGCCGGGAGCGGTTCGTGGGGCAGGGCGCTCGCGGAACAGGCCTGTTTGCCCGAAGAAAAGCCGGCTCCAAGGCCGGCTACTGAATTCTTGATGCGCCGGGCTTGATCACTGCTTCGGCACAGGTCCGCAATCGCTGCGGATGATGCCGTCCATGCGCTGGGATTCGGCAGCCTTGGCCTTGTCGTCCATGATCTCGCGCTCACCCTTGGCGTTGGTGGTCGCCAGCCGCACGCCGGACTCCATCGTTACCTTGGCCTTTCGCGCGCGCTCGCAGCTCTCGGCACGCGCCTTGGCCACACGTTCCAGCTCGGCCTTTTTCTTCGCTTCCTCGGCCTGCTCGGCCTGCTTCTTCTTCGCCTCGAGCTCGGTGTCGCGAACAGGGATCTGAGGCGCGGCAGGCGCGCTGGCGGCGGGTGCTGTCGGTGATGCTGGTACTGCAGCGACGATGGGCGCCACGGTCATGCCCGGTTTCTTGAGGATGTTTTTGTCAGGGACGCTCGATGGAGGCGCGGTGTCGCTGAACACCTTGCGGCCGGTGCCATCGACCCACTGCCATTGCGCCATCGCGGCAGTGCTGAATGCGAGCAGCAGACCCATCAGCAGGGGGTTGCGCCAGGACGGTTGGGGAGTGTTGACTTGCGACATTTCCTCAGTTTAGCCCTGAGTCCACCGGGCACTGTGGTCGTCTGACACCCACGCCTGTACCAGCTGACGCAGCGGCGGTTTTTCGCGGCTGAGCGGTCGGTGCAGTAGCCGCAGGCCCACGGGTTTGCCCTCGGGTCGGCCAGCTACAATCGACGCTTTTGGAGCTTTCCCATGCGCCTACTCGGCAAAGCGCTCACCTTCGACGATGTGTTGCTGGTGCCAGCGTACTCCCAGGTCCTG
>JAZKHJ010000088.1:0-40212 GCA_040385485.1 Pseudomonadota bacterium | reverse complement strand
CCATGGTGGCCATGGCCAGGCCGGCGCCGTTGACCAGGCAGCCGATGTTGCCGTCCAGGCTGATGTAGGCCAGGTCGAACTTGGAAGCTTCCACTTCGGCCGCGTCTTCCTCGTCCAGATCGCGCAGGGCGACGATCTCGGGGTGGCGGAACAGCGCATTGCTGTCGAAGTTGAACTTGGCGTCCAGCGCCATGACCTTGCCCTTGCTGTCACGGTTCAGCGGATTGATCTCGACCAGCGAGGCGTCCGTCTCCATGTAGCAGGTGTAGAGCTTCTTCAGGATGTCGACGGTCTGCGCGGTCGAATCGGCCGGCATGCCGATGCCGTCGGAGATCTCCTTGGCTTGCGCGTCGGTCAGACCTTCCTTGGGGTCGGCAAACACCGTGATGATCTTCTCGGGCGAGGAGTGGGCCACTTCCTCGATGTCCATGCCGCCTTCGCTGGAGGCGATGAAGGCGATCTTCTGGGTGGCGCGGTCGGTGACCACCGACACGTAATATTCCTTCTGGATGTCGGCGCCGTCCTCGATGTACAGGCGGCGCACCTTCTGGCCTTCGGGGCCGGTCTGGTGGGTCTTGAGCTGCATGCCCAGGATTTCGCCCGCGATGCGCTTGACGTCTTCAATGGTCTTGGCCACCTTCACGCCACCACCTTTGCCACGGCCACCGGCGTGGATCTGAGCCTTGACGACCCACACGGGGCCGCCCAGTTTCTGGGCGGCTTCGACCGCCTCTTGCACCGTGAAAGCCGGGATGCCGCGGGGCACCGGCACACCAAACTGGCGCAAGACTTCCTTGCCTTGGTATTCGTGGATCTTCATGAGGGCTCTCTCAGGAATGGGTAGAGGAATCGTCGACCGTCCGCGGCGGGGGTCGAAAAGCGGGCACTGAAAATCAGCAACCGAGGACTGTATCATGGTGCATCGCACCAAAATCGCGCACTGCGGACACGCGGCGCACAACGATTGTTGGACGCCCTCCTGAATCCTCACTGACAAGGCAGATCGGCCATGGCCAAGGTTTTCATCGACGGAGAAGCAGGCACCACCGGACTTCAGATTCGTGAACGGCTGCAGCGCATGCCCGCCATCGAGGTGGTGAGCATCGCGCCCGAGCGCCGCAAGGATCCGGGCGCCAAACGTGAACTGATGGCGCAGGTGGATCTGGTCATTTTGTGCCTGCACGACGACGCAGCGCGTGAGTCGGTGGCCATGGTCGACGCGATGGTCGGCCACCAGCCCAAGATCATCGACGCCTCGACCGCGCATCGCACGGCTGCGGGCTGGGTGTTCGGCTTTCCCGAGCTCGCCGCCGATCAACGCACGGCCGTGGTCAACGCGAACCGTGTGGCCAATCCTGGCTGCTATGCCAGCGGCGCCATTGCCATGCTGCGCCCCTTGATCGACGCCGGCGTGCTGCCCCCCGATCACCCGGTCTGTCTGCCGGCGGTGAGCGGTTATTCGGGAGGCGGGCGAACCATGATCGAGGCCTACGAGAAGGGCGAAGCGCCGGCCTACGAGCTGTACGCGCTGGGCCTGCAGCACAAGCACATCCCGGAAATCATGGCCTACACCGGCCTCACGCGCCGCCCCATCTTCATCCCGGCGGTGGGCAACTTTGCCCAGGGCATGCTGGTGGAACTGCCGCTGCACCTGGACACCCTGCCTGGCCAACCCACGCTGGCCGACCTGCACGCGATCTACGCGAAACACTACGCCGGCAGCGAGTGGGTGAGCACCGAAGCCGCCAACGAGTCCGGCAAGCTCGACGCGCTCGCGCTCAACGACACGAACAAGCTCGAGATTCGCGTCTTTGGCAACGAGCAGGCGCACCACGCCGTGGTGGTGGCGCGGCTGGACAACCTGGGCAAAGGTGCCAGCGGCGCTGCGGTGCAAAACCTGAAGCTGATGCTCGGCCTGTAACTCGTCCGCACAGACTGTCGAAAGGCAGGGGCCGCGTTCGTCGTGTGCTTGGATGGCCTCGACGTTCTGACGGAGCCACCGCTCGACGAACGCCGGGGAGACTCACATGGCGGCTGCGCAACACTTGATCGACATCGCCCCGCCCAAGGCCACGCGCCGCGAATGGGTCGCTTTGGCCGTGATCGCTTTGCCGTGTCTGGTCTACGCCATGGACCTCACCGTGCTCAACCTGGCCCTGCCCGCCATCAGCGCAGACCTTCAGCCCACGGCCGCGCAGTTGCTCTGGATCATCGACATCTATGGGTTCATGGTCGCGGGGTTCCTCATCACCATGGGCACGCTGGGCGACAAGCTGGGCCGCAGGCGCATGCTGCTCATCGGTGCTGCCGCGTTTGCAGCGGCCTCGGTGGCCGCCGCCTTGTCCACCACGGCCCACGCCCTGATTGCCACCCGCGCACTGCTCGGCATCGCCGGTGCCACGCTGGCGCCTTCCACGCTTTCGCTGATCTCCAACATGTTCCGCGACGAACGCGAGCGACGCGTGGCCATCGGCATCTGGATTTCCAGCTATTCGGTGGGTGGCGCGATCGGTCCGTTGGTGGGTGGCGTGATCCTTCAGTACTTTGCCTGGCCGGCCATCTTCTGGGCTGCGGTGCCGGTGATGGTTCTTCTGCTGGTGGTGGGGCCGTTCCTGCTGCCCGAATACCGCGACGCCCAGGCCGGTCGTCTGGATCTGGGCAGCGTGGCGCTGTCACTCACCGCGGTGCTGGGCGGTGTGTTCGCGCTCAAACAGGCGGCGGAGGGCCACCTGGAGCCCTTGACCTGGGTGGCCATGACCGGGAGTCTCGTGGCGGGTGTGACCTTTGTGCGCCGCCAACGCCGCATTGCGTACCCGCTGCTGGACATCCAGCTGTTCGGCCAACCCCGGTTTGCCGCAGCCATCTGCACGTACGCGCTCACCTCGTTTGCCATGTTCGGGGTTTACATCTTCGTCTCGCAGCACTTGCAGCTCGTGTTGGGTCTGTCGCCACTGATGGCTGGCCTGTGCACCGTGCCCTGGGCACTTTCGTTCGTGGTGGGCTCCATGCTCACGCCAGCAATCGCGCAGCGGCTGCGCGCCCCGCAAACCATCGTGGCCGGTCTCGTGGTGGCGGCCGCCGGCTTTGCCGCCATGGCGCTGGTGGACAGCGAGCATGGACTGGCCTGGCTGATCGGAGGCATGGTGCTCATGGGCCTGGGCATGGCGCCAGTGTTCACCCTGGGCAACGACATCGTCATCAGTTCGGCACCGCCCGAGCGCGCGGGAGCCGCTTCGGCGCTGTCGGAAACCAGCTCGGAGTTGTCAGGCGCCTTGGGCATCGCCGTGTTCGGGAGCCTGGCCACCAGCCTCTACCGCAACGGCTTGCAGACCCAAATGCCGCCCGGGATGTCGGCCGACGCGGTGGCGGGCGCCTCCACGCTGGGGGGTGCACTCACCGTGGCCGAGGCGTTGCCTGCGCCAGTGGCCGAGGCCCTTCGCAGTGCCGCTCGCACGGCTTTTGTCGATGGCATGCAGGCGGCTGCATGGTTGGGCACGGCCATCATGGTCGCGAGTGCGCTGCTGGCCTGGCGCATGCTGCGCGGCCCGATCGCACCCGCCGTCGCCTCGCCCTCCAGGCCTGGATGAGGTCAGTTTTCGTCGTCGTCTGGCGTTGATCCACCGCGCACCACGCGCCGCACAGCCTCAGCACTGAAGCCGCGCGTGAGCAAGAAGCGCATCTGCTTGCCGTACTCGGCCGCGTCGCGCGGGGGAGCGCCGAATTTCTTGCGCCAGACCTCGTGGGCCCGCGCCTGTTCGGTGCCTTGCAGATCGGCCACCGCTTGCGCCACGGCCTCGGGGTTCAGGCCCTTGGCTTGCAACTCCTGCCGCACGCGCGAGGCACCCAGCTTGACGGAGCGCTGGTGCACCACCGATTCGAGCACGCGCTGTTCGTTGATGAAGCCCTTGGCTTCCAGCTCGTCCAGGGCCCGGGTCAGTTCACCCGGCTCGGTTTCGTGGGCGCTGAGCTTGCGCTGCAACTCGGCCCGCGAATGTTCGCGGCCCGAGAGCAGGCGCAGCGCCCGGCCCTTGAGGGAGATCTGGTTGAAGCCCATGTCACACGCTCACGGTGGAAACCGTGAGCGCAACTCCTCACTCGGCCAGCGGCGAGGTGTCGGCTTCGCGCGCCTTCTCGGCGGCTTCGGCCTTGGCAGCCTTCGCAGCCTTGCCGCCTTTGGCCGGTGCCGGCGCTTCTTCCACCGGCAGCAGCGGCACGCCCAGTTCGGTGCGAACCTTGTTCTCGATCTCCACGCGCAACTCGGGGTTCTCGCGCAGGAATTCGCGCGAGTTGTCGCGGCCCTGGCCGATCTTCTCGCCGTTGTAGGCGTACCAGGCGCCCGATTTTTCCACCACCCGATGCACCACGCCCAAGTCGAGGATCTCGCCCTCGCGGCTGATGCCTTCGCCGAACAGGATGTCGAACTCGGCCGTCTTGAAGGGCGGTGCGACCTTGTTCTTGACCACCTTGACCTTGGTTTCGTTGCCGATCGCCTCTTCGCCCTTCTTGATGGTGCCGGTGCGGCGGATGTCCAGACGGACCGAGGCGTAGAACTTGAGCGCGTTGCCGCCGGTGGTGGTCTCGGGGCTGCCGAACATGACGCCGATCTTCATGCGGATCTGGTTGATGAAGATGACCATGCAGTTGGTCTTCTTGATGTGAGCGGTGAGTTTGCGCAGCGCCTGGCTCATCAGGCGGGCCTGCAGGCCGGGCAGCGAATCGCCCATTTCACCTTCGAGTTCGGCCTTTGGCGTGAGCGCGGCCACCGAGTCCACCACGATCAGATCCACCGCGCCGGAGCGCACCAGGCTGTCGACGATTTCGAGCGCCTGTTCGCCGGTGTCGGGCTGGGAGATCAGCAGGTCCTGCAGGTTCACGCCGAGCTTCTGCGCGTACTGGATGTCCAGCGCGTGTTCGGCGTCGACGAAGGCGCACTGGCCGCCGAGCTTCTGCATCTCGGCGATCACCTGCAGCGTGAGCGTGGTCTTGCCTGAGGACTCCGGACCGTAGATCTCCACCACACGGCCGCGCGGCAGGCCGCCGACGCCCAACGCGATGTCCAAGCCCAGAGAGCCGGTGGAGACCACCTGGATGTCCTCGATCACCTCGCCTTCGCCCAACCGCATGATGGTGCCCTTGCCGAACTGCTTTTCGATCTGGGCCAGCGCGACCTGCAAGGCTTTGGCCTTTTCGCTGTTGAGGGGGTTGGGCTTGACGGGTGCGTCCATGGGGGCTCCTGGGCTGGGTTGGAAGGGTTGGCAAAACCTGTGTGGTTGTGTACAGGCTGGATGCTTGAACAGCAGTTTACAGCCAGGTTGAAATCAAACGAGTCATTATTTGGTCAGTTTGCCTTACCATTTACGGATGCTGCAAAACACCCCGCAAACGCCCGCAGAACCCGACGATCGCTGGCGCGGCGGCCACCTCGGTCGGCTGATGGGCCTGGCGCTGCGCCGCTTCGACGAGCGCGTGCTCAGCCTGATGGCGCACGACGCCAACGTGCCGCTGGCGCTTTCGCACCTCGCCGCGCGCGCGCAGGTGGGAGCGGCGCACATCCACATCACCCGCCACCTGGGCCTGCACGGCTCGCGCCTGACCGAGCTGGCGCACCAGGCCGGCATGAGCAAACAGGCCATGGGCGACCTGGTCACGCAGTGCGAAGCCTGGGGTCTGGTGCGTCGCGAACCCGACCCGCGCGACGCCCGGGCCCGTCGCATCGTCTTCACCGACACCGGTCTGCTCTGGCTGGACGCCTTCCGCGCGGCGGTGGCGCAAGCCGAGACCGAGTTCCGATCACAGGTGGGCGATGCGGTGGCCACCGTGGTGGCGCTGGGGCTTGAGGCCTATGGGTCGGAAGCACCCGGTGCGCGCGCGGCTGTGCCCTCGCGGTGAACGCCCACCACCCGACAGGCTACGGCGTGGGGTATGAGACCTAGAATGGACCTGGCTTGAATCCCGCGCGCACCCGCGCCGCGGCTCCATAACAATGCTGCCCGATCAGCACAGGAGACTTCCCCATGCGCATCCTGATTGCAGAAGACGACCAGGTCCTGGCCGATGGCCTGTTGCGCAGCCTGCGAGCGGCTGGCGCCGCGGTGGACCACGTGTCCAGCGGCAGCGAAGCCGACGCGGCCCTGATGACCAACAACGAGTTCGACCTCTTGATCCTCGACCTGGGCCTGCCGAAGCTGCACGGCCTGGAGGTGCTCAAGCGGCTGCGCTCGCGCGGCTCCACGCTGCCGGTATTGGTGCTCACCGCGGCCGACAGTGTCGAGGAGCGCGTCAAGGGCCTGGACTACGGCGCCGACGACTACATGGCCAAGCCGTTCTCTCTGCAGGAACTCGAAGCGCGGGTGCGTGCGCTCACCCGCCGCGGCATGGGCGGCAGCACCAACACCATCCGCCATGGCCCGCTCGAATACGACCAGGCCGGGCGCGTGGCCACCATCGACGGCAAGATGGTCGAACTCTCGGCGCGCGAACTCGGCCTGCTCGAAGTGCTGCTGCAACGTGCCGGGCGCCTGGTCAGCAAGGACCAGTTGGTCGAGCGGCTGTGCGAATGGGGCGAAGAGGTGAGCAACAACGCCATCGAGGTCTACATCCATCGCTTGCGCAAGAAGATCGAAAAGGGTCCGATCCGCATCGCCACGGTGCGCGGCCTGGGCTACTGCCTTGAAAAAATCGCCAGCTGACGGCCGGACTTTCAGCGAGCCGCTGCCACCGGCGGACAGCCGGCTGGCGCCGAAGGGGTTCGGCCTGTTCCAGCGCGAGCAACGCAGCCTCTTTGGGGAAATTCTCGACTGGATGCTCACGCCGCTGCTGCTGCTGTGGCCGCTGTCGCTGGCGCTGACCTGGTTCGTGGCGCAAGGCATTGCCAGCAAGCCGTTTGACCGCGCGCTCGAGTTCAACCTCCAGGCGCTCACCCAGTTCGTGGTGCGCGAGAACGACCAGATCACCTTCAAGCTCAACGCGCAGGCGCGCGATCTGCTGCGCGCTGACGACAGCGATCTCGTGTACTACCAGGTGCTCGACCCACGCGGCTCCCTCATCAGCGGAGAGCTTGACTTTCCGCCGCCGCGCGACAACGAGGCGCCCGAGCCCGGACGCGTGATGCTGCGCGACGACGTGGTGCGCGGCGACGACGTGCGTGTGGCCTACACCTGGCTGGCGCGCAACGACCCGGAGCGCCTGGTGCTCATGCAGGTGGCCGAGACCAAGGGCAAGCGCTCCACGCTGGCGGCCGAGATCATCAAGGGCGTGATGGTGCCGCAGTTCGTCATCCTGCCGCTGGCGGTGCTGCTGGTGTGGCTGGCGCTGGTGCGCGGCATCCGCCCGCTCAACGAACTGGAGCAGCGAATCCGCGCCCGCAAGCCCGACGATCTGAGCCCGATCGAGGAGTCGTTCATCCCGCAGGAGGTCGCACCGTTGGTGTCGTCGATCAACGACCTGCTGACCCGGCTCAAGACCTCACTCACCACCCAGAAGCGCTTTCTGGCCGACGCCGCCCACCAGCTCAAGACGCCGCTGGCGGGCCTGCGCATGCAGGCCGAGCTGGCGCAGCGCGAGACCGATCCGGTGGAGATTCGCGGCTCGCTGCAACAGATCGCGCGCTCCAGCGCGCGCGCCACGCACACGGTGAACCAGCTGCTCGCTCTGGCCCGCGCCGAGACCACCGGCCGCACGCTGCCCAGCGCGCGCATCGACCTCGCCCGGCTGGTGCCTGACGTGGTGCAGGACTCGGTGCCCCGAGCGCTGGAAGCCGGCATCGACCTCGGCTTTGAAGGCCCGGACGACACACCCGACGACTGCCTGATGGACGGCAACCCGACGCTGCTGCAGGAAATGGTGCGCAACCTGGTGGACAACGCGATCCATTACACCGGGCAGGGCGGCGTGGTCACGGTGCGCGTGCTGCTGGACCGCTTCAGCGGGGTTCAGATCCTGCAGGTGGAAGACGACGGCCCCGGCATTCCGGAGAACGAGCGCGAGTTCGTGATGCAGCCGTTCTACCGCGCGCTGGGTACCAACGTCGACGGATCGGGCCTGGGGCTGGCGATCGTGCTGGAAATCGCGCAGCAGCACGGCGCCACGGTGTCGATGGAAGACGCCCACCCGGAACGCAGCCGGCGTGGCCTGCGGGTGTCGGTGCGATTCACACCCACCAAGCCGCAGGTCGTGCAGGAATAGCGGGTCGGCCGCGACGCCGGCTCAGGCGGGCTTGTACACGTTGAGCTGCAGCTTCTCGCGCTCGATCGCACGGGCCACGCCGGGCAGTTCGGCAAAGCGCTGCACCAGCTCCCAGGTGGCGGGGAAATCCGCCGGGTTGATGCCGGCGTAACCACCCCAGCGCAGCAGCGTGAGGGCGTATGCGTCGAGCGCGCCAGGGCGCGCTCCCACCATCCAGGGTGCGGCTTTGGAG
This sequence comes from Pseudomonadota bacterium, assembly GCA_040385485.1. Lineage (GTDB taxonomy): Bacteria > Pseudomonadota > Gammaproteobacteria > Burkholderiales > Burkholderiaceae_C > Hydrogenophaga. Next base: position 31,796 of record JAZKHJ010000088.1, on the reverse strand, counting down.
GCCATGACTTCGATCTCACCCAGCAGACCGCGGTAGCCCGCCGCGCCGAAGTCGCGGATCGCCTTTTGCGCGGCCTCGTCGTCGGTGAACTTGTGCGGCATGAACACATGGGTGAACGTGGGATGCACCGTGTTGTTCATCCAGGCCAGCACCTGCAGGGCGCGGGCACGCTCAATGCCTGTTGGCGGCAGGATCCCGGCCATGGGCAGCTTCTCGTCCAGGTAGAGCAGGATCGCAACGATCTGGGTGACAACCTCATCGCCATCGACCAGCACGGGCACCTGGCCGCGCGGGTTCAACGCCAGGTAGTCGGGCGAGCGCTGCTCACCTTTGTGCAGTTTCACCATCGAGGGCTCAAAGGCCACTTCGGCGAGTTCGAGCATGGCGTGCGGCACGAAAGAGCAGGCACCGGGGGCGAAATAAAGTTTCAGGCTCATGGGGTTGTCTCTTTGCTCAGCTCAGGTGGGCGCCGAGGAGGCCCGCGATTTCAAACATGGTCACTTGTGGCTTGCCGAACACCGCCGCCAGCTTGGCGTCGGCGTTCACGCGGCGCTTGTCGCCTGCATCCTGCAGGCCATTGGCCTTGATGTAGTCCCACAGCTTCTTCACCACCTCGGGGCGCGAGACGGCACCTTCGCCGATCACCGCGGCCAGCGCGGCGCTGGGCTGCTTGCCGGTGGCGGCGGTGGTCTTGCGCGGGGCTTTCGGCGTCTTCACGGCAGCGGTCTTCTTGGCCGCAGGCGCCTTCTTGGCGGGCGCGGCTTTCGCAGCGGCCTTCTTCGCCGGTGCGGCCTTGGCCGGCGCGCCAGCCGCCGTCTTGCGCGGTGGAAACTTGGACGGTGCGAACTCGAAGTTCACCTTGCCAGCTTCCTTGTCCCAGGCCAGGAAAGCCTTGAACGCGCGGCGCGTGCGCATGGACACGAACTTGTCGAGCAGGTCGGTCTTGCCGGTTTCCAGCAGCTTGCTCATCTGCTCGCGCGCCACCGGCTGCTGCAGGATGATCTTGCCGCTCTTGAAGTCGCAGGTGGGCGTGGGCTGCTGTTCGGTGGGCACCGAGCGGATGCAGACGTAGTTGGCGCCGTGCTCATGCACCGCGCCACCGCACTTGGGACAGGCACCCAGCGTTTCGCTGGCGCTGAAGTCCACGATCTCGCCGCTTTCTTCACCCTTCTTGTCGTCACCGAAGTCGAATTCGAGCTTCCAGTTCTTGTCGTCCTCGCTGTACTTGAGCACGATCTCAGCCACGAAGGGCCAGCCCGCCTTGGAGCGGAAGCCGTCAAGTGGCCCGATCTTTTTGTCACGCAGGAGCTGTTCGGACTCGTCGGGCTCGAAGGTGCGGCCCGCCGGTGACTTGCCGAACGAGAAGCCACAGCCTTCGCTGGCGCCGTCCTTGCCGGTGCAGGTGTAGCGGCGGTAGTTTTCCTTCACCACGCCACCGCAGTTGGGGCAGGGCGTGGAGAGCGTGGCGTAGTTGCCGGGAATGGTGTCGCGGTCGTATTCTTTGGCCTTCTTGACCATGCGCTCGGTCATGGCGGCGATCTCGGCCATGAAGGCGGCGCGGCTGAGCTGGCCGTGCTCCATCTGCGCGAGCTTGTATTCCCATTCACCCGTGAGCTCGGCCTTGGAGAGTTCTTCCACACCCAGGCCACGCAGCAGCGTCATGAGCTGGAACGCCTTGGCCGTGGGGATGATCTCGCGGCCTTCGCGGAACATGTACTTCTCGGTCAGCAAGCCTTCGATGACGGCCGCGCGCGTGGCTGGAGTTCCCAGGCCTTTTTCCTGCATCGCTTCGCGCAGCTCGTCGTCGTCGACGAGCTTGCCTGCGCCTTCCATGGCACCCAGCAGCGTGGCTTCCGAATATCGGGCCGGCGGCTTGGTCTTGAGGCCCTTGGGCTCCACCGTTTCGGTGCGCACGGTCTCGCCTTCGCGCACCGGCACCAGGTTCTGGCCCTTGTCGCCCTCCTTGGCATCCGTCACGTCCTCGGCGGCTTCCTTGCCGTAAACGGCCATCCAGCCCGGCTTGACCAGCACCTTGCCTTCGGTCTTGAAGTGGTGTCCCACCGAGGACGTGATGCGCGTGGTCACCATGAACTCGGCGCTGGGGAAGAACACCGCCAGGAAGCGACGCACCACCAGGTCGTAGAGCTTCTGCTCGGCGTCGCTCAGGCCGCTGGGAGCCTGCAGCGTGGGAATGATGGCGAAGTGATCCGACACCTTGCTGTTGTCGAAGATGCGTTTGCTCGGGCGGATGTAGCCGTTGCTGAGCGCGGTCTGCGCGTGTGGCGCCAGGTGCTTCATGCCGCTGCCGGCCAGCATCTCGAAAGTTTCCTTCACCGTGGGCAGGTAGTCCTCGGGCAGGGCGCGCGAGTCGGTTCGCGGGTAGGTCAGGGCCTTGTGGCGTTCGTACAGGCTTTGCGCGAGCTGCAGCGTGGTCTTGGCCGAGAAGCCGAAGCGGCCGTTGGCCTCGCGCTGCAGGCTGGTCAGGTCGTACAACAGGCCGCTGGCTTGCGTGGTGGGCTTGCTTTCTTCCTTGACGCTGGCGGCCTTGCCGCGCACCGCCTCGGCAATGGCCAGGGCTTCGCGCTGGCTCCAGACGCGGTCGGCGCGAAGCTCGGCGTCGGCGTCATCGCCGGTGGGTTTTTTCCAGGCCGGGTCGAACCACTTGCCGGGGTACTCGCCGGCTTCGGCCAGGAAGCTGGCGTGGATCTCCCAGTAGTCGCGGCTGCGGTGGGCGCGGATCTTTTCTTCGCGCTCAACCACGATGGACAGCGTGGGCGTCTGCACCCGACCCACCGTGGTGAGGAAGAAGCCGCCGTCGCGCGAGTTGAACGCCGTCATGGCACGCGTGCCGTTGATGCCGACCATCCAGTCCGCCTCGGAGCGGCTGCGCGCGGCGTCAGCCAGGCCCTGCATCTGCTCGTTGGTGCGCAGGTGCTCGAAGCCGTCGCGGATGGCCGCGGGCGTCATGGACTGCAGCCACAGGCGCTGCACCGGCTTGCCCAGCGACTGGTAGCTGCCACCCTTGAGGCCGCCGGCGTACTGCTCGATCAGGCGGAAGATCAGCTCGCCCTCACGGCCGGCATCGCAGGCGTTGATGAGGCGGGCCACGTCCTTGCGTTTTGCCTGCTTCACCACCGCGCTCAACCGCGACTTGGTTTTGTCGATCGGCTTGAGTTCAAAGTAGGGCGGCAGCACGGGCAGGTGGGCAAAGCTCCACTTGCCGCGCTTGACGTCGAATTCTTCGGGCGCGGCGATCTCCACCAGGTGGCCCACGGCGGAGGTGACCACGTATTGATCGTTCTCGAAGTGGTCATCGTGCTTGTCGAACTTGCCCGCAACCGGGGTGAGCGCACGCACGATGTCCTGGGCCACGGACGGCTTCTCGGCAATGACCAGGGTTTTGGCGAAACCTTCAGCAGTTTTCATCTCTACAATCAACTTTCCACGCGCGTGTACACGCGCACATGGGCACGCGCACACTCGCGCGCACCTGCATGAAACAACCTTACCAAATATTCCGGCCGTGACGAAAAGCCCCAAAAAGTCGAGCGCGCCCGCCGAAAAACCAGCCTTGGCCATGAAGCCGAACGGTGCCGGCCGGCGCATCCAGACGCGCAAGTCCGGCGTGCACGGCCGCGGGGTCTACGCCGTGGTGGACCTGGCCGAGGGCGAAACGCTCATTGAATATGTGGGCGAGGTCATCACCTGGGACGAGGCCCTGCGCCGCCACCCGCACGATCCGACCGATCCGAACCACACCTTCTACTTCCACATCGACGAAGAGCATGTGATCGACGCCAAGCACGGCGGCAACTCGGCACGCTGGATCAACCACAGCTGCGCGCCCAACTGCGAAGCCGAGGTGGACGAGGGCCGCGTGTTCATCCGGGCGCAACGCAACATCAAAGCCGGCGAAGAACTGTTCTACGACTACGGCCTGGTGATCGACGAGCCCTACACGCCCAAGCTGAAGGCCGAGTACCCCTGCTGGTGCGGCGCGAAGAAATGCCGCGGAACGCTGCTCGCACCCAAGCGCGCGGGCAAAGCGTCGAAACTCGGCTGAACGGCCCATGGCCGACTCCCTGATCCGTCACGCCGAAGCCGTCTGGCAAGCGGTCGAACCCACCTTGCCCGGATTCACCGTCGAGGTGCTGCCCAGCATCGACTCCACCAGCAGCGAGCTCATGCGCCGCGCACGCAGCGGCCTGATGGAGCCGGTGTTGCTGGCCGCCGAGGACCAGACCGCCGGGCGCGGCCGCCTTGGCAAGGGCTGGCACAGCAAAGTGGGCCAATCACTCACGTTCTCGTTGGCCATGCCCCTGGCCCCCACGAGCTGGTCTGGCCTGTCTTTGGCGGTGGGCGTGAGCCTGGCGCGCAGCCTGCACCCCGACGTGCGCCTGAAGTGGCCCAACGACCTCTGGCTGCACCAGCGCAAGATCGGCGGCATTCTGGTGGAAACCGCCAGCACCGGTGAGGCCGGTCAGGGTCAGCGCATGGTGGTGATCGGTGTGGGCATCAACGTGGCGCGGCCCGAGGTGTCGGCGGTGGCCGCGCTGGTGCCGGACGGCTCGGCGGTCACGGCCATGGCCCCGGCCGGCCTGGCCGAGGTGCTTGTGGGCATCACACCGGGGGAAGTGCTGGATCGCGTGGCACCGGCGCTGGTGGGCGACATCCAGGCGTTTGCCTCGCAGGGTTTTGCCGCGTTTGCCCAGCGCTTTGCACAACTGGACGCCTTGCAGGGTCTCGCGGTGCAGCTCTCCGACGGCACGCGCGGCACGGCCTGCGGCGTGAACGACGACGGTGCATTGCAGGTGCTCACCGAGCGCGGCATGCAGACGGTGAACAGCGCCGAAGTGAGCGTGCGCCCGTGCTGAGGTGGGTCATCTGGTTGCTGGTGCTGGCCAACGCGGGCTACTTTGCGTGGTCGCAGGGCTACCTGGACACCCTGGGCTTGAAGCCCGCCGAGCAACGCGAGCCCGAGCGCCTGACGCAACAGGTGAAGCCCGAGGCACTGCGCCTGCTCAACGGGCCCAAGGCCGAAGCCGCTCCGCCTCCGTCGGCCGCCCAGGTGGCGGCCCCCGTGGTCACAGTACCCCAACCAGTCCTTGCACCCACACCCCCTGAACCTGCGCCCGTGGCTGCACCGCCGGTCGACAACGGCACGCGCGCGTGCTGGCAGGCGGGCGGGTTCACCGAAGCCCAAGCCGAGTTGCTGCGCGCCGAACTGACGCTGCTCGGCCTGCCCGCATCCGGCTTTTCCTTCACCGAGGTGCGCAGCGGCGGTCGCTGGATCGTCTACATGGGGCGCTACGACAACCAGCAGCAACTCGATCGCAAGAAAGATGAGCTGCGTGCGTTGGGGGTGACGTACCGCGAGATCACGGCGGTCGGGCTGGCGCCTGGCTTGGCACTCGGCACGTTCTCCAGCGAAGCCGCCGCCCAGCAAGCGCGCCAGCAGACCGAGCGCGATGGCATCCGCACCGCCAAGGTGGCGCAAGAGCGCGCCGAGAGTGTGAGCACCAACCTTCGCCTGCCGTCGATCACCGAATCGCAACGCGCTGCCATCGATGCCCTGGGCGATGCGATGGCGGGCAAGCGCCTGCAGCGCTGCACCTGAGCCCCTCCGCAGCGTGGGGGCTCAAGCCCTTGCGGCGCGGTGCTGCGAGAGCTTGGAAAACCAGTCCAGCGCCTCGTTCCACAGCGGCTGGGCCTTGGGCCGGAAATAACCCATGTGCCCCATGGCACCGAGGCCCGCGCGGCGGGAGTCGAGCGTGACGCTGCGCACCTGGGCATTGCGGTAACCGGCCATGAAGGCGTCTCGTGAGGCCGGCGGCGCCCAGGCGTCGTCCAGCGCATTGAGCGCGACGATGGGAAAACGCACCTCGTCAAAGCGCGCAGTGGTCGCTTTCATCGCCGGGTCGTCAAAAAAGTAGCGTGGGAAGCGGCACCACTGGCGCCATTGGCGGTACACGTCGATCGGCAGGTCTTCGCCCATGCCCAATCGGCTCCACGGCAGGTAGCCATTCATTCGCGTCCACACGGGGCCCAGCACGCGCCACATAAAGAGCACGCGCAGGCGCTCCAGCGGCGGCATCCAGCCGTGCCAGCCGGCGCCGGTGGCGAAGGTCCAGGCCCCGTCGATTGCGCCGGGGTTGGGCAGCAGGCCCAGCGCGTGGCCGCCGTACGAGTGGCCCACCAGGTACAGCGGCATGCCGCCCTGGTGCATGGCCTCGACGGCAGCGGCGAGATCGAGCCGACCCCAGTCGAGGTAGTCCATGCGGAAGCCCTTGAGCGAGGACGGGGCCGACTGGCCGATGCCGCGGTAGTCGAGCGTGAGCACGTCGAAGCCGCGCCGCGCGGCGTGTTCGGCGAAGCGCCTGTAAAAGCCCTGCGGCACCGCGGTGGCGCCACCGACCACGAGGTGGGCGCGCGCGGGCGTGGGACTGCGGTAGCGCAATGCCGCGAGTGCGTAACCATCGGCGGCGGTCAGGGTGAGGCGCTCGACGCGAACGTCCTGGGTGGAGTCGGTGGTGGCGGTCATGGCAGGAATCTCCGTTCAGCGCGCGGTGCGCGCAGCAAGCAGGCCCAGCAAGGTCTGGGTAGCCTGCTGGATGGGTTCGGTGCTGTGCGCCACGCGCGCCTGCAGCAGGCCGCCCTCGTAGGTGGCGACGATCAGCGCGGCCACGCCCTGAGCCGATTCGTGCGGCTCGCCAGCGCGCTCCAGCGCCAGCGCAATGCGCTCGCGCAGCGTGGAAAAGGCACGCGCCAGGGCTTCACGCAGGGCATGGTCATCGGGCGTGCTTTCCAGCGCCACGGTGGCCAGTGGGCAGCCGGCGTTAAAGCCGGTGCTGCTCAAGCGCACAGTCGCGCCCTGCATCCACAAGCGCGTAGCCTCGATCGGATCGGCGTTTTTGGCCAGCAGGCCGTCCAGCCAGCCCAGCATGCGCGCGACCACGTCGTCGATCGCGGCCACGGCCAGCTCGGTCTTGCCGCCAGGAAAGTGGTGGTACAGCACGCCCTTGGGTGCGCCAGCCTGGGCCAGCAGTTCGGTCAAGCCGATGCCGTGCAGGCCGCGGCGGCGCAGGGCGTCGGTCATGGCCGCGATCAGGCGTTCGCGGGTGCCGGGGGCGGGTGTGTCGGTCATGCAGCGCAATCTATAGACCGGTCGGTCTAGTGTCAAGGGGGACGCTGTCGCGCAGGTGCGCCGGGAACAAAAAAAGCGCCCGAAGGCGCTTTTTTCAATCAAGTCAGCTTGCGCTTACTTGGCGACGACACGAACCATTTCCAGGCACTTGTTGGAGTAGCCCCACTCGTTGTCGTACCAGCTCACGACCTTGATGAAGGTCTTGTCCAGCGCGATGCCGGCGTCGGCGTCGAAGATCGAGGTGCGGGTGTCGCCGCGGAAATCGGTGGCCACCACCTTGTCCGTGGTGTAACCCAGCACGCCCTTCAAGGCGCCTTCGCTCTGTGCCTTCATCTCCGCGCAGATCTCCTCGTAGCTGGCTTCCTTGTTGAGTTCCACCGTGAGGTCGACCACCGACACGTCGGAAGTCGGAACGCGGAAGCTCATGCCGGTGAGCTTCTTGTTGAGCTCGGGGATCACCACGCCCACGGCCTTGGCCGCGCCGGTGCTGCTGGGGATGATGTTCTCCAAGATGCCGCGCCCGCCGCGCCAGTCCTTGTTGCTCGGGCCGTCCACGGTCTTCTGCGTGGCGGTGGCGGCGTGCACGGTGGTCATCAGGCCGCGCTTGATGCCCCACTTGTCGTTGAGCACCTTGGCAATCGGCGCCAGGCAGTTGGTGGTGCACGAAGCGTTGGAGATGATGGCCTCGCCCTTGTAGGTCTTGTCGTTGACGCCGAAGACGAACATGGGGGTGTCGTCCTTGGAGGGGGCCGAGAGGATGACCTTCTTGGCGCCGGCGTCCAGGTGCTTCTGGGCCGTGACCTTGTCCAGGAACAGGCCGGTGGACTCGATGACGACGTCGGCGCCGACCTCGTTCCACTTCAGGTTCGCGGGATCGCGTTCCTGCGTGAGGCGGATCTTCTTGCCGTTGACCACCAGCGTGTTGCCTTCGACGCTGACGTCACCCTTGAAGCGGCCGTGCACGCTGTCGTACTGCAGCATGTAGGCCAGATAGTCAGGCTCCAGCAGGTCGTTGATGGCAACGACCTCGATGTCGCTGAAGTTCTGGATGGCGCTGCGCAGCACGTTGCGGCCGATGCGGCCGAAGCCGTTGATGCCGATCTTGATGGTCATGTCTCGTCTCTCCTGGAAGGTTTCAAAAAAAGGATGAACAAACTCATTTCGCCAACACGGCGCGCACCGTGTCGGCCACATTCGCGGGCGTGAAGCCGAAGTGCTCGAACAGCACCGGGGCCGGCGCCGACTCGCCGTAGGTGTCCAGACCCACGACCGCGGCCACGCCGTACTTCCACCAGCCGTCGGTGGAGCCCATCTCGACGGCCACGCGCGGTACGCCGGCGGGCAGCACCGAAGCCTTGTAGGCGGCGCTCTGGCGGTCGAAGGTGGTGGTGCTGGGCATGGAGACCACCCGCACGGCGATCTTGTGTTCCTTGGCCAGCAGCTCCTGCGCTTTCAAGGCCAGCTGGACTTCGGAGCCGGTGGCAATGATCACCGCCTGCGCCTTCTTCTTCAGGCCGACTTCGCCGGGCTCGGCCAACACGTAGGCGCCTTTGCTGATGTCACCCAGGTCGCTCTTGGGCGCGTAGGGCAGGTTCTGGCGGCTGAGCAGCAGCGCGGTGGGACGCGTGGCGTTTTGCAGCGCCACGGCCCAGGCCACGGCGGTCTCGGCGGTGTCGCCCGGACGCCAGACGTCCAGATTGGGAATCAGGCGCAGGCTGGCCGCGTGCTCGACCGACTGGTGTGTGGGGCCGTCTTCGCCCAGGCCGATGGAATCGTGTGTGAACACGTGGATGACCCGCAGCTTCATCAGCGCGGCCATGCGGATGGCGTTGCGGCTGTAGTCGCTGAAGGTGAGGAAGGTACCGCCGTAGGGAATGAAGCCGCCGTGCAGCGCCACGCCGTTCATGATCGCGGCCATGCCAAATTCGCGCACGCCGTAGTTGATGTGGCGCCCGCCCTGGCCTTGCTCGTTCTTCACCACGTCGCCAGCCAGGTTGAAGCGCAGCGCGGGCGTGCTCTTGGTGTTGGTGAGGTTGGAGCCGGTGAGGTCGGCGCTGCCACCCAGCAGCTCGGGCAGGGCGGCTGTGAAGGTCTCCAGCGCGAGCTGGCTGGCCTTGCGGCTGGCCACGGTCTCGGCCTTGGTGTGGGCGGCCACAGTGGCGTCCACCGCCACCTGGGCGAAGTTCTTCGGCAAGTCGCCCTTCATGCGGCGCACAAACTCCTTGGCGAGCTCGGGGAAAGCGGCCTTGTAGGCGGCGAACGTGGCGTTCCACGCGGCTTCCGAAGCCTTGCCCGCATCTTTCGCATCCCAGGCGGCGTACACGTCTTTGGGGACAGCGAAAGGGGCGTGCGGCCAGTTGAGCGCTTCGCGGGTGAGCTTGATTTCCTCTGCGCCCAGCGGCTCGCCGTGGGCCTTGGCGGTGTTGGCGCGGTTCGGGCTGCCCTTGCCGATGTGCGTCTTGCAGATGATCATCGTTGGCGCATCGGCCTTGTTCTTCGCATCGGCGATCGCGCGGTCCACGGCGTCAGCGTCGTGGCCGTCGATCGGGCCGATCACGTTCCAGCCGTAGGCGGCAAAACGCAGCGCGGTGTTGTCGATGAACCAGGGCGTGACCTGGCCGTCGATCGAGATGCCGTTGTCGTCGTACAGCGCGATCAGCTTGTTGAGCTTCCAGGCACCAGCCAGTGCGCAGGCCTCGTGGCTGATGCCTTCCATCAGGCAGCCGTCGCCCAGGAACACGTAGGTGTGGTGGTCGACCACGGTGTGGCCTTCGCGGTTGAACTCGGACGCCAGCAGCTTCTCGGCCAGCGCCATGCCCACCGCGTTGGTGATGCCCTGGCCCAGTGGGCCGGTGGTGGTTTCCACGCCGGGGGTCACGCCCACTTCAGGGTGGCCGGCGGTCTTGCTGTGCAGTTGGCGGAAGTTCTTGAGTTCACCGATCGGCAGCTTGTAGCCGGTCAGGTGCAGCAGCGAATAGATCAACATCGAGCCGTGGCCGTTGGACAGCACGAAGCGGTCGCGGTTGGCCCACTGCGGATTCGTCGGGTTGTGCCGCAGATGCCGACCCCACAGGGCAACCGCCATGTCGGCCATGCCCATGGGCGCACCGGGGTGGCCGGAGTTGGCGGCTTGCACCGCGTCCATGGCCAGAGCGCGGATGGCGTTGGCCTGGGTCTGGGGCGACACGGCTTGGGCGATGGGGGTGGGGGTGCTGGCGGTGTCGGACATGGGTGCTGGGAGGTGCTGGAAAGTGGGGGGAGGCGGGGATCTGCGCGATGACGCAAAACAACGGATTTTATCGGCCAGCCCGTCGCCGGCCGCGCTGTCCCGCATCGGGCTGGCGCATCGGCCCATAATTCTTCAACGCGTGCGGCCCTGCGCGCCCGGCACGCGCACCCTCTGGCTCCCCATGACCCGACTCGCCACCGCACCACCCTCCCCCCCTCCCCTGGCCTCGGCCATGGTGCTTGCCGCCGGGCGCGGCATGCGCATGCGCCCGTTGACCGACGTCACACCCAAACCCCTGCTGACCGTGCAGGGCAAGCCCTTGATGCAGTGGCCCATGGACGCCTTGCTGGCGGGTGGCTTTCACCGCATCGTGGTCAACACCGCCTGGCTCGGGGAACAGATTGACGAGCACTGCGCGGTCTGGAGCCAGTCCCGGCCGGGTTGCGACGTGGTGATGTCGCGCGAGGGCACCGACTTCGGCTACGCGCTGGAAACGGCCGGTGGCATTGCCCGCGCACTGCCCCTGCTGACTGATGTGTTCTGGGTGCTGGCGGGCGACGTGTACGTGCCAGACTTCGGCTTCAACCAGGCCAGCGTTGACCGGTTCGAGGCCAGCGGCCTGCTCGCGCACATCTGGCTGGTGCCCAACCCCCCGCACAACCCGAGGGGCGATTTCGGCCTGGGCCCGGAGGGCTTGGCGATCAGTCGAGCCGATGAAGCCTACACCTTCAGCACCATTGGCCTGTACCGGCGCGAATTGTTCGAACTGCCCTGGTGCGAGGTGCTGCCCGGCAACCCCCAAGGCACGGCAGAGCCGCTGGCGCCGCTGCTGCGCCGCGCGATGGAAGCGGGCCAGGTGAGCGCAGAAATCTACAGAGGCACCTGGGTCGACGTGGGCACGCCCGAGCGGCTCAAGGAATTGGGGTAACCCCCGCGCCGCCTGCGGCGTCACCCCCAGGGGGCGCACCTTGCGGCCCGGCAAAGCCGGTTCCGCGGGTGCTCTGGTCAAACTCCACAACGCCTCGCCAAAAGTCAGAGAATGGCGACCATGGACTCCACCACCCACACCCACCTCTACGCCGAACGCCGCGCCCGTGTGGCTGCCTCGCTCGGCCCCGGCGGCATCGCCATCGTGCCCACCGCGCTCGAGCGACCGCGCAACCGCGACACCGACTTCATCTACCGGCACGACAGCTACTTCTACTACCTCACCGGCTTCACCGAGCCCAACGCGTGGCTGGTGATCACCGCAGAAGGCAGCACCACCCTGTTTTGCCAGCCGAAAGACCTCGAGCGCGAGATCTGGGACGGCATCCGCCTGGGTCCCGACGCCGCACCCGAACACCTGGGCGTGAGCGACGCGTGCTCCGTGACCGAGCTCGACCAGCGCCTGCCCAAACTGCTGGAGAACCGCCAGACCGTGTGGTACCCGTTCGCCATCCACCCCGGCCTGGAAGGCCGCGTCGATGGCTGGCTGCAGAAGGTACGCGCCCGGGTGCGCTACGGCGCGCTGTGCCCTGAAGCGCAGCGCGACCTGTGCGGCGTGCTCGACGAACTGCGGCTGGTCAAGGACGCCTTCGAGCAGGACACCATGCGCCGTGCTGCGCAGATCAGCGCCAAGGCCCACATCCGCGCCATGCAACGCAGCGCGGCCATGCTGCGCGCGGGTCAGGACGTGCGCGAATACCACCTGGACGCCGAGCTTCTGCACGCCTTCCGCGAGCACGGCTCACAGTACCCGGCCTACGGCAGCATCGTGGCAGCGGGCGCCAACGCCTGCGTGCTGCACTACCGCGCCGACGCCGCGCCCATCCGCAGCGGCGAACTGGTGCTGATCGACGCTGGCTGCGAGCTTGACGGCTATGCCAGCGACATCACCCGCACTTTCCCGGCCAACGGCACGTTCACCGGGCCCCAACGCGAGTTGTACGACCTGGTGTTGGCCAGCCAGATCGCAGCGGTCAACGCCACCAAGGCCGGCGCACGCTTCGTCGATCCGCACGAGGCCACCGTGGCGGTGCTCGCGCAAGGCTTGCTCGACATCGGCCTGCTCGACAAGAACAAGGTCGGCAGTGCGCAAGACGTGATCACCAATCGCGCGTATTTCCAGTTCTACATGCACCGCACCGGTCACTGGCTGGGGATGGACGTGCACGACTGCGGCAGTTACGTGGAGCCGTCCGAACTCGGCACGGTGAACGAACGCAAGGATCCCCTGAGTGGCGAGACCATCAAGGACCGGCCCAGCCGCATCCTGCGCCCGGGCATGGTGCTCACCATTGAGCCTGGCCTCTACGTGCGCCCCGCCGAGGGCGTGCCCGAGCAGTTCTGGAACATCGGCATCCGCATCGAAGACGACGCCATCGTCACCGAGACCGGCTGCGAGCTGATCTCGCGTGGCGTGCCGGTCGAGGCGTCCGAGATCGAAGCGCTCATGCGCCGCTGAGGCCGTGCGCGCCGTCAGCGTCAACCCGGTTGGCGCGCACGCCCTGCGCGTGAGTGAAGCCTTCGGGATCAGACGCCTCAAACACTTGCGTTGAAAGCCGTGCGCATGGAGTACAACGCAGCATGACTTCCCTTGCGGGCACCGTGCTGTGTCTCACCATGAACCCCTCAGTGGACGTGTCCACACACACCGATCGGGTCGTGCCCGCCGACAAGCTGCGCTGCGGCCCCGCCCAGCGCGATGCCGGTGGCGGTGGCCTCAACGTGGCCCGCGTGGTGCAAAGGCTGGGCGGGCGCGGTGGTGCACTCTTCCCGGCCGGCGGCGCAGCCGGCCAATGGCTCACGCAGCATCTCGAGCAAGCCGGGTTGTCCGCACACGCGCTGCCTATTGCGCAGGAAACGCGCGAAAACTTCACCGTGCAGGCACGAGACACCGGCGCCGAGTACCGGTTCGTGCTGCCGGGTCCCACGCTGTCGGAGGAGGAATGGCAGGCCAACCTGGACGCGGTTGACCAATGGTCCAGCGAGCTCAGCTTCCTGGTGGCCAGTGGCAGCCTGCCACCCGGCGTGCCCACTGACTTCTACGCCCGGCTGGCCCGCGCGGCCCGCCAACGCGGCGTGCGGCTGGTGCTCGACAGCTCGGGGCCCGCGCTGGCCGCCGCGCTGCAAACCGGCGTGTTCCTCGTCAAGCCCAATCTGCGTGAATTGCGCGAACTCACCGGCCTTCCCCTGGCCACGGCGGTGGAGTGGCGAGCCGCCGCGCAGGCACTGGTCGACCACGGCCATGCCGACGTGGTGGCCCTCACGCTGGGCGAGCGCGGTGCGCTGCTGCTCTCACGCGACGGCGCCTGGCAGGCCGAGGCCTTGCCGGTCGAGGTGGCCAGTTCGGTGGGGGCGGGCGACAGCTTCGTGGGTGCGTTGGTGTGGTCGCTGCAACAAGGAGACCCGCTGCCCCAGGCCTTCAGTTGGGCCATGGCCGCCGGCTCGGCCGCGCTGCTCACACCGGGCACCGGCTTGTGCCAGCCCCAGGATGTTCGCCGTCTGCAACCCCTGGTACAGGTGGTTGCGGTCTGACTGCCTATGCATTCCGCACATTGCCCCTGAAAAAGTCAGCATCGCCACAACCGTTTACGCAGTTCTACCGACTAGGGTTTTCCCGGCCGCAGAATTAGAATGCGCAATTGCCTTTCACATAGCAAGATTTCAGAACGACCGGAGACAAAATCATGACCATGGACAACAGCCCAGAGAACAAGCGCGCCGAGCTGCGCCGTGCCGCCCTCGAATACCACGAGTTCCCGACACCCGGCAAGGTGGCCATTGCCGCCACCAAACAGCTCACCAACCAGCGCGATCTGGCCCTGGCCTACTCGCCCGGTGTGGCTGCTCCATGTGAAGAAATCGTGGCCGACCCGGTCAATGCCTTCAAATACACCGCCCGCGGCAATCTGGTCGGCGTCATCACCAACGGCACTGCCGTGCTGGGCCTGGGTGACATCGGCCCGCTGGCCGCCAAGCCGGTGATGGAAGGCAAGGGCGTTCTGTTCAAGAAGTTCGCCGGCGTCGATGTGTTCGACATTGAGATCGACGAGAAGGACCCGGCAAAGCTGGTCGAGATCATTGCCGCGCTGGAGCCGACCTTCGGCGCGATCAACCTCGAGGACATCAAGGCACCGGATTGCTTCTACGTGGAGCGCGAGCTGCGCAAGCGCATGAAGATTCCCGTGTTCCATGACGACCAGCACGGCACGGCCATCACGGTGGCGGCGGCGATGCTCAACGGCTTGAAAGTCGCCGGCAAGGACATCGGTCAGGTCAAGCTGGTCACCTCGGGCGCTGGCGCGGCGGCGCTGGCCTGCCTGAACCTGCTGCTCAAGGTGGGCCTGAAGCGCGAGAACGTGTTCGTCACCGACCTGGCCGGCGTGGTCTACGAGGGCCGCGAGGAACTCATGGATGACGACAAGCGCCAGTACATGCAGAAGACCGACAAACGCAAGCTCGCCGAGGTGATGGAGGGCGCCGACGTGTTCCTCGGCCTATCGGCCGGCGGCGTGCTCAAGCCCGCGATGGTGGCGTTGATGGCACCCAGGCCGGTGATCTTCGCGCTGGCCAACCCCAACCCCGAGATCGCGCCCGAGGACGCGCACGCGGTGCGTGACGACGTCATCATGGCCACGGGGCGCACCGACTATCCGAACCAGGTCAACAACGTCCTGTGCTTCCCCTATATCTTCCGCGGCGCGCTCGATTGCGGCGCGACCACGATCACCGACGAGATGGAGATCGCCGCGGTGCACGCGATCGCCGAACTCGCGCAGGCTGAGCAGAGCGAGGTGGTGGCTGCTGCCTACGTCGGCGAGAAGCTGGCCTTCGGCCCCGAATACCTGATCCCCAAGCCATTCGATCCGCGCCTGATGATGAAGATCGCGCCAGCGGTGGCCCAGGCTGCAGCGGACTGTGGTGTGGCCCTGCGGCCGATCACCGACATGCCGGCCTACCGCCAACGGCTGCAAAGCTTCGTGTTCGCGTCGGGCACGATCATGAAGCCCATCTTCGCGGCGGCCAAAACGGCCGAGCGCAAGCGTGTGGCCTATGCCGAAGGCGAAGAGGAGCGCGTGCTGCGCGCCTGCCAGATCGTGGTGGACGAAGGCCTGGCTCGTCCCACGCTGATCGGCCGCCCGGCCATCATTGCCCAGCGCATCGAAAAGTTCGGCCTGCGCCTGCGCGAAGAGCTGGACTACGACATCGTCAACGTCGAGCAGGATGAGCGCTACCGCGACTTCTGGCAGACCTACCACCGCATGACCGAACGCAAGGGCGTGACACAGCAACTCGCCAAGATCGAGATGCGACGCCGTCTCACGCTGATCGGCGCCATGCTGCTGCACAAAGGCGAGGTCGACGGTCTGATCTGCGGCACCTGGGGCTCCACCCACCACCACCTGAAATACATCGACCAGGTGATCGGCAAGCGCGCCGGCGGCAGCCCCAGCACCGAGCAGGACGTCCGTATCTACGCGTGCATGAACGGTCTGATGCTGCCGGGTCGCCAGGTGTTCCTGGTCGATACACACGTCAATTACGACCCCACGGCCGAGGAGCTGAGCGAGATCACCGTCATGGCCGCCGAAGAGATGCTGCGCTTCGGCCTGCAGCCCAAGGCAGCCCTGCTGTCGCATTCCAACTTCGGCTCCAGCGACGAACCCAGTGCCGTGAAGATGCGCCGCACGCTGGAACTGTTGCGAGAGCAGGCGCCTTGGCTGGAGGTGGATGGCGAAATGCACGGAGATGTGGCGCTGGACCCCGACTCGCGCGCCACGATGATGCCCAACTCCACCCTCAAAGGTCCGGCCAACCTGCTGGTGCTGCCCAACATCGATGCGGCCAACATCGCCTACAACCTGCTCAAGACGGCCGCCGGCGGCAACATCGCCATCGGCCCCGTGCTGCTGGGCGCCGACAAGCCGGTCCACATCCTGACGGCCAGTGCCACTGTGCGCCGAATCGTCAACATGACCGCTCTCACCGTGGCCGATGCCAACGTTTCCCGTTGATGCATAGAGAAAAAGCAAGCGCTAACTCTTTCACACATTTCAGACCCTTGAATTTGCCTTCTTTTTCAGCAACCACTTGCGTTTTCAACCCACCTCAGGCACACTAGCCAGCTTGGATTACAGGGTTAACCCGCCCATGACACCCCCGCAAAAGCCGTGCAAACGGATACTTTTGTGGTGTGTTGGTGGCGGGTTGATTGCATCAGGAGCAGGGATTTCATGGACCTGAAGCGGATCGGGAGTGCCAAGGGCGTGGCAGCATTGACCTTGGCTCTGGCTCTGACGGTATCGCTTGGCACCTTTTTGGTGCAGGCTCGAACACCGCAAGATCAGGCGCTTCCCGGCACGAACGCCGCGGCCCTCGCCGAATCCGGCTTGCCCCTTCAGGGCAGGCAGGTGATGGAGTTGATTCGGCAAGGCGGGCCATTCCGGTACGAGAAGGACGGCACGGTTTTTGGCAACCGGGAAAGGTTGCTGCCAAGTCAGCGGCGCGGGTTTTACCGGGAGTACACGGTGCCCACGCCAGGTTTGAGTCATCGGGGCGCCAAGCGGATCGTGTGTGGTGGATTGCAGCCCAGGGTGCCTGACGCTTGTTATTACACCGAAGACCACTACAGCAGCTTCAAGCTGATCGTGCAGTGAATCTTGGGTGATGTGAACGGTTTTTTAACTTGAACTTTGAAAGAGACGCGGAGATGGACACGCCACTTCGTAACGTACGACCCAATATCGTTCAGTCGATTCGCGCCCACGGCGTGAAAGACCTGCAGGCCGCGGCCGAGCACTTGGGGCACCACTTCCTGTATGCCAACCTGGCCAAAGCCCAGAGCAAGCAGGACGTGCTGGAATTGATCGCTGCGCAATACACCTTGCCCTCGCACTTCGGCAAGAACTTCGACGCGCTCTATGACTGCATGACCGACATGGTTCACAAGTCGGGGCCGCAGACGGGGTTCATCGTGGTGCTGGAGCACATTCCTGCGCACGCGAAGTTCGACAAGGAAGCGCGCGAGCAGTTGCTGGACATCTTCCGCGACGCCGCCGACTACTGGTCCGATCGCAAGATCCCGTTCCGCTGCTTCTACTCGTTCTCGGTGGCGCGCTCACCCAAGGGCGAAGAGCCGATCGAAGTGCAGAGCGACGAGCCCATGCCCACGGACAAGATCCTGGACGTGAGCCCGATGGCACTGCGCATGAGCAGCCCGTTCAACGCCGGGTACTGGCTCGCGGCAGCCTGATCAGACGATCTGGGGGGAAAAGCCGCTGCTTCTGCAGCGGCTTTTTTCATGCCTGCAGTTCTTTGATCAAACCCACGTACTCACTCACCGGCACTTCTTCTGCCCTGCGCTGCAGGTCGAATTCTCCCTCGAAGCCTTGTTCTGCGAGCCAGCGTCCCAGCGTGTTGCGCAGGATCTTGCGACGCTGGCTGAAGGCGACCTGCACCATCGTCGAGAAGCGTGCAAGGTCGATCGCTGGCGGCTCGGCCAGTGGGACCATGCGCACGATGGCGCTGTCCACGCGCGGCGGTGGGTCGAAGCTTTCTGGTGGCACGAACAACACGTTGTCCATCGAGTAGCGCCACTGCAGCATCACGGAGAGGCGGCTGTAGTCGGACGTGGCCGGGCGCGCCACCATGCGGTCGATCACTTCCTTCTGCAGCATGAAATGCTGGTCCTGAACCACAGACACATGGTCCAGCAGATGAAACAGGATGGGGGTGGAGATGTTGTAGGGCAGGTTGCCCACCACGCGCAGTTTGGGCGCTGCCAGTTGCGCGGCGAGCGCGCTGAAATCCACCTTCAGCACATCGGACTCCACCACCTGGAGCTGGGCATGTGCGCGCAGGCGCACCGCCAGATCGCGATCCAGCTCAATGACTGTGAGGCGGCCCAGCCGCTCGACCAGTGGCTGCGTCAGCGCCGCCAGGCCGGGGCCGATCTCCACCATCGCGTCGCCGGGCTGCGGCGAGATGGCGTCCACGATGGCTCCGATGATGGCGCCGTCGGTCAAGAAGTGCTGACCGAAGCGCTTGCGGGCAATGTGCTTCATGCGCAAGCCGCCGAAGGAGCCAGCAGCATCACAGTTGGGGCGGTTCGCGGTACTCGACGTAGGCGCGACCGCGCACGTCCTGCACCCAGGTACGCAGGGCTTCGTTGATCTTCTGTTCGCGCACCAGACCGCGCACCATTTCGCGCTGATCACGCGCCGAGAGCGTGCTCTGCCGACGTTCTTCCACGCGGATCAGATGCACGCCGAAACGCGATACCACAGGCGGGGACACCTCGCCCGGGCGCAGGCGCCCCATGGCAGCCTCAAACTCGGGCACGAATTGCCCGGCTTGCGCCCAACCGAGGTTGCCACCATCTTTCGCGGAGCCGTCCTGGCTGTGTTCGCGCGCCAGGGCTTCAAACGTAACCTGACCACTGGCCAACTGCTGGCGGTAACCGGCCAACCGGGCGACAGCATCGGCCTCGCTCAGCTGTGGGCCCAGCCGCAACAGGATGTGGCGTGCCCGGGTTTCGCTGACGGCGACATCGGGCAGTCCCGCCTGGCGCTTCTCGATCACCTTGAGGACGTGGAAACCGGCCGGGCTGCGCACGGGACCTGCGACTGCGCCCGCACTCAGCGAGCGGGTGGCTTCCACGAACAGATCGGGCAGACGACTGGCCGGGCGCATGCCGAACTGGCCCCCATTGGCACGCTCGGGTCCCTCGGAAAACTCACGTGCCAGCTCGGCGAAATCGCCGCCTGCGCGCGCGCGATCGGCCACACCCTGGGCGCGCGCCTGCAGCGTCTGCACTCGGTCAGGTGCGGCATCTTCGGGCACTGCCACGAACACCTGCGCCAGATGGAGCTGCAGGTTGGCGACATCGTTGCTGCCCTGGCGCTCGCGGATGAAGTCATCGATGTCGGCTTCGGTCACGCGCACCTTCGAATCCACCTCACGCTCGCGCAAGCGCTGCAGCAGGATCTGGTTACGCAAGTCGTTGCGCAGCTGGTTGATGTCGACACCGTCGGCCGCGATGCGGCGGCGGAATTCTTCCGGGGTGAGCTGGTTCTGGGCGGCGATGGACTGCTCGGCCTGCGCGAGCGACGCTTCGTCGACGCGAATGCCGAGCTCGGCACCGAGCTGCACTTGGGCGCGCTCGCTGATGATCTGCTCCAGCACCTGACGGGCGAGTTGGTCGCGTGGAGGCACGGGCGCAGACTGCTGGGTGAGCTGCTGTTCCATGCGCACCATGCGCTGGCGCACTTCGTTGTTTGTCACCGGCTCGGAGTTGACCAGCGCCACGATGTAGTCGGCGGTGCGGGACGTCGCGGCCGAGGGCACTGGCGAAGCGGGCGCACGCAACCCGCTGGAGGGCCGCAAAGCCTGCGCGTGCACGACCGAAGCGCCGAACAGCGAACTGCACAGCAACCAGACGGCCAGACGGGGGAAACGGGGGGAGCGGTCAGTCATATTGTTGGAACCGGCTGGGCGGGTTGATTTCTTCGCGCAGGTACTGGTAGCGCGGCACGTTGTCTTTGAGGGTTTTCAGCGGATTGGAGCCGATGCGGGAAAAGCCCGTGAACTCCAGCTGGAACAGGATACGCTGGTTGGCCACGGCGGTGCTGCGCTGCAGGCGCTCCAGCACGATGCGCCCGACCCAGCAGCCGGCATCGTACTCAAAGCCTGCCACGAGATCGACGACCTTGCGATCGGGCACGCTGTAGTTGATGCGCCCAACGCTGTACCACTGCCCGGGGCCGAGCGCGCGGCCCGGCACTTCGGTGCGCGCTGGCTCGCCGAAGAGATCGTTGAGTGGCCACTGCCAGCCCACGTCGAACTGTTCGCTGCTGCCGCGCTGCAGGCGGTAGGCTGCGCTGAGCACGCGAAACTTGCTCGGCGTGTAACGGCCGCTGAGCGTGGTGCGAACCGATTCGCGATTGCCAGGGCTGTACTGCACGTTGGTATCGGTCAGCCAGCGTGGGCTCCATTGCACGCGTGCGGCCAGCAGGATGTCGCTCAGGCGCTCATTGACCGGGTCGCCACCGGCCAGTCCGCTCAAGTTGGGCAGAAAGACGTTCTGGTCGCGGAACAGGTAACGTTGGGCCACGCCCAGGCGCACGACTTCGGCGCCCGTGTCCGGATCAAGCAGGCGCGAGCTCACGCCGACGGTGAGCGCGCGGGTGTCGGAGATGCGGTCGTGGCCGCCGAAGACGTTCTCGTTGTAGATCGAGGCGAGGTTGAAATCGTTGGCGGCCGAGTCGTAGTTGGGCAGAAGGCGCTGGTCCCGGTAGGGCGTCCATGTGAAGAAGGCTCGCGGCTCCAGCGTTTGCAGGAAGCTGCGACCGAAATAGCTGGCGTCCCGCTCGAAGATCAGGCCGCTGTCCAGGCTGAGGGTGGGCACCACGCGCGAGGCGCTGCGCGAGCCGTTGGCCAGGGTGCTGTCAAAGCTGTATTGCGTGGCGTGCAGCTGGGCACGGGGCTTGATGAACCAACCCGGCGCCTGAAATCTGCGGCTGATCTCGGCCACCGTCAGCGCACGCGCGCCGTTGGTTTGCCGGGTGAGCGATGGGATCGACTGGAAGCGGGTGTACTCGCTCAGCACCGACCAGTCCACGCCGCTCAGGTTGGCCACTTGCGCATCGCTGCGACCATAGCGCACGGCCACCGACGGCAGCCGGTCGTACGGCGGGGTGATGGGCGAGTCGATGTCCTGCAACGTCTGCCAGGTGTAGGCGCCCGCGCTCACCGACCAGGGGCCCTGGCCCCAGCTGTAAGCCACGTCGCTGGCCAGCAGGCGGGTGGTGAGCGAGGCCGTGGCGCGCGGGAAGTCGCGCCAGTAGTCGTCGTCGCTCACGCGGTTGAGGTTCAGGTACAAGCCTGCCGAACCACCGAAGGCCAGGTCGGTGCCGGTGAGGGTCTGGTTGTGCTGGGCCGAGTAGCCCCAGCGGTTGGCATCGCGCAGCTGATCGGACGGCATGAAGGCACCGCGCACCTGGCCCACATAGGTGGGTTGCAGATAGCGCACCTCGGCGCCCAGGTCCACGCCGCGCTTGCTCATGAGCGTGGGGTAGAGCGTGGCGTCCAGATTGGGCGCAATGTTGAGGTAATACGGCAGCGTGACTTCAAGGCCGCTGATGTTGTCGATGTTCAGCGTGGGCGGCAACAAGCCCGACTTGCGCGCGTCGGTGAGCGGGAACGAGAAATACGGCCATCCGAGGATGGGCACACCCTTGAACTCCAGCGTGCCATTCGTCGCCGTGCCTATCTCGTTCACGTTGTCGAACTCGATCTTCGTGGCGCGCACCATCCAGTCGGGCATCCAGCTGGCGCCGGGCGTGCGAGGGCAGGTGGAATAGCGGGCGTCGTGAGCCACCGCATGGTCTTCGTCCAGAAAGTCAACGCGGCTGGCGTCGCCCTTCCCCTCGTTCTTGAGCAGGTTGAATGTGGGCTGGGTGAACGTGCCCCGGTAGGTCTCCACGTTCATCTGCAGCTCGGGGCCCTCGAAACGGTCGCCGCTGCGATTGATCAACACGTTGCCCTTGGCCTGCGCCTCGTTGTTGCGCTGGTCGAGTTGCAGGCGATCGGCACGGATCACCGTGTCGTGGCGGCGCAGTTCGGCGTTGCCCTCGACCGCCGTGATGCTGTCGGTCTGGCCTTCGATGCGGTCTCCCGAGACGAAGGTGGGGGCCTGCTGCTTCGCGTCTTCGGGCAAGGTTTCCTGCAGCATGCCGCTGGAGCGCAGCGACACACCGGGTTTGGGCACCTCGTCCCCATCGCCCGACTGGGCCTGCACCAGGCCGTGTGCACCCAGCGCACCGAGGGCCAGCAGCGAGAGCAGGCCGCGCACCGCCAGCGCCACGGGGGCCGCCTTGAGACGGGGTTGCGCATGCCCACCGGGCAAGGCAGGGACACGGGACTGGTGAGTACGGCGATTCAAGGGGAGGAAGTCGTTGACCGGGCCGATCAAAAGCGTGCGACAAGCCGCGGATCAGCACAGGGGGTTTGTAGAATCAGCGGCCATTATCCACTGCGCGATCCCGCGCGCGGCCCATTGACAAGCGGCGCAAAACACCCACCACCATGACCCTGTCCAACACCGCCGTCGAGTGGGCCGATCCCCAACGTGAAGCCGCCTTTACCGCTTGGTTGCGCCCCCTCGGCGAACGGTTGGGCTTGCGCCCCGACACGCTGCGCGCGGCCTCGGCCGATGCGAGTTTCCGGCGCTATCTGCGAATCGACTCGCAGACCGGACAGAGCTTCATCGTGATGGACGCACCACCCGCGCACGAAAACTGCCAGCCTTTTGTGCACGTGGCCACGCTCATGCGCGAGGCGGGACTGCTGGTGCCCGAGGTACTGGCCTGGGATGAGCCGCAGGGCTTCATGCTGTTGGGTGACCTGGGTCACCAGACCATGCTGGATGGCATCGACCCGGACAACGCGCAAGCCAACCACGGGCGTTACATGCAGGCGCTGGACGCGCTGCTGGCCTGGCAGCTGGCCTCGAAACCGGGCGTGCTGCCGCCCTACAACGAAGCGCTGCTGCGCCGCGAGCTGCAGCTGTTTCCTGACTGGTACCTGCAGCAGCACAAACAGTTTCAGCTGAGCGACACGCAGGCCAACACCCTGCAGAAGGCCTTCGACTCGATCGTGGCGCACAACCTCAACGCCCCCAGCGTGTATGTGCACCGCGACTTCATGCCCCGAAATCTCATGCTGCCGCGCCAGCCTGGCGACACACCCGCCCAACAACTCGGCGTGCTCGATTTCCAGGACGCGGTGCACGGCCCCATCACCTACGACATCGCCAGCCTGATGCGCGACGCCTTCCTCACCTGGGACGAGGACTTCGTGATCGACGTGACCGTGCGCTATTGGGAAAAGGCGCGCAAGGCCGGCCTGATGGACTTTGAAGACTGGCACGCCGACTTCGGCGCTTTCTACCGGTCGGTCGAGTGGATGGGCCTGCAGCGCCATTTGAAAGTGGCCGGCATCTTCGCGCGGCTCACGCTGCGCGACGGCAAGCCCAAATACCTGGCCGATGCGCCGCGCTTCATCGGCTACATCCGCCACACCGCACACCGCTACCGGGCGCTCGGCCCTTTCCTGCAATTGATCGACGAGGTCGAGGGCCTGCAGGCCGCCTCGGGCTACGCCTTCGGGCGGGTCTGAGCATGCCGCGCTTTCACTGCCCCGCGCCGCTGCTCGCCGGCCAGAGCCTGAGCCTGCCCGCGTCCGCCGCGCGCCATGTGCAGGTGCTGCGCCTGCAGCCCGGGCAACTCATCACGCTCTTCAACGGCGAGGGTGGGGAGTGGAGCGCCACGATCACCCGCATGGGCCGCAGCGATGTGGACGTGACCGTGGGTACCCACACCACCAATGAGCGCGAGCCCGCGCGCGCTGTGACGCTTGCCATGGGCATGCCCGCCAACGACCGCATGGACTGGCTGGTTGAAAAAGCCGCCGAGCTCGGCGTGGCCAGCCTGCAACCGCTGCACACCGCGCACAGCGTGCTGCGCCTCTCGGGCGAGCGCGCCACCAAGAAACAGGCGCACTGGCAGTCGGTGGCCATCGCGGCATGCGAACAGTGCGGAGGCAACCGCGTGCCCCCGGTTGAACCGGTGACCGACTTCGCGACCTGGCTCAAGGGACTGCCCCCGGTTGGCGCCGCAACGCCCGTGCTGCGTTGCCTGCTCTCACTGGCCGACGGCACCCAGCCACTCGCTCAGGCACTGCGCCAGGTCGCCGTTGACATGCCGGTCTGGTTCCTCAGCGGCCCCGAGGGCGGACTGAATCCCCAGGAAGACGCCCAGGCCCGCGCCGCCGGATTCCTGCCCGTGACCCTGGGCCCCCGTGTGTTGCGCGCCGAGACGGCCGCGTTGGCGGCGTTGGTCATGTCCACCATGCCCACGCCGTGAACAAGAACCTCTGGCTGCTGGCCGCCGCGCAAGGCCTGTTCCTCACCAACAACGTGGTGTTCATCGCCATCAACGGCCTGGTGGGGCTGTCGCTGGCGCCGCTGGGCTGGATGGCCACGCTGCCGGTGATGGGCTATGTGGTGGGCGGGGCGCTGTCCACGCCGCTGGTGGCACGCACGCAAAGCGCCTTCGGGCGCCAGGTGTCGTTCCAGATCGGATTGCTGGTGGCGCTGGGCTCGGCTCTGCTGTGCGCCTGGGCGGTGATGGACCGCAACTTCTGGCTGCTCGTGGCCGCCACCGTGGTCGCCGGCTACTACAGCGCCAACGGTCAGCTCTATCGCTTTGCCGCGGCCGAGCTCAGCGCGCCAGCGTTCCGGGAAAAGGCCGTTTCGCTGGTGCTGGCGGGTGGGTTGGTGGGCGCGGTGCTCGGACCCAATCTGGCCAGTCGCACCCGAGGCCTGTTCGACATGCCATTCGTGGGCGCCTACCTGTCGCTGGCGGTGGTGGGCTTGCTGTCTATGGTGGCCATTGCCTTCATGCGATTCCCTCCGGTGCCCGCGAGAGCGGCGCACGCCGACAGAGGTCGACCCTTGAGCGTGATCATGCGCCAGCCCGTGTTCATCGTGGCCACCGCAGGCGCAGCCCTGGGCTACGGCGTGATGAACCTGCTGATGGCGGCCACGCCGCTGGCCATGCAGGTCTGTGGCTTCCCGTTCGAGGACTCGGCCCTGGTGCTTCAGTGGCACGTGATCGGCATGTTCGCGCCGGGGTTCTTCACCGGGCATCTCATCAAGCGCTTTGGCGTGCTGAGCATCATGGGCACGGGGGTGGCGCTCAACGTGGCCTGCGTTGCAATAGCACTCTCGGGTGTGGAACTGCATCAGTTCCTGATCGCGCTGTTCCTGCTCGGCGTGGGCTGGAACTTCCTCTTCACCGCCAGCACCACACTGTCGCTGCAGTCGTACCGGCCGGAAGAAAAAGACCGCGCGCAGGCGGCCATCAACTTCTGTGTGTTCGCCACCATGGCACTCACCTCGTTTGCCTCGGGAGCCCTGGTGACCACGCAGGGCTGGCACTGGCTGAACGTGGGCTCGCTGCTGCCACTGGCGCTCACCGCCATGGCCCTGATCTGGCTTGCGTGGCGCGGTGCGCAAGCCCACAATCCGGCCTGAACACACAACTCACGGAGGAACGACATGGGACTGCTGGATTCTCTGCTCGGGGCGGCCGCTGAGGCTGCGATGGGATCTCAGCGCAGCGGCGGCGTGGCACCTGGCAACGCCGCCGGCGGCCTGAACCCCCAACTGTTGATCACCCTGGTGAGCACCTTGCTCAACAACGCAGGCGGGCTGCAGGGGCTGCTGGCCAAGCTGCAATCGGCCGGGCTGGGGGAGGCTGCTCAATCGTGGGTGGGCACGGGTACCAACCAGGCGGTGAATCCCGATCAGCTCGGGCAGGCGCTCGGTCCCGATCTGATGGGCATGCTCGCCGCCCAGTTCGGCGGCAACACAGCCCAGGCCTCGACCGCCCTGTCCGACCTCTTGCCGGGCCTGATCGATCAGCTCACCCCACAAGGCCAGGTGCCGGCCGACAATGGCCTGGGCGCACTCGGCGCCTTGCTTGGCGGGCAGGACAGCCCCGCGCCGGGCGATCTCATGGGCATGCTCGGCGGCTTGATGCAGCCGCGTCGCTGAAACCTCACGCGGCCCGGGGCAGTGGGGCGAGCATGTCCAGCCACGCCTTGAGCGTGCCGAACACCGCCGAAGGGTCCGCTTCGTTGAAGATCTCGTGGTACAGGCCCTCGAAGGCCTGGACGTGCACCTTGTCGCGCGGCGCGGCGGCCGCAAACGCGCGGCTGCCCTCGGGCCTGACCAGGTGGTCGTCACCCGCATACATGAGCAAGGTCGGCACGCTCCAGCGGGGTGCCGCTGCCAGCACGCGCGGCCCGTTGCTGTCGATGAAATGCGCCAGCCGCGCCGAGATGCGGTCGTGCACCCGGCGGTCTTTCTCGTAAGCCACCACCGTGGCCGGATTGTGCGAAATCTTTTTCGCGTCCAATCCGTTGGACAGGGTCTTGTTGGGTGCGAAGCGGTACATCAGATCGATCAATCTGCGCTGTACCAGGCCCAGCCCGGCCTGCAGCGCAGGCGATGACAGCACCAGACCATCGACCTTGGCGACGCCGCGCTGCACGAAAGTGGCCGCCACCAGTCCACCCATGCTGTGACCCATGAGGATCAGCGGGCACGCCCACGGCTCGGCGATGTGGCGGCGCGTGTCGTCCAGCACCTCGTCCAGGTCGTCCAGCAGCGCGTCATCGTCGGGCAGCACGCCCTGCTCGCCGCCCGAGTCGCCGTGGCCGCGCTGGTCAAAGGCGCGCACGCAGAAACCCCAGTCGTTGAGGCGGCGCGCCACAGCGTCGTAGCGCCAGGCGTGTTCACCCAAGCCGTGCACGATGAGCACCACGCCGCGCGGGCGCCGGCGCATGGGCAGGGGCCAGTCGTAAAGGGCCAGGTTGAGGCCGTCTCGCAGGGTGAAGGGCGCCTGGGTCGTGTCGGTCATGTCGGCACAGCGGTAGAAATGAAACGGGTCGCGCTCAGGGCATGCGGGCAATGACCTGCGCCACGGTGGCGGTCAGGCGTTGCGCGTAGTCCAGGTGCAGAAACTCGTTGGGGCCGTGCGCGTTGCTCTTGGGGCCGAGCACGCCGCACACCATCATCTGCGCGGTGGGAAAGCCCTTGCTGAGCATGTTCATGAGCGGAATCGTTCCGCCCTGGCCAATGGTGCCGCAGCCGGCGCCGAAGTGGGCCTGAGAGGCGTCCTGCAGGGCTTGCTCGAACCACGGCGTGGTGGCCGGCGCGTTCCAGCCGCTGGCGGCCCCTTCGCCTTCGAACGTGACCTTGGCCTGGTAGGGCGCGTTGTCTTCCAGCAGGGCCTTGAGTTCCTGCACGGCGGCCGGCGCGTCCACCAGCGGCGGCAGGCGCAGGCTCAGCTTGAAGGCGGTGTAGGGCCGCAGTACGTTGCCGGCGTTGCGCATCTCGGGGAACCCGTCGGCACCGGTGACGGACAACGTCGGCCGCCAGGTGCGGTTGAGCAGCGCGTCCACCGGATCGGTGGTGGTGGGGAGGGCAAACACGGTGGAGCCGCCGCAGTCGTGATGCGCCCAGGGAAAGCGCTTGTAGATTTCGTCGCCCAGGATGGCGGCGGTGGCGCGCGCCTGCTCGATGCGCTCAGCCGGCACCTCGCAGTGAAAACTGGCCGGCAACAGATGGCCGGTGGCGCTGTCTTCAAGCCGGTCAAGCACCTGGCGCATGATGCGAAAGCTCGACGGCACCAGGCCCGAGGCGTCGCCCGAGTGGATGCCTTCGGTGAGGATCTCGACCTTGAGCACCCCACTGGCCATGCCGCGCAGACTGGTGGTGAGCCAGAGCTGGTCGTAGTTGCCGGCGCCGCTGTCCAGGCAGATCACCAGGCCCACGTCGCCCAGGCGCGCGCGCAGCGCGTCCACATAGGGCAGCAGATCGCCCGAGCCACTTTCCTCGCAGGTTTCGATCAGGCCGACGATGCGCGGGTGCGCCGCGCCCTGGGCCTTGAGCGCCTGCAGCGAGGCGATGCTGGCGTAGACCGCGTAGCCGTCGTCGGCTCCGCCACGGCCGTAAAGCTTGCCGTTGTCGATCTTGGGCGTCCAGGGCCCGAGGTCGCTGCGCCAGCCGGTGAATTCGGGTTGCTTGTCGAGGTGGCCGTACATCAGCACGGTCTGGCCGGACGCTGGTGCAGGCGTTCCGTCCTTGCCCGCGCAGGCTGGCACTTCAAAAAACAGCACCGGCGTGCGCGGCACACCGTGGGCGTCGTTGAGCTGGATCACTTCGAGCGTGAGGCCCTCGACCTTCTGCGCCTTCACCCAGTCAGCCGCGCCACGCAGCACACGGTCCAGCAGTCCGTGGCTGGCCCAGTCGGGGTCGAACGCGGGCGACTTTGCCGGTACCGCGATGTAGCGCTCCAGCTCGGGAATGATGGTCTTCGTCCACGCGGATTCGATGTGGGCCTGAAGAGCCACGGGATCGAGCGGCGGCAGGGCGTGAGGCAAGCGAGCATTCATGGCGGCGGTCTCCAGACGGGGCACCCCGCGAACTCCGGGGCTCTACCCGCCGCAGTATAGGCAGAGCGGCACGTTCGTGCGCCTGTGAACGGCGTTGACCAAGGGCGCGCGTCGACTCAGACCTGCGCCGCGTCCGACAGGCGGAACACCCGCACCACTTCCGCCAGGCGGCTGGCCTGGTCTTTCAGGCTCTCGGCGGCCGCGGCACTCTCTTCGACCAACGCGGCGTTCTGCTGCGTCATCTGGTCAAGCTGCGTCACCGCCACGTTGACCTGGCCAATGCCGTCGCTCTGCTCGCCCGCCGCCGCCGTGATCTCGCCAATGATGTCGGAGACGCGCTGCACCGAGCCCACGATCTCGCTCATGGTCTGGCCCGCATCGGCCACCAACCTGGAGCCCGCTTCCACCCGGTCCACGCTGGCACCGATCAGGTTCTTGATTTCCTTGGCCGCCTCGGCACTGCGCTGCGCCAGGTTCCTCACCTCGCCCGCCACCACCGCAAAGCCCCGGCCTTGTTCGCCTGCGCGCGCGGCTTCCACCGCGGCGTTCAGCGCCAGGATGTTGGTCTGGAAGGCAATACCGTCAATGACACCGATGATGTCGCTGATCTTCTTGCTGCTGTGGTTGATCTCGTCCATGGTCGTGACCACCTGGCCCACCACCTGACCACCGCGCACGGCGATCTCGGCCGCAGAGGCGGCCAGCTGGTTGGCCTGGCGCGCCGCATCGGCGCTCTGGCGCACGGTGCTGGTGAGCTGCTCCATGGAGGCCGCGGTCTCTTCCAGGTTGCTCGCCGCCTGCTCGGTGCGCGCGCTCAGGTCCTGGTTGCCCGAGGCAATCTCCTGTGACGCGGACTCGATGCCGACACTGGAGGCCTGCACCTGCCCCACCAGGGTGCGCATGGAGGTCTGCATCGCTGCCAGGGCAGCCATCAGGCTGTCGGCGTCGTTGACCGGGGGCGTGGCGCCGCTGAGGTCGCCGTCGGCAATCCGGCGCAACGCACTGCGCGCTGCGGCGGGGTCGCCACCGATCTCGCGTTTGAGCGTGCGCCGCACCATCACACCCAGCACCACCGCGACCGAGACCGCCAGCAGCGCCAGCGCCAGTGCCACCATGCGGGCGCGGTCCGCCTCGGCATTGACGGCTTCGTGTTTTTGCGAAGAGAGTTCCTTGGAAGTCTTGCCCAACGCCAGAAGTTCGCCGCGCAGCTTGCGCCAGGCTGGCGTTTCTTCCGCGTTAAGCATCTGCACCGCATCAGGCACGCTGGTCTTGACCAGAGCGAGCACCTTGTCCTGCGCCTGGGCCTGTCCGGCCCGCAAGCCGGCCAGCGGTGCGAGCGTCGCCGCGGTGGGGGTGCCAGCCGCAGCCGCCTCGGTGGCCTGATAGGCGGTATCGAATGCTGCGCGCGCGCCTTCCAGGTTCTTGTAGGCCTGGGGATTGTTGGGGTCCAGCAGGATGTTGCGCAAGGCCTGACCCATTTGCAGACCCTGTGCGTACATGTCCTGCAGACCACTGGCAGTGGCCTGCTCGGTGGTGATGTAGTGGTCGAACTCGGACTGTGTCTGAGCGAGCGACCAGATGCTGGCGGCCAATCCGGCGACGAACAAGGCGGTCGGGGCGATGAAGGCGGTGATGAGGCGTTGATTGAAGTTCATGGGTCGGTCAAGGCCTACTGGAGATCGGATCAGGTCAAGGCGTGCGCCGAGTCCGACAGGCGGAACACCCGCACCACTTCCGCCAGGCGGCTGGCCTGGTCTTTCAGGCTCTCGGCGGCCGCTGCGCTTTCTTCCACCAACGCGGCGTTCTGCTGCGTCATCTGATCGAGCTGGCTCACGGCGGCATTGACCTGGCCGATGCCTTGCGACTGCTCTTGGGCGGCGGTCGTGATGTCGCTGATGAACACCGAGACCTTCTCCGCGTTGGCCACGATCTCGCCGATGGTGCTGCCGGCCTGGGCCACGAGCCTGGATCCGGTCTCGACCTTGCTCACGCTGGCTTCGATCAGCACCTTGATCTCCTTGGCGGCCTGGGCACTGCGCTGCGCCAGGCTGCGCACTTCGGCGGCCACCACGGCAAAGCCGCGGCCCTGCTCGCCAGCGCGCGCCGCTTCCACAGCGGCGTTGAGCGCGAGGATGTTGGTCTGGAAAGCGATGCCGTCGATGACACCAATGATGTCGCCGATCTTCTGGCTGCTCTGGTTGATCTCGTTCATGGTCGTGACCACCTGGCTGACCACCTGACCACCGCGCACCGCCACCTCGGCATTGGCCACCGCCATCTGCGTGGCCTGGCGCGCCGAGTCGGCACTCTGGCGCACCGTGCTGTTGATCTGGTCGATGCTGGCGGCCGTCTGCTGCAGGTTGCTCGCCGCCTGCTCGGTGCGTGCGCTGAGGTCCTGGTTGCCGCTGGCGATCTGTTCGCTGGCGGTGCCGATGCTGTCGGTGCTGTTGCGCACCTCACCCACGATGCGCGAGAGCGAGTCCTGCATGTCACCCAGGGCTTGCATGAGGGCGGCCAGTTCGTCCTTGCCAGTGACGTGCACCGATTGCGTCAGGTCTCCGTTGGTGATGGCGGTGGCCAGGCGCTGGGCCTGGTCCAGTGGTTGGCAGATGCTTTGCATGTTGGACAGCGTGGTGGGGACCACGACAAGCGCAGCCAGTGCCACGGCCACCCCGAAGATGAGCAGGGTCTGGGCGTTGACGTCTTTCTCTTCCTGCTGCAGCGTGGCGGCCTCCACCTTGAGCACTTCTTCAACGCGCTTGAGGTTGCCCAGGATGCCGGTGTACTGCTCGTGTGCGCGCGCCAGCATGCGGTTGGCAACGGTGGCTGTGTCGTAGCCGTTGTCGGCCAGCTGGCGGATCACCGGCTCCGCCGCTTTGCCGTACGCCGTGAGCTGCTCCTTCATCTCGCGCACAAGGGTGTTGTCGCCATCCTCGTCGCCCACCAGCATGTGGTCCATCTGCTGCAGGGCGGCGTCGCGCGCGCCCTCCCATTGGGCCTTGGCCTTGAGCACCGCCTCGGGCTTTTCGTAGCCGATGATCATGTCTTTCTCGTAGCGACCCATGTCGCCCAGCGCCACCTGAAGACGTGACAAGGTGAGTGTCTCCTCGAAGGCGTGATCCACAAACTCCACGCTGAGGTCGTGCAATCGGTTCATGGCCCACAAACCGGCGCCGCCAATCATGGTCAGCAGGACCAGAACGACGCCGATGGCGCCCATCATTCGGGTTCGGATGGAGAACTGGCGCATCATGGTTTGCATGGTCGGAAGTCTTCTTTGAGTTGAAATGGAATTCGATGGCGCGGACCGGCAAGAGACCGGTTACACACCGTTGATGCGGAAGATCTTGATGACCTCGGTGAGGCGGCTGGCCTGGTCTTTCAGGCTCTCGGCGGCCGCGGCACTCTCTTCGACCA
>JAZKHJ010000087.1:0-49933 GCA_040385485.1 Pseudomonadota bacterium | reverse complement strand
GATCATCGACATCAACATGGGCTGCCCGGCCAAGAAGGTGTGCAACAAATGGGCCGGCTCCGCGCTCATGCAGGACGAGGCCCTGGCCATCGAAATCGTGCAGGCCGTGGTGGCGGCGTGCCAGCCGCACGGCGTGCCCGTGACGCTCAAGATGCGCACGGGCTGGTGCACCAGCGTGCGCAACGCGCCCACGCTCGCGCTGGCTGCCGAAGCCGCGGGCGTGCAGATGCTCACCGTGCACGGCCGCACGCGCGAGCAGGGCTACAAGGGCCATGCCGAGCACGACACCGTGGCGCACATCAAGAGCCGCGTGCGCATTCCCGTGGTGGCCAATGGCGACATCAACAGCCCCGAGCAGGCGCGGGAGGTGCTGCGCCGCACGGGCGCCGATGCCATCATGATCGGCCGCGCGGCTCAAGGGCGGCCCTGGATCTTTCGCGAGATTTCGCACTTCCTGGCCACGGGTGAACACCTGCCGCCGCCCGATCTGGCCGATGTCCGTGGCTGGCTGCTGGACCACCTGCATGACCACTACGACCTCTACGGCGAATTCACCGGCGTGCGCAGCGCGCGCAAGCACCTGGGCTGGTACGCGCAGTCGCTGCCATTGCCCGCGGGTGCCGCAGCCGTGTTCCGCGCCCGTGTGAACACCACCACCACGGTGGAGGAGCAGCTTCGCTGCGTGAGCGATAGCCTGGACGAGTGGTCCTTTGAGACAACAACAACCCCGAGAGACGACTGGAAACTGGCCGCATGAACAAGAACAATCTGCACGACTGTGTGCGTGCCAGCATGGAAGACTTCTTCCACGATCTCAACGGCACCGACCCGGCCAACCTGCACGACATGCTGGTCAAGGCGGTGGAAAAACCCCTGCTTGAAGTGGTGATGGAACAGGCACAACACAACCAGTCGCGCGCCGCGCAGTGGCTGGGCCTGAACCGCAACACGCTGCGCAAAAAATTGCTCGAACACAAACTCATCGACTGAGTCCGCCTCTTTCAAAAACCACCAAGACCCTGCTCATGCGCGCACTCATTTCCGTCTCCGACAAGACCGGCATCGTCGAACTCGCTCAGGCCCTGCACAGCCTCGGCGTCTCCCTCATCTCCACCGGCGGCACCGCCAAACTGCTGGCCGACCAAGGCCTGCCCGTGACCGAGGTGGCCGAAGTCACGGCTTTCCCCGAGATGCTTGATGGCCGCGTGAAGACGCTGCACCCCAAGGTGCACGGCGGCCTGCTGGCCCGGCGCGATCTGCCCGAGCACATGGCGGCACTCAAGACGCACGGCATCGACACCATCGACCTGCTGGTCGTCAACCTCTACCCGTTTGAAGCCACCGTCGCCAAGCCCGGCTGCACCCTGGACGACGCGATCGAGAACATCGACATTGGAGGTCCGGCCATGGTGCGCAGCGCGGCCAAGAACTGGAAAGACGTGGCGGTGCTGACCGACGCGGCGCAATACGCCGGCGTGATCGACGAACTCAAGGCCAGTGGCAAGGTCAGCGATGCGACGCGCTTTGCCCTGGCGGTCGCCGCGTTCAACCGCATCAGCAACTACGACGGCGCCATCAGCGACTACCTCTCCAGCATCACGTTCGACGCTGGTGCTGCCGTGCCCGCGCGCAGCGAGTACCCCACGCAGGCCAACGGCCGCTTCGTGAAACTGCAGGACTTGCGTTACGGCGAGAACCCGCACCAGACTGCCGCCTTCTACCGGGATCTGTACCCCGCACCCGGCTCGCTGGTGACGGCGAAGCAGCTGCAGGGCAAGGAGCTCAGCTACAACAACATCGCCGATGCCGACGCGGCTTGGGAATGCGTGAAGAGCTTCGACGTGCCCGCGTGCGTGATCGTCAAGCACGCCAACCCTTGCGGTGTGGCCGTGGGCAAGGACGCGCTCGAGGCCTATAGCAAAGCCTTCCAGACCGACCCGACCAGCGCATTCGGCGGCATCATCGCGCTCAACCGCGTGCTCGACGGCGCGGGCGCGCAGGCGATCAGCAAGCAGTTCGTCGAAGTGCTGATGGCGCCGGGCTACACGCCCGAGGCACTGGAGGTGTTCAAGGCCAAGGCAAATGTGCGCGTGCTCGAGATCGCGCTGCCGCCGGGCGGACCCACCGCCTGGGACAAAGGGCAGAACCTCACCGACATCAAACGCGTTGGTTCAGGCCTGCTGATGCAGTCGGCCGACAACCACGTGCTCACCCGAGCCGACCTCAAGGTGGTGACCAGGTTGCAACCCACCGAACAGCAACTCGACGACCTCATGTTTGCCTGGACGGTGGCCAAGTTCGTCAAGTCCAACGCCATCGTGTTCTGCAAGGACGGCATGACCATGGGCGTGGGCGCGGGCCAGATGAGCCGGCTCGATTCGGCGCGCATCGCCAGCATCAAGGCGGGTCACGCCAAACTGTCGCTGCAAGGCACGGCCGTGGCCAGCGACGCCTTCTTCCCGTTCCGCGACGGGCTCGATGTGGTGGTGGACGCGGGTGCGAGTTGCGTGATCCAGCCCGGTGGTTCGATGCGCGATCAGGAAGTGATCGATGCAGCAGACGAGCGTGGCGTGGTGATGGTGTATTCGGGCGTTCGCCATTTCCGGCATTGACCGTGCCCGCCCAATGAAAAAGGCCGCTGTGGACACAGCGGCCTTTTTCATTGGGCTTTGCGACGCTTCAGCGTGGCAGCCCTTTGAACACCTCGCGCGCAGCCGCCACGGTGCCTGCAATGTCCTGCGCCGTGTGCGCCGCGCTCACGAAGCCGGCCTCGTACAGGGCGGGTGCGATGTACACGCCGCGGTCCAGCAGGCCGTGGAAGAGCTGGTTGAAGGTGGGGCCGTCGGTGGTCATCACCTTGGCGTAGTTCTGGGGCAACTCGTCAAACAGGAAGAAGCCGAACATGCCGCCCTGGCTGTCACCGCACATCGTCACGCCTTCGGCGTGGGCTGCGGCGGTCAGGCCGTCCACCAGCGAGAGCGTGGTGGCCGACAGTGCTTCGAAGAAACCAGGCCTCTGAATTTCCTTCAGCGTGGCCAGTCCACAGGCCGTGGCCACGGGGTTGCCCGAGAGCGTGCCCGCCTGGTACACGCCGCCCAAAGGGGCGAGCTGTTCCATCACCGCGCGTTTGGCGCCAAAAGCAGCCAGCGGCATGCCGCCACCGATCACCTTGCCCATCACCGTCATGTCGGGCTCGAAGCCGGGGATGAGCTGGGCATACACGCTCTGCGCGCCGCCGAGCGCGACACGGAAACCCGTCATCACCTCGTCGAAGGCGAGCAGTGCGCCGTGCTGTGTGCAAAGCTCGCGGCAGCGCTTCATGAAAGGCACGCTGGCGCGAACGAAGTTCATGTTGCCCGCGATGGGCTCGATGATCAGGCAGGCCACCTCAGGGCCATGCTCGACGAAGGCCGCGTCGAGCTGTTCGATGTTGTTGTACTCCAGCACGATGGTGTGCTGCACCACCTCGGGCGGCACGCCGGCGCTGGTGGGGTTGCCGAAGGTCGCCAGCCCGGAGCCCGCCTTCACGAGCAGCGCGTCGGCGTGGCCGTGGTAACAGCCCTCGAACTTGATGATCTTCTTGCGTCCGGTCGCGCCGCGCGCCAGGCGGATCGTGCTCATGCCTGCTTCGGTGCCGGAGCTCACCAGCCGCACCATGTCGATGCTGGGCACGAGCTTGATGATCTCTTCGGCGAGTTCCACCTCGCGCTCGGTCGGCGCACCGTAGGAGAAACCTTCGAGCACCGCCTTCTGCACCGCTTCGACCACGGCCGGGTGACCATGGCCCAGGATCATCGGACCCCAGGAGCCGATGTAGTCGATGTAGCGCTTGCCGTTGGCGTCCCAGAAATACGCGCCCTCAGCTTTTTGCACAAAACGGGGCGTGCCACCCACCGCTCGAAAAGCCCGCACCGGTGAATTCACACCGCCGGGGATCAGGGCTTTGGCGCGGTCAAACAGTTGCTGGTTGCGGTCGACAGTGGTCATGGAGTAAAGCTGCATTGGTGGCGAAGCGCGCGCGAGCTTGCGCCGCGCGGGGGGGCGAGTCAGTGCCGGGTGGTGTCGAGAGGGAAATCGTCGGCGTCGAGCGTGCTGTCCGAGGCAGGTTCCGCCGAGGCGTCTTCGTCTTCTTCATCTTCTTCGTGCGCCCAGAACAGCCGGTCGGGCACGGCGTGGCCCATGCCGGGTTGGAAGCCAGCATCGAGGCATTGGTCCAGGTAGGTCAGGGCTTCGGCGCAGGCCGATTGAAGATCGCTGCCACCCGCAATCAGCGCACACAGTGCTGCCGACAAGGTGTCACCCGCGCCGCTGAAGGTGGCCTCAAACCGCTCGTAGCGCGCCGTGGCCAGCACCGCTTCTGGCGAAGCGAGGTGGCTCTCCAGGTACTGGTCGGCAGCGTTGAAGCCCGTCACCAGCGTGTAGGGCACGCCGTGCACGGCGGCTGCCCGGGCCACATCGCGCGGACTCGGCGGGCGGTCGCCTTCCCATTCGGGCAACAGCCAGCGGCACAGCGTGCTGTGGTTGCCCACGAGCACGGTGGTTTGCGGAAGCAAGAGTTCGGCGCTCGCATCCAGGTAGGTCTCGATCGCGAGTTCGTCCCACCATGAAAGGTCGGGCATGTACGCGATGACCGGCACGTCGGCGTAATCGGCGGTGATCTCCGCCACCACGCTGAGGTTTTCGGGGTTGCCCACGAAGCCGACCTTGAAGGCCTGCACCGGCATGTCTTCAAGAGCGCACCGCGCTTGGTCGGCCACGGCCTCTTCGTCAAAGGCAAAGTGATCGTGGATGTCGGACGTGTCGCGCACATAGGCGCCAGTGACAACGGAGAGCACGTGCACCGATGCGCTGGACATGGCGGTGATGTCGGCGCTCAGGCCGCCCGCGCCACTGGGGTCGTTGGCGTTGAACACCATCACGCACGGCAGGGTGGCCTCCCCTGGCGGGGGAAGGGGGGCAGGTGTTGTTTTTTCGGGCGTATCGGGCATGGGGTGAGAGAGGGATCGAATTCGTGTGGAAGATGCCCGCAGAATGATCTGGCGCTCCAAACAAGGCATTGGACAGGGGCCAGAATCCACTTCCAGCGGGCTGTACCTCGCTCGATACAATGCTTGCATTCTATGACAAGGCCCCCTATAACCATGACCGAAACGAAGACTTGGATGTGCCTGATTTGTGGCTGGATTTACGACGAAGCGCAAGGTGCGCCGGAGCACGGCGTACCGGCTGGAACCCCGTGGTCTCAGGTGCCGATGAACTGGACTTGCCCTGAATGCGGCGCTCGCAAAGAGGACTTCGAGATGGTCCAAATCTGAACAATAGATTCCCGTCGCACTGGCATACACAGACCGAGGCACGGGCTCCCTGGCCCGAGTGCCGCACTTCCTGACCCATTCCTGGAGCCTGTGAATCGTGAGCCCAACACCCGTCCTGAAAGTTCTGGTTGTCGACGACAGCAACACCATTCGGCGAAGCGCCGAAATCTTCCTCAAGCAGGGTGGGCACGAAGTCCTGCTGGCCGACGACGGCTTTGACGCCCTCGCCAAGATCAACGACTACCAACCCGATCTGGTTTTCTGCGACATCCTGATGCCCCGCCTCGACGGCTATCAGACCTGCGCCATCATCAAGCGAAACGCCAAGTTCGCCAATATTCCTGTTGTCATGCTGTCGTCCAAGGACGGCGTCTTTGACAAGGCCCGCGGACGCATGGTGGGTTCGCAGGACTACCTCACCAAACCTTTCACCAAAGACCAACTGCTGCAAGCCGTGCAGCAGTTTGGCGCCAACCTAGCCGGAGCTGCATGATGGCCATCCACAAAATCCTCGTTGTTGACGATTCAAAAACCGAACTCATGGTGCTCTCCGATCTGCTGAGTAAAAACGGCTACAGCGTGAGGACCGCTGAGAATGCGGACGAGGCCTTCCGTCGCTTGGGAGAGGAAAAGCCGGACCTGATCCTGATGGACGTTGTGATGCCCGGTCAAAATGGATTTCAGTTGACGCGTGCCATCACTCGCGATCCTCAGTATTCGAACATTCCGATCGTGATGTGCACCAGCAAAAGCCTGGAGACAGATCGGGTATGGGGCATGCGGCAGGGGGCACGCGACTATGTGACCAAACCTGTCAACGGTGAAGAGTTGCTGTCGAAGATCCGGGCGTTGGCCTGAACCACCTTGAATTGAACCCTACCGAGCATGGCCAAACGACAATCACTGAAGGAGCTGCAGGAACGTTTGGCTCAGCGATTGAGCGTTGCCAAAACAGAGGCCGTAACAGCGGCCTGGCTGGCGGTGGAGTCCAACGGAAGCCGCTATCTCCTTCCGCTGGTTCAGTCCGGTGAAATCTTCCCTTGGTCTGCGGTTCAGCGCGTCCCGTATACCAAGCCTTGGTACTTGGGTGTGGCCAGCCTGCGGGGTGGTCTGCACGGTGTCATCGATCTAGCGGCGCTGGTGGAGTCTGCGAGCCCTGTTGCTGGCTCGGCTGCGCTGGCGAGTCAGGGTGAGCGCATCACCTCAGAGTCGCGTTTGGTCAGTCTGCACACCGCATTGGGGGTGAACGCAGTGATCTGGATCGATCGCCTCCTGGGATTGCGAAGTGCTGCCATGTTCAGCGGCTTCGGGTCCAAGCCGGATGGCGCGCCATCCTATTTCAATCGATCGTTGATGGATGCCCAGGGCTTGCACTGGCAGGAGCTGGATCTGCAGGTGTTGGTGGGCGAGCCCGAATTCCTCGCAATTGCGGCCTGACAACCACGCAGGTTGATCAGACCGATCTTTTCTCATTTGTTTTCTGTTGGAAGGTGTTTACATGGCCACGCTTGATCGATTCCAGGGACTGTTCAAGAAAAAAGCCGATGATGAACGCGACCTGTCCACCGTGACCGACCAGGAAGCCGCCGAACTGGCGGCTGCCCGCTTGGCTCCCGATCCTCAGGCGGATGACTATTCCGGCAATCTGCTCATGGCCGACGACGAAGAGGGCGGCGAGCAGTCTGGTTTGATTTCGGTGCCCTTGTTGGGGCGCCGGCCTGCAGAACAACACCAGCGCACGCTGGCCGTGTTGCTGGCTTTTGGGCTGGTCGTGCTCGGTGCGGTCACCTTCTTCGTTTTGAGCCAGACCGAGAAAGTCAGTCAGCAGTTGGCTGCCAGCGGTCAGGCGCTGATGCAGTCGCAGCGTCTGGCGAAGAGCGTATCGCAGGCATTGATCGGCAGCCCGGCAGCCTTCCCTGAGGTGCGTGACAGCTCTGACGTGCTGTCGCGCAGCCTGCGAGGCCTCAAGCAAGGCGACACCGACATGTCCATCGATGCCTTGGGTCCGGACTACACCGCCCGACTCGACGAGCTGCTGCCGCGGATTGACGCGGCTGAGCGCAATGCGTCCGCGGTGCTTGCGCAGGAAAAGATCCTGACCCAGGTGGGCAACGCTTTGCGCACCATCAACCGCCAGTCGTCGGACCTGCTGGAGATCGCCGAGACGATCTCTTCGCTCAAGCTGCAGCAAAACGCGCCGGCTGCGGAAATCTCCGCGTCCGGCCAGCTCGTGATGCTGACCCAGCGTATCGGCAAGTCGGCCAACGAGTTTCTGACGCTTGAAGGCGTGAGCCCCGAGGCGGTGTTCTTGCTGGGCAAGGACTTGAACACGTTCAAGGAAATCTCGGAAGGTCTGCTCAACGGCAGCGAAGAGCTTCGCTTGGCCGCGGCCAAAGACGAGCAGGTGCGCGAGCGCCTCGGTGCGTTGCTGAAACTGTACGAACAGACGCGGGTGGAAGCGGGCGCCATTCTGGGCAACCTGCAAGGTCTGGTGTCAGCCCGCGAAGCGCAGGCCAGCATCATTGCCGACAGTGAGCCGCTGCGTCTGGGCCTGCAGAACCTGCAGTCGGAACTGACCTCGCGTTCGGGGCTGAGCGGCGGCGAATTCGGTGCCCTGCTCTTTTCAGCGTTGTTTGCCCTGTTGTGTGCCGGTGGTCTGGCCTATGTGCAGCTGCAGGAAAGCCGGCAACGGCAATTGACGGCGGAATCGCAGCGTCTGGCGGCTGAGTCGTTGGAGCAAGATGCCAAACGCGTGAACGACGCCAACCAGGCCGCCATTTTGCGTTTGATGAACGAACTGCAAACGGTTGCGGAAGGTGATTTGACCCAGGAAGCCACGGTGACGGAAGACATCACCGGCGCCATTGCCGACTCGGTGAACTACACGGTGGAAGAGCTTCGATCGCTGGTGGGCAACGTGCAAGCCACGGCCACGCGCGTGGCGCAAACGACGTCGGCGGTGGAAAGCACGTCCACCGAACTGCTGGCAGCGTCCACCGAACAGCTTCGGGAAATTCGCGAAACGGGCCAGTCGGTGCTCGACATGGCTCAGCGGATCAACCAGGTGTCCGGTCAGGCGCAGGAGTCAGCCACGGTGGCCCGTGCTTCGCTGCAAGCGGCCGAATCGGGTCTGCAGGCGGTGCAGGACGCCATCGGCGGCATGAACTCGATTCGAGATCAGATTCAGGAAACGTCCAAGCGCATCAAACGACTGGGTGAGTCGTCGCAGGAGATTGGCGAGATCACCGAACTGATCTCCGACATTACCGAACAGACCAACGTGCTTGCACTGAACGCCGCCATCCAGGCCGCGTCGGCGGGTGAAGCCGGTCGAGGCTTCTCGGTCGTGGCGGAAGAAGTGCAGCGACTGGCCGAACGTTCTGCCGATGCCACACGACAGATTTCGGCACTGGTGAAGGCGATTCAGACCGATACGCAGGACGCGGTGGCCGCCATGGAGCGCTCCACGCAGGGTGTGGTCGAAGGGGCGAAGCTCTCCGACAACGCCGGTACCGCTCTGTCCGAGATCGACCGCGTTTCGCGCCGGCTGGCCGAGCTGATCGAGCAGATTTCCAACGCTGCGTCGCGAGAAGCCGATTCCGCCAACGAGGTGGCCGGAAACATCCAGCACATCTTTGCCGTGACGGAGCAGACCGGTGAGGGCACCCGCTCCACGGCTCAGCAGGTGCGTGAACTCTCGGTGATGGCAGAAGAACTTCGCCAGTCGGTGTCGCGATTCAAGATCGCCTGATTGCCCCAGTCGGACCCTTACTCCAAGATCAACATGCTCGACACCGCTACCGACAGTCCGCAGATGGATCCACCTGTCGCCGACCTCGGTCCGTTGGCATGGGTGTTCGACGAGCTGCGCAAATCGCTGGATGGCGCCAACAAGGCGATCAAGCGGTTTGTGCGTGAGACGGAACAGTCGCGCATGGACGACCTGCAGGCGGTCGATCCGGCCTCGCTGCGTCAGGCGCGTCAGCAGCTGCATCAGGCGGTCGGGGCCTTGGAAATGGTGGGTCTGGGCGCACCAGCCCATGTGCTTCGGGCCATGGAGGCGGCGGTTCAGCGGTTTGTCCAGCGGCCTCAGAGCTGCAACGAAGAGGCGGCGGCAAAGGTCGAGCGCGCCAGCTTCGCCCTGGTGGAGTACCTGGAAGCCGTTCTGAACAACAAGCCGGTGCAACCCGTTGCCTTGTTCTCCCAATACCGGGAAGTGCAGGAACTGGCTGCGGCCGAGCGCGTGCACCCTGCCGATCTGTGGCCCTTTGATCACCACGGCGTGGACGTGGCGGCCCCAGCAGACCGGACGCCGCTCGAATGCAACGCGGCCATCCGTTCCTTGTTTGACCGCTTGGTGTTGCTGGCCGTCAAGACCGAAAGCCAGGCGGCGGTACAGCAGTTGGTGAAGATCAGCGCGGGACTGTCTGCGGGAGCGGTGGATACCCGAGCCCGAACCTTCTGGCGTGTGGCCGCCGGCTTCTTCGAAGCGGTCGCCCACCGTCTGTTGCCAACCGACGTCTATGTCAAGCGGGCTTTCTCGCGGATCCTGATGCAGTTCGTGACCTTGTCGCAAGGCAAGTCGCAGGTATCAGAAACGCTGCTGCACGATCTCCTGTTTTTCTGCGCTCAGCCGCATGAGGTGTCCAGTCAACTGGCGCCGCAGCTGGCAGCCGTCAGACAGGCCTTTGGTCTGGGCGCCGTTGAGGCGGTCGACTACCACGTGGCCACACTCGGCCGCTATGACCCGGCAATCCTCGCCCAGGCGCGCAAGCGCATCAATGCGGCCAAGGAGGCTTGGTCGCTGTATTCCGGCGGTGATGCCAGCCGGGCACGTCAGGTGGCCGATCAGTTCGGCTTGATTGGCGACTCGCTGCTCAAGTTGCACCCCGCCAGCAAGGTGCTGGCCCAGGCCTTGGTGAAGGCAGCAGACCATGCGGTGCGTGAGCCCGGTGGTGTGAGTCCTGAACTGGCGATGGAAGTGGCCACCACCACGCTGTACCTCGAAGCGTCCTTTGAAGATTTCGATCCCCGCGCGCCCGAGCTCACCGAGCGCACGCAGGCGCTCGCCGATCGCCTTGAAGCCGTGATGGCCGGGCAGCCAGC
Organism: Pseudomonadota bacterium; assembly: GCA_040385485.1. GTDB lineage: Bacteria > Pseudomonadota > Gammaproteobacteria > Burkholderiales > Burkholderiaceae_C > Hydrogenophaga. Next base: position 39,512 of record JAZKHJ010000087.1, on the reverse strand, counting down.
ACAACCTCTGGACACCTGGATGGAGCAGCTGTACCGCCGGGTGAGTGATCGCCAGACCATGGGCAGTGTGGTGGGTGAACTCAAGGTGTCCCTGGGGGAGGTCGAGAAGTCGCTCGACCAGTTCTTCCGCACGCCCCAGGAAAAGGCGGGCTTGCACGTCGCCGTCTCGCAGATGGCTCAGATGCGTGGCGTGCTGTCGGTGCTGGGGCTGGAGCAAGCGGTTCATGCTGTCACCCGCATGCGCACCATGGTCGAGCAGATCCTCGACACGGAAGTGGACGAGGCGTTGGCGCGCGAAGCGGGTACGTTCCAGCAGTTGGGCAACAACCTGAGTGCCATGAGCCTGCTGGTGGACATGCTCAACTACCAGCCGAATCTGGCCAAGAAGTTGTTTGTCTTTGACGAAGACAAGGGTGAGTTGCTCCCGCTCATGGGCCGCACGATCAATACGGAACTGCGCCACCCGCCAGTGCACGACGAGGCCCGCGCCATCAGCGATGGCGTGCAGCAAGTCGTCAACGAAGTCCAGGGCGGCATGAACCTGGTCGATCTGAGCCAGCAACTCGACTCATTGGCCGAGCAGGCCACGCTTGCCGAGCAGTCGGGTGTGGCGCGCGCGGCGCGTGAGGCGGCAGGCGCGGTGGTCGGAAACGACGCGGCGGCAGGTGCACAGGCTTTGGTGGGGCTTTCCGAAGCCTCTCTCGCCGCCCATGAGCGCGAGCCGGTCGACGCGACCGGTGAAGACAATGACGAAGACGATTTGCTCGACATCTTCCTGGAAGAAGCCCGGGAAGTGGTGGGCAATGGCCTGGATGCGATTGCCCAGTTGCGCGTGCAACCAGGTGATCTGGAGCACCTCACCACCCTGCGCCGCGCGTTTCACACCCTCAAGGGCAGTTCGCGCATGGTCGGGCTGGAGGAATTTGGCCAGGCGGCGTGGTCCATGGAGCAATTGGTCAACACCGTGTTGGCCGAGCAGCGACCTGCAGGCCAGCCATTGCTGATGCTGACGGAACAAGCCATGACCGACTTTGGTCGGTGGGTGGATAACATCTCGGCGCGGCGCGAAGAGCACTGGAAGGCGCAGCCCTTCAAGGCCAGTGCCGAGGCGCTGCGCGATCAGGGCCTTTTCCTGCCGCTGACGCACGCGGCCGCGTCCGAAGGTGCGTCTTCGCCAATCGAAGAAGAACCCCTGTTTGACGTGGCGGTGCCGGAGGAACCCGTCGCCACTGCCGCTGCCTCTGAGCCTGCTGTCCTGGAGGCCGCTGAAATTGCGTCTTCCCCTGTCGAGGCCATTGACGCTGCGCAGTCGGACGTGGACTTCGATCTTGGCGTGTTGGCGGAAGTCGATGATCTGCCTTCCCAGGAGGCGTCTGAAGAAGCCATTCAGATCGACACCGCGTTCCTCGACTTTGAAGCGCCGTCGCCTTCAAGTGAATTGCCTGTTCCCGAGCAGATGCTCGCGGACATCGACTTCGGCAGCCTTGCGGCTTTCTCGTCGAGCGAAGCCGCCAAGGCTGAAGAAGCCGATCCCTTGCCAGTGGCCGAAACCGTACCGTTGCCCGAAGAGCCGGTAGCGTTGGATCAAGATGCCGCTGCGCAAGAGGCCGATCCGGTGGAGAGCGCTGAACAAGTCGCCGAGACGGACATGCCCGATGAGCAAACGCGGGTGATTGGCTCGCTGCGCATCGGCCTCAAGCTCTACAACGTGTACCTCAATGAGGCAGACGAGTGGTCGCGCCGCTTGTGCACGGGGCTGGCCGAGTGGGCGCTTGAGCGTCACGAGCCCGTGCCGGAGTCATCCGAAGCACTCGCACACTCTTTGGCCGGCAGCTCTGCCACGGTCGGATTCCAGTCGCTGTCGGACATCGCCCGAGCCCTTGAGCATGCGATCGGGTCGGTCGGTCTTCATCAGCGGGCAGGTGCCCAGGCCACAGCCGCGCAGGCCAAGTTGTTTGTCGATGCCTCCGAAGACGTTCGCCGGCTGCTGCATCAGTTTGCCGCCGGTTTCCTCAAGGAGCCCGATCCCCAATTGATGGACGCGCTCTACCGGGTGGTCCACGATCCGGTGCCGGACGAATCCTCGCAGCAGACCGATGACCTTGCCGTGATCGACGAGCCCTTGATCGAGACGCCGGTGTCCGAAGAACCGGTGCTTGCCCAGCAAGAAGTCGCTGCCTCGACCTTCGCACCATTGACGAGCTTCGACCTGCCAGCCCTGGTCGAAACCACGATCGATTTTGTGGCACCCCACGCCGACGCCCACCGCGTCGAACATGCCGCGGTGCAGGACATCGACGACGACATCGACGTGCTGGACACGATCGACATCGACCTTTTCCCGATCTTTGCGGAAGAAGCCCAGGAACTGCTGCCCCAGCTCGAAGGTGCGCTGCGCCAGTGGGTGGCGCGTCCGGACAACGGCAGTGCCCGATCGGAAGTGCTGCGCAACCTGCACACGCTCAAGGGCAGTGCTCGTCTGGCAGGCGCGCTGCGCCTGGGCGAAATGGTTCACCGCATGGAAACCACGGCCGAGCGACTGGGCTCGGACGTGCAACGCAGCGCCGACCTGGAGCCATTGCAGTCCGCGTTTGACGCCATCAGCGCCCGTTTTGAAGTGCTGCGTCGCCAGGATCCCGAGTCCGTCGATGTGGTGCAAACGGCCCCCGAGCACATCGTGTCCGAGCCGGTCGCAGCCCTGGCGCCAACAGCCACCGACGGTACACCGGATCTGTCCACCGAAGTCGTTGCGGTGCGGGGCATGGAAGGGCTCACCATGCCGGTGGCGCCCACGGTGTCGCAAGCCCGTGCGGGTGCTGCTGTGCGCGTGCGCCCCGAGTTGCTCGACCGACTGGTCAACCAGGCTGGCGAGGTGATGATCACCCGCTCGCGCATGGAGTCGGAGCTCGTGACGCTTCGTGGTTCGCTGAAAGATCTCACGGGCAACCTGGACCGCCTGCGTGGCCAGTTGCGCGACATCGAGCTGCAGGCCGAGACGCAGATGCAGTCGCGGCTGGCCCAGGCGCGCGACGCGGATCAGTCGTTCGATCCGCTCGAATTCGACCGGTTCACCCGCGTGCAGGAGCTCACCCGCATGATGGCGGAGTCGGTGAACGACGTGGCCACCGTGCAGCGCAACCTGCAGCGCGCGGTGGAATCGACCGAAGACAGTCTGGTGGCCCAAGGCCGGCAGACCCGCGAGTTGCAGCGCGATCTCTTGCGCACGCGCATGGTGGAATTCGAGGGCATTTCCGAGCGTCTGTACCGGGTGGTCCGGCAAGCGTCCAAGGAAACCGGCAAACAGGTTCGCCTGGACATCACCGGCGGCAACATCGAAATGGACCGGGGTGTGCTCGACCGCATGACCGCTGCGTTCGAACACCTGTTGCGCAACAGCGTGGTGCACGGCATCGAGACGCCCGAGGCCCGTGTGGCCGCCGGCAAGCACGCTGAAGGCCAGATCGAGATCACGCTGGCGCAGGAACTCAACGACGTGTCGGTGGTGTTCGCCGATGACGGCGCCGGGCTGGATCTGGTGCGCTTGCGCGAGAAGGCGGCCGCGCTGGGGCTGGTCGCGCCCGACGCAGACATCAGCGATGCGCACGCCGCTCAGCTCGTTTTCGAGCCGGGCATCAGCACCGCGCGTGAAATATCCGAACTGGCCGGCCGGGGCATCGGCATGGATGTGGTGCGCAACGACGTGGTCGCACTGGGTGGCCGCATCGAGACCGCGACCCAGGCCGGGCAAGGCACCAACTTCAAGCTGGTGCTGCCGCTGACCACGGCGGTGACGCAGGTGGTGATGCTGCGCGCTGGCGCACTCACCCTGGGCGTGCCGTCCAACCTGGTGGAGCTGGTGCGTCGCGTGAGCAGCGACGAACTGAGCAAGGCATACGCGAGCGGTTCGCTGATCGTGGCGGGCGAGGAAGTTCCGTTCTTCTGGGCGGGCGCCTTGCTGCAGTCGTCGGTGCAATCGTTGGAGAACAAGGGCCGAACACTGCCGGTCATGATTTTCCGAAGTGCCGCACAACGGATGGCCATGCACGTGGACGAGGTCCTGGGCAACCAGGAAGTCGTGGTGAAGAACCTGGGCTCACAGCTCTCGCGCTTGCCCGGTCTGGCCGGCATGTCTGTGCTGGCGTCGGGTGCCGTGGCCCTCATCTACAACCCGGTGGCCCTGGCCACGGTGTATGGCGAACAGGTTCGCAGCTGGGTGGCGAGTCGGCAGAAGGCCGCACTGGCCATGCCCGAAGACGCACCGGCACCCATGGACATGGCGGCCAATGCCGTGCCTTTGATCCTTGTGGTCGACGACTCCATCACCGTGCGCCGTGTGACGCAACGGCTGCTGCAGCGCGAAGGCTACAGGGTGACGCTGGCGGCCGATGGGCTGCAGGCGCTGGAGAAGCTCCAGGCCGAGCGGCCCACGGTGGTTCTGTCCGACATCGAGATGCCGCGCATGGACGGCTTCGACCTCGTGCGCAACATCCGCAGCGATGCGCGGTTGTCCGACCTGCCGGTGATCATGATCACCTCCCGCATCGCGGAGAAACACCGCGAACACGCGCGTGAACTGGGTGTGGATCACTACTTGGGCAAGCCGTACTCCGAAGACGAACTGCTGGCCCTGATCGGCCACTACGCCAAAGCCACCGTCGAGGTTTGAGCTTCAGCCCAGGCAGCCGCGCGCGTCCACCCGCACGATGCGCTCCACCTGGCCTGCTGCGAGCCCACCGCGCACCCCGACCATGAAGTCGTGCAGGTTGACCGTGGGGTCGCAATGGCCCGGCACCAGCCAGACGACTTCGCCCAGCGCGGGCAGTGGGTGGCTGCCGTCGGTGCGCAGCGCTCCATGTTCGTCACCACCGCTGGTGTAAATCAACCCCTCGGGAAACCACACGTTGGGCATGCCGCTGTCGATGGCGTGGCTCTTGTGGCCGGCGTCGCACACCGCGTGGTCGGCGCTGCGACTCATCACCTGGCTCTTCACGAACAGGGCGTGTTCAAACACCGGCGCCAGCGGCGTGGCCTGGTTGCTGGCGTAGTCGGCGTCCATGAACAGGTACGAGCCCACCTGCAGCTCACCCCAGACGCCGCTGGCGGCCTCCAGCAAAAAGGTGCCGGTGCCCGCGCCCGTGACCAGGGGCACCTCGATGCCCGCAGCAAGAAGTGCCTCGCAGGTGGCCCGCACGGCGCGGGTGGATGAGGCCACGGCCTCGGCGCGCTCGGCGGCCTTGCGGCGGTGCTGGGCGCCGCCGTGGTAAGCCTGCAGCCCGGCAAAGCGCAGCATCGGGTGAGACATGATTGCCTGTGCCAGCGCCACGGCGGGCGCGCCGGGCGCGGCGCCGCAGCGGCCTTGCCCCACGTCGATCTCCACCAGCACGTCCACGCAGGCGGGCGCGCTCACACCTGCAGCGTGCAAGGCATGCGCCAGGCGCTCCACTCCCTGCGAGCTGTCGACCGCGATGGAAAATTTTGTCGGGAGATCGCGCACCGCCTGCGCCAGGCGCAGCAGTTTTGACGGCGCAATCACCTCGTTGCTGATGTAGACGTTGCGCACGCCCGCCCCGGCCAGCGCGAGCGCTTCGTCGGTCTTCTGCACGCACACGCCCACCGCACCGTGGGCCATCTGCAACTGGGCCAGCTCGGCGCATTTGTGCATCTTTGCGTGTGGCCGCAGCCGCACGCCGTGCTCGTTGGCAAATGCCGCCATGCGCGCGAGGTTGCGGTCCATGGCGTCGAGGTCGATCACCAGCGTGGGTGTGTCAACGGCCTCCACACCATGGCCGATCCAGGCCTGCGCCCGGTGCCAGCGCGTCAATGATGCGGATTCATGCATTGCGTTCATCCAGGGTTTTCCGGTGATCGGATTGCAGGTGGCGGGTGTCGGCCCAACCCACCAGGCTGAGGCCTTCGGGCGACCACAGCAGCCGGTTGATGGCCGTATTGGTCAGCTCCCAGCTGCGCGGCGCCTGCAAGCTCAGGCGCGTGGCGGCGCGGTACAGGATGTCCAGCACGCCACCGTGAGCGACCATGAGAATCTGCTCGCCCGGGTGGCGGGCGGCGAGTTCTTCCACGGTGGACACGACGCGCGCCTCGAGCTGCAACAGCGATTCACCGCCCGCAGGCGCGAAGTCGGGCACCCGCTTGCGCCAGGCCAGAGACTCCTCGGGAAAGCGTTGCTCCAGCTCGGTCCAGGTGTGGCCTTCGAAACGACCGAAGCAGCGTTCGCGCAGGCCCACGTGCGTCGTGACGGTCTGGTTGCGCGTGCGGGCGACCGCCTGCGCGGTCTCCAGGGCGCGCAGCAGGTCGCTGGCGTAGCAGGCGGCGATCGTTTCGTCGCGCAGGGCGTGGGCCAGCTGGGCCGCTTGCTGGCGACCGTGATCGTTGAGTTCGATGTCGGTGTGGCCCTGGATGCGCGTGTCGCGGTTCCAGGCGGTCTCACCGTGGCGCACGGCCAGGATGCGGGTGACTTGCAATGGGTGTCCTTGAAGGCGGGCAGAAGGCTGCAACTGTACCGGTGGCGCCACTTTCGCGGGCGTTGAACACCTTGAAAACGCGGGGTTGCGACACAATCCGTTGCATGACACTGGCGCCATCTCCGCCCGATGGGGATTTTTCAACCCTCTTCAATTTTTTGCCCATTGGGGCGTACCGCAGTTCGCCCGAGGGGCAGATGCTGCGCGCCAACCAGGCGCTGGTGCGGCTCAATGGTTATGCATCCGAGGCGGAACTGAGGGATGCGGTGAACGACATCGCCAGCGAGTGGTACGTTGACCCGTCGCGACGCCGGGAATTTCAGGCCCAGCTGGAGCGCGACGGCTACGTGCGCGGCTTCGTTTCGGAGATACACCGCCACAAGACACGCGAACGTGTGTGGATCAGCGAGAACGCGCACGGCGTGCGTGATGCGTCGGGCGTGCTCCTGTATTACGAGGGCACGGTGGAGGACATCACCGATCGCATGCGCGACCAGAAGGCACTGCGCGACAGCGCTGAGCAGTTGAGGCTGATCACTGCCCAGATGCCGGGTGCTGTGTTCTCGGTGTACGTGCGGAACAACGGCGAGCGCGAGTACCGTTTTCTGAGCGCCGGCATCCGGGAGCTCTATGGCTTTGAAGCCGAGACCCTGATGCGCGACCCATCGCTGCTGACGCGGTACTTTCACCCTGAAGACCGGGACGTCCTGGAGCGAGGCCGCGAGGCCATCCTGGCGGGCGCTTCCAATCTGGACACCGAGTTTCGCGTCGTGTTGCCGGACGGGCGCATCAAGTGGGTCTGCAACCGCTCCTGCGCGGTGTCTTCCGACGAGAACGGTTTCCTGCGCGTGGGCGTGCTGTTCGACATCACCGACCGCAAGGAAGCCGAAGCCGCCCTGCATGCCAGCGAGACGCTCTGGAAGCTGGCGCTGGAGAGCGCGGGCGATGGTGTGTGGGACTGGAACATCCGCACGGGTGAGGAGTTCTTCTCCACCAGCATCAAGGCCATGTTTGGCTATGCCGACGACGACATCGCCAACCTTTCCGCCGAGCTCGACGCGCGCACCCATCCCGATGACCGGGCTCAGATGGAGCTGGACCGCACGACCCACTTCGAGGGGCGCTCACCGATGTATCGCAACGAGCACCGCATCCGTTGCAAGGACGGCCGCTGGAAGTGGGTGCTGTCGCGCGGCGTCGTGATTGCGCGCGACGGCAACGGGTTGCCGCTGCGCATGGTCGGAACGCACACCGACATTACCGAGCTCAAGGAGGCCGAATCCCAGCAGCGCGCGCTCGAAGCGCAGCTGCGCGAGTCGCAGAAAATGGAGGCCATCGGGACCCTGGCCGGGGGCGTGGCGCACGACTTCAACAATCTGCTCGCGGCCATCCTGGGCAATCTCGTGCTGGCGCGCGAGGACGTGGGCGAAGACCACCCGGCGCAGGAAAGCCTGGCCGAAATCAGCCGTGCCGCGATCCGCGCACGCCAACTCGTGCAGCAGATCCTGACCTTCAGCCGCCGCCAGACCCAGGAGATGCAGCGCCAGCCGATCAAGCCGCTGGTGGAAGAAGCCCTGGGGCTGATGCGCTCATTGCTGCCTGCCGGCCTCAAGTTGGTCACGCGCCTGCCGGCGTCGGGCCTGCAGGTGCTGGCCGACGCCACCCAGATGCAACAGGTGCTGATGAACCTGTGCACCAACGCCTGGCAGTCCATGGAGGGCAGCTCGGGTGACATCACCGTGGCGCTGCGCGAGGTGCGGCTGGATGCCTCGCAGGCCTTGCAGCTCGGTGGTCTGTCCAGTGGCGCCTACGCCTGCCTGAGCGTGGCCGACAACGGCCCCGGCATGGACATCGAGACGCAGCGCCGCATCTTCGAACCGTTCTTCACCACCAAGGCACCCGGCGCCGGGACCGGTCTGGGGCTGGCGGTGGTGCATGGCATCGTCAAGGCGCACCGGGGAGCGATCAGCGTGCACTCCCAGCCCGGCGAAGGCACGCGCTTCGACGTGTACCTGCCCCTGGCTGGTGCGGCCGATGCTGGTAATGGCCCCTTGATCGCCGAGACCGCGACGCCGGTGCCGCTACCCAGCCATGGCACCGCCAAGCACGTGGTCTACATCGACGACTACGAAGCGCTGGTTTTTCTGGTCGGACGCCTGTTGCGCAAATACGGGCACGAGGCCACCACGTTCGAATCGGGGGAAGCGGCGCTGGCATGGATGCAGGCGAATCCCGATGTGCATGTCGATCTGGTCGTGAGTGATCAGAACATGCCAGGCCTCTCGGGGGTGGAAACGGCCACCGAGATACGGCGCCTGCGCCCTGAGCTCAAGGTCGCCATCATTTCTGGCCACGTGAACGACAGGTTGCTGTCGGACGCCAGCGCGGCCGGCGTGAGCGACGTGATGGGCAAACAGGACAGCATGGACGCACTGGGCGAGGCCATTCGCGACCTGTTGGATCGCAATGCTTGAAACCTTGCCCGGGGATCAGCCGCGCCTCAGCGCGGCACTTCGATGTTGACCTGACGCAGTCCTTCGGGCGGCGTGGGAAAGCCGCGCAAGGCTGCATCCAGCATGGCCAGCCACAAGGCGTTGGAGCTGTTCCAGCGGCCATCGTGTGAGGCGCGGGTCTCGTACACCACCCGCCCGCTGGCCGCATGGCGAATCACCAGCGACACCTCTCGCTGGTAGTAGGGCGTGTCCATGCGCATGAAAAGCGGTGCATAGATGATCTGGCCCGTGCCCGTCACCACGTAGTCGCGTCCCGGAAAGCCGAAGCCCGGCCCGAAGCCACCACCCCAGTACCCGTCATAAGGGCTCTCCCAAGGCGCACGGGGCAGGCGCAGCGTGGCCGCGCTGACCTCCACTGTCCACGGTGCCGTGGTCACGCCAGCGGCGGCTGGCGTCCAGCCCACTTTGGCGAGCGACAGGGTGGCGAGCCTTTCCAGTTCGTTTTGCCCGGCACCGCTGCGGTTGTCTTGCTGGGACGGCAATCGCTCGAACCGGAACACCTGGGGTGCCTGGGGAATGACCACCGGCGTGGAGGCACCCGATGCCGTGGGGCGGTCGGCCCAGCGTGCGTAGCTCTGCACCTGGTTGTCCACCAGGAACACGCTGGCACAACCGCTGAGCGCAAGCAGGGCGAGCGCTGCAGTGCCGATTTTGAGCAGGGCGGCCCACGGGCGGGCGGAAGATGGGGTCGTCATGAAGCCTCCTTTTCCAGCATGGCGATCGGCGGCCTCGGGGGGCTCAGTGCGCCGCGGAAATCGATATGACTGCGCGCGCAGGGTTTGCGTTCCCTTCGACGCCGCTTTCTTCAGGCCCTGCCGGCGCCGCCATGGGCAGCGGCTCGTCGTCGAACGCCTTGTCGCCGTCCTCAAAGGCCTCGCCCGTGGCGCGAATGGTTTCAAACGGAAACAACGAACGGTCCATCAGGTGGCTGGGCACGATGTTCTGCAACGCCGTGAACATGTTCTCCACGCGGCCGGGGAAACGCTTCTCCCAGTCCTTGAGCATCAGCCCCACCTGTTTGCGTTGCAGGTTTTCCTGGCTGCCGCACAAGGTGCACGGAATGATGGGGAACTGCCGCACCTCGGCCCAGCGGGTGAGGTCCTTCTCGGCCACGTAGGCCATGGGCCGGATCACCACGTGCTGCCCGTCGTCGCTCACCAGCTTGGGTGGCATGCCCTTGAGCTTGGCGCCGAAGAACATGTTGAGCAGCAGCGTCTGCAGGATGTCGTCCCGGTGGTGGCCCAGCGCGATCTTGGTCGCGCCCAGCTCGCTGGCCACGCGGTAAAGGATGCCGCGGCGCAGGCGCGAGCACAGGCTGCACATGGTCTTGCCCTCGGGGATCACGCGCTTGACGATGGAGTAGGTGTCCTGGTTCTCGATGTGGAACTTCACGCCCAGCTTGGTGAGGTAGGCGGGCAGGATGTCGGCCGGAAAGCCGGGCTGCTTCTGGTCGAGGTTGACCACGATCATCTCGAAACTGATGGGCGCGCGCGCCTGCAGTTTCTGAAGGATGTCGAGCATGGCGTAGCTGTCCTTGCCACCCGAGAGGCAGACCATCACGCGGTCGCCTTCCTCGATCATGTTGAAGTCGACGATCGCGCGGCCGACCTCGCGGCACAGGCGCTTTTCGAGTTTGTGGTTTTCGTGTTCGGTGTTCATGGGTGGCTCTCCAGGGCCTAGCGCCAGGTGTTCCCGGGCATGATGCGTTGCATGAAGGCGGCGAACATCGGCACGGTGAATGCCGTGTCGCCGTGGGTCTGGCTCCAGACCATGCCCTTGGTGATCAAGGAACTGCGCGTGGGTGCAAGCGACGACACCTTTTCATCGAGGCAGGCCGCGATGTCGCCCGAGCGGTGCGGGCCTTCGCCCAGTTCGGCCATGGCACGCAGGTACTTTTTTTCCTTGGCCGTGCAGCGGTCGAAGCGCACGCGGAAAAAGCCTTCGTCGAGCGCGGCAATCGCCGTGACGCTGGCCTTGCGCACCACGTCGATGCCGATCGGGCTGGCGTCCGCGGCCAGCCAGGTGTGGCTGCCCCAGGTCTGCAGGAAGTAGGCATAGCCCTGGCTCAGGCGCAGGATTTCGTGCAGCGCGGGCGAGGTGATCGCCACGCCTTCGTCGCGCAGTGGTTTTTCGATCGCCTGCGTGGCGGCCTCGGTGGGCAGCGCGCCGATCTCGGGAAAGTCGAACAGGCGCTCGGCGTAGGACTTGGCATTGCCCAGCTGGCCGCGCAACTGCGGCAGCCCGGCGCCCACCAGCACCACCGGCAGTTGCCGTTGCGCCGTGCGGTGCAGAGAGGTGATCAGCGCGGCGAGCTGCGTCTCCTCCACGTACTGCAGTTCGTCAATGAAGATGGCCAGGGCCGTGCCCGCCGCCTTGGCCGCCAGGCCGACCTGTTCCATCAGGGCCTGCAGGTCGTGTTCAAGATCGCCGTTGTCGGCCAGACCGGGTTCGGGCTCGAAGTCAATGCCGACTTCGATGTCGTTGTAGGTCACCTTCAGCCGGCTCGCGAAGCCGGCCAGCGCGCGCAGGCCGCGGATCGCAAACGCTTTGGCGGCTTCGGTCTGGCTCAGGCGCAGCAGGGCCTGCCGCAACTGGGGCGCCAGCAACGCTGGCAAGGAACGACCCTCCGGCGCTTCCAGCCGCACCGTGTGGATACCCGCGGCTTCGGCATCGTCGCGAACGCGGTCCAGCAGCACCGTTTTGCCGACCCCGCGCAGCCCCACGAGCATGGCGCTCTTGGCGGGGCGGCCGATGCGCGCGCGCTCCAGCGCGATGCGCAGGGATTCGCGCAGCGCGTCGCGGCCGGCCAGCTCGGGCGGTGGCGTGCCTGCGCCGGGCGCGAAAGGGTTGCGGACGGGATTCATGGGGCGATTCTACTGAAATTTGGAAAGTTATATAAAGTAGATAACTTATCAAACTTCGCTTGATTCAAGTCTGGCAACCACGTGGAGCCGCAAGCAACCGGGCCGGCGTGCGTGTCTCAAACCGGGATACCACGGAACCGGCTTTGCCGGGCCGTAGGTATCGCCCCCTTGAGGGGGTGACGCGGCGAAGCCGCGGCGCGGGGGTGATTCCGGTTCCTACCACTGCCCGCTTTCCATGCGGATCGCCACTTCGCAATCTTCAAAAATCTCCAGCTTGGCGATCTTCACGCGCACGCCGATCACGCCGGGCATCTGCATCAGGCGGCGCGTGAGCTTGCCGATCAGGCTCTCCAGCAGGTTCACGTGTTCGGCGGTGCACTCGTCGATGATGATCTGGCGCACCTTGCGGTAGTCGAGCACGTGGCCGATGTCGTCGTCGTGCGGCAGCAGGGGCTGCGTGCCCTGGTTGAGTTCGGCGTCCACCTGGATCGGCTGCGGCGCCGATTTTTCGCTGTCGAGGATGCCCAGGCTGGCGTCGAAGCGCAAACCGCTGAGCGTGAGGATCTGGGTGCCGGCGTAGGTGGCGTTCATGGGCATCGGTCCGGGTTACATGAGCGAAAAATCGCGCTCGAAGCGCATGAGGTGCTGGCCGCCGTCCACCAGCAGCGTGGTGCCGGTGATGGACGAATTGCTCAGCGCAAAGGCCACGGTGGCGGCCACGTCTTCGGGGGTTGAGGAGCGGCCCAGCGGGGACTGCTGGTGCAGGGCGGCGAACTGCTCGTCGCTCAGCAGGTGGCTGGTGAGCGTGAGACCGGGCGCGACCCCCACCACCCGAACTCGCGGCGCCAGCGCCAGCGCCAGCATGGTGTTGGCGGCTTCCAGCGCGGCCTTGGAGAGTGTGTAGCTGAAGAAGTCCGGGTTCATGTTCCAGAGCTTCTGGTCGAGCAGGTTGACCACGGCGCCTCGCGCATCTCGTGCGCTCAGGTGGGCGTGCAGCGCCTGCGCCAGCAGCACGGCCGCGCCGGTGTTGGCTCGCAAGTGGGTTTCCATGGCGGCAAAACCGAAGCTTGCGGCGTTGTCGTTCTCGAAGGTGGAGGCGCTGTTGACCACCGCGTCGATCTGCCCGAAGCGCGCCACCACGGCCGGCAGCAGGGCGCGCACGCTCATCTCATCGGCCAGATCGGCGAAGAAGGTGGCGGCGCTGCCGGGGCGACCGGTGAGGGCGTCGCAGTCGGTGGCGGTGTGCTGCGCATGGGTGGCCGAGTGGCGGTGGTGCACGGCCACGTTCCAGCCGGCACGCGCCAGGGTGAGCGCGATGTCGCGGCCCAGGCGCTTGCCCGCGCCGGTGACGAGCACGGTGCGCGCTTCGGGCGCGGCAGGGGCGGACGAGGAGGGCATTGGGCGACAATCCGGGGGTGCAGACCCCCATGGCAACAGAACCGACGAGTTTAACGAGCGACCTCCTGCAGCGGGTGGTCGGGGCCATCGCACAAGCCGGGGGCTGGCTGCCGTTCGACCGCTTCATGGCCATGGCCTTGTACGAGCCCGGCCTGGGTTATTACGCCAACACCGCGCCCAAGTTCGGTCACACACCGCAAGGCGGCAGCGACTTCGTGACCGCGCCCGAACTCACCCCGCTCTTTGGCCACACCCTGGCCCGCCAGGTGGCCCAGGCCCTGGACGCCACCGGCACTGACGAGGTGTGGGAGTTCGGCGCCGGCACCGGGGCGCTGGCCTTGCAGGTCATCGAAGCCCTGGCCGACCAGGGCCGGCCGCTGCGCTGCTACACCATCGTCGATCTCTCCGGCAGCCTGCGCGAGCGCCAGCGCACCACCCTGGCTGCCCACGCGGACGTGGTGCGCTGGGTGGACGCGTTGCCCGAGCGCATGGAGGGCGTGGTGCTGGGCAACGAAGTGCTTGACGCCATGCCGGTGCAGTTGCTGGCGCGCGTGGGCGGCTTGTGGTTCGAGCGTGGCGTGGCCTTGCACGAAGGTGCCCTGGCCTGGGCCGACCGACCCACCGAGCTGCGGCCGCCGGTGGACGTGCCTGGCGAGCACGACTACCTCACTGAAATCCACCCCCAGGCCGAGGCCTTCGTGCGCACCCTGGCCGACCGGCTGCAGTGCGGCGCGGCTTTCTTGCTGGACTATGGCTTTCCCGAGGCCGAGTACTTTCATCCGCAGCGCCACATGGGCACGCTGATCTGCCACCGCGCGCACCGCAGCGACAGCAACCCGCTGGCCGATGTGGGCCAGAAGGACATCACCGCGCACGTGAATTTCACCGGCATCGCCCTGGCCGCACAGGACGCCGGCATGGCGGTGATCGGCTACACGAGCCAGGGGCGCTTTTTGTTGAACGCTGGTTTGCTGACGCTGGCCCAGTCTGCCGACACGCGCCAGAACGCGATGATGCAGAAGCTGCTCAACGAACACGAGATGGGCGAGCTGTTCAAGGTGATGGCGCTGGCCCCCGCCGCCAGCGCGCAAGGCTGGGTACCGTTGGGCTTTGCCGTGGGCGACCGCACTCACCGGCTCTGACCATGATCCGCTGGATGATCGTGATCTTCCTGGCCTTGCTGCTCATCAGCTGGTTCACACCGCTGCTGCGACGCCTGGGTTTCGGCCGGTTGCCGGGCGACGTGCGGTTCAAGGCCTTCGGGCGCGACTGGAACCTGCCCTTCGCCACCACCATCGTGCTGAGCATGCTGGCCAGCCTCATCAGCTACCTGGTCTGAGCGTTTGAAATCGAGGCGCTTGCATTTCGCCCACTGGCCACCAACTGCTTGACCATGAGCACCGACCTCCTGCACATCGTCTGCCCCCATTGCCACACCACCAACCGCGTGGCGCACGCCAGCCTGTCGCAGGCGCCCGACTGCGGCAAGTGCCACAAGCCGCTGTTCACCGGCCAGCCGGTGGCGCTGGACGAGGCGGCATTCGACAAACACATTGCCCGCTCCCAGGTGCCGGTGCTGGTGGATTTCTGGGCACCCTGGTGCGGCCCGTGCCGTGCGATGGCGCCGCAGTTCGAAGCCGCTGCGCGCGAGCTTGAACCCTACATGCGCCTGGCCAAGGTGAACACCGAAGAGGCGCAGCAGCTCGGCGCGCGGTTGCAGATCCGCAGCATTCCCACCCTCGCGCTGTTTGTGGGTGGGCGCGAAGTGGCGCGCCAGCCAGGCGCCATGGGTGCGGCGGACATCGTGCGCTGGGCGCGCTCACAGCGCGCGGGTTGACCCAGGTGGCTGCGCCGCTGGCGCCGGGCTATCATGCGCCGCTTTGCGCCGCCTGCCCGACGCGACGCGCACCACCGGAGGCACACCGCCATGTCCCCTGAAGTTTCCGAGACCGGCCGCCTGCTGGCCGATGTGGGTGGCACCAACGCCCGTTTTGCCTGGCAAAGCGGTGCCGGCGCGCCGGTGACCGATGTGCGCGTGCTGGCCTGCGCCGATTTCCCCACGCTGCAGGCGGCCATGCACGCGTACCTCGAAGGCCTGGGCCGCGGTCGGCCTGCCCTGGCCGCCATCGCCATCGCCAACCCCATCACCGGGGACCAGGTCCGCATGACGAACCACCACTGGGCTTTTTCGCAGGCGGCGGTGAAGGCCGAGTTCAACCTGGCACACCTGCGCCTGCTCAACGATTTCACCGCGCTCGCCCTGGCCCTGCCCGACCTGCCCACCAGCGAGCTGCGCCAGGTCGGCGGCGGGGTGGGCGAACCCGGCAAGGCCCGCGCATTGCTGGGCGCGGGCACCGGTCTGGGGGTGTCGGGGCTGCTGCCCGACGGCGCCGGCGGCTGGGTGCCCGTGGAAGGCGAGGGTGGCCACGTGACGCTGCCCGCGGTGAGCGCCCGTGAGCGGCTGGTGATGGACGGTCTCATGCGGATGTATGGCCGTGCCTCGGCGGAGCGGCTGTGCAGCGGCCAGGGCCTGGTCGACACCTTCACGCTGCTGTGCGATGCCGACGGCGTGGCCTTGAGCGGCATGAGCACGGCTGCCTCCGTGGCCGACGCCGCCTTGCACGCACGCCAGCCACAGACGCTGGAGGCGCTGAACATGCTGTGCGCCATGCTGGGCTCGGTGGCCGGCAATCTGGCGCTCACACTGGGCGCGCGCGGCGGGGTCTATGTGGGCGGCGGCA
The DNA here is from genome assembly GCA_040385485.1 of Pseudomonadota bacterium. Classification (GTDB taxonomy): domain Bacteria; phylum Pseudomonadota; class Gammaproteobacteria; order Burkholderiales; family Burkholderiaceae_C; genus Hydrogenophaga. Next base: position 23,517 of record JAZKHJ010000087.1, on the reverse strand, counting down.
TCGTGCCGCGCCTGGGCAGCTGGTTCGACACCTCGCCGTTTCGTGACCGCTTCGAGTCCAAAGGTCGCTTCCAGACCTACCTCAAGGACGTGCCCGTGTGGGTGATCACGTCGGCGCAATCCCCGGCCCTGTTGGGCGCTGCGCGGGCGCTCTCCGGCTTGCGCTGATCCCCATCGCGCCCGCGGTTTGCGGGTTTCTCCGGATGTGATCATTAATTAATTAATGAAAAATGAACGACCCGGCGCAACCGACGTTTGTTCGGTGGACGCCCGCCGGGTCCATTCACCAGGCCGCAGGCCCACCTTCGGAGACAACCATGAAATTCCCAGTCACGCTCGGTGCGGCCCTTGTGGCCGCCATGCTTGCCACCGCTTGCGGCAAAAAAGAGGAGGCCGCGCCCGTGGCCGCCGCCCCGGCGCCGGCCGCCGCTCCCGCCGCTGCGCCCCAGCAGACGGTGGAGGTGCTGCACTACTGGACCTCGGGCGGCGAAGCCAAGTCGGCCGCCGAGCTCAAGGCCATGCTGGAAGCCAAGGGGCACCTGTGGAAAGACTTCGCCGTGGCCGGCGGCGGCGGTGAAAACGCCATGACCGTGCTCAAGAGCCGCGCCGTTTCGGGCAACCCGCCCACCGCCGCCCAGGTCAAGGGCCCTGCCATTCAGGAATGGGCCAACGAAGGCATGCTGACCAGCATCGACAGCGTGGCCCAGGCGGAGAAATGGGACGAGCTGCTGCCCAAAGTGGTGGCCGACGTGATGAAGGCCAAGGGCAGCTACGTGGCCGCGCCGGTCAACGTGCACCGCGTCAACTGGATGTGGGCCAACCCCGAGGTGCTGAAGAAGGCAGGTGTGGAAGGCATGCCCAAGACCTGGGACGAGTTTTTTGTCGCGGCCGACAAGATCAAGAAATCGGGCAACGTGGCGCTGGCCCACGGTGGCCAGAACTGGCAGGACTTCACGGTGTTCGAGTCGGTCGTGCTCGGCGTTGGTGGCCCGCAGTTCTACACCGACGCGTTCGTGAAGCTCGACCCCGCGGCGCTGACCAGCCCCACCATGACGAAGGCGCTCACCACCTTCCGCAAACTCAAGGGCTACACCGACGCCGCCTCCACCGGGCGGGACTGGAACATGACCACCGCCACCGTGATCCAGGGCAAGGCCGGCTTCCAGTTCATGGGCGACTGGGCCAAGGGCGAGTTCACCGCCGCTGGCCAGAAACCCGGTGAAGGTTTCCTCTGCGCCGCCGCGCCCGGCACGGCCAACGCCTACACCTTCAACGTCGACTCCTTCATCATGTTCAAGCTCAAGGACGAGGCCGCGCAGAAGGCCCAGGCCGATCTGGCCTCGGCGATCCTGAGCCCCGCGTTCCAGGAAGTGTTCAACCAGAACAAGGGTTCGATCCCGGTGCGCCTGGGCCACGACATGAGCAAGTTCGACGATTGCGCCCAGCTCTCGGCCAAGGACTTCGTGGACACCGCCAAGTCGGGCGGCCTGGTGCCGTCGATTGCCCACGGCATGGCGGTGGAGCCGGCCAAGCAGGGCGCGATCCAGGACGTGGTGACCCAGTTCTGGAACGACGACAAGCTCAGCGTGGCCGACGCGCAGAAGCGCATTGCACAGGCCGCGGCCGCCAAGTAAGTCGGGCTCGTGAAACAGGTGCAGGCCCTGGGGGTTTGCACCTGACACCCCATGAAGAACAACCTCGACCACATCCTGCCGCGGCTCGTGCTCGCACCGGCCTTCGTGCTGGGGCTGGCCTTCATCTACGGCTTCATGGCCTGGAACGGCCTGCTCTCGGTGACGGCCTCGCGCATGCTGCCCAACTACGAACTGGTGGGGCTGGCGCAGTACGGTCGGCTGTGGGAGATGGACCGCTGGTGGGTGGCGCTGAAGAACCTCGCCATCTTCGGCGTGCTCTACGTGGGCCTCTCCATGGCGCTGGGCATTTTTCTGGCGATCCTGCTCGACCAGAAAGTGCGCGGTGAAGGCTTCATCCGCACCGTTTATCTGTACCCGATGGCGTTGTCCTTCGTGGTGACCGGCACGGCCTGGAAATGGATCCTCAATCCCAGCGAGGGTCTGCAGAAGATGGTGCAGGACATGGGCTGGACCAGCTTCACCTTCGACTGGCTGGTGCAGTCCGACATGGCCATCTATTGCGTGGTGATCGCCGGCGTGTGGCAGTCGGCCGGTTTTGCCATGGCGCTGTTTCTGGCCGGCCTGCGCGGCATCGACGACAGCATCATCAAGGCCGCACAGATCGACGGCGCCTCGCTGCCGCGCATCTATTTGCGCATCGTGTTGCCCGCGCTCAGCCCGGTGTTTTTCTCCACGCTCATGGTGCTGGCCCACCTGGCCATCAAGAGCTTCGACCTGGTGATGGCCCTCACCTCCGGTGGCCCGGGTTACGCCACCGACGTGCCCGCCACCTTCATGTTTGCCATGAGCTTCAGCCGCGGCCAGATCGGCCTGGGTGCGGCCAGCGCCACCATCATGCTGGCCACGGTGGCCGCCATCGTCGTGCCTTACCTCTACAGCGAACTGCGGAGCAAGCCCCATGACCGGTAAGCGCAACGTGCCGGGCCGCTTCGTGCTCATGACCACCTTGCTGGTCGGCGCCGCGTTCTTCCTCGCGCCGCTCTACGTGATGCTGGTCACCTCGTTCAAGGACGCCGACGAGATCCGCAACGGGAACCTGCTCAGCCTGCCGGGCAGCCTCAACTTCTCGGCCTGGGGCCAGGCGTGGTCCAGTGCCTGCACGGGGGTGGACTGCAACGGCCTGCAGCCCTTCTTCTGGAACTCGGTGTTCATGGCCATCCCCGCGGTGCTGATTTCCACCACCTGGGGCGCGCTCAACGGCTATGTGCTGAGCCTGTGGAAATTTCGCGGCAGCGAGACCTTCTTCGGTTTGCTGCTGTTCGGTGTGTTCATGCCGTTTCAGGTGGTGTTGCTGCCCATGAGCCAGGTGCTGGGCTGGATGGGTCTTTCCAGCTCCATTGGTGGGTTGATCCTGGTGCACTGCCTCGCCGGTCTGCCCAGCACCACGCTCTTTTTCCGCAACTACTACGCGGCCGTGCCGGGCGAGCTGCTGCAGGCCGCCAAGCTCGACGGCGCGGGCTTCTGGCAGATATTCCTGCGCATCATCGTGCCCATGTCCACGCCGATCGTCATGGTCACCCTCATCTGGCAGTTCACCCAGATCTGGAATGACTTCCTCTTCGGCGTGGCCTTCAGCGGCGCCGATTCCAAACCCGTCACGGTGGGCCTGAACAACCTGGCCAACACCACCAGCAGCGTGAAGGCCTACAACGTGGACATGGCCGGCGCCCTGATTGCCGCCTTGCCCACGGTGGCGGTCTACGTGCTTGCGGGCCGTTATTTTGTGCGCGGCCTCACGGCCGGCGCTGTGAAAGGTTGAATCCCATGGCCGCATCCACGGCATCCGCGCTCGACATCCGGGGCGTGCGCAAATGTTTCGGCAAGGGCGAGCGGCAGGTCGAGGTCTTGAAGAAGATCGACATCGCCGTGGCCCCCGGCGAATTCCTCATCCTGGTGGGGCCTTCGGGCTGCGGCAAGTCCACCTTGCTGAGCATCATCGCGGGCCTCGAAGAACCCACCGAAGGCTCCATCCACATCGGCTCGCGCAACGTGGTGGGCGTGGCGCCCGCGCAGCGCGACATCGCCATGGTGTTCCAGAGCTACGCGCTCTACCCCACCATGAGCGTGGCCGACAACATCGGCTTCGCGCTGGAGATGCGCAAGGTGCCCAAGCCCGAGCGCCAGCGGCGCATCGCCGAGGTGGCCGCCATGCTGCAGATCGAACACCTGCTGGACCGCCGGCCCAGCCAGCTCTCCGGCGGCCAGCGCCAGCGCGTGGCCATGGGCCGGGCCCTGGCGCGCCAGCCGCAGCTGTTTTTGTTCGACGAACCGCTCTCCAACCTGGACGCCAAGCTGCGCGTGGAGATGCGCGCCGAGATCAAACGCCTGCACCAGGCCAGCGGCATCACCAGCGTGTACGTGACGCACGACCAGATCGAAGCCATGACGCTGGGCAGCCGCATCGCCGTGATGAAAGACGGCATCCTGCAGCAGCTCGGCACGCCCGACGAGATCTACAACCGCCCGGCCAACACCTACGTGGCCACCTTCATCGGTTCACCCACCATGAACCTGGTGCCCGGGCGCAGCACGGCCGAGGCCGGACGCGGCTTCAGCATCGCTGGTGCCGACCTGCCACTGGCCTGCCCGGGCGAGGGCAGTGCCGCTGCGCTGATGGGCCTGCGGCCCGAGCACATCACCCTGAACGACAGCGCGCCCTGGCGCGGCGAGGTGAGCGTGGTCGAGCCCACCGGTGCCGACACCTTCGTGGTGATCAGGACCGAGGCCGGCGACGTGACGGTGCGCACCGCGCCGCAGGTGCGCGTGGCACCCGCGGACCGCGTGGGGCTGGAGGTGCAGGCGCTGCACGTGAACTGGTTCGAGCCGAGCTCCGGGCAGCGGATGCCCTGAGCGCATTGCCAGCGCTAAGCTTGGCATCTGCACCCTTCCCATCTCAGGAGCCACCATGAGCCAGTCCACCCTGCGCATTGCCCTCGTGTTCAACCCCGAAGACCAGACCTGGATGCGCCGCGCCTCACTCGCGGTGCCCGATTTCTGGCGCGGTCACGGCGTGGCGCCGGCCACCGGCGACGTGTTCCGACTGGGCGGGCGGCAGTTCACCGTGCAGGGCCGGCTGTGGGAGCAGGACGGCGAGGGCACGGTGCTGCGCGTCTTCGTCGGCAGCGCACACGCCGAGAGCGATTCGGTGTTCGGCTGAGCGGCCGCGGTCAACCGAGGTGAAGCACCACGCGCAGTCCGTGCGGTGTCGCTCGCTCCACCACCGCGTCACCGCCATGCCGCCGCGCGATCTCGCGCACGATGGCCAAGCCCAGCCCGCAGCCGCCGGGCAGTTCGCTGGCGCGCCAGAAGCGCTGGAACACATGGGCCATCTCCTCGTCGGTGAGCCCGGGGCCGTTGTCTTCGACCGCGAGCTCCGCGCCTGAGCCGCGCGCAGTGACTCGCAGGGTGACGCTGCTGCCGCGCGGTGTGTAGCGCAGCGCGTTGTCGATGAGGTTGGCCAGGGCCTCGCGCAGCTGCAGTGCGTCACCGTCCAGGGGCAGGTGCTCGACACCTTCATAGCCCAGGTCGACGCCGGCGGCCATGGCGCGCGGGGTCCATTCGCGGGCCACATCCCGCGCCAGTTCGGCCAGGTCCAGCGGCTCGCGCCGCGCGTGGGTTTCGTTGCGGGCCAGTGTGAGCAACTGGTGCACCAGGTGGGCGCTGCGTTCGGCGCCGGTGAGCACCTTGGTCAGGCGCGCGCCCAGCACCGGGTCGTGTGTTTCCCGCTGCGCCAGCTCCACCTGGCTGATGAGCCCGGCCAGTGGCGTGCGCAACTGGTGGGCCGCGTCGTTGATGAAGCGCTTCTCCTGCACCACGCTGCGTTCCACTTCGCCCAGCAAGCCGTTGATGGCCTGCACCAGGGCGTGCACTTCGCTGGGTGCCTGTGTCATGCCGATGGGTGACAGCGCGTTGACCGAGCGGTTCTCCAGCTGGCCGGTGAGGCGTTTGAGCGGCGCGAGGCCACGGCGGATGCCGCCGTACACCAGCAGGCTCAACAGCACGCCGATGACCAGCAGAGGCACCAGCAGATCGGCCACCAGTTCGCGCGCGATCTGCTGCTGCGCGGCCGTGCCTTTGCCCACCTGCACGCGCAGGGTCTGGGGCGCGCTGGCTTCGCCGTAGCTCACGTCCATGGCCACGATGCGCATCGGCTGTCTGTCCAGCGTGGCGCGGTAGAGCACGGGTTCACCAAAGCGCGCCGGCGCATCGGGGGGAGCGGGCAGGCGCGGGTTGCCCAGCAGGAACTGGCCGGGGGGTGAGGTCACCAGGTAACTCAGTGGGTCGCCGGGGTCCTGCGCCAGCACGTCTTGCGCCGCGCGCGGGAAGTCGATCAAGAGGCCCGAGCCGATGGGCTTGACCTGCCGAGCCAGTGCGCGCACCGACTGCATGAGCGACTGGTCGATCGCCTTTTCGGCGTAGCTCAGCGCGGTGCGGTACGTGAGCAGGCCGCCACCGGCCCACAACACCAGCTGCGGCAGCAGCAACCACAGCAGCAGCTGACGACGCAGCGACAGGAGCGAGGGCTTGCTCAAGGCGCCCTTTGTTCGGTGGTCTTTTCTAGCAGGTAGCCCAGGCCGCGGATGTTGCGGATGTTCAGCGGTGAGCCGGTGAGCTTGCGGCGCAGCCGGTGCACGTACACCTCCAGCGCGTTGGAGGACAGCGCGCCCGTGTCCCCGGGCACCGTCTGCCAGGCACTCAGCACATCGTCCCGGCTGACCACGCGACCGGTGTGGCGCACCAGCAGGTCCAGCAGGGTCCACTCGCGGGGGGTGAGGTCGATGGCTTCCTGGCCGAGCCAGGCGCGTTGCAGTTGAGCATCGAGGCGCAGCGGATGGTTGCCGTCGCCGGGATCGCTCGCGCTCGCCGAGGGCAGGTTGGCGCGGCGCAGCAAGGCCTGCAGTCGGGCCTGCAACTCGTCGAGGCTGAAGGGTTTGGTGAGGTAGTCGTCGGCGCCGGCGTTGAGGCCCGCCACACGGTCGTCGACGCCGTCGCGCGCGGTGAGCACGAGCACGGGCAGGGCCGGCAGGCGCTGTCGCAGCGTGCGCAGCACAGTCAGCCCATCCACGCGAGGCAAGCCCAGGTCCAGCACCACACCGTCGAACGCTTCTGCCGCCAGCCGATCCAGCGCAACCTGACCGTCTTCGGCCGTGGTGATGCGGTGACCGGCCTGCATGAGCTGGGCACTGAGCCCGTCGCGCAGGAGTTCGTCGTCTTCCACGATCAGGAGGTGTGCCATGCCCTGATTATCCGGCGCTGGCTGGCGGGGGCACCTGAGGGTTCAGAGCGGACCCGCGGCCGGGCCGCCCCAAGGCGGGGTCAGCCCCCTCGGGGGGCAGCGACCCGCGCAGCGGCAGAGCGTGGGGGCGCGTGACTTCAATCGTCTTGGAGATTCCACCGAAAGCCGCAGCGCTTGCAGCACACCGGGACGAGGCGTTGGGCCGAAAGTCTGCGGTCTTCCACCTCCTGCAGCTTGAGCAAACCGTAGGCCTGGCACTGGGCGCAGTTGGCCTGGTTGGCCATCTCTTCGGCGTGCATGAGCAGGTAGAGGTAGCGGCGCATGGACCACAGCGCAATGGCCGCGGTCACCACCACGAAGGCGGTGTTCATGAGTTTTTCGCTGGTGCTGGCGCCGCGAAAGGCTTCGAAGCTGGCCATCATGGCCACCGCGGAGACCAGGGCCAGTGCCATGTGCGCGTGGCTGGACAGCAGCTCGCGCTCGTACCACTTGCGGAAACCCACCCGCTGAATGCCATCGGCCAAGGGGCGGTTGAGGGGGTTGCGAGCGGTCATGGTGGGCTCCTGATCGCAGCATCGTGTCACAGCCCACCCGGCCCTGCCAGCAGGCGGGGCAATCACCGCCACGTGCCCCGCGGTCAGGCCTCGGCCAGCTGTTGCAAGGGAAAGGCCGGCGCCTTGCCCTGGCGGTCCTGACCGGCGTACACCGTCATGTGGGGGTAGGGGATCTCGATGCCTTGTGCGTCGAACGCAGCTTTGAGCCGGCGCAAGTATTCGCGCTTGACGCTCCATTGCTCCAGCGGCAGGGTGCGGAAGCGGCAGCGGATGATGACGGCCGAGTCGGCCAGGCTCTCCACGCCGGCGATTTCCAGCTCGGCCATGATCTTCAACTGGAAGTCTGGATCTCCCTGCAGTTCCGAAGCGACGCTGCGCATCACCGCCATCACCTCGTCCACGTTCTCGCGGTAGGCCACGCCGATGTCCATCACCGCGTTGCTGAAGCCGCGCGTCATGTTGATCACGGTGCTGATGTGGCCGTTGGGCACGTAGTGCACGTTGCCGTCGTAGTCGCGCAGCTGCACGTAGCGCAGTGTCACCACCTCGACCGAGCCCGCGTGGTCGCCAATCTTCACCACATCGCCCTGGCGGATCTGGTTTTCCAGCAGGATGAAGAAACCGGTGAAGAAGTCCTTCACCAGGCTTTGTGCGCCAAAGCCGACCGCCAGACCCACCACCCCGGCCGCGCCCAGAATGGGCGCCACCGACACCCCCACCTCCGCCAGCACCAGCATGCCGGCGATGAGGCTCACCACCACCGTGGCGAGGTAGCGGAACACCCGGCCCAGGGTTTCCGCACGTTTGGTCGACTCGCGGTCGTCCATGCGGCTGGCAATGCGTTCGCGCAAGGTGCGGATGGTGCGTTGCAGGACGGCGATCAGCAGCCATGCCGCCACGATGATGATGCTCACGCGCAGCAAGGTTGTGGCCGCGCCGCCCAGGCTGATCCACCAGCGGGTCGCGGTTTCAAACAGGTTGTCGTTCATGAGGGTCCTCCAGTGGATGTGGAAATGGCAAAGCTCACGCCGGCCCGTCGGCCTGCGCGATGGGCGCGGAAATTACGGAGCGGGAACGGCAGCCAGCGCGTCGAGGAAGCGCTTGCGCCACCAGTGCACGTCGTGCGCCCGGATGCCGGCCAGCAGCGCCTGGTGGCGACGTTGGCGTTCGTCCAGCGGCATCTGCAAGGCACGCTGGATCGTCTCGGCGGTGCGGGTGGTGTCGTACGGATTCACCAGCAAAGCGTCCCGCATCTGCTCGGCCGCACCCGCAAAGCGCGAGAGCACCAGCACACCCGGATCGCCCGGATCCTGGGCGGCGATGAACTCCTTGGCCACCAGGTTCATGCCGTCGCGCAGCGGCGTGACCAGCGCCACGCTGGCCGCGCGGTAGAGGCCCGGCAAACGCTTGCGCGCCACGTTGCGGTGTATGTAGCGCACCGGCATCCAGTCGAGTTCGCCGAAGTTGCCGTTGATGGCGCCGCACAGGCTCTCCAGCTCCTGTCTCAGCGCGGCGTAGGCGTCGACGGATTCGCGGCTGGGCGCGGCGATCTGGATCAAGGTGGCGCTGCCCAGGTTCTCCGGGTAGGCCTGCAAGAGCTGGCGAAATGCCTTGAGGCGTTGCGGCAAACCCTTGGAGTAGTCCATGCGCTCCACACCGAGCAGCAGGCGCCGGCGCGAATACTCCTCACGCATCTGGGTGTACATCTCCTGCGCTTCGCGCGCCTCCCCGAGTTCGATGAACTCGTCCACGTCGATGCCGATCGGGAATGCCTGCACCTGCAGCGTCTTGCCAAACGCGCGGAATTCGTGCTCTCCGAGCACATCGGCCTGCGTCTCGGTGCCCACGTAGCGCGAGAAGTGCGACACATCGGCTTCGCACTGCAAACCCACCAGGTCGTAGGCGAACAACGAGCGGATGAGCCAGTCGTGCTCGGGAACGGCGGCCAGGATCAAGGGCGGCGGCATCGGGATGTGCAGAAAGAAACCCATGCGCTGCTGGCAGCCCATGGCCCGCAGTTCGGCGGCCAGCGGGATCAGGTGGTAGTCGTGCACCCAGATCACGTCGTCGGGGCGCAGCAGGCTGGCCAGCTTGTGCGCCATCATCTGGTTCACGCGCCGGTAGCCACCGATGTAGCCGGCATCGAAGTCGGCGAGGTCCAGACGGTAGTGAAACACCGGCCACAGCACGCCATTGCTGTAGCCCAGGTAGTAGCTGTCGTGGTCTTCGCGGCTCAGGTCCACCGTGGCCAGCTGCACGTTGCCCGCGGTTTGCAGGTGCAGGTCGCCTTCGCCCGGCGTGCCGTCTTCATCGATCTTGCCGCTCCAGCCGAACCACAGCCCGCCCGAGGCTTCCAGCGCCTGGCCCACGGCCACGGCGAGCCCGCCGGAGGCGGCCTTGCGCGGATCGGCCACGCGGTTGGAGACGATGACGAGTCTGCCCATGTCTATGCCCCTCAGATCACCGTGTCCCACGCGGCCGACAGGCGCACGGCTGCATTGATGATGCCCACCATCGAATACGTCTGCGGGTAGTTGCCCCACATTTCGCCGGTGGTGGCGTGGGTGTCCTCGGACAGCATGCCCAGCGGGTTGCGCGTGGCCAGCATGGTCTCGAAGATGGCGCGAGCCTCGTCTTTGCGGCCGGTGCGGGCCAGCGCGTCGATGCGCCAGAAGGTGCAGATGTTGAACGCGGTCTCGGGCTTGCCGAAGTCGTCGGCCGCCTCGTAGCGACGCATGTAGGGGCCATCGCACAGGTGTTCCTCGAGCGCCTTGAGGGTGGCCACGAAACGCGGGTCCATCGGGGCGATGAAGCCCACCTCGACCATGAGCAGTACGCTGGCATCGAGGTCGCGGCCGCCGAAGCTCTCGGCAAACGCCTGCCGCTCTTCGCTCCACGATTCCCGCAGGATGCGATCGCGCATGGTGGCGGCGCGATCTCCCCAGTGCGTCGCGCGGCCCGGCAGATCGAGCGTGCGCGCGATCTTGGCCAGGCGGTCACAGGCGGCCCAGCACATCAGCGCCGAACTGGTGTGCACGCGGGCGCGGGTGCGCAGCTCCCACATGCCGGCATCGGGTTTGTCAAAGATGCGCACCGCCTGCTCGCCCACCGCCTCCAGCCGTTCGAACTCGGCCAGCCCCGCCGGGTGCAGCAGCCGGCGGTCGTGAAAGGCCTGGGCGGCGGCCAGCACGATGTTGCCGTACACGTCGTGCTGGAAGTGCTCTTGTGCCTGGTTGCCCACGCGCACCGGGCCCATGCCACGGTAGCCGGGCAGCGTCTCGCAGATGCGCTCGGGCAACTCACGCTCCAGCCCGATGCCGTGCAACGGCTGGATGTGGCCACTGGCGTCACCGTCTTTGGCACCGACCACCACGTTGGACAGCCAGCGCAGGTAGTCCTCCAGCGTGCCGACCTCGGACAGGCTGTTGAGCGCGCGCACCACGAAGAACGCGTCGCGCAGCCAGCAGTAGCGGTAGTCCCAGTTGCGCTCACTGCCCGGCGCTTCCGGGATGCTGGTGGTCATGGCCGCCACGATGGCGCCGGTGTCCTCGAACATCGAGAGCTTGAGCGTGATGGCCGCGCGAATCACCGCGTCCTGCCACTCCAGCGGCACGGCCAGGCGCTGGCTCCAGCCCCGCCAGTAGGCCAGTGTCTCCTGCTCGAAATGGCGCGCGGTGTCGCCGATGCCGCCTTCCAGGGTTTCGTCCGGACCAAGTATGAAATTGAGTTCGCGGGTGAGCAGGAAGGGCTCGCGCGCCAGCACGTGGCTGATGGAGGCGTCGGTGTGCAGCCGCAGTGTCTGTTGGTCGCCCACAAATCGGACGTGGTGGCTCCCCGAGGTGATGCCCGGGGCTTGCGCGCCCCAGTCGAAGCGCGGGGTGAGCGTCACGCGGATGCGCGGCGCGCCCTTGAGCGGGCGCACGCGGCGCACCAGTTGGGTGGGCCGGAAGTAACGGCCGCGTGAGAGGAAACGTGGCGCGAAGTCGGTGATGGAAATACCATGGCCCTGGCTATCCCACAACTCGGTCACCAGCACGGCGGTGTTGGGTTCGTAGCGCTGGGTGGCTTCCACCATGTCTTCGAGCTCGATGGCCCACGATCCCGCCTCGGCGTCGGTGCCGCCGAGCAATGCATGAAACACCGGATCGCCGTCAAAGCGTGGCAGGCAACTCCAGACCACACGGCCGTGTGGATCGATCAATGCGCTGAATGCGCAGTTGCCCACCATGCCGAGCGAGAGTGATGGGGCGGCGGGAGGCGCGAAGCCGTTCGGGGAAGTCGTCATGCGTGGATCAAGGGGGTTTGGGTGGCTTCGGTCAACCAGGCGCGCAGGGCTTCTGGGTTGTCGCAACGGTGAAGGGCAATGCTCGTGCCCGCTCCGACCTTGATGCCGGCGCCACCGAGGCGCTGCACGACGGCGAAGCCGGCTTCATCGGTCACGTCATCGCCGGCGAAAACGGGCAAGCGACCGGCAAACGGCGCCTCGTTCATGAAGGCTTGAATCGCGAGGCCCTTGTTCACGCCGACCGATTTCACCTCGATCACCGCCTTGCCCCGCAGCAGTTGCAGACCGCTTTCGTTTTCGATGGCCCGCGAGAGGGTCTGTACGCACAGGGCCTCGAGTGAGGGGGCGAGCCGGAAGTGGAGGGCCATTGAAGTCTGTTTGATCTCCAGCAGCAGCCCTGTGTGGCGCCCCGCCAGGTGCTGCGCAGCGGCCACGGCACGGTCCAGTCCCTGTGGGCGGTGTGCGGCCACGTCACCGTGCGCCGAGATGCGCAGGGCGCCATGCTCGAATGCAGCCGGCCACCGCCAGGGCGAGAGCATGGGCTCGATGTCTTCGCGGGCGCGGCCAGTGACCACCGCCAGCGCACCATTCAGTTGCCCGTGCAGCCGATCCAGCAGGCGCGCGAGATCGCCGGGCACATCCACCGCATCGGGTCGGTGAGCCAGATCAGCCAGCGTTCCATCAAAGTCCAGGAAGAGTGCTGACCCTTGCGTCAGCAGCTTGGGTAAGGTACTCATGAGCAGTCCACCGTAACACGATGAGCGCTGGCGTGGTACCCGCTGGGCCAAGACCCACCTTCAAGGTGCGAAGTTTTTCAACCCGCTTGACGGATGCGGGTGGTGCTCAATCGGCAGCAACGGCGGGGCCTGCGCCGCCGAGGCCTTGCGAGACTGCAGCCACTCGGGCCTTGTGGATCTGCTCGCCCACCTTCGGCCCACTCAGGCCGTCGGCCTGGGCCTGGGCCGCGATGTGGGCTGTGTCTACCGCCTGTGCCCATACGAGCGCCTGTGCGAGTTGCTCGCGCTGCGGGTAGGCCATGTCGCTCATGCCCAGCCGCCCGCGCGCATCGCATTCGCAGGCCAGCAACACTTCGTGAAAACGGACCGGCTTGCGCAGCGCGTCGCAACGCTCCAGCAGGCGCACCCGTGCTGCGGCACCCAGCGATTCGCTGCGGTGGATGTTGCCGTGCTCGCGCGCCACCACATCGGCCAGTTCGCGGCAGTCCACCGGCACACGCAGCCGCTCGCACACGCCCTTGAGCAGCTTCGCGCTGCGCTCCTCGTGGCCAATGTGGCGCGGCAGCACGTCGGCTGGCGTCGTGCCTTTGCCCAGGTCGTGGCCCAGGCAGGCGAAGCGCACGGTGAGCGGTGCATTCAGGCGCGCGCTCATGTCGAGCACCATCATGAGGTGCACGCCGGTGTCGATCTCGGGGTGGTATTCGGCACGCTGTGGCACGCCCCAGAGCCGATCCACTTCGGGCAGCAGGCGCTTCAACGCGCCGCAGTCGCGCAACACGTCGAACATGCGGCTGGGTCGTTGCTCCATCAGCCCGCGCGCGAGCTCCTGCCACACGCGCTCGGCCACCAGATGGTCGACTTCGCCGTGCTCCACCATGTGCTGCATCAACGCCTGCGTTTCGGGGGCCACGGAAAAGTCGGGGAAGCGAGCAGCAAAGCGCGCCAGCCGCAGGATGCGCACCGGGTCTTCGGTGAAGGAATCGGTCACGTGGCGCAGCACGCGGTCCTGCAGATCCTGCCGGCCCTTGTGCGGGTCGATGAGTTGCGCGCGGGCGGGATCGCTCGCCTCATCGGCCGCCACGGCCATCGCATTGATGGTGAGGTCGCGCCGGGCAAGGTCGTCCTCCAGCGTCACACCCGGCTCGGCATGCACGACGAAACCGCGGTAGCCGGGAGAGGTCTTGCGCTCGGTGCGGGCCAGCGCGTATTCCTCGCGCGTGAGGGGGTGCAGGAACACCGGGAAATCGCGCCCCACCGGCAAAAAGCCTTGCTTCACCATGGCCTCGGGCGTGGCGCCCACCACCACCCAGTCGCGGTCCACGTGCGAGGCTTCAGGCGTGCCGGCGGCACGCGCCATCAGCGCGTCGCGCACCGCGCCGCCCACGAGATAGGTTTTCATGGCCGAAGTTTAGGCGGTGCGGCCATCCGCTGCCGGGTCGCTCCCCGCCCGCAAAGGCTCAGTCGCGCTCGGGTGCGCGTGCAGCGTCGATCTTGCCGAGCAGCCACTGCAGCCCGGCAAGGTGCTGCTGGTCGTGGCTGCAGAGGTAGTGCACCAGGCTGCGCAGGGTCAGGGGACCATAGCCCTCGAACACCGCGGTTCGGTCGAATTGCGCGGGCGCCAGACCGGTGATGAGGTCGACCGTTCGGACCCGCGCTGCACGAAATGCCGCCAGCGCTGCTGCGGCGTCGGCGGTGCCATACCCGCGTTCCCGGACCAGCGCGTCGGTGTCAATGGACACCAGCGTGGGGTGCTCTTCATTCAGCGTGCGATGGAATCGGACGTGGTAACCCTCGATCTCGATGTCGCGCACATGGCAGACCTGTTCCAGGGCCGTGAGGGCTTCGCTGGGCACGCCTTCCCAAGAAGGTGGTGTCCAGTGCGTGAACCCGCCGGGAATGGCGGCGTAGTGCGCTTCCAGCTGGTCGGGGAAGGCCTTCAGCGCGTCGAGCGTGGTGCGGTTCATGCCGGCGAGATCGGTGCTCATCGGCCCAGGCGGTACGGCTCGTCAAAGTCGATGAAGTCGTGCTCGGCCAGTGCTTCATCGATCCAGGCCTTCACACCCGGCAGCGCACACACGCGCTCCACGTAGGCCAGCAGATCGGCTGGCAATGGCAGTTCGTAGGTCTTGATGCGCATGCACACGGGCGCGAAGTACGCGTCGGCGATGGTGAATTCGCCGAACAGCAGGGCACCGGCGGGTTGCGCCCCAAGCAGTTCGCTCCACAGGCCACCCAGGCGCGCCATGTCGGCACGCACGCCCGGCTTGTCGCGCCAGACCAGCCGGCCGATCTCGGGCAGTGAGGCCTCGATGTTCATGGGGCAATGGTTGCGCAACGCGGTGAAGCCGCTGTGCATCTCGGCGCAGACGCTGCGTGCGCGGGCCCGGGCTTTCACGTCCTTTGGCCACAGCTGCTTGTCGGGGAAACGCTCGGCGAGGTACTCGGCAATCGCGAGCGTGTCCCAGATGGCAAAGCCGTCGTCCACCAGCACCGGCACCTTGCCCAAGGGGTTGACGACACGCAGGCTCTTCTTGAAGGTGGAATCGATATCGAACGAGTCGAATCGCACCATCACCTCTTCAAACGGGATGCCCGCCTGTTTCATGAGCACCCAGGGTCGCATGGACCACGAGGAATAGTTCTTGTTGCCGACGTAGAGTTGCAGCGCCATGAGGCCTCCTTGAAAGTTCCCCATGGTAAGGACTTCGCGCCTGCTGATTGATGCCGAAAAGTGCGCCGATTGATCCGTTGCGCTCCGGGGGCGGTGGCGGCGTTTGGTCAGGCATATTTTTCCAGGATGCGGGTGGAGCGCTCGACCTCTCGAAAGGTGTGGACTTCGGAATCAGAGGTGGATACGGCTTCCATCACCGAGGTGGCCATCAAGCGGTAGAAAGCCTTGTCCATGGCCTTGCGTGCGGCAGACATCTGCTGGGCCACGTCTTCGCAGGACCGACCATCCTCGACCATGTCGATCAGACCGCGGACTTGGCCTTCGATGCGTTTGAGGCGGTTGATCACGTCGCGCTGGTGTTCGGTGCGGTAACCGGGGGCAGCGGGGGCGCCGGCTCTGCGGCTGATCGGGGGCTTCAGGTTGGAGACTGTCATCTGGGTTCCTGGGTTGGTGTTGTACTGTGTACGGTTTAATGTAAACCCGGAAATGCCCATGAAAAATGACACCTTGGTGTTATTTATGTATGAATTGGCAAGGCAAAAGTCACAGTTTCAACGCCTTCAAGGCCGTTCACCCTGCCTGAACTCCAGCAGCTTGCTGCGTCCACCGCGTTGGCCTAGGTAGGTGGGGGCGATGGTGTGCACGCTGGCCGGTGCGATGGCCAATGAAGAGAGGCCGGGCCACTGTTGCGTGGCCACGTTGTCGACCGACATGGCGTCGAGGTTGTCGCGGCTCATCAGCGGTTCGCCGGGCATGAGTTCCATCACGCTGGCTTGCAGTCGCGCCAGGAAAGCGGGCAGGGGCAGCACGGGACGCTGCTTGCTGCCATACCGCCCGGCGATGCTCACAAGTTCGGCCAGCGTCAGCACGTCGGGGCCAGCGCACTCGAAGGTCTGGCCGACCGTGCTTTGCGGCAGGCCGTGGTCTGCGATGCAGGCAACAACGGCGTTGGCCACGTCCTCCACCCACACCGGCTGAAAACGGGCCTGCGCGCTGGCCAGTGGCACCACGGGAAAGATCGATTGCAAGCCGGCAAACACGTTGAGCAAGCGATCGCCTGCCCCAAAGATGACGCTGGGCCGCAGCACGGTCAGGTCCAGGTCGGCAGCGCGCAGCAGTTCTTCGCCACGCGCCTTGCTGCGTTGGTAGCGAGAAGGTCCGTCCAGGCTCACCCCGAGCGCGCTGATGTGTACCAGACGGCGCACGCCGTCGGCCAGGCAGGCCTCCGACAAGGCCAGGGGCAGCTCCACGTGCACGCACTCGAAAGCCTCTTCGCTGCCGTGCAGGATGGCGATGAGGTTGACCACGGCGTCGTGTCCTGTCACCAGCTCCAGCAGTTGGGCGGGGTCGTGCACATCGGCCTCGATCACGGTCACTCGCGGAAGGTGTTGCACGGCGGCCGCCTTGATGGCGCGGCGCGTGGGCACGGTGATGCGCCAACCCTGGCGGTGCAGCTTTTCACAGACATGGCGGCCGACAAAACCGGTTCCGCCCAGGACGAGGATGTTTTTCATGAGATGTGCAGGCGCCAGGATGTTCAGGGGAGATCGCGGTTGATGGTCGCGTCGCCGCCCAGGCGCGGACCGACGGTGCCCAGCCGCGCACGCAGGGACTGCGGCTGGCCGGTGAGCAGCGCGGCATAGCTGGTGGTGTTGGCGAGAACACGCTTGACGTAGTCACGTGTCTCTTCAAACGGAATGTTTTCAGCCCAGATTTCACCCGGCAGCACCGGGCCGTTGCGCCAGTTGCGTGGTCGACCGGGTCCGGCGTTGTAAGCAGCTGCGGCCATGGGCAGTGAACCCTCGAAGTCGTCGAGTGCGAGCTTGAGGTAGGCCGTTCCGATGAGGATGTTGGTGTCGCGTTCGGTGATCTGGGTCGGCTTGAAATCGGTCAAGCCGATCTTGCGAGCGGTCCAGCGCGCGGTGGCTGGCATCACCTGCATGAGACCCGAGGCGCCCACACCCGAGCGCGCTTCGGTGACGAAGCGGCTTTCCTGGCGGATCAGGCCGTAGACGTAGGCCGGGTCCAGGCCGATCTCGCGTGCACGTGGCACCACGGCGGAGCGGTGAGGCGTGGGGAAACGCTGGGCGTGGTCTTGCGTGATGGGCGTGCGCAGGCTGGTGTTGATGCAGCGGTCCCAGAGTTCGGCTTCGCAGGCCAGGGCGGCGGCGGCGAGCAGTTCACGCTCGCCCATGCCGCCGGCATCGTGCAGGTTGGTGGTGTAGTTCCACTCCCGCACACCTTCGCTGCGCAGGCCCAAGCGCATGGCGATGAGCGCGCGGCGCAAGCCAGGGTTGCGCTGCGCAGCCGCGGTTTCTTCGGCGCTCAGTGGCGCGGGGGAGGGCGGTGTGGTGATCTGTCGGCCCAGGTCTTCGAGTGCGAGTTGTTCATAGAAACCCCGCTCGGAGGCGATGGATTCGAGCAGCGCGCGGGCCTGCGCCGAGGCCGTGGGCGCGTCGGGCAGCTTGAGCGCCTGCAGGGCGCGTGCCTTCCAGTAGACCCAGTCTGGCTGAGCCTGCTGCGATTCGCTCATGGCCGCCACGGCATCGCGCACATGGACCCAGGCGCCCGCGCGCATGCCGGCGCGCGCCTTCCAGGCGAGGTGGTCGTCGTGCATGAAGCGGTCCTCGCCATTGGCGAAGTAAGTCAGCGCCTGGGATTCCAGCTTTTGAGCCGAGCGTTTGCCGATCACGCCCCACACCCAGCTGCGCTCTTCCTTGGTGAGCTGGGTTTTCCAGCGCGTGCGGTCCATCTCCAGCGCCGCTGCGGCGGGGTCGTTGAAGGCCAGCTTGATGATGGCCAGGGTCACCAACTCCTTGGTGCGCGGACGGATGGCGGTGATCTTCTCGTCCAGGTACTTGGCGGGATCGCTGGTGGCGGTGTCCACCATGCTGGCCCAATCCGGATTGAGCAGACCCACGGCCTGGCTGGCCACGCGCGGGCGGTTGGCGTCCACGGCCAGGCGCGCGCGTTGCCAGGCGGCCTCGGGCTTGAGATGCCCGCTGGTCAGCAAGGACTGCGCTGCGATCGCGCAGCCATCGTCGGCCTCGCGCTGGGCATGCCAGAGCGTGCGTGCCCGTTCGGCGGCGAGCTCGGGGGGCATGCGGCCGCTGGCGGCGTCGAGCATGAGGGCGTAGCAGCTCACCTGCCGGTCGTCGTTCATGCGAAAGCGCGGCAGCTCGGTTGAAAAGTTGGTCCAGTCGCGTGCACGGCCCAGCAGCAGCAGCCAGTCGTTGCGCAGCCGGTCTTCCCAGTAGGTGCCGGCCATGCGGTCCATGGCCGCGCGGATGTCGACCGGGCTGGCGCTTTCAAGCCGCGCTTTCATTTCCCAGTAGATGGCCAGCGGCTCCAATGTGTGCCCGCGCACGGCGGGCAGCAGATTGGCGAGCTGGGTGGTGTTGTTGCGGCGGAAGGCCTCACGCATCTCCAGCAAGGCGGCATCGCCTCCCGCGTTGCTTTGTGCGTGCGCCAGCCCCGGCAACACCAGCACGGCCATAATGAAACGCAGAGCCCACCGGTGCATGCCTTGCATGACAACCGTGGTCTGCGCTTTTGTTCCCTGTTTCACACCAACCTGTTTCATGCGTTGATTATGGACACCAAAGACGGCCCGAATGCTCCACCACCCCACAGGAAACAGGCCGAAGGATCAACGGCGGCTGCGCTGAAAGCCGAGTGGCGCAAGTCGCTGATCGAGAAGCGCCAGTCGCTCGCCGACCGCAACCTGCGCAACGATCTGCTGCAACGGGTCATGCGCGTGTGGCTGATCGAGCGGCCCGACGCGGTGATTGGCGCCTACTGGCCGATCAAGGGCGAGTTCGACCCGCTGCCGGCGCTGTTTCGCTGGCAGGAGGCCGGCCTGGAGGAAGACGCGCAGGGCGCGCAGCGCCACCGGCGCATCAGCCTGCCGGTGGTCAACAAGATCGACAAGACGCTGACCTTCTACACCTGGTACCCGGGCTGCCCCATGGAAGAAGACGCCTTTGGCATCCCGAAGCCGAAGGACACCGAGATCGTGGAACCCACGCTGATCTTCGTTCCCTGCGTGGGCTACGGGCCGGGTGGTTTTCGTCTGGGCTACGGCGGCGGTTTCTACGACCGCACGCTCGCCAGCCTGAACCCCAAGCCGTTCACCGTGGGGCTGGGCTACGACTTTGGCTGGCTGCCCTACCTGAAGCCCGAGATCCATGACGTGCCGCTGGACGCGGTCCTGTCGGATACCGGCGTCATGTGGCCCGAACGCTAACTTCCTGAATCAGCGGATCGGCGCATCTTCATGGTCCGATCCTGCGCGAACACTGGTCACGGTTTGGCCGGCAGATCCAGCATCTCGATCCAGTTGGGGCCTTTGCCCAGGGCCTGGCTCGCGCCAGGGGTGAGGCGGCCACTGTCGCGGTCAATGCGGTAGAGGGTGACCGAATGCGAGAGCTGTCCGGCCGCGAGCAGCCATTGCCCCGCTGAGTCGATCTGGAATCCCCGGGGTTGTTGCTCCGTCGCCTGGTGTCCCACCAGCGTGAGCGAGCCGGAACTGGCATCGACGCGCCAGATGGCCACCGTGCTGGAAGTGCGCTCGCTGGTGTAGAGGAACCGGCCGTCGGGGGTCAGGTGCATGTCGGCCGCCCACGGTTTGCCGGTGAAGCCCGGGGGCAGGGAGGACCAGTGCGCGCGCGGCGTGAGCGTGCCCTGTGCGTTGTCGACGTCGAGCAGGTCCACGCTGCCGTCGAGCTCGTTGAGCAGGTAGGCATGGCGGCCGTTGGGGTGCAACACAAAGTGGCGCGGGCCACTGCCTGCGCGCGTTTTCATGGCGGGCGTGGCGTTGGGGGTGAGTTGTCCAGTCGCGGCGTTGAAACGCCATTGCATCACCTGGTCGCTGCCGAGGTTGGTGACGTAGAGATGGCGGTTGGCCGTGTCGGGAATGGCGGCATGGGCGTTCTTTCCCGTCGGCAGCACCTGGCTGGCCGGGGCAGGGCGGCCGTCGGCGCCCAGTGGTGAGACGCTGATGCGGTGACCACCGTAGGAGGCCGCAAAGAGCCAGCGCCCGCTGCGGTCGGTGGCCATGTTGGCCATGCTGTCGGGCAAAGGCGCGCTGCCCAGGGGGCTGAGTTGACCGTTTGCAGGGTCGATCGAGAAGGCCGCCACGGTGAACGGTTCGGAGCGCAGTGCCGCGTAGAGCACACGCCGATCCGGGCTCAAGGCCAGTGGCATCACGGTGCCGCCCACGGCAAGGGTTTGCAGTGTGCGCAGCGTGCCCTGCGCGCGGTCGATCGCGAGCACGCTGATCTCGCGGCTGTCGGCGTTGGCCACGTAGGCGATGGTTGTCCTGGGTGCCGAGGGCGCGGTCGCGCAGCCTTGCAGAACCAGGATCCCGGTCAGGGTCGTCGCAATGAGGAGTGTTCGGATGTTCATGGAGATCAGCAGAGGTGGATCGGCTAAAGTGTGAAAGGGACGACAGCTTGTTGTCAGTTGTCGTACAACTATCTTCCGATCTCAATCTGGGCATGTCAATGCCATCCCGATAGGGTATTCCCGAGTGAACGCCACCTTGCCGCCATCCTCCTCCCCAGCCACCCGCCGTCGCCCGCGCTCCCTGGCTCTGGAACTTGTCGAATCCATCGGCGGGCGCATCCGTGATGGCCGCATCGCGACGGGTGACAAGTTGCCGACAGAGGCCGCGATCATGGAAGAGTTCGGTGTCAGCCGCACCGTGGTGCGCGAGGCGCTCTCCAAGCTGCAGGCGGCGGGCCTCGTGGAGACGCGGCATGGCATCGGGACGTTCGCCGTGGGTCTGGGCGACAGCGCGGTATTCCGCATTGCGCCCGAGCAGTTGGCCACCCTGCACGACGTCATTGCCGTGCTGGAGTTGCGCATCGGCATGGAGACCGAGGCCGCCGCTCTCGCGGCCACGCGCCGCGATGAGCGCAATCTGGAAGACATGCGTGCGGCGCTGGACGCGTTCTCGCTGGCGCTGGCTGAAGGGCGTGACACGGTGGGTCCCGATTTCCAGTTCCACCTCGAAGTGGCCCGGGCAACTGGCAACCCTCATTTCATCGAACTGATGGGCGCGCTGGGCTCGATGATCATTCCGCGCGCGCGTCTGGGCGTGGGGCCTGCGCCCGCCGAGGCGCAGCACAGCTACCTCCAGCGTGCCCACACCGAGCACGAAAGCATCTTTGACGCGATCGTAGGCCGGGACCCGGATGCGGCCCGTGCGGCCATGCGCACCCACCTGGCCAACAGCCGGGAGCGCCGCCGCCGCGCTGCTCAGCTGTCCGCGGACGCTGACCAGCCCAAGTGAGCGAGAGGCGCCTCGCGCAAGCGCCTCCGGGATTTGCCGATTGACAAGCTTGGGTCAACTTGTACGATGACTGATGACATGGCATCCGCGCCGGTCGCATCACATCACTGGAGACAAGCATGAAAAAAACACTCGCCACCGCTGTGGCGTCCCTCGCCTTTGCCAGCGCCGCCTGGGCCTGGCCCGAGAAGCCGGTGACCTTGGTCGTTCCGTTCCCGCCGGGAGGCTCCACCGACCAGATCGCGCGCTTTCTGGTACCCAGGCTGCAGGAAAAGCTGGGGGGCAGCTTTGTGGTCGAGAACAAGGCGGGCGCGACCGGGACGATCGGTGCGGCGCAGGTGGTGCGTTCGGCGCCGGACGGTCACACCTTATTTGTGTCCTCGCTCGGCCCTTTCGTGATCGCACCGCACCTGATCAAGGGTGGTGTGCCGTATGACGCGCTCAAGGATTTTGACTACATCAGTGTGGCCGTGCAGGCCCCCAACGTGTTGGTGGTGCCGGCCGCCTCGCCGCACAACTCGCTGACCGACGTGATGACCTGGCTGCGCGCCAATCCGAACAAGATGACCTTCGCGTCGGCGGGCAACGGCAGCAGCGACCACCTCACGGCCGAGCTGTTCTGGCAGCAGACCAAGACCACCGGCATCCACGTCCCCTACAAGGGCGGCGGGCCGGTGATGTCCGACTTGCTGGGCAACCAGGTGGATTCGTCCTTCATGAACCTCAACACCGCGATGCCGCAGATCAAGGCCGGCAAGCTCAAGGCGCTGGCCATCACCAGCGCTCAGCGTTCACCACAACTGCCCGGTGTGCCCACGCTGGAGGAGTCGGGCATCAAGGAGGCCAATGTCTACTCCTGGCAGGCGATTGCCGCGCCGCGCGGTCTGCCCGCCGACATCAAGGCCAAACTGCATGCCGCCATCGTCGCCGGTTTGAACGACCCGCAACTCAAGCCCCGGTTGCTGGAGCTGGGTTTTGAAGTGGTGGGCAACACACCCGCGCAGTTCACGGCCTTCCAGCAGACAGAGTTCGCCCGCTGGAAGCAGCTCATCGACAACCGCAAGATCACGGTCGACTGAGGCGACCTCGCGCTGTTTGTGTTGACATGCCCTAGGGATGCTCGGCGTTCGCGTGCACCTCGGTGATGCGCTTCTCGCGCCGCACCAGGTAGAGCCCGCTGCCGATGATGATGGCCGCACCCAGCCAGGTGTGCGAGCTCGGCAGCGTTTGCCAGATCATCCAGTCCAGCCCCAGGCCCCAGGCCAGCGCGCTGTATTCGAACGGCGCCACGGCCGAGGCCTGGCCGTGGCGGAAGGCCTCGGTGATGGCGAGCTGGCCACCAAAGCCGGTGATCGCCAGAGCCAGCAGCAGTGGCGCGTCGCTGCGGTGAATGGTCACCCAGTCGGACCAGGCCAGAGCGCCTGCGCCCAGTGACATCAACACCATCATCCACAGCACCATGCTCTCGCTGCTGTCGGTGCGGCTGGCCAGACGGCCCGTGACGGCGGCCACCGCATAGCACAGCGCAGCGCCCAGCGTGGCCAGGCCACCCACGGTGACGAAGCCGCTCTGCAGGGCTTCACCGCTGGGCCGCAATGCAATGAGCACGCCGATGAAGCCCACACCAATCGCCCACCAATGCGCGGCCGGCACGCGCTCCTTGAGCACCGGCACCGACAGCATGGTGATGAGCAACGGCGAGATGAAGAACAGCGTGTACGCGGCCGACAGCGGCAGCTCGCGCACACCCATGGTGAACAGCGACAGCATGGCAATGCCGAGCACGCCGCGCAACAGGTGCAGTGGCCAACGGACCTTGAACACCGTGTGCCAAGCGCCCCGCCAGGCGATGTAGAGCAGCACCAGAGGCATGGCCGTCATGCCCCGCAGCGCCGCGATCTGCAGCACCGGATAGCGCGCGGAAAGCGTCTTCAGCACAGCGTCCATGAGCGCGAAGAAGCCCACCGCGACCAACATGAAAACGATGCTGCGCAGGTTGCCGGCGGCAAGGTGGCGGGAACTCGACACGACCTAGGGCCTGTTAACACAATCGCAGACCATCAGCGACGAGTACGAAACTGATGA
>JAZKHJ010000086.1:0-4093 GCA_040385485.1 Pseudomonadota bacterium | reverse complement strand
GGCGTTCCAGAGCTTGTTGCAGAAGTTGCGGTAGCCCTCGCAGCGCTTGCTGTCGAAGTTGATGCTGCGGCCCAGCGAGGCCAGCGCGGCGAAGGTGAAGCGCAGCGCGTCCGCGCCGTAGGCAGGAATGCCGTCGGGGAATTCCTTTTCGGTCTGCTTGCGCACCTTGGGCGCGGTCTCGGGCTTGCGCAGACCGGTGGTGCGTTTCTCCAGCAGGGGCCCGAGCGAGATGCCGTCGATCAGGTCCACCGGGTCGAGCACGTTGCCTTCGCTCTTGCTCATCTTGTGGCCCTGCGCGTCGCGCACCAGGCCGTGGATGTAGACATGCTTGAACGGCACGCGGCCGGTGAAGTGGGTCGTCATCATGATCATCCTGGCCACCCAGAAGAAGATGATGTCGTAGCCGGTGACCAGCACGGTGCTGGGCAGGTAGAGGTTGAAGTCGTCGGTGACGCCTTCCTTCTGGTTCGGCCAGCCCATGGTGCTGAAGGGCACCAGCGCCGATGAGTACCAGGTGTCCAGCACGTCGGGGTCGCGCGTGAGCGTCTGGCCCGGTGCCTTGGCCTGCGCCTCGGCTTCGTTGCGCGCCACGATCACGTTGCCCGCTTCGTCGTACCAGGCGGGAATCTGGTGCCCCCACCAGAGCTGGCGGCTGATGCACCAGTCCTGGATGTTGTTCATCCACTGGTTGTACGTGTTGACCCAGTTCTCGGGCACGAACTTGACCTCGCCCGACTGCACCGCCGCAATGGCTTTGTCAGCGATCGACGTTCCGCTGGTGTTTTGCTCATTGCCCTTGGACTGCATGGCCACGAACCATTGGTCGGTGAGCATGGGTTCGATCACCTGGCCGGTGCGTGCGCAACGCGGCACCATGAGCTTGTGCTTCTTGGTCTCCACCAGCAGGCCGGCGGCTTCCAGGTCGGCCACCACAGCCTTGCGGGCCACGAAGCGGTCCATGCCCTGGTACTTGGCGGGCGCGTTCTCGTTGATGGCGGCTTGCAGCGTGAGCACGCCGATGATGGGCAGGCCATGGCGCTGGCCCACCGCGTAGTCGTTGGTGTCGTGCGCGGGCGTGACCTTCACCACGCCGGTGCCGAAGGCGCGGTCCACGTAGTCGTCGGCGATCACCGGGATGTCACGGTCGCACAACGGCAGCTTCACGGTCTTGCCGATCAGGTGGGTGTAGCGCTCGTCTTCCGGGTGCACCATCACCGCCACGTCGCCCAGCAGGGTTTCGGGCCGGGTGGTGGCCACGGTGAGCGAACCCGAGCCGTCGCTCAGCGGGTAGGCGATGTGCCAGAGGAGGCCGTCTTCCTCTTCGCTCTCCACTTCCAGGTCGGACACGGCCGACATCAGCACCGGGTCCCAGTTCACCAGGCGCTTGCCGCGGTAGATCAGGCCTTGTTCGTACAGACGCACGAAGGTCTCGGTGACCACGGTCGAGAGCTTCGGGTCCATGGTGAAGTACTCACGGCTCCAGTCCACGCTGTCGCCCATGCGGCGCATCTGCGTGGTGATGGTGTTGCCGCTTTCTTCCTTCCACTCCCAGACCTTGGCGACGAAATTCTTGCGCGCCTCGGCGGGTGTCGGGCCCATGTCGTGGCGGCTGATGCCTTGCGCCTGCAGCTGGCGCTCCACCACGATCTGCGTGGCGATGCCGGCATGGTCGGTGCCTGGTACCCAGACCGTGTTGGCGCCGGCCATGCGGTGGTAGCGCGTGAGGCTGTCCATGATGGTCTGGTTGAACGCGTGGCCCATGTGCAGCGTGCCGGTCACGTTGGGCGGTGGCAACTGGATGGCGAACGACGGTGCGTCGGCCTGGGGCGCGCCGGTGCCGCGAAAGCCCGCCACGCCGTAGCCGCGCTGTTCCCACTCGGGGCCCCAGCGGGCTTCGAGCGGAGCGGGTTCGAACGATTTGGCCAGGGATTGCAGGCCGGGTTGGTTCAGGGTGTCGGTCATGGGGCGCGCCAAAAATGGAAACGGCATCCCGCAGGATGCCGTCAGGGGAAATGGGGTTACCGTTGAATTTTATTCGACAGGCCTCTCAGACCGGGGTGACGGGCAGTTCCCGCGCGGCGTCGATGCACGCCTTGAGCACGCTCGCATCCCCGATCTGGTTGGCCAGCAGCAGGATCAGGCGCGCATTGAGCAGCTCCGAGTCTTCGCGGCTGAGGCCCGCGTGGGCATCGAGCAGTTGCTCGTAGAAGGCGTCGGCGTCCTGGAAGTGGGGGTTGGTTTTCATGGTTGGTCTCCGCGCAGGCCCAGCGATCGTTCGATCGCCCGCACCAGCTGGGCGTTGATGGTCTCTCCCGTGGCGGCCAGGTAGCCGTCGGGGCGCACCAGCGCCCAGGCGTGGCCGAACACGTGGCAGGCGCCTTGCAAATGGCCCCGGGGGTCGCGCACGTGCTCGAGCGCCTGCGCGATGCCATCAGCACCCAGCACCTGCACGCTGCGCACCGGGGCGTCCAGGCACAGTCTTCGCAGGCGCTGCAGGGCGGCCACAGGCAGGTCGCCGAACACCAGCACCAGCAGGTCGCCATGGGCCCAGTTGAGCAGGTCGTTCACGTCGCCCTGCGAGCCGTCGGCCCATTCAAACCCCACGTTCTGCACCGACTGGCCTGCGGCGCTGACCGGTGCGTAGGTGCAGGCGCGTGAGCGGGCGTACGTGTTGGCCACGGCCATGCGACCGGTGTTGATGAGCGCGCGGGCAAAGGGGTGCTGTTTGGCCAGACCGATGGCGGCCTGGCGGAACACCCGCTCGGTACCGTCGGCCGGGCGCAAGAAACGTGCGGTGCGGTTGGTCACGCACACGTTCTGTTGCGCGGCGTCCAGACGCTCGTCGTTGTAGCTCTCCAGCAGCGCGCCATCGGCCTTGCCGCAGAGCACGGCGGCCAGCTTCCAGGCCAGGTTGTCGGCGTCGGCCACGCCGGTGTTGCCGCCGCGCGCGCCAAACGGGCTGACCACCTTGGCCGAGTCCCCCATGAGGAAGACGCGACCGTGGCGCATGGCGTGCACGCACTCGCTGCGGTAGGCGTAGGGGCCGACCCAGACGATCTCGACCTGCACATCGGGTCCGAACTGGCGCGCCAGGCGTTCGCGGACCACGTCCTCGCGGCTCACGTATCCGGGGTCGGCGTTGGGCGCCATCTGGTAGTCGATGCGCCAGACGTCGTCGGCCATGAGGTGCTGCCAGACCGCGCGGTTTTCGTTGAAAGGCGCTTCGATCCAGGTGTGGCGCTCCTGCGGCGGGTGGGTGGAGAAGCGCACGTCGGCGATGCACCAGCGGTCGTCGCCTCGGCGCGAGTCGAAGGGCACGTTGAGCCATTTGCGCAGCGGGCTGTGCGAGCCGGTGGCGTCGATCACGTGTTCGGCTTCCATGCGGTAACTGCCGGCGGGCGTCTCCACGGTGAGCGTGGCGAAGTCGGTGTTTTGCTCGAAGGCGGTGAGGCGGTTCTGCCAGCGCAGCTCCACGGCGCCGAGCTCCTGGATGCGCTCGACCAGGAAGCCTTCGATGTAGAACTGCTGGATGTTGATGAAGGGTGGTTGCTGCGAGAGGTGGTACTGGCCTTGTTGACGGAGGTCGAAGCTGTAGACCTCGTCCTCGCCGGCGAAGGTGCGGCCCACGCTCCATTGCACGCCCTTGGCGGCGATGCGATCAAAGAGCCCCAGGCGTTCGAAGATTTCGAGCGACTTTTGCGTGTAACAGATGCCGCGCGAAGACGCGCCCTTCACGCCCACGGTGTTGTCTTCATCGATCAGCACCGCTCGCACGCCCAGGCGGGCCAGCGAGCAGGCGAGGGTGAGGCCGGTGATGCCACCGCCCACGATCACCACGGGGTGTCGCACGAGGGTGGGGCTGTGCAGTTCAGGCGGTTCTACAAACGGGTACTCGGGCAGTTCGTAGCCTGCGCCTGCGGTGAACTCGTAGCTGTTGGTGAGTGCTGTTTCGCGGTACGTCATCGGGGACATGCATCGCTCCTTTGGTTTCTTTTCGTCATGTTTCGGTCGGAGGCTTCGCGGGGCGCAAGGGTGCACGGCGCTCTGCTCCGCGAATGTCCCCCGGCGGCTGGTGCCGCCTCCTCCTTGATTT
>JAZKHJ010000085.1:0-11165 GCA_040385485.1 Pseudomonadota bacterium | reverse complement strand
GAGCTGGAGCTGGAGCTGGAGCTGGAGCTGGAGCTGGAGCTGGAGCTGGAGCTGGCTGGAGCACTTGCCGAGGGGCCTGGACCGGTTGGAGAACCAGGGTAGAAGCGTTGGTCCCCGGGGTAGCCGCATCAGCATCACCACCACCACATGCCCCCAAGGCGACGGCGGCGGAGACCAGGCAGGCGTAGCGGTGCGATTTTTTCATGGATTGAAGCATCTCGTGTGTGTGGATCGAAGGGAGCAAGTTTGGAGGCTTCCGCGCCAACCATCGCGTCAGGAGGTTCGCGGATGTAACGGGAGTTTCAACCGCCCAGCATGGCTCTGGTACCGTGCGTCCAGCGTCCCTCTCTATGACAATCCCCCAGTGAGGAGCAATGGCCGGACACAGTTCATTACCAACTTGTATCCCCAAGGTCGAGCTCATCGCCCCCACGCGGCAGCCTGTCGATTCAGAAAATGCCCTTTCATGCAAATCCATCTCATTGAGAGTAGACAACATGCAACAGCACATCAGCCTTATCGGCGTCCCCACCGACATCGGCGCGGGCACGCGTGGTGCCTCCATGGGCCCCGAAGCCATGCGCGTGGCCAACCTGGCCAGCGTGCTTGAAAGCCACGGTTTGAACGTGATCGATCGTGGCAATCTCAGCGGGCCACCCAACCCCTGGCAACCGCCCACCGACGGCTACCGCCACCTGCCCGAGGTGGCGGCGTGGAACGAAACCCTGCACGACGCGGTGCACGCTGAACTCGCACTGGGGCGCATGCCCATCGTGCTGGGCGGTGACCACTGCCTGGGCCTGGGCTCGATCAGCGCGGTGGCGCGGCACTGCCGCGAGCAGGGCAAACAGCTGCGCGTGTTGTGGCTGGACGCCCATGCCGACTACAACACCGCTGCCCTCACCCCCAGTGGCAACATCCACGGCATGCCGGTGGCGCTGCTCTGCGGCCACGGGCCGGCAGTGCTCACCGGCATCGGCGGCACCACACCGGCCATCGACGCGAGCGTGGTGCGCCAGATCGGCATCCGCAGCGTGGACGCAGGTGAAAAGCGCTTGGTGCACGAGGAAGGGCTGGAGGTGTTCGACATGCGCTACATCGACGAGATGGGCATGCGCCACACGATGGAGCAAGCGCTCTCGGGCATGGACGACAACACCCACCTGCACGTGAGCTTCGACGTGGACTTCCTCGACCCCGACATCGCCCCGGGCGTGGGCACCACGGTACCCGGTGGCCCCACCTACCGCGAGGCGCAGCTGTGCATGGAAATGATCGCCGACACCGGCCGGCTGGCCTCCATGGACGTGATGGAGCTCAACCCGGCACTCGACGTGCGCAACCGCACGGCGGAGCTGGCGGTGGACCTGATCGAAAGCCTGTTCGGAAAGTCGACGCTGATGAGAAAAGGCTGATCAGCTTTTCCCCACCAGTTCCAGGTGCTCCACCACCGGCGGCTGCGCAAAAAACGGGCCGACGATGGCGCGCCACTGGGGGAACAGGTCGGAGCCACGAAAGCCCACGGTGTGGTCTTCCAGCGTGTCCCAATAGATCATCAGCAGGTAGCGGCCCGGCGTCTCGATGCTGCGATTGACCTTGTAGCCCTTGAAGCCCTTCGCGTGCGCGATGACGGTGCTCACGCCGCGCAGGATGGCCTCCTCAAACGCTGAACTCTTGAGGGGGTCGATGCGGATGTCCGCGTGTTCGAGAATCATGGTCTTGTTCCTGGAGTGATGAAACAGCAAGGCGGTCTTCGAGAATCATATCGACCGCCTTCTCCGCCATCATGATCACCGGCGCATTGGTGTTGCCACCCACCACGGTGGGCATCACCGAGGCATCCACCACCCGCAAACCCGCCACCCCGTGCACCCGCAGGCGGGCGTCCACCACGTCCATGGGTCCCGGCCCCATCCTGCAGGTGCCCACCGGGTGGTAGATCGTGTCGGCGTGGTTGCGCACGAACTGCTCGATCTGCCCCTCGCTCCGGGCCAGCACGGAGGTGGCCGACTCGGTGCCCCCAAAGCGCGTGAGGGCCGGTTGCTGCAACAGCCGGCGCATCACCTGAAAGCCGCGCACCAGGCGAGCGGTGTCGTCGGGGTCTTGCAGAAACGCCGGGTCGATGAGGGGCGCCACCTGCGGGTCGGCGCTGGCCAGGCGCAAGCTGCCCCGGCTCCTGGGTCGCAGCAGGCACACATGACATGAATATCCGTGGCCCAGCACCGACTTGCGGCCGTGGTCCACCAGCTTGCCCACCACGAAATGCAGTTGCAGATCGGGGATGGCCTCATCAGGCCCACTCTTGATGAAGCCACCGGCCTCGGCGAAGTTGGTGGTGAGCATGCCGCTGCGTTGGCGCCGCCATTCAAAAATGCCACGCACCGATTTCCACATCCCGCCCGGCGTCAAGCCAAACAGGTCTCGCGCCTTGGGTGCGTTGACCACGATCACCACGTCCACATGGTCGTGCAGGTTCGCACCCACACCGGGCAGGTCCAGCACGGGTGTGATGCCGTGTTCACGCAGGTGCTGCGCCGGGCCCGCGCCCGAGAGCATGAGCAGCTGTGGTGAGCCGAATGCACCGGCGCTGAGCACCACCTCGCCCCTGTCGTTCAAGCGCAGGATCTGCATCGGACCACGCCCGCCCTCACCGCGGTATTCCACCCCCACCGCGCGCGGCGGGTGGACATCGGTATCCATCACCACGCGCGTGGTCAGGGCGTTGGTGATCACCTGCAGGTTGGGCCGCTGCAGGTGCGGCGTGAGGTAGGCCTTGGCAGCGCTGAAGCGCTCACCGTTCTTGTGGGTGACCTGGTAGGCGCCCACGCCTTCTTGGTCCGGCCCGTTGAAATCGGTGTTGTGCCGGTACCCAGCCTGCTGGCCGGCCTCGATGAACGAGGCCAGGAAAGGGTTGGGGCTGCGCAGATCCATCACGTTGAGCGGGCCGCCCTGGCCGTGCAGCGCGTCGGCGCCGCGCTCGTTGTGCTCGGCGCGTTTGAAGTACGGCAGCACATCGGCGTAAGACCAACCCGGGTTGCCTTGGGCCGCCCAGCCGTCGTAGTCGCTCGGGTGGCCGCGCGCGTAGATCATGGCGTTGATCGAACTGGAGCCACCCAGCACCTTGCCGCGCGGCTGGTAACCACGCCGACCGTTCAGGCCGGGCTGCGGCACGGTGTTGTAGCCCCAGCCATGCATTTCGAACTTCGCGATCACCGCCAGGCCCGCCGGGCAGTGGATCAACACGCTGCGGTCGGGGGGGCCGGCCTCGATGAGGGCGACACGGATGGTGGGGTCTTCGCTCAGGCGGCCCGCGAGCACGCTGCCGGCCGATCCGCCGCCAACGATGATGTAGTCGAACATGGGTGTCTCCATCGTGTGTGGCGCACGCCAAACCGTGCGCGACAATCTCCGAGCAAGTTAGCACAGGGGTTTCGGCGCAGGTAGGCAGTGGCGCCTAAGAAAGCGCCTTCGGCGACGCCCTCGCGACGCCGGCACAAACCGCCGATCGCCCCCAGATCCCCACCCACTTCCGCAGGAGCATCCCCTTCATGAACAGCATTCAAACCGTCGGCATCATCGGCTCGGGCACCATGGGCAACGGCATCGCGCAGGCCTGCGCCACCCGCGGCATCCGCGTGGTGATGGTCGACATCGCACAGGCCGCGGTCGACAAGGGTCTGGCCACCGTCGCCGGCAGCCTGGACCGGCTGATCAAGAAAGAGAAGATCACCGCTGCCGACAAGGACCAGGCGCTCTCGCTCATCAAAGCCTCGACGAACTACGACGACCTCAAAGGCGCGCAGCTCGTCATCGAAGCGGCCACCGAGAACGAAGCCCTGAAGGTCAAGATCCTGCAGCAGCTCGACGGCCTGCTCGCGCCCGAGGTGATCGTGGCGACCAACACCAGCTCGATCAGCATCACCAAGCTGGCCGCCGCCACGCAGCGGCCCGACCGCTTCATCGGCATGCACTTCTTCAACCCGGTGCCGATGATGGCGCTGGTGGAGATCATCCGCGGCCTGCAGACGAGCGACGCCACGCACGATGCCGTGAAGGCGCTGGCCGAGGCGCTGGGCAAGTCGCCCATCACCGTGAAGAACGCGCCCGGCTTCGTGGTCAACCGCATCCTGGTGCCGATGATCAACGAGGCCTTCTTCGTGCTGGCCGAAGGCATCGCCACGCCGGAAGACATCGACGCCGGCATGAAGCTGGGCACCAACCAGCCCATCGGCCCGCTGGCCCTGGCCGACATGATCGGCCTGGACGTGTGCCTGGCCGTGATGAACGTCTACATCGCCGAGTTCAACGACAGCAAGTACCGCCCTGCCCCGCTGCTGAAGGAAATGGTGGCCGCGGGCTACCTGGGCCGCAAGACCGGCCGAGGTGTGTACACGTACTGATCATTACCAGGGGACGGTGAGCCCCTGGTGATCGAAGAACTGCCCGCTGCTGCCCGGCGGCAGCGCGTCGATGACCGCGAGCAGCTGGGCCGCCGCCTCAGCGGGTGGCCGCACCTGCAACCCCTTCTTGGCAAACGGCTGCGACAGCCCGGTGTCCACCGTGCCCGGGTGCAGTGCCACGCACAGCGCTTCCTTGTTGCGCCGCGCGAGTTCGATCGCCGACGTGTGCACCAACTGGTTGAGCGCGGCCTTGGAAGCGCGGTATGCGTACCAGCCACCCAGCGCGTTGTCGCCGATGCTGCCCACACGCGCCGAAAGAAACGCCGCCACGCAGCGCCCCTGCTTCGGCAAGAGTGGCAAAAAATGCCGCATCACCAGCGCTGGGCCGATCGCGTTGATCAGGAAGTTGTGCTGCAGGCCGTCCGCACTCAGGTGTTGCCACGAACGCTCGGGCTCGGCGCGTTGACCGCTCACGGTGTCACCATGGAGAAAGCCCGTGGCCACCACCAGCCGCTGCAATGGCAGGCCGGTGTGTGCCAGGTGATCGGCCACGTGCTGGGCACAGATGGCGACGGTGGACTCGGTGGCGTAGTCCAGCGCCGGCTGGGTGCGTCGGCCCAAGGCCATCACCTCGAAGCCCTGCGCCCGCAGCCCTCGCACCAACGCCGCGCCGATCCCACCCGTGCCACCGATCACCACCGCCAGACCCGCGATTTCGTTGGAGCGGTCGTGCGGTGGTGCGAAGGTCATTGCCGCATTATCGGGATGACCAATTCCCCATGCCGGCGAGGTGTGGCGAGCGCTCGGCCGGGCCCCAGCGCAGCGGCAGGCCGCCCTGCACGCGCAGCGCCCGCGTGACGTCCAGCCGCAGCAGTCGCTGAGCCCCCTGGAATGCAGCGAGCTCGGCGCCGTCCCACACCACGCTCGCCTGCGCCGACAAATACAACAGGTCGCCGCGTTCGAAGTCCATGAACAGCAGGCCCGCTGGCGGATGCACCGCGATGTTGCCCAGCGTGTTGAAGAAAAGGTTGCCCGGGAAATCGGGCACGGTGAGCCGCTGGCCTTCGACCTTCACAAAGCCTGGCGCGCCGCCACGGTGCGACACATCCACCCCATGCCGCGGCTCGCTCGCCACAGCCGCCTGGGGATGCGCGGAGGCGATGAAGAAGGTGTCGGCCGCGCGGATCAGTTGGCGCGATGCCTCGTCGAGGGTGGGTCCCTCGTGCGCCAGGTGTCCGGCCGGCGCATCCGGCGTCCACACCGGTTCGCGCGCCTGGATGTACTTCGGGCAGTTGCCAAAGCTCTGGCCCACCTCGACTGTGAGGCCGTCTTCCCGCAAGTGCGCCGTGCCGTTCATGCGGTTGCGCCGGCGCGTGTGCGGCTGGATGCCGAGCAGGCCGAGCGGCGCGCCGTCGTGCAGCGTGGTGTTGAGCGGGTCGTGCGGCACGGGTCGGGCGCGGATGTGCAGGTGCGTCGGGTCGGGCGAGGTCATGAACCCTGGCGCGCCCGCGAGCACGCTGCCCCAGGGCTGGCCCTGCGCGTCCACGCTGCCCACCACCACGAAGGGCAGCAGGCCGAAGAACTCGCGGTGCTGGTCGGGCATGTGGTCGCGCATCACGCGCGGACCGATCTGCGCCATCTGCGCCTGCACACCGGCACGCGCCTGCAGAGCCTGTTCGCCTGTGTGGAAGGCCATCATGGATGTACCTCCGCCCTTCGGGCTGCGGTGCGAGCCCCCTTCGGAGCGGCCGGGCGGGTGCTCATGCCGCCAATCCCACGGGCGACTTGAGCATCGGCACGAAGCCCGGCAGCGCCTCGATGCGCGCCAGCCACGCGCGAATCGCGGGGTAGGGCTGCAGCGACACCAGGCCTTCCGGGGCGCGCGCCACGTAGGCGTAGTGCGCCACATCGGCCAGCGTGGCGCGCTCGCCGACCAGAAACGGCGCCTGACCCAGTTCCGACTCCATGAACTGGAACAGGCCCTGGGCGCGCTCGATCGACTCTTTCGGGTCGGTGGGCCGCTGGAAGAGCTGAACCACGCGGGCGGCGGCCGGCCCGAACGCCAGCGGGCCGGCGGCCAGCGAGAGCCAGCGCTGCACGCGCGCCGCGCCCACCGGGTCGCGCGGCAACCACTGGCCCGGCGCATGGCGACCCTCAAGGTAGACCAGGATGGCGTTCGAATCGGCCAGCGTCAGATCACCGTCGCGCAGCACCGGCACCTGCCCCAGCGGGTTCATGGCGAGGAAGTCGGGCAACTTGTGCTCTTTCACCGCGAGGTCGATGTCGATGGCCTCGAACGGCAGGCCAAGCAGCGAGAGAAACAGTTCGACGCGGTGGCAATGGCCGGAAATCGCGCTGCGGTAGAGCTGGATGGAAGGCTTCATGGGAGGCTCCTGGGTTGGGAAGAGGTGATCTTCTTTGCTGCAAGCACATTCACCAATACCCCTGCGCGCACTTCACTGCTCCACAAAACGGTTTAATGGCGCATGGACAAGTTCCGCGCCATGAGCACCTTCGTGCAGATCGCCGACGCCGGCAGCCTCACGGCGGCGGCCTGGGCCTCGGGCGCCTCGCTGCCCGCGGTGGTGCGCTTGCTCGCGGCCTACGAAGCCCATCTGGGGGTGCGCCTGTTCAACCGCACCACGCGCCGCATCTCGCTCACCGAAGATGGTCGCCGCCACCTGGAGAGTTGCCGCCACCTGTTGAGCGCGGTGGACGATGCCGAAGTCGAGTTGAAAAACAATGCCACCGAGCCCACCGGCCACCTCACCATCACCGCCCCGGTGCTGTTCGGCCAGATGCATGTGGCGCCCATCGTCACGCGCTTCGTGCAGCAGCACCGCCAGATGCGCTGCCGCGTGATGCTGATGGACCGGGTGGTGAACCTGCTGGAAGAAGGGGTCGACCTGGGCATCCGCATCGCCCATCTGGAAGACTCCAGCCTGGTCGCGCTGCCCCTGGGCGAGATCCGCCGCGTGGTGGTGGCCAGCCCCGCATTCCTGCGCGAGCAGGGCGTGCCGGCGCACCCGAACGACCTGCTCAAGGCCAACTGCGTGCGCCTGGTGGGGCACTCGCCCACCTGGGGCAGCTTTCGCGACGGCGGCAAAACGCTCAAACTCAGCGTCAGCGGCAACCTGGAGTTCAACCACATCGCGCCCGCCGTACAGGCGTGCGCCTCGGGAGCAGGCTTTGGCCAGTTTCTGTCGTACCAGGTCGCGCCGCTCCTGAAGACCGGAGAATTGCAAACCGTGCTGGAAACATTTGAGGATGCCCCCCGTCCCATCCACGTGGTGTACCCCCACGCCCGCCTGCTGCCTGCGCGCACGCGGGCCTTCATCGATTTCATTCGCCAGGAACTCAAGGGCTTCGAGCCCGGAAACAACCCACCATGACCACCACTTTCGACTTTGACCTTTTCGTGATCGGCGGCGGCAGCGGCGGCGTGCGCGCCGCCCGCATGGCCGCGCAGCGCGGCGCGCGCGTGGCGCTGGCCGAGGTGCTCGGCACCGATGGCCTGGGCGGCACGTGCGTGAACGTGGGCTGCATCCCGAAGAAGCTCTACAGCTATGCGGCGCACTACGCCGACTCGTTCGACGAGTCGCACGGCTTCGGCTGGGAGGGTGAGAAACCCACTTTCAACTGGGCCACGCTGAAGGCCAACCGCGCGAAGGAGATCGGCCGCCTCAACGGTGTCTACGGCAACCTGCTGCGCGGCTCCGGCGTGACCGTGTTCGACGCCTTCGCGAGCCTCACCGGCGCACACGGCATCGCGCTGGCCACGCTGAACGCCGACGGTTCACCCGGTCACCAGGAGTTCAGCGCAAAGCACATCCTGATCGCCACCGGCGGCACGCCGCACGTGCCGCACTTCGTGGGGCGCGAACACGTCATCGTCTCCGACGACATCTTCGACCTCGAACCATTTCCCAAGCGGCTGGTGGTGGTGGGCGGTGGGTACATCGCCAGCGAGTTCGCATCCATCTTCAACGGCCTGGGCGCCAAGGTCACCCAGCTCTACCGGGGCGAGCAGATCCTGCGCGGCTTCGACGACGAGATCCGCCACTTCGTGGCCGCCGAAATGATCAAGGCGGGCGTGGACCTGCACCTCAACGCCGGGGTGGTGGACATCCGCAAAACGGACGACGGCCTGCGCGTGGAATGTGAAGGCGGTGCCCTGGTGATGGCCGACGCCGTGCTGTACGCCACCGGCCGCGTGCCCAACGCGAAAGACATGGGCCTGGAGGCCGTGGGCGTGGCGCAGGGCGCTCAGGGAGAGGTCGTCGTCAACGAGCGCTACCAGACCAACGTGCCGTCCATCTTCGCGGTGGGCGACGTGACCAACCGCGTGCAGCTCACGCCGGTGGCGCTGGGCGAGGCCATGGTGGTGGTGGACCAGTTGTTCGGCCCGGCCGCTGGCAAGGCTTCCCGCAACATGGGCTACGAGTTCATTCCCACTGCGGTCTTCACGCATCCGAGCATCGGCACCGTGGGCTACAGCGAACAGGCGGCACGCGAGAAATTCGGCGCGGTCACCATCTTTCGCAGCGAGTTCAAGGCACTCAAACATACCCTCTCGGGCAGCGCCGAGCGCACGCTGATGAAGCTGGTGGTGGACACGGCGAGCGACCGCGTGGTAGGCCTGCACATGGTGGGGGCCGAGGCGGGCGAGATCGTTCAGGGTTTCGCGGTGGCCATGAAAGCCGGCGCCACCAAGGCGGTGTTCGACAGCACCATCGGCATCCATCCCACAGCGGCCGAAGAGTTTGTGACGATGCGCGATCCTGTGAAGGCTTGAGCCCCCACGCTCCCCCGCTCCGTCTAAATCAGCAGCCACCCGATCACCAGCGCCGTGTGACCCCACAAGCCGGGCAGGAACCACAACGCATAGGTCCGCCCGCCCACCAGCGCGGCGGTCACGCTTTTGCTCAGGGTGTGCACCGCCAGCGCCCCCATCACGGCCTGGTGACCGATGGGCGCGGGCGGCCCCGAGGTGAACACCGCCGCCAGCGCCGAATGCAGATCGGCCAGCGCACCCAGCAGGCTGCCCACGATCAGGCCGGCCTCGCCCAGCCACAGCGTGAGCGCATGCACCAGCACCTGGATGCCCGCGAGCAGACCCGCCACTGCGGCGGCGCCCGTCAGGCTGAACATGCGCTCGTCCTGCTCCACAGCCGCCGGTGCGGCCTCTGAAGGCGCGCCGCGCACCAGCCACATCCCCCATGCCAGCGCCATCACCGAGCCACCCAGCGCCGGCCACACCAGATGCCCCAGCCAGGCCGGCTGCACGGCAGCGGCCACCAGCAGCAACTGCAGCAGGGTCGACACACAGCTGAGCAGCGCACCGCCGGCCATCAGCCGCGCACCGCTGCGGCCTTCACGCACCGCCAGCCCCAGCGTGGCGATGGTCGCTGTGCTCGACACAAAACCCGAGGCCAGGGCCGAGAGCGTCACCGCGTGGCGGGCCTGCAGCAGCCGGCGCGCCAGGTGGGCGGCGGCTTGCACGCCCAGCAGCAAGGCCAGCAGTTGAACGACCACATGGGGGTTGAGCGTGTTGCCCCACAAGGCTCGGTCGGGGACCAACGGCAGGGCCAGCAGCACCAGCGCGGCGAGCACGATGCCGTCGCGCACTTCGGCTGGCCGCAGCCAATGCAGCGCAAACCCGTGCAGGCGCTCGCGACCGGCGAGCATGGCGGTCAGCCCCACCGCCAGGCCGGCGGCCAGTGGCAGGCTCCAGGCGCACAGCACACCGATCAGGTAGGTGAGCAACAGCGCCACTTCGGTGGTCACGCCAGGGTCGTCGGAGCGGTCGCGAAAGTAGGCCACCACGCCCAGCGCGGCCACGAACACCGCGCCCGCCACCACCAGGCCGGTGACCTGCGTGAGCGCCGCGGCCGCGCCGGTGACGCAAGTCAGTGCAAAGGTGCGCAAGCCCGCCAGCGCGCGACCTGGCCCCTCGCCCTTGCGGCGCTCGCGCTCAATGCCGATCAACAAGCCACAACCCAACGCCGCGACCAACGGGGCGGCGGCCTGGGACAGATCGGGTATGGCAAGGCTCATCGTGTCATGCGGGTTCATCGGTGCACAGCCACAATAAGCCCCATGCACAAGACACCCGACTTTACCGCTCCGATCTTTCTCAACGACCCGGCCGCCGCCCTGAGCCAGGTGCAGCGCATCTACCACGACAACGTGGAGTTCCTGCGCCAGGCCATGCGCGACTTCGTCGGCGGCGGCGACTTCACCCACGCCCGCGTGCGCGCCTGCTACCCCTACGTGAGGCTGCACACGCACAGCGTTTCGCGCCAGGGCAGCAGCAGCCTGCCGCTGAGCCGCCTGAGCTACGGCTTCGTGGCCGGCCCCGGCCGTTTCGAGACCACCCTCACCCGCCCCGACCTGTATGGCGACTACTACTTGGAGCAGTTTCGCCTGCTGCTGGCCAACCACGGCGGGGAACTGGAGGTGGGCACCAGCACGCAGCCCATTCCGATCCACTTTTCGTTCGCCGAACACGACCACGTGGAAGGCAGCCTGGACATGGCGCGCCGCGCCTTCATGCGCGACGTGTTTGACCTGCCCGACCTCACCGCCATGGACGACGGCATCGCCAACGGCACCCACGAGCCCCGACCCGGCGAAGCGCACCCGCTCTCGCTGTTCACAGCACCTCGGGTCGACTATTCGCTGCAACGCCTGCGCCACTACACCGGCACCGCGCCCGAGTGGTTCCAGAACTTCGTGCTGTTCACCAACTACCAGTTCTACATC
>JAZKHJ010000084.1:0-13923 GCA_040385485.1 Pseudomonadota bacterium | reverse complement strand
CGATGCCCACGGTGCCGAACACGCGCTTCTTGGCGCTGGCCACGTAGGCGTTGCCCGGGCCGGTGATCTTGTCGACCTTGGGCACGGTGGCCGTGCCGTAGGCCAGCGCGGCCACGGCCTGCGCGCCGCCAATGGTGAAGGCGCGCGTGACACCAGCCACAAAGGCGGCGGCCAGCACCAGGTCGTTGCGTTCGCCGCGCGCCGAGGTGGCCGCGCCGCTGCCTCCGGTGGCCACGCTGCCGCGCACCGGCGTGGGCACCACCATGATGATTTCCTGCACACCGGCCACGTGTGCGGGCACGGCGTTCATGATCAGGCTGGACGGATACGCCGCCTTGCCGCCGGGCACGTAGATGCCCACGCGGTCCAGCGGCGTGACCTTTTGGCCCAGCAGCGTGCCGTCCTCGTCGCGGTAGCTCCAGCTCTCGCCGCCGGCCCTCTTCTGCGCCTCGTGGTAGCTGCGCACGCGGCGCGTGGCGGCCTGCAGGGCCTCGCGCTGGGCGGCGGGCAGGCCGTCGAATGCCGCCTTGAAATCGGCCTGGGTGAGTTCGAGATCGGCCATGCCGCTGGCGGCCAGGCCGTCGAAGCGTGCGGTGTACTCGAGCACCGCCGCGTCGCCGCGCTGGCGCACATCGGCCAGGATGTCGGCCACCCGCTGCTCGATCGCGCCGTCGGTCTCTGCCGACCAATGCAGTCGGGCCGCAAACTGCGCCTCGTAATCGACGTCGGTGGTGGACAGGCGAGCGGGACGGGCGGTGAATGTCATGCGGGTGAGCCTTGCTCGATGGCTTGCGCAAAGGCGTTGATGATGGGGCGGATGGCGGCCTGCTTGAGCTTGAGCGAGGCCTGATTGACGACCAGCCGGGCGCTGATGTCCATGATGCGTTCGACCTCGACCAGGTGGTTGGCCTTGAGCGTGTTGCCGGTGGAGACCAGATCGACGATAGCGTCGGCCAGACCAGTCAGCGGCGCCAGTTCCATGCTGCCGTAGAGCTTGATCAGATCCACGTGCACACCCTTGGACGCAAAAAATTCGCGCGCGATGTGGGTGTACTTGGTGGCCACCTTCAGGCGCGAGCCCTGGCGCACGGCCGAGGCGTAGTCGAAGTCCGCGCGCACCGCCACGCTGACGCGGCAGCGCGAGATGTTCAGATCAAGCGGCTGATACAGGCCCTGGCCACCGTGCTCGATCAGCGTGTCCTTGCCGGTCACGCCCAGATCGGCACCACCGTGTTCCACATACGTGGGCACATCGCTGGCGCGCACCAGCACCACGCGCACCTGCGGGTTGCTGGTGCCGAGAATCAGCTTGCGCGACTTCTCCGGGTCTTCCAGCACCTCGATGCCGGCGGCCTTGAGCAGCGGCAGGGTCTCGTCGAAGATGCGGCCTTTTGACAGGGCGAGGGTGATCATTTCACTCTTTCAATGTCGGCGCCGATGCCACGCAGTTTTTCTTCCATCTGGTCGTACCCGCGGTCCAGGTGGTAGATGCGGTCCACGATGGTTTCACCCTCGGCCACCAGGCCAGCGATCACCAAGCTGGCCGAGGCCCGCAGGTCGGTCGCCATGACGGTGGCGCCCGACAGCCGCGCGATGCCCTCGACCATGGCGATCTTGCCGTCGGTCTGGATGTGCGCGCCCAGGCGCACCAGCTCGTTGACGTGCATGAAGCGGTTCTCAAAGATGGTCTCGGTGACCTTGCTCGTGCCGTCGGCAATGCAGTTGAGCACCATGAACTGGGCCTGCATGTCGGTGGGAAAGCCCGGGTACTCGGTGGTGCGAAAGCTCTGGGCCTTCATGCGACCGGTGGCCCGCACGCGGATGAAATCACCGTCGGCGTCCCTGCCGGCTTCGATCTCCGCCCCGGCCTCGTGCAATTTGTCGATCACAGCGTCGAGGTGGTCGGCCCTGCCGTGACGCAGCACCACGTCACCCCCGGTGGCGGCCACCGCGCACAGGAAGGTGCCGGTCTCGATGCGATCGGCCACCACCTGGTGGGTACAACCGTGCAGGCGCTCCACGCCCTGGATGTGGATGCGGCTGGTACCGTGGCCTTCGATCTTCGCGCCCATGGCGATCAGCATTTCGGCCAGATCACCGATCTCGGGCTCCTGCGCGGCGTTCTCCAGCAGCGTCTCGCCCTCGGCCAGTGCTGCGGCCATGAGGAAGTTCTCGGTGCCGGTCACGGTGACCATGTCGGTAGCGATGCGCGCGCCGTGCAAGCGTGTCTTGCCCGCCGGCAGCCTGGCGACCATGTAGCCGTGCTCCACCACGATCTCGGCGCCCATGGCCTGCATGCCTTTGATGTGCTGGTCCACCGGGCGCGAGCCGATGGCGCAGCCACCGGGCAGCGAAACGCGGGCGTGTCCGAAGCGCGCGAGCAGCGGCCCAAGCACGAGCACCGAAGCGCGCATGGTCTTGACCAGCTCGTACGGCGCTTCAGCCTGGATGGGGTCGGCCGCCTGCAGCGTGATGCCGCCACGATCACCATGGGTCTGCGTCTGCACGCCCATGTTGTCGAGCAGTTGGCGCATGGTGGCCACGTCGCGCAGGCGCGGCACATTGTTCAAGGTCACTGGCTCGGAGGTGAGCAGCGCAGCGCACAACTCGGGCAGTGCGGCGTTCTTGGCACCGGAGATGATCACCTCGCCATGGAGGGTACGGCCACCCGTGATTCGGAGTTTGTCCATGCCTGGCGATCGGTTCAGGGTTGGGCCTGCCATTCGGCGGGGGTGTAGGTCTTCATCGACAAGGCGTGCACCTCGTCGTTCTGGATGCGTGCGCCCAGCGTGCCGTATACGGCCTGGTGGCGCTTGATCAGGCGCAGGCCTTCAAACGCGGGCGACACGATCACGGCGGCCCAGTGGCGGCCGTCCCCCGTGACTTCGAGGTGTTCGCACGGCAGGCCGGCGGCGATGAGCGATTGCAGTTGTTCAGCGGTCATGTCAGTGGCGAATTTTGTAGCCGGTCTTGAGCAGGTGCAGCGCGATCGCGCTCACGATGGCGAGTGCCCCACCCACCAGGGCCAGGCTGATCCAGGGCGACACGTCGCTCACGCCGAAAAAGCCATAGCGAAAGCCGTCGATCATGTAGAAAAACGGGTTGAGGTGGCTCACCTTCTGCCAGAACTCGGGCAGGGAGTGGATCGAGTAGAACACGCCCGAGAGGAAGGTCATGGGCACGATGATGAAGTTCTGGAACGCAGCCATCTGGTCGAACTTCTCAGCCCACAGACCGGCGATCAACCCCAGCGCACCCAACAAGGCCGCGCCCATGAAGCCGAACACCAGGATCCACAGCGGCGCCACCATCGATGGCTGGGCGAACCACCAGGTCACCACCATCACGCCCAGGCCCACGGCCATACCACGCACGATGGACGAGCCGACGTAGGCAACGAACCAGGCGCGGTGCGACAGCGGCGTGAGCAGCAGGAACACCAGGTTGCCCATGATCTTGCTCTGGACCAACGAAGACGAACTGTTCGCGAACGCGTTCTGCAACACGCTCATCATCACCAGGCCGGGCAGCAGGAAGGCGGTGTAGCTCACCGAGTCGTAGACCTGCACCCGGTCCTCAAGCACGTGGCCGAAGATCATGAGGTAGAGGATGGCGGTGATCACGGGAGCAGCCACGGTCTGGAAGCCGACCTTCCAGAAGCGCAGCACCTCCTTGTAGAACAGGGTTTTCCAGCCGGTCATGCTGGTCTCGCCCCCACGCTTGTCACGGCGTGTACTGCGCTGCCCCCCGGGGGGGCTGACCCGCCTTGGGGCGGCCCGGCGGCGGGTCGTCCTCCCGCACCGGTGAGTTCCAGAAAAACGTCTTCAAGATCGGCCTTTCGGATCTCGATGTCTTCGGGAACCACGCTGGCCTCGCGCAGGCGCGCCAGGATGCGCTCGACCGCGAACGCATCGTTGGCCGGCAGTTGCACCACGCGACCGGTGATGCGCGCCTGCACCGCGAGATCGGTCGGCAGGGTCGCGTCGGTCTTGAAGCGCAGCACGTTGGACGCGGCGCGCGACAGCAGGGCAGAGGTCGATTCGAGGGCCACCACCCTGCCCTGCTTGAGCATGGCGATGCGCCCGCACAGCGCTTCGGCCTCTTCCAGGTAGTGCGTGGTCAGCAGCACGGTGCTGCCCAGGCGTTTGTTCAGATCGGAAATGAAATGCCACAGGGTCTGGCGCAATTCCACGTCCACGCCCGCGGTGGGTTCGTCGAGCACGATCACGGGCGGTTTGTGCACCAGCGCCTGCGCGATCAAGACCCGGCGTTTCATGCCGCCGGAGAGCTGGCGCATGTTGGCGTTGGCCTTGTCGGTGAGACCCAGACCTTCCAGCAGCTCGTCGATCCAGGCGTCGTTGCGCTGAATGCCGAAATAGCCGGACTGGATGCGCAAAGCTTCGCGCACGTTGAAGAAAGGGTCGAACACCAGTTCCTGGGGAACGACGCCGAGCTGGCGACGGGCTGCCTGGTAGTCGGCCTGCACGTCGCTGCCATGCACAAGCACACGGCCTGAAGTGGCGCGGGCCAGTCCGGCCAGGATGCTGATCAGGGTGGTCTTGCCAGCGCCGTTGGGCCCGAGCAGGCCAAAGAACTCACCGGCCTCGATGTCAAACGACACCGACTGCAGGGCCTGCACGGCGCCACGCGAGGACGGATAGCTTTTTGAGACGTCTTGAAAGGAAACTGCGGGCATGCGCGGGGAAAACCACTGAGGTCATTGGCCGCGCACAGGACATCTGGCAGCGGTTGGGGAACCGCCTATTTTATGCCCGGTGGGTTGCCCGCACTGCGCACGGGACAAGGCGCGACTCCCGTGCGATTCGCGAGTCCGTCAGGGGGCGAGCAGGTCGCCCACCCCGTACAGACCCATGAGGTCCTCCAGCCGACGCGGCCAGTGGCTCACCTGCAGGGTTTTGCCTTCAGCCCGGAGCTGACGGCGCAGCTCCAGCAGAACGGCCACCGCCGACGAGTCGAACACGCGCAGCGAAGCGGCATCGAGCATCACCACCGGGCCTGATTGCTGCGCAAGAGCCTGCTTCAGCTCCATCAAGGTCTTGCCGGCTTCCGCCAGAGTGACCTGCGCCGGCAGGGCCGCGGGCACCGCGGCCAAGGACATGGCAGTCGTCACGGGATCAGCTGGTCTTGGCCACGTTGGACTTGTTGCGCTGCACCAGCGACGCGATCAGGCCGTCAATGCCCTTGGCGTTGATTTCCTGCGCGAACTGGGTGCGGTAGGTTTCCACCAGCCAGACGCCGAGCACGTTGATGTCGTAGATCTTCCAGCCGCTGGCGGTCTTTTCCATGCGGTAGTCGAGCTGAATCGGGTCGCCCTTGCCGCGCACTTCGGAGCGCACCACCACCTCGGTGTCTTCGGGCTTGGAGCGCATGGGCTTGAAGGTCACGGTCTGGTCCTTCACCTCGCCGAGCGCGCCGGAGTAGGTGCGCACCAGCAGGATCTTGAACTCGTCCTGCAACTGCTTCTGCTGCGCGGGTGTGGCCTGACGCCAGAAGCGGCCCACCGCCGAGGAGGTCATGCGGGTGAAGTTGACGCTGGGCAGGATTTTGGAATCCACCAACGCCACGATGCGGTTCACATCACCAGCCTGGATGGCGGGATCGGCCTTCACGGAGGCAAGCAC
The DNA here is from genome assembly GCA_040385485.1 of Pseudomonadota bacterium. Taxonomy (GTDB): domain Bacteria; phylum Pseudomonadota; class Gammaproteobacteria; order Burkholderiales; family Burkholderiaceae_C; genus Hydrogenophaga. The sequence continues at coordinate 8,281 of JAZKHJ010000084.1, read as the reverse complement.
GTCGCTGGAAAGGCGCTTGATCAAGGCATCGGGGGCTTCGTCTTGCGCAATGGCAGGCACGGACATCACACCAGCGGCGGTGATCACGAGGGCGGTGAGCCAGGAGCGGCGTTTCATCATGAGGTTGTTTCCTTTCGCGGCCCATAGGCCCTGCTGCAGACAATGCAGCGTAATTCATCAGAACGGTACAAATATGAAGCAGTTCCACTTCATTCGTTGCGATACGTATCAGTGGGTCACTGCCCGCCGCCCAGACCGATCCCTTTATCGATCATGTCGTCTATCTGGCTTTGGCGGCGGTTGAGGTAGAGATCGCGGGTGAAGCTGTATTTATCGAGCGCAGCGTCTTCCAGCAGTGTTGTAGCGCGCAGCAGGCCGGCACGGGTGTCTACCACGCGCAGCGCGGTGAGCGAGTTGCGGGCAGACACATCGTTCAGGCCGGAGACCGGGTCCACGCTCATGTCGACCACCAGCCCGGTGCCATCGCGCACCGACGATGGGCCGAAGATCGGCAGCACCAGATAAGCACCGGACGGAGCGCCCCAACGGCCCAGGGTCTGGCCGAAGTCCAGGCGGGTGCGGGGAATGCCGGCTTCGGTGGCGATGTCGAGTAGCCCGCCCAGCCCCAACACCGTGTTGACGCTGAAACGCATCAGATTTTCAGTGGCTTCGCGGGGACGGAGCTGGAACGCCGCATTGGCCGACGACCACAGGTCGCCGATGTTGCTGAAGAAGTTGTTCACGCCGGTTTGCACCGGGCTGGGTGTGACGTCCTTGTAGACGGTGGCCACAGGCTTGAGCAGCGCAGTATCCACGGCGTCGTTGAAGCTGTAGACACCGCGGTTGAACGGCTCCAGCGGATCGCGCGGATTGGCATCGGGGCCGGTAGCGCAGCCGGTCAGCACGGCCAACGCAATGCCGCCCACCAGCAGGCCTCTGGGCCGACCGATCTTGGCGAATGTATCTTTCATCTTGGAACCCCCTGGGCGCAGCGCCCGTATCGTTGTTGCTTGAGCACCCTGCATTCTTGTCAGGTTGCCGCGTCTTGTCTGAACGCTCCGCCAAAAGCCCTGTTGGGCTTACTCGGCGGGTTTGGCATCGCCGCTGTCGGCGGCCTTGCTGAACAGAAACTGGCTGATCAGGTTCTCCAGGATCACCGCCGATTGGGTCTGCGTGATCACGGCGCCGGCGGCGATGTTCTCGGCGGCACCACCGGGCTCGATGCCGATGTATTGCTCGCCCAGCAAGCCGCTGGTGAGGATCTTGAGTGAGCTGTCCTTGGGGAAGGCGTAGCGGGACTCGAGCGCCAGTGTGATGTTGGCCTGGAAGGTCTTGTCATCAAAGGTGATGGACTCCACGCGACCGACCACCACGCCTGCGCTGCGCACGGCGGCCTTGGGTTTGACGCCACCGGCGTTGTCGAAGCGGCCCACCACCTGGTAGGTCTTCTCGAAATTCAGGCTGAGCAGGTTGGCCGACTGCAGGGCCAAGAACAGGACGGCCGCTGCGCCGATCAGCACGAACAGGCCGACCCAGATGTCGTTTTTGGAAGTTTGCATGTTGATCTCCGGGAAGCGCTTAGATGCTGAACATCGTGGCAGTGAGGATGAAGTCCAGCGCCAGCACGGTGAGCGACGCCATCACCACGGTGCGGGTGGTGGCGCGTGAAACGCCTTCGGGCGTGGGGTGTGCGCTGTAGCCCTGGAGCAAGGCGATGAAGGTCACGGCGAAACCGAACACCACGCTCTTGATGACGCCGTTGCCGACATCGGCCCAGACATCCACACCGGCCTGCATCTGGCTCCAGAACGCACCACCGTCCAGGCCGAGCATCAGCACGCCCACCACCCAGCCGCCGATCACGCCCACCGCGCTGAAGATGCCGGCGAGCAGAGGCATGGCGATCACGCCGGCCCAGAAGCGCGGGGCCAGCACGCGGCGCACCGGGTCCACCGCCATCATTTCCATGGCGCTGAGTTGTTCACCGGCTTTCATGAGGCCGATCTCGGCCGTGAGCGAAGTGCCGGCGCGCCCGGCAAACAGCAGCGCCGTGATCACCGGGCCGAGTTCGCGCACCAGCGAGAGTGTGACCAGCAGCCCCAGCGCTTCGGTGGCGCCATAGATACGCAACGTGTAGTAGCCCTGCAGGCCGAGCACGAAGCCCACAAACAGGCCCGAGACCCCGATGATGGCCAGCGAGTGATTGCCCAGAAAGTGGATCTGGTCGCGCAGCAGCGCCGGGCGGCGCAGGGCCGCGCCCAGCAGCCACAGCAGGCGCGTCATCAGGCGCGTGCCGGTGCCGATGTCGGTGATCTGGCTGCGTACCGAGAAGCCCAAGCGGGCGATCCACGCCGTTGTCATGCCCGCTCCTTGTGGCCAGCCGGGTCGCCGTTACCGAAGTCTTCTTCCAGGCTGGGGCCAGGGTGGTGAAAGCGCACCGGGCCGTCGGGCAAGGCATTGACGAACTGTTTGACCAACGGGTCTTCGCTGTGGCGAACCTCGTCAGGTGTGCCTTGCGCGGCAATTTTGCCGTTGGCCAGCACGATGACCTGGTCGGCAATGTGGAAGGTTTCATCCAGATCGTGCGACACCACGATGCTGGTGAGGCCCATGGCGTCGTTGAGTTGGCGGATCAGGCGCGCGGCGGTGCCCAGCGAGATCGGGTCGAGGCCGGCAAAGGGCTCGTCGTACATCACGAGTTCGGGGTCGAGCGCGATGGCGCGCGCCAGCGCCACGCGCCGTGCCATGCCGCCCGAAAGTTCACTGGGCATGAGGTCGCGCGCACCGCGCAGGCCCACCGCGTTGAGCTTCATCAGCACGATGTCGCGCACCAAGGCTTCGGGCAGATTCGTGTGCTCACGCAAGGGGAAGGCCACGTTGTCCAGCACGCTCATGTCGGTGAACAGCGCGCCGAACTGGAACAGCATGCCCATACGCCGGCGCGCGGCGTACAGGGCTTCGGCCCTCATGACGGTGATGTCCTGCCCGTCAAACAGGGTCTGACCCTTCTGTGCGCGCAGCTGCCCGCCGATGAGGCGCAGCACGGTGGTCTTGCCCCCGCCAGACGCGCCCATGAGCGCCGTGACCTTGCCGCGGGGCACGGTCAGCGTGATGTTGTCGAGGATGGCGCGCTCGCCGTACCCGAAGGTGAGATTGCGCAGTTCGACCAGAGGAGAAGCGTTTTCAGTGGACATCAAACAAAAACCGGGCAGTGGATGCCCGGTCGTTGAATGATAAGGGATTCGGGGTAAACCCGAGTCCGGTGGGTTGCGCGGGCTTCAGCGCGGCAGATCGGAGAAGCCCATGAGGAATTCGTCGACCGACCGAGCGGCCTGTCTGCCCTCGCGGATCGCCCACACCACCAAGCTCTGGCCGCGGCGCATGTCGCCAGCGGCGAAGACCTTGGGCACGTTGGTGGCGTAGCCGCCGCTGAATTCGGTGCTGGCCTTGGCGTTGCCGCGGCCATCCTTGTCCACCCCGAAGCCCTCCAGGATGCTGGCGACCGGGTTCACGAAACCCATGGCCAGGAGCACCAGGTCGGCCTTGTATTCCTTTTCGGTACCTGGAATTTCAACCAGCTTGCCGTCTTTCATCTCGACATGCACGGTGGTCAGGCCGGTGACCTTGCCTTTTTCGCCCTTGAACTCCTTGGTGGAAATGGCGAACTCGCGGGTGCAGCCTTCTTCATGGCTGGAACTGGTGCGCAACTTGAGCGGCCAGTACGGCCACACCAGAGGCTTGTTTTCCTCTTCGGGCGGCTGGGGCATCACCTCGAACTGGGTGACGCTGACGGCGCCGTGGCGGTTGCTGGTGCCCACGCAGTCGGAGCCAGTGTCGCCGCCACCGATCACGATCACGTGTTTGCCGTCGGCGCGCAATTGGCCCTTGACCTTGTCGCCCGCATTCACCTTGTTCTGCTGCGGCAGGAACTCCATTGCGAAATGGATGCCGTCGAGGTCGCGGCCGGGCACCGGCAGGTCGCGGCTTTGCTCGGAGCCCCCAGTGAGCAGCACGGCGTCAAAGTCCTTTTGCAGCTGTTCGGGGGTGATGGTTTCCTTGGCCCAGTTGGTGACCTTGCTGTCCTTGGGCAGCGTGCCGACCATCACGCCGGTTCGAAACACCACGCCTTCGGCTTCCATCTGCGCCACGCGGCGATCGATGTGGGTCTTCTCCATCTTGAAATCGGGAATGCCATAGCGCAGCAAGCCGCCCACGCGGTCGTTCTTCTCGAACAGGGTCACGTCGTGGCCAGCGCGTGCGAGCTGTTGGGCCGCAGCCATGCCGGCCGGGCCGGAGCCCACGACAGCGACCTTTTTGCCGGTCTTGTGGCGCGGTGGCTGCGGCAGCACCCAGCCCTCTGCCCAAGCGCGGTCGATGATGGCGTGTTCGATGGATTTGATGCCCACCGGGTCGTCGTTCACGTTGAGCGTGCAGGCGGCCTCGCAGGGCGCCGGGCAGATGCGGCCGGTGAACTCGGGGAAGTTGTTGGTGCTGTGCAGAACGGTGATCGCGTTCTTCCAGTCGCCCTGGTACACGAGGTCGTTGAAGTCCGGAATGATGTTGTTGACCGGGCAGCCGCTGTTGCAGAACGGCGTGCCGCAGTCCATGCAGCGCGCAGCCTGCACCTTGGACTGCTGGTCATCCAGCGCAACAACAAATTCCTTGTAGTGCTTCAGGCGCTCGGGCACGGGCTTGTAGCCCTCTTCCAGACGCTCGTATTCCATGAAGCCGGTGACTTTTCCCATGATGCGTGTCCTTCGATTGCGTTGGCTTATTTGGCGGCGACGGTGGCTTTTTTCGCCGTGGCCTGGGCCTTGGTGGTCACTTCAGCGGCGTTCTTGCGAGCGTGGATCTCACCCAGCGCGCGCTTGTACTCGTTCGGGAAGACCTTCACGAACTTCTCGCGCGCCTGCGCCCAGGTGTCCAGCAGCTCGCGCGCGCGTTTGCTGCCGGTCCAGCGGTTGTGCTCTTCGAGCAGCTTTTTCAGCTGTGCTTCGTCGCTGAGGCCGCGGTGCCAGATGGCCTTGTCCATGGTGGCCTCCTGCTCCTTGGCAGGCAGCACTTTTTCCATGCTGACCATGGCCATGTTGCAGCGCTTGGCGAATTGGCCGTCCTCGTCGTACACGTAGGCCACGCCACCGCTCATGCCGGCGGCGAAGTTGCGCCCGGTCTTGCCCAGCACCACCACGGTGCCACCGGTCATGTATTCACAGCCGTGGTCGCCCGTGCCCTCCACCACCGCGGTGGCGCCCGAGAGGCGCACCGCAAAGCGCTCGCCGGCAACGCCACTGAAGAAGGCTTCACCGGTGGTGGCGCCATACATCACGGTGTTGCCCACGATGATGTTGCGCGCCGCTTCACCACGGAAATCGATGCTGGGACGCACCACCACACGGCCGCCCGAGAGGCCTTTGCCGGTGTAGTCGTTGGCGTCACCGATCAAATACAGCGTGATGCCCTTGGCCAGGAACGCGCCGAACGACTGGCCACCCGTACCTTCGAGCTGGATGCGGATCGTGTCGTCCGGCAGGCCTTCGGGGTGCAGCTTGGTGAGAGCGCCCGAGAGCATGGCGCCCACCGAACGGTTGACGTTGCGCGCCACTTCGATGAACTGCACGCGTTCGCCCTTGTCAAGTGCGGCGCGCGATTTGGCGATGAGGATGTTGTCCAGCGCTTTGTCCAGGCCATGCTCCTGCTCCTGCGTGTGCAGGCGCGGCACGTCGGCCGGCACGTTGGGCAAGGCCAGCAAGCGGCTGAAATCGAGGCCACGTGCTTTCCAGTGTTCGATGCCCTGCTTCATGTCGAGCAGGTCGGCGCGGCCGATCAAGTCGTCGAACTTGCGGATGCCCAGCTGGGCCATGATCTGGCGCACTTCTTCGGCAATGAAGAAGAAGTAGTTCACCACGTGCTCGGGCTTGCCGCTGAATTTCTTGCGCAGCGCCGGGTCTTGCGTGGCCACACCCACCGGGCAGGTGTTGAGGTGGCACTTGCGCATCATGATGCAGCCCTCGACCACCAGCGGTGCGGTGGCGAAGCCGAACTCGTCCGCCCCCAGCAAGGCGCCAATGGCCACATCGCGACCGGTCTTCATCTGGCCGTCGGCCTGCACGCGGATTCGGCTGCGCAGGCGGTTGAGCACCAGCGTCTGCTGCGTTTCGGCCAGGCCGATTTCCCAAGGGCTGCCGGCGTGCTTGATAGAAGACCAGGGCGAAGCGCCCGTGCCACCGTCGTGGCCAGCAATCACAACGTGGTCGGCCTTGCACTTGGCCACGCCCGCGGCGATGGTGCCCACGCCGATTTCGGACACCAGCTTGACGCTGATGCTGGAGTGCGGCGCGACGTTTTTCAGGTCGTGAATGAGCTGGGCCAGGTCTTCAATGGAGTAGATGTCGTGGTGCGGCGGCGGGCTGATGAGGCCCACGCCGGGCACGCTGTGGCGCAGCTTGCCGATGTAGTCGCTCACCTTGCCACCGGGCAGTTGGCCGCCCTCGCCAGGCTTGGCGCCCTGGGCCATCTTGATCTGGATCTGGTCGGCGCTGTTGAGGTATTCGGCGGTGACACCGAAACGGCCCGAGGCCACCTGCTTGATCTTGGAACGCATGGAGTCGCCGGCCTGCAGCACGTAGTCGACTTCAAAGGTGTCCTTGCCCAGCAGGTCGGACATGGTCTGGCCTTGCTTGATCGGGATGCCCTTGAGTTCGTTGCGGTAACGCAGCGCGTCTTCACCGCCCTCGCCCGTGTTGCTCTTGCCGCCGATGCGGTTCATGGCCACGGCCAGCGTGGCGTGTGCCTCGGTGGAAATGGAGCCCAGCGACATGGCGCCGGTGGCGAAGCGCTTGACGATTTCTTTCGCCGACTCGACCTCGTCGATCGGAATCGCTTTCGCCGGATCGATCTTGAACTCGAACAGGCCGCGCAGCGTCATGTGGCGACGACTCTGGTCGTTGATGAGCTGCGCGTACTCCTTGTAGGTGTTCCAGTTGTTGGCGCGCGTGCTGTGCTGCAGCTTGGCGATGGCATCGGGCGTCCACATGTGCTCTTCACCGCGAGCGCGCCAGGCGTATTCACCGCCGGTGTCGAGCATGGTGGCGAGCACCGGATCGTCACCGAAGGCGGCCTTGTGCATGCGGATGCCCTCTTCGGCAATCTCGAACACGCCGATGCCGCCCACCCGGCTGGCCGTGCCGGTGAAGTACTTGTTGACCGTCTCGGTGTTGAGGCCGATGGCCTCGAACAGCTGGGCGCCGCAATACGACATGTAGGTCGACACGCCCATCTTGGACATGATCTTGGACAGGCCCTTGCCGATGGCCTTGACGTACTGGTAGATCGCCTTGTCGGCGCTCAGGTCGCCCGGCAGACCCTTGTGGATCGCGGTGAGCGTTTCCATGGCGAGGTAGGGGTGCACGGCCTCGGCACCGTATCCCGCAAGCACGGCGAAGTGGTGCACTTCGCGCGCGGTGCCAGTTTCGACCACCAGTCCGGCGGTGGTGCGCAGGCCCTCGCGCACCAGGTGCTGGTGGATGGCCGAGAGCGCGAGCAGCGCGGGAATGGCGATCTGCGTGGCGCTGATGGCGCGGTCGCTGATGATCAGGATGTTCTTGCCGCCTTTGATGGCATCGACCGCGCTGGCGCACAGCGAGGCCAGCTTGGCTTCCACGCCGGCGCGGCCCCAGTCGGCGGGGTAGGTGATGTCCAGCGTGTGGCTGCGGAACTTGCCCTGCGTAGCCGATTCGATGTCGCGCAACTTGGCCATGTCGGCGAAGTCCAGCACCGGCTGACTCACCTCCAGGCGCATAGGCGGGTTGACCTGGTTGATGTCGAGCAGGTTGGGCTTGGGACCGATGAAGGACACCAGCGACATCACGATCGCTTCGCGGATCGGGTCGATCGGCGGGTTGGTCACCTGCGCGAACAACTGCTTGAAGTAGTTGTAGAGCGGCTTGTTCTTGTCGGACAGCACAGCCAGCGGGCTGTCGTTGCCCATGGAGCCGATGCCCTCTTCCCCGTTGGCGGCCATCGGACTCATCAGGAACTTGATGTCTTCCTGCGTGTAGCCAAACGCCTGTTGGCGATCCAGCAGTTCGGGCGTGACGCTCCCCATGCCGCCGGTCTGCGGTTCGGTCGCGCCAATGCCCTGCTCCAGCGCGGATTCACCGGCCACCGGCGTGTCCACGTCGTCCAGGCGGATGCGCAGGTTGTCGATCCACTGCTTGTAGGGCTTGTTGTTGGCGAGGTTGGCCTTGAGCTCCTCGTCGTCGATCATGCGGCCCTGCTCCAG
>JAZKHJ010000083.1:0-5060 GCA_040385485.1 Pseudomonadota bacterium | reverse complement strand
CCTCCGGTGGAATGGTTGTAATGATACTTCCCTTTTAAACGTTACAGTCCACTAGTCTGTTTCGCGCACGCGCAGCGCCTCGGCCACACAAACCGCGCAGATGCAGGCCTGCCCACGTGCTTCAGCGGGAATGCGCGCGAACAACTCGGGGCTGAAAGTGGCGTCCACGCACCAGCATGGCGGCTGCACCTCGCCGGTGGCGCGCTCGATCTCCATCGCGCAGCGGTTGTCGCCGCCGCACAAGGGGCAGCGGGCGGGGTCGGGGGTGACGGAATCGACCGGGGGGAACATCGGCGCAGTGTATGACGCGTCGGCGATGAATGCCGCCGTCCATTGAAGGAGGAGGCGGGCGGGGGTGAAGGTGTCGAGAAAATTGACACTTCGTTACAACTCCCGGGGGTACGCCCTTAGAGATCAACAGCTTGCGGGCCTGGCTCGACTTTTGCTCTGTTTATTGAAGCAAAGAAGTGAATTCTGGCAAGCCCTGCAGGGGCGTGACATAAATCACACACACCAACGAACCCCAGGCATTCCATGATCCGTTTTCTGACCCGCTTCGCAGCTCCCCTGACCGTGGCCGCCCTGATGGCCGCAGCCCCCGCCGCCCAGGCAGGCGTGATGTTCAGCGACACCTTCAGCACCGACGCGAGTGCCAGCGTTCTGAATTTCAACGCCTTCGGCAACTGGACCGTCACGGGCGGCAGTGCGAAGAACCCGCACACCGTGGACTACATCCGCACGGGCGGTTACGGCATCGATTGCGGCGGCAATACCGGTGGTTGTGTGGATCTGGACGGCAGCACCGGACATGCCGGCGTGATGACCACGAAGGATGCGTTTGCGCTGATGGCAGGAACCACCTACCTGTTCTCGCTGGACCTCTCGGGCAACCAGCGCAACAACAACACCGATCGCGTGACATTCGGCTTCGTAGGCTTCACGGGCCAAACGGTGGGCGTGCAGGGCGACGCATTCAACACGTTCGTGTTCTCCTTCACCCCCGACGCAGACGTGCTGGCCAAAATGTTCATCCAGAACGCCGGCAACGACAACATCGGCGCCATCCTCGACAACGTCTCCCTGAGTTCGGTGGCGGCTGCAGCCGAAGTGCCCGAACCCGGCACGCTGGCCTTGATGGGTCTTGGCCTGGCCGCGCTCGGCCTGCGCCGTCGCCGCGCTGCCTGAGCGATCCACTGTCCCCGAAGAAAAACCCCGCTGGCAAAAGCGGGGTTTTTCTTTGGGCGTTCGAAGAAAGCGCGGCCTCAGACGCCTGCCACCACACCATCGCTGCGCGGATCCGCCGCGCCTTCGATCACACCGTTGGGGTGGCGCACCAGCGCGCCCGCGTGGCCCATGGTGTCGCTGAAGGGTTCGTCAAACACCTCCACCTGGTGCCCCGCGGCCCTGAGTGCATCGACCAGCGCCGGGTCGAAGCGGCTCTCCAGCTTCAGCGAGGTGGTCTCATCGCCCCAGGTGCGCCCGAGCAGCCAGCGCGGCGCGGTCACGGCCGCTTGCAGGCCCTGGCCGAAGCGTGCGTAACGCGTGAACACCGCCGCCTGCGTTTGCGGCTGGCCCTCGCCGCCCATGGTGCCGTAGGGCATCACGCGGCCGTCGTCAAAAATGGCAAGGGACGGGTTGAGGGTGTGGAAGGGGCGCATGCCGGGCTTGAGCACGTTGAGCGCCTTCGGGTCGAGTGAAAAACTCGTGCCCCGGTTCTGCCAGACGATGCCGGTGTCCTGCAGCACCACGCCCGAGCCGAACTCCCAGTACACGCTCTGGATGAAGCTCACCGCGCGACCCTGCGCGTCGATGCAACCCATCCAGATCGTGTCGCCGGGCGCGGCCACGTCGGGCCAGGGCAGTGCCTTGTTGCGGTCGATCTCGGCGGCCAGTTCGGAGAGCGCGGCGGGTTTGAGGAAGCCTTTGGGATCGGCCGGCAGGCGTTGCGGATCGGTCACCACGCGCTCGCGCACGCGGAAGGCACGTTTGGTCGCCTCGACCAGCCCGTGCACATGCGCGAAGCCTTCGCCCTCGGTCACGCCCAGCCGCTCGAACAGGCCCAGGATCATCAAGGCCGACAGGCCTTGCGTGGGCGGCGGCAGGTTGTAGACCGTGCCGTCGTTCAGCCGCACCGACAGCGGCTCGACGATCTGCGCCTGGTAGGCCGCGAGGTCACTGGCGCGCAACGGGCTGCCTAGGCGTTCGAGCTCGGCGCCGATGCGCGCGGCGAGTTCACCGCGGTAGAAGTCGTCCAGGCCGCGCTCGGCCAGTTGCTCCAGCGTGCGGCCCACCGTGGCCTGCTTGAGGATGTGGCCCACGGCGGGTGGTTGGCCATGGACCAGGTGGGTCTGCGCAAAACCGGGCGCATCTTTCAGACCGTCGAATTTCTCGCGCGTGAGCGCGGCCTGGCTTTCGGTGACGGCAATGCCGTTGTGCGCGTGGCGAATGCCGTCGGCTAGCAGGCGGGGCAAGGGGAGCGCGGGGCCCCAGGCGGCCGCCACGTCGAGTGCCTTGGCCCAACCGCCGATGGTGCCGGCCACGGTGAGCGCGGCCTTGGGGCCGCGCGAGGGGATGGCGTCGTGGCCAGCGTAAAAATCCAGGTCGGCCAGAGCGGCGGCCGGGCCGCAGGCAGAGATGGCCACGGGTTCCTTGCCGGGTTCGTGGATGAGCCAGAAACCGTCGCCGCCGATGGCGTTCATGTGCGGGTAGACCACCGCAATGGCCGCGGCCGCGGCCACCATGGCCTCGACCGCGTTGCCGCCGTCGCGCAGCACGTCGCGCCCGGCCTGCGCGGCCAGGTGGTGTGGCGCGACAAACATGCCGCCCAGAGCGGTGAGGGTGTGGATCATCCGGGAGTCTCCAGGTGGGTCATGAGGTCAGGTCAGCAGGTCATGAAGCATTCGCGCGGCCGTGAGTGCGAGAAACGCCGCAGACACCTTGCGCAGTCGCTTCATGTTGATCGAGTGCGCAAGTTTCGCACCCTGCCGGTGGTGGCCAAGCCACCGGCACGCCATGCCGTCTGTCGCCTGCAGGCCCCCACCGTGCCCATGCACTGTTCATCGCCCGTTCACAGGCGTACAACCGGGTTGAGGAAACGGTATGAACAGTATGGTTCGTTTTTTCCAGCTCGTTGGTCTCGCCTTGGCGGGCCTGCTGGTCGGCGCCGCATCGGCGGCCCAGGGCACTTGTTTGCAAGACCCGGCCCGCGCCCACGAACTGCGTGTGCTCGACGAAATCCAGATCACCGAACTGATGGAGCGCCACGAGGTGGTGGCCGCCCCCCGGCGGCTGCACACCATGCTCGCCAACCTGGTGGCCGCGTCACCCCGGCTGCGCCGTGGCCCCGCCGTGCACCTGCTGGCCTACGAAGATGCGGAGCTCAACGCCTACGCGGCCGACCACGGCATGGTCATCATCACCAGCGCCATGTGGAGTGCAAAAGAAGACCTGTCCGACGACGAACTGGCCGCGGTGATGGCCCACGAGCTCGCGCACATCGAGGGCCATGACTCGTTGGTGGAAGCCTGCGCCAACCTGCAGCGCCTGGGGCAATCCACGCTTCGATTCGAAGACGCCCGCGACCGCATGGCACTTGAAATGTTCAACCCCCGCTCCAGCCTGGCGCGCGCAGCGCAGCAGCAACTGCACGCGCAGGAACACGCCGCCGACGTGCGCGCCATCGAACTGCTGCGCCGCGTTGGGCGCAACCCGCAGGCCATGGTGAGCGTGCTCGCCAAGATCCACGGCACCACGCCGTCAGCCCTGAACCTGCTGATGGGTACCACGCACCCGGAGCTGCGCGCGCGGCTGGAGAAGGCGCAGGTGGCGGTGGATGCGGTCAACGCAGGTCGGCCGCTTCAGCCGGCGAAGTGAGCCACCAGGGCCTCACCCCAGGCCCACGGCCCGGTAAGCGTCAGCGTCACGGTGGTCCAGTCGCCTTCGGTCTGCACGAGTTGGTCGGCGTCCCACGCGCCGCCTTCGTCCAGCGGGCCGCGTGGGCCGGGGCTGTTGCGTTCCGCCCAGGCGAGCACGGCCTGCACCTCATTCATTACCTCAGGCAGCTGCGCAGCCCGTACGCTGGCCATGGCGTCCCAGGTGCCGTTGCCTTCGCCGTCGTCGCTGGCGTCGAAGAGGAGGTATTGCAGTGTCATGGCTAGATTGTCTGTGCGCGGAGTCATGAAAAACGGCGCCCGAAGGCGCCGCTTTTTATGTGAATGCGGGGATCAGGCCGCCTTCACTTTCAGGCGCCATGCATGCAGCAGCGGCTCGGTGTAGCCGCTCGGCTGTGCCTTGCCCTTGAACACCAGATCCAACGCTGCCTGGTAGGCCATGCTGGTCTTGAAGTTGCCGGCCATCTTCTTGTAGAACGGGTCGCCGGCGTTCTGGCCGTCCACCACGGCGGCCATGCGCTCAAACGTCTTCGTCACTTGCGCTTCGGTCACCACGCCGTGGTGCAGCCAGTTGGCGATGTGCTGGCTGCTGATGCGCAGCGTGGCGCGGTCTTCCATCAGGCCCACGTTGTGGATGTCGGGCACCTTGGAGCAGCCCACGCCCTGGTCGACCCAGCGCACCACATAGCCCAGGATGCCCTGCGCGTTGTTGTCCAGCTCTTGCTGCTTCTCGGCTTCGCTCCAGTTGGGCGTGGCCGTCACGGGGATGGTGAGCAGGCCGGTGAGCAGCACGTCGCGCTCTTTGTTGGCATCGATCTTCTCCAGCTCCTTCTGCACGTCGGACACCAGCACCTGGTGGTAGTGCAGGCTGTGCAGCGTCGCGCCAGTGGGGCTGGGCACCCAGGCGGTGTTGGCGCCGGCCTTGGGGTGGCCGATCTTCTGCTTGAGCATCTCGGCCATCAGGTCGGGCATGGCCCACATGCCTTTGCCGATCTGCGCCTTGCCGCGCAGGCCGCACGAGAGGCCCACCAGCACGTTGTTGCGCTCGTAGCTCTGGATCCAGGCGCTGGTCTTCATGTCGCCCTTGCGCACCATGGGGCCGGCCAGCATGGCGCTGTGCATCTCGTCGCCGGTGCGGTCCAGGAAGCCGGTGTTGATGAAGGCCACGCG
>JAZKHJ010000082.1:0-4440 GCA_040385485.1 Pseudomonadota bacterium | reverse complement strand
TTTTTGCCTTTGAGGCGCTCGTAGCACTCGACACCGCGGTCGGTGGCGTAGCCGGTTTCGCATTCTTCAAACGACACTTTCACGCCGTTGATGCCGCCACGCTCGTTGACCAGCTTGAGGTAGTCCACGTAGCCGTTGGCGAACTGGGCACCGTTGGCACCGTAGGCGCCGGTGCGATAGGAAAGCACGGGGAAATACTGTTCCTTGGCCTGTGCCATGGCACTCGGCGCCACCAGCGCGGAGGACAGGCCAGCACAAGCGACGGACAGGGAAAGCACAAGTTTTCGCAGCTTCATTTCGTTGTCTCCTAGTAAGAATCAAACACACAGATCAACACAACACACACCATGACCCTTGGATGTCGGACGGCCCACGCCGTGGCGAACTCAGTGCGGAAAGGGCCAGAGCCGCAACTTCTGTTTGGCGATGCTCCAGAGCTTGGCCAGGCCGTGGGGTTCGACGATGAGGAACCAGACGATCAAGGCGCCGAAGACCATGAACTCGGTGTGCGAGACGGCCGCGGTGGAGATCTCCACGCCCACGAGTGAGCCCACGGCGGGCAGGAACTGGTTCAGGAAGATGGGCAGCACGACGATGAAGGCCGCACCGAAGAAGCTGCCCATGATGGAGCCCATGCCGCCGATGATCACCATGAAGAGCAGCTGGAAGCTGCGGTCGATGGAGAAGGCCGCGGGCTCCCAGGAGCCCAGGTGCACAAAGCCCCACAGGCCCCCGGCCACGCCGATGATGAAGCTGCTCACCGCAAAGGCGCTGAGCTTGGCGTACATCGGGCGGATGCCGATGACCGCGGCGGCCACGTCCATGTCGCGGATGGCCATCCACTCGCGCCCGATGGCCGAGCGCACCAGGTTCTTGGCCAGCAGCGCAAACACCACCAGGAAGCCCAGGCAGAAGAGGTACTTCTCCATCGGGGTGTCGATGCTCCAGCCCAGCACCGAGAGGTTGGAGACCGAGACCGAGCCCGAGGCGGTGTTGTTGGTGAACCAGCCGATGCGCAGGAACGCCCAGTCGCAGAAGAACTGCGCGGCCAGCGTGGCCACGGCCAGGTACAGCCCTTTGACGCGCAGGCTGGGGATGCCGAAGAACATGCCCACCAGCGTGGCGAAGAAGCCCCCCGAGAGCAGGGCGATGATCAGCGGCATGCCCTCGATGCGCACGTAGGTGTTGTAGGCCATGTAGGCGCCCACGGCCATGAAGGCGCCCGAGCCCAGGCTGATCTGCCCGCAGTAGCCCACCAGGATGTTCACGCCCAGCGCGGCCAGCGCCAGGATCAGGAAGGGGATGAGGATGGCGCGGAACATGTACTCATCGACCAGCAGGGGCACGCCGATGAAGGCAAAGGCGATGAAGGCCAGGATGACCCAGCGGTCCTGCGCGATCGGGAAGATCTGCTGGTCGGCGCGGTAGGAGGTCTTGAATTGACCGTTTTCTCGGTAGAACATGGTGCGTGCCCTTTCTGTGTTCTTGTTGTTGTGGGGTCAGACGCGGTCGATGATCTTCTCGCCGAACAAACCCTGCGGCCTGAAGAGCAAGAAGACAAGAGCCAGCACATACGCAAACCAGATCTCGATGCCCCCGCCCACGTAAGGGCCGAGGTAGACCTCGGAGAGTTTTTCTCCCACGCCGATGATCAGGCCGCCGATGATGGCGCCGGGCACCGAGGTCAGGCCCCCCAGGATGATCACGGGCAGGGCGCGCAGGGCCACGGTGGTCAGCGAGAACTGCACACCGAGCTTGGAGCCCCAGATGATCCCGGCCACCAGCGCGGTGATGCCGGCGACGAACCAGACGATGACCCAGATGCGGTTCAGGGGAATGCCGATGGATTGCGCGGCCTGGTGGTCATCGGCCACCGCGCGCAGCGCGCGCCCGGTGGAGGTCTTCTGGAAGAACAGCGAGAGCACGGCCACCAGCAGCGCGGCCACGCAGGCCGCGTAGACGTCCTCCAGGTTGACCAGCACGCCGCCTTCGAAGGTGCCCTCGAACAGGAAGACCGGGTCCTTGGGCATGCCCACGTCGATCTGGTAGATGTCCGAGCCGAAGATGGTCTGGCCCAGGCCGTCGAGGAAGTAGGTGATGCCCAGCGTGGCCATCAAGAGCGTGACACCTTCCTGGTTGACCAGGTGGCGCAGCACCAGGCGCTCGATCAGCCAGGCCAGTACAAACATGAGCGCACCGGCCATGACGAAGGCGATCAGGTTGCCCAGGAACTTGTCCTCGATGCCCAGCCAGAGCGGCACCCAGCCCGAGAAGCGCGCCATGGCCAGGGCGGCGAACAGCACCATGGCGCCTTGCGCGAAGTTGAACACGCCCGAGGCCTTGAAGATGAGCACGAAGCCCAGGGCCACCAAGGAATACAGCATGCCGGCCATCAGGCCGCCGAGAAGTGCTTCAAGAAAGAATGCCATGGTGTGTTCCGTTCAGTGGCTGGTGCCGAGGTACGCGCTGATGACTTCTTCGTTGGAGCGCACCTCTTCGGGCGTGCCGTCGCCGATCTTCTTGCCGTAGTCCAGCACCACCACGCGGTCGGAGATGTCCATCACCACCCCCATGTCGTGCTCGATGAGCACGATGGTGGTGCCGAACTCGTCGTTCACGTCCAGGATGAAGCGGCTCATGTCCTGCTTCTCCTCCAGGTTCATGCCGGCCATGGGTTCGTCCAGCAGCAGCACCTGCGGCTCCATGGCCAGAGCCCGCCCCAGGTCCACGCGCTTTTGCAGGCCGTAGGGCAGCTGGCCCACCGGGGTCTTGCGGTGCGCCTGGATCTCCAGGAAGTCGATGATGTGTTCGACGAACTCGCGGTTGGTCTCTTCTTCCTTCTGCGCCCCGCCGATGCCGAACGGGTTGCGGATCGCCTGCATGAACAGGTTGCTCTTGATGCGCAGGTTGCGCCCGGTCATGATGTTGTCGATCACGCTCATGCCCTTGAAGAGCGCGAGGTTCTGGAAGGTGCGCGCGATCCCCATCTCGGCCACCTGGCGGCTGTTCATGTGCTTGAAGGTCTGGCCGCGAAAGCTGATCGAGCCTTCCTGTGGCTGGTACACGCCGTTGATGCAGTTGAGCATGGAGCTCTTGCCCGCGCCGTTGGGCCCGATGATGGCGCGCACCTCGTGCTCGCGCACGTCAAAGCTGATGTCGGTGAGCGCCTTGACGCCGCCAAAGCGCAGGCTGATGTTGTTGACGTCCAGGATGACGTCGCCGATTTTTTTGCTCATGGGATGGTCTTGGTGCTTCAGGCAGCGATGTCAGGCGGCGGCTTTCACCGGGGCAAAGGTCTTGGCGTCACCCAGCTTCAAGGTGGCGCTGACCGAGCCGCTGCGCCCGTCCTCGAACTTCACCTGGGTCTCGATGTACTGCTCGGTCTTGCCGCCGTACAGCGCGTCCACCAGCACGGCATAGCGCTCGCTGATGAAGCCGCGGCGCACCTTGTTCGTGCGGGTTAGCTCGCCGTCATCGGCGTCCAGCTCCTTGTGCAGCACCAGGAAACGGCTGATCTGGCTGCCCGCGAGCAGCTCGTCGCGCGAGAGGTCGGCGTTGACCTTCTCCACGCAGTCGCGCATGAGCTCGTACACCTCGGGCTTTTGCGCCAGATCGGTGTAGCCGGCGTACGAGAGGTTGCGCCGCTCGGCCCAGTTGCCCACCGCCTCGAAGTCGATGTTGAGCATCACGCAGACCCGCTCGCGCTTGTCGCCCAGGGCCACGGCCTCCTTGATGTAGGAGAAGAACTTGAGTTTGTTCTCCACGTACTTGGGCGCGAACATGGCGCCGTCGTGCTCACCACCCAGGATGCGGCCCACGTCCTTCACCCGGTCGATGATCTTCAGGTGCCCCGAGGCGTCGATGAAGCCGGCATCACTCGTGTGGTACCAGCCGTCCGCGGTGAGCACCTCGGCGGTGGCGGCAGCGTTCTTGTAGTAGCCCTTCAGGAGGCCGGGGGACTTCACCAGGATCTCGCCGGAGTCCGAGAGCTTGATCTCCACGCCTTCGCAGGGCACGCCCACGGTGTCGGCACGGGCTTCATGGTCGGGTTGCAGGCAGACGAAGACGGCGGTCTCGGTGGAGCCGTAGAGCTGCTTCAGGTTGATGCCGATGGAGCGGTAGAAGGAGAAGAGGTCGGGGCCGATGGCTTCACCGGCGGTGTAGGCCACGCGCACCCGGCTCAGCCCCAAGTTGTTCCTGAGCGGCCCGTAGACGAGCCAGTCGCCCAGCTGGTACTTGATCGAATCCACCAGACCAATGGACTTGCCGTCCATGCGGGTGGGGCCCACGCGGCGGGCCACGTCCATGAAGTAATGGAACATGCCGCGCTTCAAGGCCCCGGCGTCTTCCATGCGGATCATCACGCTGGTCAGCAGGCCTTCGAACACCCGCGGTGGCGCGAAGTAGTACGTCGGGCCCACTTCCTTCAGGTCGATCGTC
>JAZKHJ010000081.1:0-1100 GCA_040385485.1 Pseudomonadota bacterium | reverse complement strand
TCTTGCCGCGCAGCGGCAGGATCGCCTGGAACTTGCGGTCGCGGCCCTGCTTGGCCGAGCCACCAGCGGAGTCGCCCTCCACGATGTAGATCTCGCAAAGCGCCGGGTCTTTTTCCTGGCAGTCGGCCAGTTTGCCGGGCAGGCCCATGCCGTCGAGCACACCTTTGCGGCGCGTCATCTCGCGGGCCTTGCGCGCGGCTTCGCGGGCGCGGGCGGCGTCAACGATCTTGCCGCAGATGATCTTGGCGTCGTTCGGGCGTTCCTGCAGGTAGTCGGCCAGCAGGCGGCTCACGATGTCTTCGACCGGGCCGCGCACTTCGCTGGACACCAGTTTGTCCTTGGTCTGGCTGCTGAACTTGGGCTCGGGCACCTTGACCGACAGCACGCAGCACAGGCCTTCGCGCATGTCGTCACCGGTGACTTCAACCTTGGCCTTCTTGGCGAAGTCGTTGTCGTCGATGTACTTGTTGATCACCCGCGTCATGGCGGCGCGCAGGCCGGTGAGGTGGGTGCCGCCGTCGCGCTGCGGGATGTTGTTGGTGAAGCACAGCACCTGCTCGTTGTAGCCGCTGTTCCACTGCATGGCCACTTCCACGCCGATGTTGGTTCCCTGGTCGCTCGCGCGGTCGCCCAGCGCGTGGAACACGTTGGGGTGCAACACCGTCTTGCCTTTGTTGATGAAGTCGACGAAGCCCTTGACGCCGCCGGCGCCGGAGAAGTCGTCTTCCTTGCCGCTGCGCTCGTCCTTCAGGCGGATGCGCACACCGTTGTTCAGGAAAGAGAGTTCGCGCAGACGCTTGGACAGGATCTCGTAGTGGAAGTCGGCGTTCTCGCGGAAGATGTCGTAGTCGGGCAAGAAGTGCACTTCGGTGCCGCGCTTCTCGGTGGCGCCGGTCACGCGCATGGGCGAAATCTCGATGCCGTTGGGCGTGGTTTCCAGCAGGCGGTTTTGCACGAAGCCGCGCGCAAACTCGAGCTGGTGCACTTGGCCCTCGCGGCGCACCGTCAGGCGCAGCCACTGGGAGAGCGCGTTCACGCAGCTCACACCCACGCCGTGCAGGCCGCCCGAGACCTTGTAGCTGTTCTGGTTGAACTTGCCG
>JAZKHJ010000080.1:0-14900 GCA_040385485.1 Pseudomonadota bacterium | reverse complement strand
TGGAATACGCCAAGACCGGCAAGAAGGTCAGCGGCTACACCGACACCGGCGTGACCCTGATCGCGGCCAAGCCGGTGGCCGGCGTGGACAGCAAGGACGTGAAGACCGGAATGGACCTGTGCTGGGGCAACAAGTAACGCCAGGGGCCCGGACATGAAAGCCAAACTACCCCCGTTGGGCACGCTCGGGCCCTTCATCGCCCTGCTGCTGGCCTGCACCTTCTTCGCCACGCAAAGCGACCGCTTCCTCACGCTGCAGAACTTCTCGCTGATCTTGCAGCAGGTGATGGTGGTCGGCACCATCGCCATCGGCCAGACGCTGATCATCCTCACCGCGGGCATCGACCTTTCGTGCGGGATGATCATGGCGCTGGGCAGCATCGTGATGACCAAGATGGCGGCCGACTTCGGTCTCTCCGCGCCGGTGGCGATCGCCCTGGGCATCGCCGCCACCACGCTGTTCGGCCTGGTCAACGGCTTGCTGGTGACCAAGGCCAAGCTGCCGCCCTTCATCGTCACGCTGGGCACGCTCAACATTGCGTTTGCCATCACCCAGCTCTACAGCGGCTCGCAGACCATCACCGACGTGTCCGAGGGCATGACCTGGCTCGGCAACTCGTTCCGCATTGGCCAGACGAACGTGCTCTACGGCGTGGTGCTCATGCTGGCGCTCTATCTCATCACCTGGTTGTTCCTGCGCGAGACCGCACCAGGGCGCCACATCTACGCCGTGGGCAACAGCCCTGAAGCCACGCGCCTGACCGGGATTTCCACCGACAAGGTGCTGCTCGGTGTGTACATGCTGGCCGGCGTGTTCTACGGTCTGGCCTCGCTGCTCTCAGTGGCGCGCATCGGCGCCGGCGACCCCAACGCCGGGCAGACCGAAAACCTCGACGCCATCACCGCGGTGGTGCTGGGTGGCACCAGCCTGTTCGGTGGTCGCGGCATCATTCTCGGCACCCTGGTGGGGGCGCTCATCGTGGGCGTGTTCCGCAACGGCCTCACGCTCATGGGCGTGTCTTCCGTCTATCAGATTCTTGTCACCGGCATTCTGGTGATCCTGGCGGTGATGACCGACCAGATGTCCCGCAAAGGAGTCCGTTGATGTCTACCGCACCCAACGCTCAAAGCCCACTCGTGATCCAGGCCAAGGGCCTGGTCAAGCGTTACGGCCAGGTCACAGCACTGGATGGCGCCGATTTCGAACTGCGTGCCGGTGAAATCCTGGCGGTGATCGGCGACAACGGCGCCGGCAAATCCTCGCTGATCAAGGCGCTCTCGGGCGCGACCATCCCCGACGAGGGCCAGATCTACCTCGACGGCCAGGCCATCCATTTCAAGAGCCCGATCGACGCGCGCCGCGCCGGCATCGAAACCGTCTACCAGGACCTTGCCGTGGCGCCCGCCATGACCATCGCCGAGAACCTGTTTCTCGGGCGCGAGATCTTGCGCGCCGGCTTCCTGGGCCGCTTTCTGCGTCTGCTGGACAAGAAGCAGATGCTGGCCGAGAGCATCGCGCGCATGAACGACCTCAAGGTCGGCATCCGCTCCATGACGCAGGCGGTGGAGACACTCTCGGGTGGCCAGCGCCAGTGCGTGGCGGTGGCGCGGGCCGCGGCCTTCGCACAGCACGTGGTCATCATGGACGAGCCCACCGCCGCGCTCGGCGTGAAGGAGGGCAACATGGTGCTCGAACTCATCCGCCGCGTGCGCGACAAGGGCCTGCCGGTGATTCTCATCAGCCACAACATGCCGCATGTGTTCGAGATCGCCGACCGCATCCACATCGCGCGCCTGGGCAAGCGCGCCGCGGTGGTCAACCCGAAGGTGATCAGCATGAGCGACACCGTGGCCGTGATGACTGGCGCCAAGCTGGCCGAAGAACTGCCACCCGAAGCGCTCGCCTGAACCATGCTCAAAGGCATCGACCCCCTGCTCAGCCCCGAGCTGCTGAAACTGCTGGCCGAGATGGGCCACGACGACGCGCTGGTGCTCGCTGATGCGAACTTCACCGCCATGAGCCTGGGCGCGGGGAAGACCGTGCTGCGCCTGCCCGGCGTGGGCATGGCCCGCACCGTGCAGGCCGTGGCCAGCGTGCTGCCACTCGCGGCCGACGTACCGCAGCCAGTGGCCTACATGCAGGTTGGTGGCACCGATGCGCCCTACCGCTCGGCCCTTCAGCGCGAGACGCTGGCCGTGCTGGCCGCCGAAGGTCTCGTTGAGGGCCAGGCCGAAGCGGTGGAGCGCTTTGCCTTTTACGAGCGTGTGAAGAAGGCCTATGCCATCGTGGTCACGGGCGAGCTGCAGCCCTGGGGCAACTTCATCCTGCGCAAGGGCGTCATCAGCGACACTTTGCGCACCTGAACCCGACACCGAAGCCGACGCAGTGAACCCCAACGACGCCACCGAAGCCATTCCCGATGTTGAGCCGGGCGATCAGCCGCGCCTGCGACCGCGGGGCTCCAACCAGGTGGGCATGCGCCAGTTCAACGAGCGCGTGGTGCTGCAGGCGCTGCGCGTGCACGGCAGCCTGGCCAAGGCCGACATCGCGCGCCTGACCGGACTCACCGCCCAGACCATCGGGCTGATCACCGCGCGGCTCGACGAAGACCAGTTGCTGCGCCGCGAGGCGCCGGTGCGTGGGCGCGTGGGCCAGCCCTCGGTGCCGCTGGGCCTGCACCCCGACGGTGCGTTTTCCATCGGCATCAAGATCGGCCGGCGCAGCGCCGACTGGCTGCTGGTCGACTTCACCGGCCAGGTGCGCGAGCGCCTCGTGCTCGACTACGCCTTTCCCGACATTCCGCTGCTGCTGCCCGCGATCAAGACCAACCTCAACCGCCTCTTGAAGAAGCTGGGGCCCCTGAGCGACCGTGTGGTCGGCGTGGGCGTGGCCGCGCCGTTCCAGCTGGGTGGCTGGCACCGCATGCTGGGCCTGACAGCCGAGCAGTCTCAAAGCTGGAACCAGATCGACCTGGGCGCCGAGGTGCAAAAGCTCACCGAGCTGCCGGTGAGCTTTGCCAAGGACACCTCGGCCGCCTGCGTGGCCGAGCTGCTGCAGGGGCGCGGGCGCGACATCCGCAGTTTTCTCTACCTGTTCATGGACACCTTTGTGGGCGGAGGGCTCGTGCTCGACTCGCACCTGCACCGCGGCATCCACGGCAACGCCGGCGCAGTGGCCTCGCTGCCGCTGCGTGTGGCGCAGGGCGGTGAGCCGGCGCCTCAGCTCATCAGCGAAGCCTCGCTGTGGGACCTGGAGCAGCGCTTTCGCCAGCACGGGCTGGACCCGATGGCCGCCTACGACGAGCGCGCGCTGCAGTCCCCCTGGTTGCCGTACAGCCAGGAGTGGATCGAGCGCGCAGCGCCGGCGCTGGCGCAGTGCGTGGTCTCGGGCACGGCGTTTCTCGATGTGGAGGCTGTGGTGATGGATGGAGCGATCGCATCCGATCTGTTGCGCGCCCTGTGCGAGCGCACGCGTGCGGCACTGGCGGCCTACAGCTGGGAAGGTCTTCACCGTCCGCGTCTGGAGCTGGGCAGCATCGGCTCGGATGCACGTGCACTCGGCGGTGCGCTGCTGCCGCTGCACGCCTGCTTCGCGCCCGACCACGACGTCATCCTCAAGGTCTGAAGATTCGCAGGCTCAGGCGGGTTGCAGTCCGTTGGCGGTGAGGTGCAGCACCCGCTGTGCCCGTGCGGCGGCGGTCTGCGAGTGGGTCACCAGCACCAGCGCGGCGCCGCTCTCCCGAGCCTGTTGCTCCAGCACGCCCATCACCTGCGCGGCGGTGGTGGGGTCGAGGTTGCCGGTGGGCTCGTCGGCCAGCAGCAGGCTGGGGCGGTGCACCAGCGCACGGGCAATGGCCACGCGCTGCAGTTGGCCACCCGAGAGTTCGGCCGGCAGCCGCGCGCCGAGGTCGCCCAGGCCCACGGCGTCCAGCATGGCTTGCACACGCGCGGCATCCGGCCGGCCCAGCAACAGCAGGGGCAGGCCCACGTTCTGCGCCACGTCCAGGTGCGGCAGCACGTGAAAGGCCTGGAACACGAAGCCCAGGTGCTCGCGGCGCCAGTGCGCGCGCTGCGTGTCGCTCAAGGTTCCGAGCTCCACACCGGCGTGCGTGATGCGGCCTTCGCTCCAGTCGTCCAGCGCGGCCAGGCAGTTGAGCAGACTGGATTTGCCCACACCCGATTCGCCCACGATGGCAATGAACTCACCGGGCGCCACCGTGAGGTTCACGCCGCTGAAGACGGTGGTGCTGCCGTAGCGCTTTCCGAGTTGTTCGACGACGAGTGACATGCGGTTCAGGTGGGTGCGCCCAACAGGGCTTGAACCGATTCGATCACGCGCGCCAGCGCATCGGGGGCGTCGCACGCAATGACCCGGCGCTGCGGCATGGAACGCAACCAGGTGAGCTGGCGCTTGGCGAGCTGGCGCGTGGCCGCGATGCCGAGTTCGCGCAACTCGGCGAGTTGTGCGGGGGCGAGCGTGTTGCCGTGGGCGTCGAGCAACTCCCAGGCCTGCCGGTAGCCCACGCAGCGCATGGACGGCAGGTCGGTGCCGAGGTCGCCGCGCGCGCGCAAGCGCTTCACTTCATCGAGGAAACCGTCGGCCAGCATCGCATCGAAGCGCTGCGCGATGCGCGCGTGCAGCCAGGCGCGGTCAAGCGGCTCCAGCGAGATCAGTTGCCCGGGTGCGAGCGGGCTGTCGGGGTTGTGCGTGCGGCCGGTCTGGAAGCTGGAGAGGGGGCGACCCGAGACCTCGAACACCTCAAGTGCGCGCTGGATGCGCTGTGCATCCAAGGGCGGCAGCCGCGCGGCCGTCACCGGGTCGACCCGCATCAGCTCGGCGTGCAGCGCGGGCCAGCCGAGTGCATTGGCCTGGGCATCAATGCGCTCCCGCACCGCGATGTCGGCTTGCGGCATGTCGTCCAGGCCCACCAGCAGCGCCTTGAAATACAGCATGGTGCCGCCCACCAGCAAGGCGGTGCGCCCGCGCTGGTTGATCTCCGCCACCAGCCGGAGGGTGTCGCGCACGAAGTCGGCGGCGCTGTAACTCTGCAGCGGGTCGAGGATGTCGATCAGGTGGTGTGGCACCTGCGCCTGTTCGGACGCGCTGGGTTTCGCCGTGCCGATGTCCATGCCACGGTAGACCAGGGCCGAGTCGACGCTGATGATCTCCACTGGCCAGCGCTGTGCGATGGCCAGCGAGGCTGCGCTCTTGCCGCTGGCGGTGGGCCCGGCCAGGCCGATGCAGGACACGTGGGGCATGGGCGGGGTCAGCCTTGCGGCGCACTGCCCGGCACTGCGCGCTCAGGCCCGGGCCGGTTCTCGCCAAAGCGCTGCACCAGCGTCCAGGCGGTCAGGGAGATGAACACGCTCCAGAACCAGATGCCGTTGGTGAGCGGCAGCACCGTACCGGTGCCGGACTGAATGGCCGCCAGGCTTTGGCCCAGCCAGCCACCCACCAGAAACGCCGCGATCATCATGAAGAAGCCGGCCAGCGCCGATGCCGCGCCGGCGGCCTGCGGAAACGGGCCCACCGCGCCACTCTGGCCGCAGGGCTGGTGCACACCGTGGCCCATCATGAACAGGTAGAACGGCAACATGATGGCCCAGGCGCTGTGCACGCCCAGCCAGGCCAGCACACCCATGCTGGTGCCACCCACCAGCGTGAACACCGCGGCCACGGCCACGGTGCGCCGCACCCCCAGAAGCAGCAGCAGACGGCGGCAGATGAAGGTGCCCACGATGTAGCTCAGCGACATCGTCATCATCATCAGCCCATAGCCCGTCTTGGACATGCCGAGCACCTGGATGAACACGAAGGGCGAGGCCGCGAGGAAGGTGAACAGGCCGCAGTACGAGGTGGCGGAGAGCAGTGCAAACGCCCAGAAGGTGGGGTGGCGCGCGATCTGCACCCAGGTGCCCAGCAGCATGGCGGGTTGCAGGGCGCGCGGGTTCTTCGCGAGCAGGGTTTCCTCGAACCGCCAGGCGATCACGCCCAGCGTGATGGCACCGAACACGGCCACGGCCATCAGCGACAGGCGCCAGCCCAGCAGGTCGGACAAAAAGCCGCCCAGTGGAGCGCTGGCGCAGGCGATCACACCCAGGCCGGTGAGGCCTTTGGACATCATGCGCGCGCCTTCGGTGGGCAGGTACAGGTCGCGCACGATGGCGCGCGCGCACATCACGCCCGCGCCCATGGCCGCGCCCTGCACCGCGCGCCAGACGATGAGCTGTTCGATGGAGGGTGAAAAGGTGCTGCCGACCGACGCCACCACGAAGGCGCTCATGCCGACCAGCAGAACAGGTCGTCGACCAAAGCGGTCCGACAGCGGACCCCAGAACATCTGCGACACGCCAAACGCCAGCAGCAGCGCGGTGAGCGTGAGCTGGGCCTGCGACATGGCCGCGCCAAAGCCGGCCGTGAGGGCGGGCAGGGCGGGCAGGTACAGGTCGGTCGCGATGGGCTGCAGGCCCAGCAGAAGAGAGAGCGCCAGCACCACAAGACCGGGTGACATGGCTGAAGAGGATGGCGTTGCGGGCATCCGGTCGAGGGTAGCAGAAGCCCTCGGGTTTTCCCGGTGCGTCCAAGGCACCGGCAGGCTCAGCGTTTGACCACGCGGATAGAGTCGTCCAGGCCGAACAGGGCGGTCAGCGCGGTGCGGTACTGCGCCTGCCCGACCGAGTTGGTGTTGTGGTGCGATCCACCTTCCACCAGCACGAAGGCCTTGCGAACGATGGCAGCGTCGTACAGCTTGCGCCCCAGCTCGGGTTGGATGAGGCGGTCCTCGCCGCCATGCACCACGAGCAGCGGAGAGCCGATGTCGGGAACGCGCTTCACCGCTTCAAAGCGCTGGGTGATCAAGAGACTCACCGGCAACCAGCCCCATTTGAAGGTGCTCACCACGTCGGGGATGGAAGTAAAGGTGCCCTCGACCACCGTGCCGGCTTCGTCTTTCACCTGCGCCGCGAGTTCAATGGCGATGGCGCCGCCCAGCGAATGACCAAAGATGTAGCGTGGCCGCCCGGGGTACTTTTCGCCCAGCCAGTCCCAGGCGGCGCGGGCGTCTTCGTAGGCCTTGGTTTCCGAGGGGAGTTCGTTCGTGCTTTTGCCGAAGCCGCGGTAGTCGATGGCGAGCACCGAGAAGCCGAGTTCCTGCATGCGTTGGGCGCGAAAGGCCGAGCCGGTCACGTTGAACCGCGCTCCGTGCAGGTAGAGCATCACCGGGGCATCGGCGCGCGCGGCGAAGTTGTCGTTCTGTGCCCACAGCCCATGCAGCTTGACGGGTTTGTCGGTGACCTGCGAGGTGAAGTCGATCCACACGTCTTCCATGCTCTCGGCCGCGTAGGTGCCGCCGGCCCAGCTGCGGTCGGAGGGTTGGAAGATCCAGGTGCGCTGCTGCTCGTCGAGCGTGGCGCAGCCGGCAAGGAGTGCCAGCGAGGCCAGCAGAAGAGCGATCAGGCGTTTCATGATGGGGATGGAGCCGGGTGGATTGAAAAAAGTTCAGGGCAGAATGCCCATTCACTTTCCATGCCAACGGGACGGCCATCATGACAGACAGCGTTTTCACCCGCATCGCACGCCGCGAGATACCCGCGGCCATCGTCTTTGAAGACGATCTCGTCATCGCCTTCATGGACGCGGGCCAGGTCAGCCCGGGTCATGTGCTGGTGGCCACGAGGCGGCAGGTGGAGACGCTCATGGAGTTGGACGAAGCCGAAGCCGCCCACCTCTTTGCCATCGCCACCCGCGTGGCCAAGGCGGTGCAGTCGGCTTTCTCGCCCGCCGGCATGACGCTCCTGCAAACCAACAAACCCGAAGGCTGGCAGACCGTGCCGCATGTGCACGTGCATGTGCTGCCCCGCCACGCAGACGACGGCGTGGGCCTGGTGTGGCCACGCAAGGACCCACCGCTTGCCGAGTTGCAGACGCTGGCCAAACGCATCCGCATGTAAACCCGAGGCGCCGAGGGTCCGGCTCCGCCGGCCCAAGGCAAGACAGCCCGCGTACGACAACCCCTTCCAGAGGCTCCAAGGGTCCGGCTCCGCCGGCCCAAGGAGCCGTCCCCCCTCCCAGCGCCGAAGGCGCGCCAGAGAGGGGGGAAGCCGCAAAGCGGCGCAGGGGGGTGTTCTCTAAATCACGCCCTGCGCGAGCATTGCGTCAGCAACCTTGACGAAGCCCGCAATGTTCGCGCCGTCCGCGTAGCTCACCGAGCCGTCGGCGCGGCGCCCATGCACCAGGCAGGCCTCGTGGATGCCGACCATGATGGTGTGCAGACGGGTGTCGACTTCGTCGCGCGGCCATGAGATGCGCATCGCGTTCTGGCTCATCTCCAGCCCCGAGGTGGCCACGCCGCCAGCGTTGCTGGCCTTGCCCGGTGCGTAAAGCACGCCGGCATCTTCGAAGAACTGCACCGCTTCCTTGGTGGTGGGCATGTTGGCGCCCTCGGCCACACAGACCACGCCGTTCCTGACCAGGGTGGCGGCATCCTTGGCGTCGAGTTCGTTCTGGGTGGCGCAGGGCAGTGCCACGTCCACCGGCAGGCCCCAAGGACGCACACCGGGCTCGAAGCGACTCTTCGTGCGCTCGGCGTAGTCGCTAACGCGGCCGTACAGGTGGTTCTTCACGTCCATGAGCACGGCCAGTTTCTCGGGTGTGAAGCCGTCTTCGTCGATCACGGTGCCGCTGGAGTCGGACACGGTGAGCACCCTGGCCCCCAGCGCCATGGCTTTTTCCACCGCGTACTGGGCCACGTTGCCCGAGCCCGAAACGCTCACGCGCAGGCCGTCAAAACTGCGGCCCTTCTGCTTGAGCATTTCCTGAGCAAAGTACACCGTGCCGTAGCCAGTGGCCTCGGGTCGCACCAGCGAGCCGCCGAACGACAGGCCCTTGCCGGTGAACACGCAGTCGGAGCGGTTGCTGAGTTTTTTCATCATGCCGGCCATGAAGCCGACTTCGCGCCCACCCACGCCGATGTCGCCAGCCGGCACGTCGGTGTCGGCGCCGACATGGCGGAACAGCTCGCTCATCAACGCCTGGCAAAACCGCATCACCTCGCCGGGGCTCTTGCCTTTGGGGTCGAAGTCCGAACCGCCTTTGCCACCGCCCATGGGCAGGGTTGTGAGCGCGTTCTTGAAAGTCTGTTCGAAAGCGAGGAACTTCAAGATCGACAGATTGACCGACGGGTGGAAACGCATGCCGCCCTTGTATGGGCCGATGGCCGAGCTGTGCTGGATTCGGTAGCCGCGGTTGACCTGCACGTCACCGTGGTCGTTGACCCAGGAGATGCGGAACATCACCACACGCTCGGGCTCCACGAGCCGGTCGAGCAGGCCTTGCTCGGCGTATTTGGGGTGTTTCTGGATGAAGGGCCAGAGGCTCTCCATCACTTCAGAGACGGCCTGGTGGAATTCGGTCTGCCCGGGGTTGTGGCTGGTGACGTGTTCGAGAAAGTGGTGGGCTGATGCGTATTTCATGGTGTCATGCTCTAAAACTGTGCATGACATTATGTGCAAGCAGCACCTTGGCGCATCTTGCGCCCTGTATTGGTGCCTTTTTGTCGGCTCAGCGCCCGCGCAGGAACAGCGCGTCCAGCTCTTTCATGCCCAGCTGGCGCCAGGTGGGACGGCCGTGGTTGCACTGGTCGGAGCGCTCGGTGACTTCCATCTGGCGCAGCAATGCGTTCATCTCGTCCAGCGTCAGGCGCCGGTTGGCACGCACCGCGCCGTGGCAGGCCATGGTGGCCAGCAACTCGTTGCGCGCGCGTTGCACCACGGTGCTTGCGTCGTGAAGGCCGAGTTCGGCCAGCACGCTGCGCGCGAGTTCCACCGGGTCGCCCTGGGCCAGCGTGGTCGGCACGGCGCGCACGGCCAGCGTCTTGGGCGAGAGTGCGGTGACCTCCAGGCCCAGCGTCTTGAGCACCTCGGCGCAGTCTTCGGCCGTGGCCACCTCGTCGGGTGTGGCAGAAAACGTGGCCGGTATCAGCAATGGCTGGCTGGCCACTTGCTGGTCGTCGAGCTGCTGCTTGAGCCGCTCGTAGACGATGCGCTCGTGCGCGGCGTGCATGTCGACCACCACCAGGCCGTGGATGTTCTCGGCGAGGATGTAGACGCCCTGGAGTTGGGCGATGGCGCGGCCCAAGGGCCAATCGCCGGTGGGCAGGGGCTGTGGGTGGGTGGGGGCTTCGACAGGCTCAGCCCGAACGGGATAAGGCTCGGCTCGCAGGGCATCCGGGTTGCCAACCCACTCTTGCGTTCGGGCTGAGCTGGTCGTTGCCCCGCCAGACCCGTAGCCCCACAAGGCCCCCACATCGCTCACGCGGTGCCCGACCTCGGGCTCGCGCGGGCGAAACGCAAAACCGTCCTGCCGCGCTGGCGGCGTCCATGCGGTGACAGGCACAGTGTCCACCGGCTCAGGGGTTGTCCCCGAGCGGGGCACAGCCAGCGCAGCTTCCACTGCATGCCGCACGCCCTGGTGCACTTCGCGTCCATCGCGAAACCGCACCTCGATCTTGGTCGGGTGCACGTTCACGTCCACCCGCGCCGGGTCGAGCGAGACGAACAGCGCATACACCGGCTGGCGGTGGCCGTGCAGCACGTCTTCGTAGGCGCTGCGCGCGGCGTGGGTGATGGTCTTGTCGCGCACGTAGCGACCGTTGACATAGGCGAACTGCCAGTCGGCGCGCGAGCGCGCGGCGTCGGGCACGCCCGCGAAGCCCCACACGCGCAGGCGCTGCGGGGCATCGTCATTCGGCGCATCGAGCGGCCAGTTCAGTGCCACCGCCTGCTCCACAAAATCATTGCCCAGCACGTCGGCCAGGCGCTGGCGCAGCGCGTCCATGCCGCCACCAGCGACGGCGCGCCACTGCGCGACGAGCTTGCCGTCGTGCCAGATCGCAAAGCCCACGTCGGGCCGCGCCAGCGCGTGGCGGCGCACGGCTTCGATGCAGTGGGCGAGTTCGGTGGCGTCGGTCTTGAGGAACTTGCGCCGTGCCGGCGTGGCGAAGAACAGCTCGCGCACCTCCACCGTGGTGCCGGGTGCGCGCGCCGTGGGTTGCAGTTCGCCGCTGCGGCCGTCGAGCAGCCAGCCGTGGGGTTCGTCGGGTGTGTCCACGCGCGTGAGCAGCGAGACCTCGGCGATCGAACAGATGGCGGCGAGTGCCTCGCCACGAAAACCCATGGTGCCGACCGATTCGAGGTCGGAGAGGCTGGCGATCTTGCTGGTGGCATGCCGTTTCAAGGCATTGGGCAGTTCGCTGCGCAGGATGCCGCAGCCGTTGTCTTCCACGCCGATGAGCCGCACGCCGCCGGCCTGCAGGCGCAGCGTGATCTGCGTGGCGCCCGCGTCCAGCGCGTTGTCCACCAGCTCGCGCACCACCGAGGCGGGGCGTTCCACCACCTCGCCCGCGGCGATCTGGCTGATCAGCTCGTCGGGCAGTTCACGGATGGGCCGGCGGGGGAGGGTGCTGAGGGGGGGAAGGCTTGTCACAGGCAAATTGTAGGCCGCAGGGATAATCCCCCTCCATGGAACTGATTGCCTTTCTCATCGACTTCATCCTGCACGTGGACCAGCACCTGCAGACCTTCGTTCAGAACTATGGAGCCTGGGTCTATGCCCTGCTGTTCCTGATCATCTTCACCGAGACCGGCGTGGTGGTCATGCCCTTCCTGCCAGGCGACTCGCTGCTGTTCGTGGTGGGTACGCTGTGCGGCGCCGGTCTGATGAGCCTGCCGCTGGCCATGGGCCTGCTGGTGGCCGCGGCCGTGCTGGGCGACCAGACCAACTATTCGATCGGCCGCTATTTCGGGCCCAAGGTGTTTCAGTGGGAGAACTCGAAACTGTTCAACCGCAACGCCTTCAACCAGGCGCACGCCTTTTACGAAAGGTACGGCGGCATCACCATCATCCTCGCGCGCTTCATGCCTTTCATCCGCACCTTTGCGCCCTTCGTGGCCGGTGTGGCCGAGATGACGCGCACCAAGTTCACCGCCTACAACGTGATCGGTGCGCTGATCTGGGTGGTGGGCTTGGTGGGTGCGGGCTACTTCTTCGGCAACTTGCCCTGGGTGCAGGCCAACCTGAGCAAGATCATCTGGGCCATGATCTTCATCCCCGGCCTGATCGCCCTCTACGGTGGCTGGAAGGCCAGCCGCGAGGCGAAGCGCAACCCCGTCTGAACCCGCACACCGCCGCGCTCACCGTGAGCGCCGCGGTGTGCCTTGGTGGTCGGCATGCAGATCGATCACCAGCTCGCGCAACCACTGGCTGGCCGGGTCCTTGTGGAACTTCGCGTGCCAGAACACGTTGATGGCGATTCTGGGCAGCTCCACCGGGTGCGGCAGGTGCTTCAGACCGAAGGGTTGCACCATGCGCTCGGCCAGGCGCTCGGGCACGGTGGCGATGAGGTCGGTGGACTGCAGGATGTGGCCGATGGCCACGAAGTGCGGCACTTTCAGCTTCACGCGCCTCTGCGGTGAGTGGTTGTCGAGAATCTCGTCCACCTGCCCATGCCCGGTGCCCGCCGAGACCACGGCCACATGCTCGGCGGCAAAAAAATCGGCCGCCCTCATGCGCTTGAGATCGAGCGGGTGCCCTTGCCGGAACAGGCACACATACCGTTGCTCGAACAGGCGCCGCTGAAAGAACCCTGCCTTGAGTTGCGGCAGCAGCCCGATGGCCAGATCGACCTGGCCAGCCTCCATCGCGTCGCGCAACTGCAGCGAGGTGTTGCGCACCGTGCTGATGCTCACCGAGGGCGCCAGCTGCTGGAGGCGCTGCATCAGCAGCGGCAGGAAATAGATCTCGCCGATGTCGGTCACCCCCAAGCAGAAGCTGCGCTGGCTGGTGGCCGGGTCGAACGAGCTGCGCGCGTTCACCGCGCTGTGGATCATGCCCAGCGCATAGCCGATCGATTCGGCCAGCTGTTCGGCATAGGGGGTGGGCTGCATCCCGCGGGCGGTGCGCAGAAACAGCTCGTCGTCGAACAGCTTGCGCAGCCGGGCCAGCGCGTTGCTCACCGCCGGTTGCCCCAGGCCCAGGTTCTCGGCCACCTTGGAGACCTTGCGTTCGGTCAGCAACTGGTTGAACACGACGAGCAGGTTCAGGTCGATCTCTTCGAGCTTCATGGGGCCTCGTGCGGAGTGGTCTGAGATATTGATATGAATGATATGGTCAATTGATCTCATTGCATTGACTGATTTTTGTGTGGCCACGATCATCGTTCCCGTTCCCACCAGAAAACCAGAGACACACCACGATGGACATTCATGTACGCCCGCTGCAGCGCACGCTGCGTGTCGACGCGGGCGTGAACCTGCTGGAAGCCCTGCGCGCCCACGACATCCCGGTGTCGTACAGCTGCCTGGCGGGCCGCTGCGGCACCTGCCGCTGCAAGGTGGTGGCGGGCCATGTGCTGGAATCCGGGCGGGAACAACGGCCACCACAAGCCCTGGAAGACGCGGCCAGCGTGCTCGCCTGCCAGACCTTCATCACCGAATCCTGCACCGTCGAGATTCCCGAGCCCGACGAGGTGGTGGTGCACCCCGCGCGCATCATCAAGGCCACCGTGGTCGCGATCGAGTCGCCCACGCACGACATCCAGCGGCTTCGACTCAAACCCGCCAAGCCGCTGGAGTTTTCGCCCGGGCAGTACGCGCAGCTGCAGTTCACGCCCGACCACATCCGCCCCTATTCCATGGCCGGTCTGTGCACCGATGCCGAGCTTGAATTCCATGTGCGGCGCGTGCCCGATGGTCGCGTGACGGGCTACATCGAGCGCGAACTCAAGGTGGGCGATGCGGTGCGCGTGACCGGCCCGCTGGGCTCGGCCTACC
The DNA here is from genome assembly GCA_040385485.1 of Pseudomonadota bacterium. Lineage (GTDB taxonomy): Bacteria > Pseudomonadota > Gammaproteobacteria > Burkholderiales > Burkholderiaceae_C > Hydrogenophaga. The sequence goes on along the minus strand of JAZKHJ010000080.1, from coordinate 1,074 downwards.
TGCGCCGCAAGCACACAGGCCCCATGCTCTGTGTGGCTGGCGGCACCGGGCTCGCACCCATCCTGTCCATCGTGCGCGGCGTGGTCGCGGCCGGCATGCACAACCCCATCCACCTGTACTTCGGTGTGCGTTCGGAGCGCGACGTGTACGGACAGGCGTGGCTGGCCGAACTGCAGCAGCAGTACCCCAGGCTGCAAGTGCACACGGTGATTGCCTCGGGCCGCGCGCCGGGTTGCCGCACCGGCCTCGTCACCGACGCGATCGAGCAGGACTGGCCCGACCTGCAGGGCTTTCGCGCCTACCTCTGTGGCGCACCGCCCATGGTGGAAGCCGCGTCGCGGCTCGTCCAGCGCATGGGCGTGTTGCCCGGGCAAATTTACGCCGACGCGTTCTACGCCAGCGGTACCTAGAAGCTTTCAGAAGGAGACAGCACCCATGAACACATCACCCGCAGACGGCGAAGGCACTTTCCCGCAGCGCATCCGCTGGGAGTCCGAGGGCACGAGCCGCATTCCGTTCATGGTCTACACGGATGCCGAGCTTCACAAGAAGGAGCTTGAGCGCTTCTTCTACACAAAGCATTGGAACTATGTCGGCCTGGAGGCTGAAGTGCCCAACGCGGGCGACTACAAGCGCACGGTGGTGGGCGAACGCTCGGTCATCATGGTGCGCGATGCCGATGGCGGCATCAGCGTGGTGGAGAACGTGTGCGCCCACCGCGGCATGCAGTTCTGCCGCGAGCGCCATGGCAACAAGAAGGAGTTCGTCTGCCCCTACCACCAGTGGAGCTACACGCTCAAGGGCGATCTCCAGGGTGTGCCGTTCCGCCGGGGCGTGAAGCAGGACGGCAAGGTCAACGGCGGCATGCCGGCCGATTTCAAGACCACCGACCACGGCCTGAACAAGCTCAAGGTGGCCACGCGCGGCGGGGTGGTGTTTGCCAGCTTCGACCACGGCATCGAGTCGCTGGAGGAGTTTCTTGGCCCGACCATCCTGGGCTACTTCGACCGCCTGTTCAACGGCCGCAAGCTCACCATCCTGGGCTACAACCGCCAGCGCATTCCGGGCAACTGG
>JAZKHJ010000079.1:0-43541 GCA_040385485.1 Pseudomonadota bacterium | reverse complement strand
TCGCAGCGGGACTTGCACCCGCAGGTGTGCGCCCATGCTGGGCGCACCAAAAAAACCCGCGTGCCGGGCGGCAACGCGGGTTCAAACTTCCACAGGAAATTCTCAACAACTGCGCGGTGGGGGCATTCCTTGAAGAACGGACCGCACCGCGCGGTGAGACCTGCAGGGCTTAACGGTTGTAGGCCGCTTCGCCGTGAGAAGAAATATCAAGACCTTCGCGTTCCTGCTCTTCGGTCACACGCAGGCCCACGGTCAGGTCAACCACCTTGAAGGCGATGAAGGAGACCACACCCGACCACACAACGGTGATCAACACGGCCTTGGCCTGTGTCCACACCTGGCCGGCGATGTTGTACGCCTCAGGGGCAACCATGGCCACGGTGGTCCAGTCGGCCATCAGGCTCGGGCCACCCAGGCTGGGCGAGTTGAACACGCCGGTCAGCAGGGCACCGACGATACCGCCCACGCCGTGCACGCCGAACACGTCGAGCGAGTCGTCCGCACCCAGCAGCTTCTTGAGGCCATTGACACCCCACAGGCAGGCGAAACCAGCGATCAGGCCGATGACCAGTGCACCGCCCACGCCGACGTTGCCGGCAGCAGGGGTGATGGCAACCAGACCTGCCACGGCACCCGATGCGGCACCGAGCATGGAGGCCTTGCCTTTGCCCAACGATTCACCGACACACCATGCCAGCACGGCGGCGGCGGTGGCGGCCAGGGTGTTGACGAAGGCCAGGGCAGCGAAGCCGTTCGCTTCCAGAGCCGAGCCGGCGTTGAAACCAAACCAGCCCACCCACAGCATGGCAGCACCCACCATGGTCAGCGTCAGGCTGTGAGGCGCCATCGATTCCTTGCCGTAGCCGATGCGCTTGCCCACCATGTAGGCACCCACAAGACCAGCGACGGCCGCGTTGATGTGCACCACGGTGCCGCCAGCGAAGTCCAGAGCGCCCATCTGCCAGATGTAGCCGGCCTTGCTGTTCATCGAATCCACCACCTCGGCGGCGGTGTACGCGTCAGGACCCATCCAGAACCACACCATGTGGGCCATCGGGGCGTAGCTGAAGGTGAACCAGAGTGCGCTGAAGAGCAACACGGCCGAGAACTTCATGCGTTCGGCAAAGGCGCCCACGATCAGCGCGCAGGTGATGCCGGCGAAGGTGGCCTGGAAGGCAGCAAACACGATCTCCGGGATCACGACACCCTTGCTGAAGGTCGCAGCGTTGGCGAAGGTGCCGGCCACGTTGTCCCAGGTTCCACTCAGGAACAACCGGTCGAATCCTCCGATGAAGGCATTGCCCTCGGTGAAGGCGAGGCTGTAGCCGTAAACGACCCACAGCACCACGATCAGCGAGAAAACCACCATGACCTGCATCAGGACCGACAGCATGTTCTTGCTGCGGACCAGGCCGCCATAGAACAAGGCCAGGCCAGGGACCGTCATGAAGACCACCAGCAAGGTGGACACCATCATCCAGGCGGTGTCGCCTTTGTTGGGCGTGGGGGCGGGGGCGGCTTCTGCAGCGGCTGGCGCTTCGGCCGGTGCGGCAGCAGCGGGAGCTGCTGCAGGCGCCGGTGCTTCTGCAGCCGGCGCTGCGGCTGCAGGTGCGGTCACGGCAGCGGGAGGCGCTTCGGTCGTGGTCTGCGCGGTGGCGTTGAGGCCGGCAAAAGCCAGGCCCGCACCCAGCAGCAGGGTTGCAATCAGTTTTTTCATGTCTGTGATCTTTCTTGTTCAGTGGCGATGATCAGAGCGCTTCTTTGCCGGTCTCGCCGGTGCGGATGCGAACCACCTGTTCCAGCGAGGTGACGAAAATCTTGCCGTCGCCGATCTTGCCGGTGCGCGCGGCACCTTCGATGGCTTCGATCACGCGATCGACCAGGTCGTCAGACACGGCTGCTTCGATCTTGACCTTGGGCAGGAAGTCGACCACGTACTCCGCGCCGCGGTACAGCTCGGTGTGGCCCTTCTGACGACCGAAGCCCTTGACTTCGGTCACGGTGATGCCTTGGACGCCCATGCCGGAGAGTGCTTCACGCACTTCGTCCAGTTTGAACGGCTTGATGATGGCTGAAACCATTTTCATGCTGCTATTCCTCTTCTTGAACAGGAGGGTGATGAGACCGGATGGCCGACACCGGGAGGTGAAACGAGTTCGGTATGCCCGGGAGCAAACCAATCGGTGAGCTGACTGCCGCATGGAAAACCACGCTTCGAATCAATCGCTTACAAGACCTAGCAGGGAATATGCCAACTTTGCGACGCCCTACCCCGTGGGGTTTGTTGGTCCCATGGCCACTACAGTGGCCGGCGCGGGGGGTGAACAGGCGCCAAGGACACCCAACGGCGCCACCCACCCCACCGCGCAAGCCCGCACCTTCCGGGTGCGCACCAAACGAGTGCCCACACAAAAAGCCGTCCAGCCCCCGGGCTGACGAAAAACACGCACCGAAACAGGGAGTGAATTGCGATGAGTCTGTCTTTGGTGCGCAGCCGCGCCCTGCTCGGCCTGGACGCGCGGCCCGTGCAGGTCGAAGTCCACCTGGCCAACGGCCTGCCCAGCTTCACGCTGGTGGGCCTGGCCGACACCGAGGTGAAGGAAGCCCGCGAACGCGTGCGCTCGGCCATCGCCAACGCCGGGCTCGAGTTCCCGTCCAACAAACGCATCACGGTGAACCTGGCGTCGGCCGACCTTCCCAAGGACTCCGGCCGGTTCGACCTGCCGATCGCCCTGGGCATCCTGGCGGCCAGTGGCCAGATCAGCGCAGCGCGCCTGGCCGACTGGGAGTTCGCTGGCGAGTTGTCGCTCGGTGGCGAACTGCGCCCGGTGCGCGGCGCGCTGGCCATGAGCCTCGCGCTGCACCGCGACGCTGGCCCTGATGCCACCAGCGCCCGTCTCGTGCTGCCGCCGGGCAGCGCCGAAGAAGCCGCGCTGGTGCCACAGGCCCAGGTTTACCGGGCGCGCCATCTGCTGGATGTGATCGCCCGCTTCGCGCCCGAGGGCGCAGCCGCAACCGAACCACCCGATGATGGTGGCTGGGCGCGCTTGAGCGCCCAGGCCATCGCACACACCCAGCGGTACACCGATCTGGCAGATGTGAAAGGCCAGGCGGCCGCCCGGCGCGCACTGGAGATCGCCGCAGCCGGTGGGCACAGCCTGCTGATGCTGGGGCCGCCCGGCTCGCAGAAATCCATGCTGGCCCACCGCTTCGCGGGCTTGCTGCCGCCCATGAGCACGCTCGAAGCACTCGAATCGGCGGCCGTGGCCTCCCTGGCCGGGCGCTTCGAGCTGGATCGCTGGGGCCAGCGCCCCACCTGCGCGCCGCACCACAGCGCCAGCGCCGTGGCGCTGGTGGGCGGTGGCTCGCCGCCCCGGCCTGGCGAAATTTCGCTAGCGCACCACGGCGTTCTGTTCCTCGACGAACTGCCCGAGTTCCCCCGCGCTGCGCTCGAAGCCCTGCGCGAGCCCCTGGAGAGCGGCCACATCCGCATCTCGCGCGCGGCCATGCAGACCGAATTCCCCGCACGCTTTCAACTGGTGGCGGCCATGAACCCCTGCCCCTGCGGTTTTCTGGGCCACCCCACCCAGGCCTGCCGCTGCACGCCCGACCAGGTGTCGCGCTACCAGGGCAAGCTCAGCGGTCCGCTGCTCGACCGCATCGACCTGCATGTGGAAGTGCCGGCCCTGCCGCCCGAGCACCTGTTGACCCACCGAACGGGCGAATCCAGCGCAGCCGTGCGCGAACGTGTGGTGGCGGCGCGCGAGCGGGCGCAGGCCCGGCAAGGCATGGCCAACCAGTCATTGGCGGGCCGGGCGCTGGACCAGCACGCGCTGGCAGAGCCCGCCGCGCTCCAGTTCCTGCACATCACCGCCGCGCGCCTGGGCTGGAGCGCGCGCGGCACACACCGCGCGCTGCGCGTGGCGCGCACCATCGCTGATCTGGCGGGCACCCACGGCGTGAGCGCCACCCACCTGGCGGAAGCGGTGCAGTACCGGCGGGTATTGAAGAAGACCGGCGCTTGATCCGGGCGGCCGTCCCGAAGCCCCTGGCCTGGGCCGGTGGTGAGGCAACTGGTATGGTTTCCGGTTTCGCCCTTTCAAGCAGGAGACCGACATGACCTATCCCAACACCCAACTCTTCATCCACGGCCAATGGCGCGACGCCGCTGCCGGCGAAACGCTGGCCGTCTTCAACCCGGCCACCGGCAAGGAGATCGGGCGCGTGGCGCACGCCCGCCAGGCCGACCTGGACCTGGCGCTGGACGCCGCGCAAAAAGGCTTCGAGGTCTGGCGCGACAAGGCCCCCATCGAGCGGGCGAAGATCATGCGCGCCGCCGCCGCCCTGATGCGCGAGCGTGCCGGCGCCATTGCCGCGCTGTTGACGCAGGAACAGGGCAAGCCGCTGGCCGAGGCCAAGGGCGAGGCCGTGGCCGCCGCCGACATCATTGAATGGTTCGCCGACGAAGGCCTGCGCGTGTACGGTCGCATCGTGCCCTCGCGCCACAACCTCGCGATGCGCCAGATGGTGCTGAAAGACCCGGTGGGCCCGGTGGCCGCGTTCACGCCCTGGAACTTCCCCATCAACCAGGTCGTGCGCAAGCTCGCCGCGGCGCTGGCCACGGGCTGCTCCATGATCGTGAAAGCGCCCGAAGAAACCCCGGCCGCACCGGCCGAGCTCGTGCGCGCCTTTGCCGACGCGGGCCTGCCTCCCGGCGTGCTCGGTCTGGTCTACGGCACGCCGTCGGAGATTTCCACCTACCTGATCGCCCACCCCGTCATCCGCAAGATCACCTTCACCGGCTCCACGCCGGTGGGCAAGCAGCTCGCGGCCATGGCTGGCCAGCACATGAAGCGCGTGACCATGGAACTGGGCGGGCACGCACCGGTGATCGTGGCGGAAGACGCCGACGTCGCGCTGGCGGTGAAGACCGCGGGCGGCGCCAAGTTCCGCAACGCGGGTCAGGTCTGCATTTCGCCCACGCGTTTCCTGGTGCATGAAAGCATCGCCAAGGAGTTCTCGGCCGCGCTGGTGAAACACGCCGCCGGCCTGGCAGTGGGCGACGGCGCCACCGAAGGCACGCAGATGGGCCCGCTGGCCAACCCGCGACGCGTCACGGCGATGGCCGAGTTCACCAAAGACGCCGTGGAGCGCGGCGCGACGCTGGCCACCGGCGGCGAGCGCATCGGCGATGAAGGCAACTTCTGGCAGCCCACCATCCTGACCGACGTGCCACTGGACGCGCGCGTGTTCAACGACGAGCCCTTCGGTCCCATGGCCGCCGTGCGAACCTTCAAGACGCTGGACGAGGCCATCGCCGAAGCCAACCGCCTGCCCTACGGCCTGGCCGGCTATGCCTTCACCAGCTCGTTGAAGAACGCGGACCTGCTGGCGCGCCGGGTCGAGGTCGGCATGCTGTGGGTGAACATGCCCGCCATGCCGTCGGCCGAAATGCCGTTCGGCGGCCTCAAGGATTCAGGCTACGGCTCCGAGGGTGGGCCGGAGGCGATGGAGGCCTACCTGAATGCGCGGTCGGTTTCCATCATGAATGTCTGAAACCGAGCAGGGGGTGCTTCACCCCTTGTTGGGCCCCAGCTTGTTGGTGAAAGCCACGACAAGCGCGGTGAAAAAGAAGAACGCCTGCAGTTCCAGGCGCCAGCCGCCGGTGTTGGTGATGTCCATGAAGTGGGTCGAGTGCGCCAACCCCACGGCGAACGCCATGTTGATGGCGATCACAAGCGCGGCCGGCACCACCCACACGCCCGCGAGCAGGAACAGCGGCGCAATAAGCTCACCCAGATAAGCGCCATACGCGAGCACGCCCGGCAGGCCCTTGGCCACCAGCATGCCCTCGATGCCACTCACGCCGCCCGTCACCTTGGCCCAGCCGTGGAAGATCATGAGGATGGCCAGGGTCCAGCGCAGCAGGATCACGCCAAGGCGGGGTTGGTTGAACAGGTTGTTGAGTGCGTTCATGTGGTTGAAGTGCGTTGAAGGAAAAGAAAGGATGACCGAAAGCTGACCCGCAGGGTCGCCTTCGGTTCCGCGCACCGTTGAAAAAGGCCTACAGATTCGGCGCCAGCCAGCGCTGCAGTTCCTTCTCGGCCACCGCGCTGCGCCGCGCCAGATCGGCCACCTGGTCGTTGCCGATCTTGCCGACGTTGAAATAGGTGCTTTCCGGGTGGCCCAGGTAGAAACCGCTCACGCTGGCCGCCGGTGTCATGGCCAGGCTATCGGTCAGGGCCATGCCGATGTCTTCGCACTGCAGCAGCTCGAACATCGGGCGCTTGACCGAGTGGTCCGGGCACGCGGGGTAACCCGGCGCCGGGCGGATGCCCTGGTACTTCTCTTTGATCAGTTCTTCGTTGCTCAGCGTTTCGCCCTCCGCGTAGCCCCAGAGGTCGGTGCGCACGCGGTGGTGCAGGCACTCGGCCAGGCCCTCGGCCATGCGGTCGGCCAGGGCCTTGAGCATGATGGCGGAGTAGTCGTCGTGGTCGTCGATGAACTGCTTCTCTTTCTTCTCCACGCCCAGGCCCGCGGTGACGGCGAACACGCCCACGTAGTCGTTGGCGATCCCCTTGGGCGCGACGAAATCGGCCAGGCACCGGCTGGGCCGCATCACGCCGTCGACCTCGAAACGCTCCGTCTGCTGGCGCAGGCCGTGCCAGGTGAGCGCCACCTCGCGGCGGCTCTCGTCGGTGTAGAGCTCGATGTCGTCGTCGTTCACGCTGTTGGCCGGGTACAGGCCCACCACCGCGCTGGCGCTGAGCCAGCGGCCTTCGATGAGCCGCTGCAACATGCGCTTGCCGTCGCTGAACACGCGCCGCGCCTCTTCGCCCACCACCTCGTCCTTGAGGATCTCGGGGAACGGGCCGGCCAGGTCCCAGGTCTGGAAGAACGGCGCCCAGTCGATGTACTTCACGATCTCGTTGAGGTCGAAGTTCTTGAACACGCGCTTGCCGATGAAGCGCGGCTTCTTCGGCTCGAAGGCGCTCCAGTCAATGGGTGTCTTGTTGGCGCGCGCCTTGGCCAGTGGCCACAGCGGCACCTGCTTCTTGTTGGCGTGCTGGGTGCGCACCTTGTCGTAGTCGGCGTTGAGCTCGGCGATGTACTGCGCCGCCTGGTCAGACAACAAACCCTGCGCCACACCCACGCTGCGCGAGGCGTCGGGCACATAGACCACCGGGCCGCTGTAGTGCGGCGCGATCTTCACCGCGGTGTGCACGCGGCTGCAGGTGGCGCCACCGATCAGCAGCGGGATCTGCTTCTCGCGGAAATGCGCATCCTTCTCCATCTCGCCGGCCACGTACTGCATCTCTTCCAGGCTGGGCGTGATCAGGCCCGAGAGGCCCACGATGTCGGCGCCCTCGGCCTTGGCCATGGCCAGGATCTCGTGGCAGGGCACCATCACGCCCATGTTCACCACCTCGTAGTTGTTGCACTGCAGGACCACGGTCACGATGTTCTTGCCGATGTCGTGCACGTCGCCCTTCACGGTGGCGATCACGATCTTGCCCTTGGGCTTCACGTCTTCACCGGCCGCCACCTGGGCCAGCTTCTCGGCCTCGATGTAGGGCAGCAGGTGCGCCACGGCCTGCTTCATCACGCGCGCGCTTTTCACCACCTGCGGCAAAAACATCTTGCCCTGGCCGAACAGGTCACCCACCACGTTCATGCCGTCCATCAGCGGGCCTTCGATCACGTTGAGCGGGCGGCCACCGCCAGCCTCGATCTCGCGCCACATTTCTTCGGTGTCTTCGGTGATGAAGTCGTTCATGCCGCGCACCAGCGCATGGCTCAGGCGTTCACGGATCGGCAGCGCGCGCCACTCGTTCTTCTTGCTGTCGTCCTTGGCCGCGCCCTTGGCGTTTTCCGCCACCTCCACCAGGCGCTCCCCCGCGTCCGCACGGCGGTTAAGCACCACGTCTTCCACCCGTTCGCGCAGCTCGGGCTCGAGCTCGTCGTACACGCCCACCATGCCGGCGTTGACGATGCCCATGTCCATGCCGGCCTTGATGGCGTGGTACAGAAAAACGGTGTGGATGGCCTCGCGCACCGGGTCGTTGCCGCGGAAGCTGAACGACACGTTGGACACACCGCCGCTCACCTTGGCGCCGGGCAGGTGCTGCTTGATCCAGCGCGTGGCGTTGATGAAGTCGACCGCGTAGTTGTTGTGTTCCTCGATGCCGGTGGCAATGGCGAAGATGTTGGGGTCGAAGATGATGTCTTCCGGCGGGAAGCCGACCTCGTCCACCAGGAGGCGGTAGGCCCGTTCGCAGATCTCGACCTTGCGCTCGTAGGTGTCGGCCTGGCCTTTTTCGTCAAACGCCATCACCACGGCGGCCGCGCCGTAGCGCTTGACGAGCCGCGCCTGGCGCTTGAACTCGTCCACGCCCTCTTTCATGCTGATCGAGTTGACGACACCCTTGCCCTGCACGCAGCGCAGGCCGGCCTCGATGACTTCCCACTTGGAGCTGTCCACCATCACCGGCACGCGGGCGATGTCGGGTTCGCCGGCAATGAGGTTGAGGAACTTCACCATGGCGGCCTTGCTGTCGAGCATGGCCTCGTCCATGTTCACGTCGATGATCTGGGCGCCGTTTTCCACCTGCTGGCGCGCCACGGCCAGCGCCTGCTCGTATTCACCGTTCAGGATCATGCGGGCGAAGGCCTTGGAGCCGGTGACGTTGGTGCGCTCGCCGACGTTGACGAACAGGCTGTCAGGCCCGATGCGCAGCGGCTCCAGGCCGGAGAGCACCATGGGCGGAACGGAAACGGAAGGGGAGAGAGATTCGGACATGCGGCTCACCAAGGCAGTTTTGCAGACAACAGACTGGTGAGCGCCGTTTTGGGCCTGTTCATGCCCACTCAAGCCTGACGCACGGTGGGGGCTGAGAAAAGCCCGCCGGCGCTGCAACGCTCCTTGAGAAGCCGCGATTTTAGCCCTTCGCCCAGTCTCTCGCTCACCAGGGGAGCGCGAGCAACTGGGCCAAGGCCCGCGGCAGCTCGGCGTGCGTGTTGCAACGGCGCACGCCACCGCGGCCCAGCACCGATGCCAGCGCCCCGACGTCGCCGGGCTCGAACACCAGGGCGCGTACCGCCACGCCCAGGGCCGCGGCCTCACGCGCGGCGCGCTGCAGGTCGGCCGGCAGGTAGGCCGGGTCGTGCACATCCACGTCGTGCGGCTCGCCGTCGGTCAACAGCACCACCACGCGCCGCCAGCCCGGATGAAGCCGCGCGTCCTGCATGCTGAGGTGCAGCGCATGGCGCAGGGCCGCGCCCAGCCGGGTGGAGCCCGCGCCACGCAGGCGTGCCAGGGTGGGCAAGGCCTCGTCCCAGTGCTGCAGGCACGGCATGTCGATGCGGTGGCGGCCCTGGCTGGAGAAGGCCCACAGGCCACAGCGGTGGCCGAGCCCTTGCAGCGCCAGCGAAGCGGTGGCAGCCGTGCGCTGGATGCGCGCGAGCACCTCGCCTTCGCGCTCGCCGCTGCGCGCGGTGGACGCCGAAGCGTCGAGCAGGAGCAGCACGGCCAGCGGCGGCGGCGATCGCCACGCGCGGCGGTGAACGCGTGGATCGGGGGTTCGCTGACTGCGCAGGTCAAGCGCACTGTCGACCAGTGCCGCCGGGTGCAACTCGTCGCCGTCGATGGCGCGCGCGCTGCCACGCCGCAAGGCACCGCCCATGCCCGCCAGACGTCGCGTGAGGCGCCGCTGACCCGACGCCAGTGCACCGGGCGCCCAGGCGGGCGGCCCCGAGGGCGGTGCGCCGGCGTACACGCTGCACCAGCGCGGCCGGTATCGCCCGATGCGGTGGTCCCACTCGGCATGCACCGCGTCGGGCTCGGCGTGCGCGGGTGGTGATGACGCACTGGGTTCCTCATCGGTGGGTGGCAAGGCGTCGGCCTGCAGCGGCACGTCGGAAGGCGGCAGCGAATCGTCGGGCAACCAGAGGTGGGTGTTGTCGTCGCGGTAGCGCGCGTGCACGGCGTAGGTGCGCGCGTTGAACGGCAGGCGCATCTGGCCGATGTCGTGGCCGAGCACGGATGCCGCATGGCGCACCTGATCGGGTGTCTTCAGCGCGAGCGAGTGACCGTGGGGCTCGAAGAACAGGCGCCGCACGCGCGCCACCCAGGCGTGCGGGTCGTCGCGCGTGGGGTCGAGCAGCTGGGCGGAGAGCCGCGCGAGCAGGTTGTCAAAGCCCGCACCGCGCAGCGCGGCGGCGTCGGCGTGAAACGGCCACCATACCGCGCGCAGGCCGGGCAATTCCTGCAGCGCCAGCCATTCGACGCGGGCGTCTTCCAGCACGCCGAGCAGCGCCTGCTGCACCGGTTTGAGCCCGGTGCGGGTTTGGGGCTCTCCGCCAAAGCGCAGGTGCGCCGACACGTGGGCCGCCATGGCGAGAGGCAGCTCGCCTTGTGAGCCGACGCCGGCCGGCAGGTGCAGCACGGGATCGACGGCGGCATCCAGCTTGAGCACGGCGCGGGCATCGGTGCGCGGCTCGCCGGCCTGCACGGTGGTCTGCAACGGCCGGCCCCACAAGGCCCGCGCCACGCGACGAACCTGGTCCGCGGTGTCCACGGCGTCAGAAGCTCGCGCGCACCAGCGCACGCAGCACGGCACCCACGTCGGGGTCGTCGCTGAGCGGTTCGGCGATGGCCTGCAAGGCTGCATCGTGTGGCGAGAGCCCGGCGCGCGCCAGCAGCGCGGCGTGCACCAGCATGCGGGTGGAGGCGCCCTCATTCAGACCCTCGTCGCGCAGGCGCCGGGTGCGGATGGCGAGTTGCACCAGTTGATCGGCCAGTTCGGGTGAGGCCAGACCTTCACGCACCACGATGCCGGCTTCCACAGGCGGGTCGGGGTAGTCGAAGCCCAGCGCCACGAAGCGCTGGCGCGTGGAGGGCTTCATCTCGCGGTGCAGTCCCTGGTAGCCGGGGTTGTAGCTCACGATGAGCTGGAAGTTGCGGTGGGCATGCAGCAGTTCACCGTGGCGCTCCAGCGAGAGCACGCGCCGCGTGTCAGCCAGCGGGTGCAGCAACACGGTCGTGTCCGCGCGCGCCTCCATGAACTCGTCCAGGTAACACAGGCCGCCATGGCGCACCGCCAGCGCCAGCGGGCCGTCCATCCAGTGCGTGCCTTGCGCATCAAGCAACCACCGCCCGGCCAGGTCGCCCGCGCTCAGGTCTTCGTGGCAGGCCACGGTGATCAGGGGCAGCTGCAGGCGCCAGGCCATGTGCTCCACGAAACGCGTCTTGCCGCAGCCGGTCGGCCCTTTGAGCAACACCGGCAGGCGCGCGGTGCGCGCGGCGTCGAAGGCCGCGATCTCGTGGCCCACCGGTTGGTAGAAGGGCTCCTCCGTGAGGCGCCAGTCAGCCAACGGGTCCACGTTCAGCGGTGGCCCACGGTGGAGGGATTCGGTATGCCTTCGATCGGGCACTCCTCGGTGCCCACCATGGGTCGCGTGATCGCCTCCACCGCCTTCTGCGTGCCCTCGGGGTCGTTGACCCAGCGCGCGTAGAAGTCGTAAGGGCAGGCGGCCACGCCCTTGTCGCCCTCGCGCGAATTGATCATGCCGGTGTAGCCGCGGTGCAGCAGCTTGAACAGATGGTTCTCGCTCTGCGCGTTCTTGCGGAAGTCGCGGATGAGGCTGGTGGAGAGCGCGGCGTATTGCACGCCGTAGTCTTCCTCGCCGCACTCGCCGAGCGTGCGTCCGTCGAAGCCCACGATGGCGCTGTGGCCGAAGTAGCTGTACACGCCGTCGAAGCCCGAGGCGTTGGCCACCGCCACATAGGTGTTGTTGGCCCAGGCCATGGCTTTGGCCATCAGCACCTGCTGGTCTTTCGCGGGGTACATGTAGCCCTGGCAACGCACGATGAGCTCGGCGCCCTTCATCGCGCAGTCGCGCCAGATCTCGGGGTAGTTGCCGTCGTCGCAGATGATCAGGCTGATCTTCAGACCCTTGGGGCCTTCGCTCACATAGGTGCAGTTGCCGGGGTACCAGCCTTCGATGGGCACCCACGGCATGATCTTGCGGTACTTCTGCACGATCTCGCCCTGGTCGTTCATCAGGATCAGCGTGTTGTACGGCGCCTTGTACGGGTGTTCCTCGTGCTGCTCGCCGGTGAGCGAGAACACGCCCCACACCTTGGCCTTGCGGCAGGCCTCGGCAAAGATCTCGGTCTCGGCGCCCGGCACCGTGGCCGCGGTGTCGTACATCTCCTTGGCGTCGTACATGATCCCGTGCGTGCTGTACTCGGGAAAGATCACGAGGTCCATGCCCGGCAGGCCGCTCTTCATGCCCACGAGCATGTCGGCGATCTTGCGCGCGTTGTCCAGCACCTCGGCTTTGGTGTGCAGCCTCGGCATCTTGTAATTGACCACGGCCACACCGACCGTGTCCTTGCTGCTTGAAATGTCGCCGTGCATCATGGCAATACAACCTCGTTGTGGAAAGTGGATGGGACGGCGACCATTGTGGAAGGCACCCGGCGCATGGCGTATACGTCAATTGACGTAGCCGGTGGCGGCGTCAGAATGCGCTCCACAAGAGGAGACATCCATCATGCGAACCGCGAACTCGATGCTGGCGAGCGCGCTCCTGCTGGCGGCCGTGGCAGCCGAGACGCACGCTTCCCTGGACGGTCACCCGTCGGTGACCCAGTACCTGACGAACGACGCGCCTTTTGGCCTTTTGTCGTGTTCGGTGTGACGCCCACCAGCCTTCTCACCACCTCGGCCAGCCTCACGCTCACCTTCATCGCCACCGACCCGTTGGACCAGGTCAGCGTGTTCCCGTTTGTGCGGAATGCCTCCGGTGGCCCGGCGCACTTGCGAGCCCATGTGAGCTGTGGTCCCAGGGATGCGGGGTCGTGGAACTGCCTCATCCCCGTGACCGCCCTGCTGCAAGACTTGCATGAAAGCGATGGTGAGCTCGGCTTGCGCATCGAAGCCCACGGCGATCTGCGCCAGCGCCGCCAACACAGCACCGTGATCGTCACGCTGCCGGTGCGTCGCACGCCGGCGACCGCCGCCAGCCGGTGAGCGCACCCGGCAAACGTTCAGTGGCTGATCATCCAGGGGCGCTTGCTCGGGAAAGCCTTCGCGCCGTTCGGCGCCGTCACGGTCGCCTTGCTGCGCCCCGTGCTGCAGCAGCCGCAGCCCGCCGGGTGTTTGAGGCGCGCGTAGTCGCCCGATCGTTTGGGCTCGTGGCGTGCGCGTTCGTTGACGCCCATGGCGCTGCGCGTGCCGCTGTCCATGAGCGCCAGGCGCGGCGCGGTGACGAACACGCGCGCTGATGCGGTACCGCAGTCCGGGCAGGCGGCGGGCTCGTTGCGCTCGCTTAAACGACGAAACGCATCAAAGCCACCGCAAGACGGGCAGTCGTAGTCGTAGGTCGGCATGGCAACAACTCAGAGGTCCGGTGACAAGGGCATCACCACCGAGCCATCGAGGTGCTTGATCGGGCCGCTCGCGTTGGGGTTGATGTCGAAGTCGAAGATCTGCGTCGGCAGCCACAGCGTGGCGCAGGCGTTGGGCACGTCGACCACACCGCTGATGTGGCCCTGCACCGGCGCGGTGCCCAGGATGGAATAGGCCTGCGCACCCGAGTAGCCGAACTTCTTCAGGTACTCGATCGCGTTCAGGCAGGCCTGGCGGTAGGCCACGTTCACGTCCAGGTAGTACTGCTTGCCGCTCTCGTCGACGCTGATGCCTTCGAAGATGATGTAGTCGTTGTAGTGGGGTGTGATCGGGCTGGGCTTGAAGATCGGGTTCTTGATGCCGTACTTGGCCATGCCGCCCTTGATCAGCGTGACCTTCATGTGCACCCAGCCGGCCATCTCGATTGCACCGCAGAAGGTGATCTCGCCGTCGCCCTGGCTGAAGTGCAAGTCGCCCACCGACAGGCCCGCGCCTTCCACGTAAACCGGGAAGAACACCTTGGCGCCGCGAGACAAATCCTTGATGTCGCAGTTGCCACCGTGTTCGCGCGGCGGCACGGTGCGTGCGCCCTCGGCCGCGGCCTTGTCGCGCGCAGTGCCCGTCATCTTGCCCATGTGGGCAGTGCCGGCGAACGGCGGGTTGGCGAGACCACTGGTGGCCGGGTCGGAATCGATCAGCGCCTGCTCGCGCGTGTTCCACAGCTCCAGCATCTTGGGGTCGGGCAGGCAGCCGATCAGGCCGGGGTGGATCAGGCCGGCGTACTTCACGCCCGGCACGTGGCGCGAGCTGGTGAACATGCCGTGGAAGTCCCAGATGGACTTCTGCGCCTGCGGGAAATGTTCGGTGAGGAAACCGCCGCCGTTCTTCTTGCTGAAGAAACCGTTGAAGCCCCACTGGCTGTCGTCCTTGGCGCCGATGTCGAGCAGGTCCACCACCAGCAGGTCGCCGGGCTCGGCACCCTTCACGCCCACCGGGCCGCTCAGGTAGTGCACGGTGCTCAGGTCGATGTCGCGCACGTCGTCGGCGCTGTCGTTGTTCTTGATGAAGCCACCGGTCCAGTCGAAGGTCTCCAGGATGAACTCGTCACCGGGCTTGACCCAGCAGGCCATCGGAATGTCCGGGTGCCAGCGGTTGTGGATGTTCTCGTTTTCCAGCGGCGACTTGGTGAGGTCGACTTTGATCAGCGTTTCGGCCATGTTGCTTGCTCCTTGTTGGGTGGACAGATGAAATGAATCAGACGGAGAGGTAGGACTTGATGTGCTGCAGGTCGGTGTCGCTGCGCTCGGTCTCGTGCACCAGGCGGCCGCCTTCGATGACGAACAGGCGGTCGGCGACGTCCATGGCGAACGAGAGCACCTGCTCGGAGACCACGATGGTGATCTTGCGCATCTTGCGGATCTCGTTGAGCGCCTTGGCGATGTCCTTGATGATCGAAGGCTGGATGCCCTCGGTGGGCTCGTCGAGCAGCAGCACCTTGGGGTCGGTGACAAGCGCGCGCGCAATGGCGAGCTGTTGTTGCTGGCCGCCCGAGAGGTTGCCGCCCTTGCGCCGGCGCATGTCCCACAGCACTGGAAACAGCGCATAGATCTCGGCGGGAATCGTCTTGTCCTTCGAGTTCTCCAGCCCGGTCTGGATGTTCTCTTCCACCGTGAGCGTGGGGAAGATCATGCGGCCCTGCGGCACGTAGGCAATGCCCTTGGCCACGCGCTGAAAGCTCTCCAGCTGCGAGACCTCCTGGCCGGCGATGGAGATGTGCCCGCTCTTCACCGGCAGGATGCCGATGAGGCTCTTGAACAGCGTGGTCTTGCCCATGCCGTTGCGGCCCATGATGGCCACGCACTCGTTCTCGCGCGTCTCGAACGAGATGCCGTGCAGCGCCTGGCTCTGGCCATAGGCAACGACGAGGTCCTTGACTTTCAGCATGGTGGTTCCTTCAGTGGCCGAGGTAGACGTCGATGACCTTGGGGTCCGCCTGCACCTGGTCCATGGGCCCTTCGGCGAGGATCTTTCCCTGGTGCATCACAGTGACCTTGTGCGCGATCTTCTTGACGAAGTCCATGTCGTGTTCGATCACGATCACGGCGCGGTTCTGGCAGATGCGCTGCAGCAGCTCGGCGGTGAGGTCGCGCTCGCGTGCGCTCATGCCGGCAATCGGTTCGTCGAGCATCAGCAGCTCGGGCTCCTGCATCAGCAACATGCCGATCTCCAGCCACTGCTTCTGGCCGTGCGAGAGCAGGCCGGCCTCGGTCTCCAGCTTGTCGCCCAGGCCGATGTCCTCGGCCACCGCCTTCACGCGGGCCTGGATCTCGTCGGTGGCGGTGAAGGCCAGCGCGCCCCAGACCGAACGGCCCGAGGGGAAGGACACCTCCAGGTTCTGGAACACAGACAGGTTTTCGTAGATCGAGGGCGTCTGGAACTTGCGGCCAATCCCCAGGCGAACGCGCTTGTGCTCGGGCACCTGGATGATTTCTTCGTTCTTGAACTTGATGCTGCCGGCGCTCGCCTTGGTCTTGCCGCAGATCAGGTCGAGCAGCGTGGTCTTGCCCGCGCCGTTGGGGCCGATGATCACGCGCAGCTCGTTCTTGTCGATGTAGAGCGTCAGGGCGTCGATGGCCTTGAAGCCGTCGAAGGAGACGGTGAGGTCTTCCACGGCGAGGGCGAAGTCGGTGTTGCTCATGTGGGTTCTCCAGTGGACTCAGACGCCCTGGCTGCGGGTGCCGTCGGGCAGCTGCACGTCGACCGCAGGCGGGTTGGTCTTCGCCATGGGTGCGTGCGGCGGCGGAGACGGTGGCTGCGGCCGCGCGGCCGAGGCATCGCGCAAGGCCTTCTGGCGGCCCTTCCACCACGGCACGACGCGCTCCTCCCACACACCGGCCAGGCCCATCGGGAAAGCCATGACCACGCCGATGAAGAGACCCGCCATCAGGAACAGCCAGAGGTCGGGGAAGCTCTCGGAGAAGAAGGTCTTGCCGGCGTTGACCAGCAGCGTGCCGTAGACCGCACCCACCAGGCTCATGCGCCCGCCCACCGCGGCGTAGATCACCATCTCGATCGACGGCACGATGCCCACGAAGCTCGGCGACATGAAGCCCACCTGCAGCGTGAACAGCGCACCGCCAATGCCCGAGAGCGCCGCGGCCAGGCAGAACACGAAGATGCGGAAGTCGGCCACGTCGTAGCCCGAGAAACGCACGCGGTCTTCCTTGTCGCGCATGGCCAGCAGCAGCGTGCCGAGCTTGCTGGTCTGGATCCAGCGGCAGACCACCATGGAGAGCACCAGCATGCCGACGCAGACGTAGTACAGGATGTACTTGGCGGTGTCGGTGCGCGTGTCCCAGCCCAGCACCGTCTTCAGGTCGGTCATGCCGTTCACACCACCGGTGAAGCCCTGCTGGCCGATGATGAGCACGGTGAGGATCAGCGCCACCGCCTGCGTGATGATGGCGAAGTACACACCGCCCACGCGGCGCTTGAACATCGCGAAGCTCACGATCCAGGCCAGCAGCGTGGGCACCACGATCACGGCGGCCAGCGCAAACGGCAGGCTCTTGAACGGCACCCAGAACGCCGGCAATTCGGTGATCTGGTTCCAGTCCATGAAGTCGGGGATGCCGGGGGTGGACTGGATCTTGGTGGTCTCGGGGTCGGACGCTTCCAGCTTCAAGAACATGGCCATGGCGTAACCACCCAGGCCGAAAAACACGCCCTGCCCCAGGCTCAGCACGCCGCCATAGCCCCACAGCATCACGAGGCCGATGGCCACAAACGCGTAGGTGAGGTACTTGCCCACCAGGTTCAGGCGGAAGATGTCGAGCGAGAGCGGCAACACCACGGCCAGCAGCAGCGTGAGCAGCACCAGGCTGGCGAGCTGGTAGCGGTTGATCCAGGCTTTCAGGGCGTTCATGAACGTACTCCGGGAGTCAAAAAATTCAACGACGCACTTTGGATGCGAACAAACCTTGTGGGCGCACCATCAGGATCACCACGATCAGCGAGAGCGTGAGCATCTTGGCCATGGAGCCGGCCATGAAGAACTCGGTGATGGACTGCGTCTGCGCGATGCCGAAGGCCGAGACCACGGTGCCCAGCAGGCTGGCCGCGCCGCCGAAGGTGACGACCAGGAACGCGTCGACGATGTAGAGCGAACCCGAGGTCGGGCCGGTGGAACCGATGGTGGTGAAGGCCGCACCGGCGATGCCCGCGATGCCGCAGCCGATGGCAAACGTCAGGCGGTCGGTCTTTTTGGTGTCGATGCCGGTGGCGTTGGCCATCGCCCGGTTGCTCACCGTGGCGCGCACGCGCAGACCCCAGCGGCTCTTGTGCATGGCGATCAGAATGCCGCAGGTGACCAAGGCGGTGAGGCCCAGCACGAACATGCCGTTGATGGGAATGTCCAGGCCCTCGGCGGGTGCCCAGGAGCCCAGCAGCCAGTCGGGCAGCGTGGGGCTCACTTCTTTCGGGCCGATGAAGGTGCGGAAGCTTTGCTGCATCGCGAGGCTGATGCCCCAGGTGGCCAGGAGCGTATCGAGCGGGCGTTTGTAGAGGTGGCGGATCAGCGCCCACTCAATGAACCAGCCGGCCGCGAACGCGAACAGGAAAGCGGCCACGATGGCGAACGGAAAGTACGCGGCCACAGCGCCGGGACTGATCGAGTTCGCGAGCGTGGAGCCGAGGTAGATGGTGTAAGCACCGATGGTCATGAACTCACCGTGCGCCATGTTGATCACGCCCATCTGCCCGAAGATGATGGCCAGGCCCAGCCCCATGAGCAGCAGCACGGCGAACAGGCTCAAGCCTGCGAAGCCCTGCATCAGGCCGATGTTGAGCAGGTCGTTGAAACTCATGGCGATCTCCAAGGAAAGTTCATCCAGAACGCCACGGATCCGGCTCTGCCGGTCCGTAGGCGTTGCCCCCTTGAGGGGGTCACGGCGCTAGTGCGCCGTGGCGGGGGTGGGTTATTGGTAGCCCTTGGGGAACGGATCGGGTTTGATGAGTTCAGGTGATTCCGAGACCACCTTGAACGACGCGTCCGGCATGCCCATCGCGATGCGCGACTTGCTCCAGAGGTGGTGGTTGGGGTCCAGCTTCACGTAGCCCTCGGGTGCGGTCTTGAGCTCGATGCCTGTGCGCGAAGCGGCCACCACCTTGTCCACGTCGAAGCTCTTGGCTTTCTCGACCGCGGCCTTCCACAACCAGGGGCCGAGGTAACCGGCCTGGGTCACGTCGCCGATCACCGAGTCCTTGCCGTACTTGGCCTTGAACGCGGCCACGAACTTCTTGTTGTTATCGTTGTCGAGCGACTGGAAGTACTTCATCGACGAGTAGAAGCCCTGGAAGTTTTCACCGCCCACGCCGGTCATCTCGTCCTCGGTCACCGACAGCGTGACCAGCAGTTGCTTGTCACCCGTGATGCCGGCGGCCTTGAGCGCCTTGTAGAAGGCCACGTTGGAGCCACCGACCACGGCGGCGAAGATGCAGTCGGGCTTCTGCAGCTTGATCTTGTTCATCAGCGAGCCGAAGTTGGTGCTCCCCAGCGGGTAGTACTCCTCGCCGACGACCTTGCCCTTCTGGAAGTTCTCGATGTGCTTGCGCGCGATCTTCATCGAGGTGCGCGGCCAGATGTAGTCGGAGCCAATCAGGAAGAAGCTCTTGGCCTTCTTCTCTTTCTGCGCCCAGTCCAGGCTGTACAGAATCTGTTGCGTGGCTTCCTGGCCGGTGTAGATCACGTTCTTGGACTGCTCCAGGCCTTCGTAGAAGGTCGGGTAGTACAGCAGGCCGTTTTCCTTCTCGAACACCGGCAGCACGGCCTTGCGCGAGGCCGAGGTCCAGCAGCCGAACACGGCGGCGCAGCGGTCGTTGATCAGCAGCTTCTTCGATTTTTCCGCGAAGGTGGGCCAGTCGGAGGCGCCGTCTTCCTTGATCACCTTGATCTTGCGGCCCAGGATGCCGCCCATCGCATTGATCTCGTCGATGGCGAGCTGCTCGGCCTGGATCGAGCCGGTTTCCGAAATGGCCATGGTGCCGGTGGACGAGTGCAACTGACCGACGGTGACTTCGGTGTCGGTCACGGCCAGCTTGGTGGTGTTCACCGTGGCGGTGGACTGGCCAAAGCTCCAGGTGGGCAAGCCCGCCAGGCCGGCGGCACCCAGCATCTGCAGCACGCGGCGGCGGCTGGCTTCCGGGGTTTCAACAGAGACGGCGTTCGGATCGGAGAGGTGCTTCATGGGTGGACTCCTGGGACGGTTGGGACAGTGAAACCGGCGGTGTGCCGACTGGGTTGAAGACTAGGGACAGCACCGTATGGCGCCCATACGTCAAATAACGTAGGGCTCTGGTCTGGTGGGTTGGGTCGCTTCTTGCTAGCGTCCATGGCATGCCCTTGCCCGAGCCCGCGACGCCCGTTGCCACGCAAAAAATCTTCCGGTTCCGCCGGGAATACAACTCGTGGGTGGCCGACGAGACCATGGAGGACTACGCCCTGCGCTACACGCCGCGCAGCTTCCGCAAATGGAGCGAGTGGCGCGTGGCCAACACCGCGTTCGGCTCGCTGTCGTTCCTGGCGCTGGAGGCCATCGGCGGCGCGATCGCGGTGAACTACGGCTTTGGAAACGCCATGTGGGCGATCCTGGTGGTGGGGCTGATCATCTTTTTCACCGGCCTGCCCATTGCCTACTACGCCGCGCGCTACGGGCTGGACATGGACCTGCTCACCCGGGGCGCCGGGTTCGGCTACCTGGGCTCGACCATCACCTCGCTGATCTACGCGGTGTTCACTTTCATCTTCTTCGCCATCGAGGCGGTGATCATGGCGCTGGCGCTGCAGATGGCGACCGACTGGCCGCTGGCCTGGTGTTACCTGATCTCGGCGGTGGTGATCATCCCGCTGGTCATCCGCGGCATCACCCTCATTTCGAAGCTGCAGGCCTGGACGCAGCCGCTGTGGCTGTTCCTGCTGCTGCTGCCCTTCGTGTGGATCGCGGTCTCACAGCCGCAGCTCTACCGCGACTTCTCCAGCCTCACCGGCATCCGCTCGGGCAGCAACCAGTTCCAGCCGCTGATGTTCGGCGCCGCAGCAGCGGTGATCTTTTCGCTGGTGGTGCAGATCGGCGAGCAGGTGGACTTCTTGCGCTTCATGCCCGAACGCAAGCGCGAGAACCGCTGGCGCTGGTGGGCCGCGGTGCTGATCACCGGGCCGGGCTGGATCGGCATGGGCATGCTCAAGATGGCCGGCGGCGCCTTCCTCGCGTTCGCGGCCATGCAGTTCGAGGTGGCGCCCGAGCGCACCACCGAGCCCACGCAGATGTTTCTCGCCGGCTTCACCCAGGCGGTGGGCCACCCGGGCCTGGCGGTGGTGATGACGGTGGTGTTCGTGATCATTTCGCAGATCAAGATCAACGTGACCAACGCCTACGCGGGGTCGCTGGCCTGGTCCAACTTCTTCGCGCGCGTGACGCACAGCCACCCCGGGCGCGTGGTCTGGCTGGTGTTCAACGTGTCCATTGCCACCCTGCTGATGCTGCTGGGCGTGTTCGCCGGCATCGAGAAGGTGCTGGGCGTGTACAGCAACGTGGCCATTGCCTGGGTCGGCGCGCTGGTGGCCGACCTCATCATCAACAAGCCGCTGGGCCTGAGCCCCAAAGGCATCGAGTTCCGCCGCGCTTACCTGTACGACTTCAACCCCGTGGGCATGGGCTCGATGATCATCGCGGCGCTGGTGGCCAGCCTGGCCTATGCGGGTGTCATGGGGGAAATGGCCTCGGCGTTCTCACCCTTCATCGCACTCGGGCTGGCGCTCGTGCTCTCGCCCCTGATCGCCTGGGCCACCAAGGGCAAGTACTACCTGGCACGCACGCCCTCCACCGAATGGAAACCCGGCGAAGCGGTGCGCTGCGCGGTGTGCGAGAACCAGTTCGAGTCGGAGGACATGGCGAGCTGCCCGGCCTACCGCGCGCCCATCTGCTCGCTGTGCTGCTCGCTCGAATCGCGCTGCCACGACCGCTGCAAGACCAATTCGCGCGCCATCGACCAGGTGCGCGCGGCGCTCACGGCGGTGCTGCCGCAGGGCGTGGTGGTGCGGGTCAACTTCCGCGCGGGCCAGTTCCTCGCGGTGTGGTTGTCCATCTGCGCGGTCATGGCCTTCCTGATCGGCATGGTCTATGTGCAGGAGAGCCTGCACGCGCCGGCCGAGGCCTTGCAGTCGCCCTTCTTCAAGATCTACGCCTTTCTCGTGCTGCTGGCCGCGGTGTGCTCATGGTGGGTGGTGCTCACCACCGACAGCCGCCGCATGGCGCAGGACGAGTCGGAGCGGCAGACGCAGCTGCTGATGCTGGAGATCGACGCCCACCAGCGCACCGACGCCGAGCTGCAGTCCGCGCGCGACCGCGCCGAAACCGCGAGCCAGGCCAAGACGCGCTACGTGGCGGGCATGACGCACGAGCTGCGCACGCCACTCACCAGCATCCTGGGCTACGCGCAGATCCTGCTGAAGAACAGCGACATCTCGGTCTGGGTGCGCGAGACCATCGCCACCATGCAGCGCAGCGGCCAGCACATGCACGCCCTCATCGACGGTTCGCTCGACCTCGCGCGCATCGAGGCCGGGCGCTTGAAGCTCGACCCGGTGCCGCTGCCGCTGGGCCAGCTGCTGGAAGACGTGGAACGCATGATCCGCCCACAGGCCGAGGCCAAGGGCCTGCGCTTCGTGGTGCAGCAAGAGGGCGAGCTGCCAGCCTGGGTGCGCGCCGACGCCAAACGCCTGCGCCAGATCCTGATCAACCTGCTGAGCAACGCGGTGCGCTTCACCGACCAGGGCGACGTGACGCTCAAGCTGGACTTCCGCCAGCAGGTGGCGCGCATCGACGTGATCGACACCGGGATCGGCATCGCCGCGCAGGACCAGACGCGCATCTTCCTGCCGTTCGAGCGTGGCAGCGCCGGGCGGCGCGCGCTGGAAACCGGCACCGGCCTGGGTCTGACCATCACCCACCTGCTGACCGACATGATGGGCGGCGAGCTCACGCTCAAGAGCCGGCCCGGCCAGGGCAGCACCTTCTCGTTGCGCCTGTACCTGCCGCCCATTCCGTCGGACCCCAAGCACCCGCTGCCGATCCCGTCCACCCTCCGCGCGGTCACCGGCTACCTCGGGCCACGCCGCACGCTGCTGGTGGTGGACGACCAGCCGCTGCACCGCCAGTTGCTCGCCAGCATTCTGGTGCCGCTGGGCTTCGTGGTGCGCGAGGCGGCCAGCGGCCAGGAGTGCCTGGAGATCATCGAGCAGCACGCGCCCGACCTGCTGCTGCTGGACCTCACCATGGACGGGCTCGACGGCTGGCAGACCGCTGCGGCCGTGCGCCAGTTGCTGCCGGCCTCCAAGCTCCCCATCGTGTTCGTCTCGGCCAACCTGTTCGACAACCGGCCCGAGGAGCTCACAAAGCTGGACTGCCAGGGCTTCGTGGCCAAACCCATGATGGAGTCCGAGTTGCTGGACGCGCTCAAGAATGCGCTCGCGCTGGAGTGGCTGACCGAGCAGGCGCCGGTAGCCGCCCCGGTGAGCTTCGAGCGCCACCGCGTCACCGGCCTGCCGTTGCCCGAAGACCTGCGCGAAGAACTGCAGCGCCTGGCGCGCCAGGGCCAAGCCGCCGCGCTGCGCCAGCGGCTGTGGCAGGCCCAAACCGCCGAACCCGCGCACGCCGCCACGCTGGCCCTGTTGCAGTCGTGCGCGGACCGGTTCGACTTTCAAACCCTGATCGAATACCTCAGGGACACCGCGGAGCTCACGGAAGAAGAAGATGACATCAACACCTGACCCAGTGGCCCCGCCACCCCTGGTCACACAACCCGTGATCCTGGTGGTGGACGACGCCGTGGACACCCTGCGCATGCTGGGCGATGCACTGGTAGCCGAGGGCTATGTGGTGCTCGCCGCGCGCGACGCCGAAGAAGCGCTCGAACGCTTTGAAGTGGCCGTGCCCGACGGCGTGCTGCTCGACGCGGTGATGCCCGGCATGGACGGCTTCGCGTTCTGCGAACACATCAAGGCCACGCCGGCCTGGTCGCACGTGCCCATCGTGTTCATGACCGGCCTCTCGGAGAGCGACCAGATCCTGCGCGGCTTCGCCTGCGGCGGCGTGGACTACGTGGTCAAGCCGCTGCGCATTCCGGAGGTGATGGCGCGGCTCGCCACGCATGTGCGCAACGCTCGCGTGACGCGCCTCGCGCAGGAGGCTGTGGACGTGGCCGGCATGGGCACGGTGGTGCTGGACACGCAGGGCCGCATGGCCTGGCGCTCACCGCAGGCCACGGCCTGGCTCGCGCTGGCCTTCGGCACGGACGCCGCCGCCGGCAAACGCGCGGGCGAATGGCTGGGCACGGCGCTCGGCAACAGCGAG
This sequence comes from Pseudomonadota bacterium, assembly GCA_040385485.1. GTDB lineage: Bacteria > Pseudomonadota > Gammaproteobacteria > Burkholderiales > Burkholderiaceae_C > Hydrogenophaga. Next base: position 19,717 of record JAZKHJ010000079.1, on the reverse strand, counting down.
ACCACGCGCGACCTCGGGCGCAACGGCCGCCTGCTGGCGCGCAACATGGGCCAGGGCAACCTGGGCGAATCCATGCTGCTGCTCACGCTCACACCCGACAGCGCTGCCGCGCAGCGCCTGCGCGACATCGCGCTCACGCCGCGCGAGACCGAGGTGCTGTCGTGGCTGGCCAAGGGCAAGACCAACCGCGACATCGCCGACATCCTGGGCATGAGCCACCGCACGGTGAACAAGCACCTGGAGCACGTGTTCGAGAAACTGGGCGTGGAAACCCGTTCGGCAGCCGCCGCCATCGCCGGGCGTCTGCTCCCGCAAGACTGAAAGCACCGCTCCGGCGCGATGCTTGCTTGCCTCTGAGCCATGGCACCGCAACGCACCGACCCCGACCTCGACCACACCGGCACCGACTGGCACGCCCAGGAGCTGCTGCTCATGCGCGAGGTGATGAAACTGGTGGGCCGCAGCCTGGCGCCGGCCTTTGTGCTGCGCGAGATGCTGCACCTGATGAGCGAGCTGCTCGGCCTGAACCGCGGGCGCATGGTGCTGGCGGATGACGCCACCGGCGCGCAGCCCAAGGAAACGCGCACCGCCTCCATCCGCCACGCCTACGGCCTCACCGCCGGGCAGGTGGCCAGCGGCGTGTACCGCTGGGGCGAGGGCATCACCGGGCGGGTGCTGCAGACCGGCCTGCCCGCCATCGTGCAAGACGTGGACGCCGAACCGCTGTTTCTGTTTCGCTGCGTGCCGCGCAGCCAGCTGCCGCCGCAGACCGTGGCCTTCATTGCGCTGCCCATCGAGGTGAACGGCGCCACCATCGGCGTGCTGGCCTGCCACCGCATCCGCAGCCGCCAGCGCCATTTGAACGACGACCTGGCCGTGCTGCGCATCTTGGCCACGCTGGCCGGCCAGCTGCTGCAGCTGGAACAACTGGTGGCCGAAGAAACCCGCCAGCTCGAAGAACGCAACGCCGCCCTGGCCCGCGCGCTCGATACAAGCACCGCGCGCTACGGGCTCATTGGCCGATCGCCCGCGCTGCTGCAGGCGCTGGGTGAGCTGGAGCGCGTGTCGCAGTCGCAGGCCACGGTGCTGCTGCTGGGCGAGTCGGGCACGGGCAAGGAACTGTTTGCCCGCGCCGTGCACCTGGCCAGCGGCCGGCACGACCAGCCCTTCATCAAGGTGAACTGCTCGGCGATCCCCGAGACGCTGTTCGAGTCGGAGCTGTTTGGCTACGAGCGCGGCGCCTTCACCGGCGCCAACACCGCGCGCGCCGGTTGGTTTGAGCAGGCCAACGGCGGCACCATTTTTCTCGACGAGATCGGCGAGCTGCCGCTGGCCATGCAGAGCAAGCTGCTGCGCACGCTGCAAGAGGGCACGCTGGTGCGCCTGGGCGGCACGCGCGAGCTGAAGGTGAATGTGCGCCTGGTGGCCGCGACCAACCGCGACCTGGCGCGCGATGTGCAGGCCGGGCGCTTCCGGCAAGACCTGTATTACCGGCTCAACGTGATCCCGATCCGCCTGCCCAGCCTGCGCGAGCGCCGCGAAGACATCCGCGCACTCGCCCTGCATTTCGTGAACCGCGCCAACCAGGCCCACGAGCGCAACGTGCATCTGACCCCCGACGCCATGGCGCGGCTGGAAGCGCACGACTGGCCCGGCAACATCCGCGAGCTGGGCAACCTCATCGAACGCCTGGTGCTGCTCACCGACCACACCCGCGTGACCGCCGTGGCGCTGGAGCGCTTCATGCCCGAGTCATTGACGCCGCTGACCGCCGCCGAACCCCCACCCGGCCGGCCCCTGCCCGCCGGCACCGTGCGCGAATACCTGAGCGCCCGTTCACACAGCCCGCAGGCACTGCAAGACGCCCTGCTGCGCCACCAGGGCAACCAGACCCAGGCCGCCCAAAGCCTGGGGCTCACGCTGCGGCAGTTCGGCTACCGGCTGCGCAAGGCGGGGCTGCGGTGAAGGGTGGGGTTGAAGGGGTGGAGTGAAAGCCGGCGCAACGGATGTGTGACAGCATCAGCGCCATTGACCAAGTCTTGCGAGAAGCCGCCATGAAAACCATCGACGAAATGCTGAACCTGGCATTGCTGACCACCGACGAGCACCAGCAGATCAGCAGCTGGATTGCCCAGGCCGACACGCCCGACGACATCTTGAAGATGCCGCCCCTGCTGTGGCGGGCGGTGGAGCGTGCGAGTGCGGTGATGGGGATTGATGAGGACCTGTTGCGGCCGCCTGCGCTGGATGCTGACGACAGCGTTTGGCGATAGGGCCCCATCCAACGGGTGCCTTTGTCGAAACCACCCGGCTTCGTTCGTCGTGCAGCAGGGGCGACCCTTCAAGCGCTTGCCAACCGCCCCCACTCCAAGAGCTGTGACAGCTTGACGAAAAGTCCCATCGACAGGCGGCGCCCGGAGAAAAACCATGACAGCGACCGAGAAGATTCAAGGCCCTGCCTCCTACTTCCCGTCCATCGAAAAGAAGTACGGCCAACCCATCGAGCACTGGCTTCAGATCCTTCGGTCTGCCGGCGACCTCAAGCACATGGAGCTGGTGAGCCTGCTCAAGAACGAGCACAAGCTCGGGCATGGGCACGCCAACGCTCTGGTTGCCTATCAGTTGGCCAAGCGATAGCCAGGCTCTGTACGCCGTAGGTCTGCGTGCCGAAGAACGCGCCCCTGATTACCGCGGAAGTCCAAACTCTCAGGCGGAAGGGCAACAGCTGCATGGGCTACTGCAGAACCAACACTGATCAACAAGAGTTGATTCCTCATTGCTGTGCGCAATGAGGGGTCAAGACTGGCTACAGACACTTGTGACCAAGGCCGTGAAGGATCGCGACGATGATCAGCGGCCCTTGGGACATGCAGCATTCGAACGGCCGCAGATGCGTCCAAACCAGCCGCTCCATGGCAGGCGGTGGCGTGGCCGTAGTTCCTGCGTGCGTTCGGTGCGTGCGAGGCAGGTGTAAACCCAATCAGCTCACTGGCTGTAAAGTTTTCTCTTGCGTGTCATCGACCTCAATGCCGAGGTATCTCACAGTCGCGCCGAACTGGACGCGGACGACATGGTTTGCCGATAGGCCACGCGTCAAAAATTGGGTGCGTTCGCGCACAGACCCGTCTCCCGAGGGCCCATACCCTGCAATTCAGCCCCAAGACAAGGCTGAATTTCTCAAACGCTGCCCAGTGCGGCAACCTCAAAGGCTCCCCATGATTGTTTCCCGCGTTTTCACCGCCTCCCTGACTGCCTTGGCCATTGCTGGCAGTGCCGGCTTGGCGTTCGCGCAGTCAAACACCTCCGGCTCGCCAGCGTCTCCAGCGCCAGCTGCCGCCAACCAGGTGCCCCCACCCGTCGGCACCAAGCCCATGGAGACCGCACCCGGCAGCATGGCCAAGCCCGACCGCACACCTGCGCCAGCCGCCAAGGGCAACAACACCTCCGGCTCACCTGCTTCGCCAGCACCGGCTGCAGCCAATCAGGCGCCGCCAGCTGTGGGCACCAAGCCCATGGAGACCGCACCCGGCGGCATGGCCAAGCCTGACCGCACACCCGCGCCAGCTGCCAAGGGCAACAACACCTCCGGCTCACCTGCTTCGCCAGCACCGGCTGCAGCCAATCAGGCGCCGCCAGCTGTGGGCACCAAGCCCATGGAAACCGCACCCGGCGGCATGGCCAAGCCCGACCGCACCCCCACGCCAGCCGCAAAAGGCAGCAACACCTCCGGCTCGCCTTCGACGCCCGCACCGGCCGCCGCCAACCAGGCTCCCCCACCCGTCGGCTCCACGCCCCCCGCCAAATAAGCTGGAACTTGGCCAGAAGCCTGTCCTTCGAAGGCACATCGCTGAACTGACCGACCGCTCCTTCACTGGCTGCGCCCCCTGACCCCTGAGGTCAGGGGGCGTTTCTTTTGGGGCGGCTGACAGCCTCCCATCACGCGGCTGTCCAGCGGTTCGACCCGAACGCCCGACGTGGCGCTCCAGGCCGCATCACACAACACTGTGTCGACAAAGTGTCGACACAGTGGCGCATCCAGGCCGCAACGACAGCCTGCGTATCCCAGCCCCCAACCCCGATAAACCCAACAAATTCAACGCCACGCACACGTTGACACACGCGCGCTCCCCCTGGCACGCAGGTTGCGCTAGAGACCTCAGGCAATCCCGCCTTCCGCCACTTCCGCGAGGTCTCCATGAGCATTGAAGCCACCCTGATCGCCCCCGCCCAGCTTGCTGCGCTGCAATCGTCCGAACCCGTCGTGGTCATCGACACGCGCGACGCGGACACCTTTGCCGCTGGCCACATTCCCGGTGCCGTGAACCTGCGCGAAGTGTTCACGTATCTGGCCACCTCCACGCCCGAAGGTCTGCAAGCCCTCAAGGCCACGTTTGCCGAAGCGCTGGGCGCGGCCGGTCTCTCGGGCAAGGAAACGGCTGTGTTTTACGAAGACGCGATGAACAGCGGTTACGGCCAGTCGTGCCGCGGCTACTACCTGCTCACCTGGCTGGGCTACCCCAAGATCAAGGTGCTCAACGGCGGCTTCAGCGCCTGGAAAGCGGCCGGCATGCCGGTCTCCACCACGGCAGCCACGCCCACCCCCGCCACCTTCCCGAGCGATCTGCCCACCTCTGATGTGATGCTCACGCAGGACGATGTGAAGGCCGCGCTGGGCACCGACACCGTGCTGCTCGACGTGCGCGACATCGACGAGTGGATCGGCGAATCCTCATCGCCTTACGGCAAGGACTTCGCGCCGCGCAAGGGGCGCCTGCCCGGCGCCAAGTGGCTGGAGTGGTACCGCTTCATGAAGCCTTCGGCGCAAGGCCCAGTGTTCAAGACGCCCGACGAGGTGAAGGCCGAGTGCGCCACCGCCGGCATCACCACCGACGACACCATCTACCTCTACTGCTTCAAGGGCGCGCGCGCGTCCAACACCTTCCTGGCGCTCAAGCAGGCCGGCTTCGGCGACGTGCGCATGTACTTCGGCTCGTGGAACGAGTGGTCGCGCGACGAGAGCCTGCCGATCGAGACCGGTCTGCCGCTGGTCAAGTCCAGCAAGAAGCCTGCGCTGGCGCTCGCCGCCTGATCCCCCTTTCCCTGACCCCTGAAACCCTGGAGACACCATGTCCGCTACCGACACGCTTGAGCCTGTGAACACCGTCAAGGCCTACCTGCGCCCCATCGACAGCGAGGGCCTTGCGGCCTTTGCTGCCAAGGGCAAGGCCAACCCCGCCAGCCGTGGCACCAACAAGGTCCACACCGTCATGGAGGGCCAGTACCGGTCCCTCTCCACCGTGGGCAACCACGCGCCGGTGGTGGTGGACGAGCCGCTGCATCTCTTCGGCGAAGACACGGCGCCTGCGCCCGGCGAAATCGTCTTGTCTGGTCTGGGCGGTTGCCTGGCCGTGGGCATCACGGCGGTGGCCACCTGGAAGGGTGTGAAGCTCAGCAAGCTGGAGGTGTTCATGGAAGGCGACATCGGCAACCCCGCGGCGTGGGGCGCCGGTGGCGCGCTGGAGAAGCTGCCGGCCGAGATGGGCTTTCAGGCGATCCGCGTGAAGGTGGTGGTGGAGGGCGACGCGACGCGTGAGGTGCTCGACGAGATCGTGCAGCACGCCAACTTCTATTCGCCGGTGGCCAACAGCATGCGCAACCCGATTCCCTTCACCATCGCCCTGGCGGACGCATGAACCCCAACGACCTGCCCCCCGAGTTGACCCACGAAACATCGGCCACCGCGCTGCTGGCCGCGGTGCGCGAGGTGGCGCAGGGCCCGTTGGCGGCGGTGGTCGAGTCCATCGACCGCACCGGCTACTACCCACGCGCCGAGCTGCAGCAGCTCGCCGCGCTGGGCGCCATGAGCGCGCACCTGCACGGCGAGGCCGGCCCGGGTGATTTCGGCCTCTCGATCCGCGCCATGGCCGAGGCCTCGCGCGTGTGCGGCGCCACCGGCTTCATGATGTGGTGCCAGGCGGTGTGCGGCCTGTACATGCAGCAGTCGGGCAACCCCGCGCTGAATGGCGAGGCGCTGATGGCGCATGTGCGCGGCGACACGCTGGGTGGCACGGCTTTGTCCAACCCCATGAAAAGCTACGCGCAGATCGAAAGCCTGCTGCTCAAGGCCACGCCGGTGGAGGGTGGCTACATCGTCAATGGCTCGCTGCCCTGGGTGAGCAACCTCGGACCAGGCCACGCCTGCGGCGCCATTGCCGCGGTGGTGAACGGTGAAGAAACCGTGGGCCGCGAGGTGATGTTTCTGCTGCGCTGCGACGCGCCCGGCGTGGAGCTGCGCGAATGCCCGAGCTTCTCGGCCATGGAAGGCACGGGCACTTACGCGCTGCGTCTCAAAGACCATTTCATTGGCGCCGACGACGTGATGGCCGACGCCGCCAAACCCTTCATTGCCCGCATCCGCGCGGCCTTCGTCATGCTCCAGTGCGGCATGGCGGTGGGCGTGACGCAAGGCGCCATCGACTCTATCTGGGAGGTGGAGGCGCAGCTGGGCCATGTGAACCAGTTTCTGGAAGACCGGCCCGACGCGCTGCAGGCCGAGCTGGACGCGCTCACCGCGCGTGTGATGAAGCTGGCCGAGACGCCCTACAACCCTTCGGTGGAGTTTTTCATCGACGTGCTCGATGCGCGCGCGCACGGCGCCGAGCTGAGCTTGCGCGCGGCGCAGTCGGCGCTGCTGCACCAGGGCGCGCGCGGTTACCTCATGAGCTCGGCCGTGCAGCGCCGCGTGCGCGAATCGCACTTTGTGGCCATCGTCACGCCCGCCATCAAACACTTGCGCAAGGAGATTGCGCGGCTGTCTGCCGAGGTGATGCCGGCATGAACACCTCTTTGAACTCGATCTCCGTTGCGGTGCAGGCCCTCGCACCCTGGCAGCAGTACATCTGCGACGCCTGCGGCTACATCTACAACGAAGCCGACGGCGACCCCGACGGCGGCCTGGCCCCCGGCACGCGCTACGCCGACATCCCCGACGACTGGGCCTGCCCGCTGTGCGGCGTGACCAAGGCCGACTTCACCCCCTACGCACCGCCCAGCCTCGACGCGCTGCGCGCCAGCATCGCGGGCAGCGCGCCGGTGGCCACGCGCGGTGCGGCAGGTGTGGTCATCGTCGGCGCCGGGCGCGCTGGCTGGCAGATGGCTGAGGCGTTGCGTGCGCTGGATGCCGACCTGCCCATCACCGTGGTCACGGCCTGCACGGGCGACGTGTACGACAAGCCGATGCTGTCCATCGCCATGGCGCGCAGCACGGCGCTGGACCAACTGGTGAAGGAAAGCGGCGCGGCAGCGGCTGCGCGCCTGAACGTGCGCCTGCTCAGCCACACCCACGCCGTGCGCATCTGCGCCGACACACAGCAGCTCCGCACCACACGCGGCGTGCTGCGCTTTGACCGGCTGGTGCTGGCCCATGGCGCGCAGGCCAACTTTCCGGCCGCGCTACCGGCGGCGCTGTGCTGGCGCATCAACCACCTGGCGGCCTATCAAAAGCTGCGCGCTGCCTTGGGTGACACACCGAAAGACGTGGCCATCGTGGGCGCCGGGCTGATCGGCAGCGAGCTCGCCAACGACCTCGCACTCGGCGGCCACCGCATCACCTTGCTGGACGTACAGACCGAGCCGCTCGCGCGCTGGAGCGCCGAGGGCGCGGGCACGCAACTGCTCGACGCGTGGAAAGACCTGGCCATCCGCTTCGTGGGCGGTGTGCAGGTGGCGAGGCTGGAGCAAGTGGCAGGCCGCTACCGCATCACCACCACCTGCGGCCAGCGCTTCGCCGCAGACCAGGTGATCGCAGCCGCCGGCCTGGCCACACCGCCGCGCCTGGCGCAGAGCGCCGAGTTGACATGGGACAACGGCATCGCGGTGAACCCGGCGAACCTGAAGACCAGCAACGAACACATCCACGCTATGGGCGACTGCATCGCCATCAACGGCCAACCCAGCCGCTTCATCGAACCCATCGCGCGGCAGGCCAGGGCCATTGCCGCCGGCATTTGCGGCACAGCGCCCGCGCCCTACGAGCCGCGCGCGGCGGTGGTGCGGGTCAAGACGACCTCACGGCCGCTGACGCTGCACTGAGTCATGCAGCCTTGGGTTGGGCCAGCAAGATGCGATTGAGCGCGACGTTGACGTAGTAGTTGCTGCGACCGACTTTTTGTTTGCTGACAAAGCCGCCCACCACCAATGCCTCAAGGTATTTGGTGGCCGTCAAGCGCGAGACACGCAGATCGCGTTGGACGAACTCGATCTTGGTGTACGGGTGCATGAACAGGTTGTTGATCAAGTCCTGGCTGTAGAACTTGTAACTCGCACGGATGCGGTGCTTGTAGTCAAACAACGCCGCCTTGATGTCCTGCACCGTCGTCACGGTCTGCCGAGCCGTGGTCTCCACGGCTTGCAGCATGTAGACCACCCAGTCTTCCCACGTGTCCTCGTCGCGCACGCTTTGCAGCAACCGGTAGTAGTCCACTTTGGTCTGCACGATGTGCCGGCTCAGGTACAGCACGGGGATATCCAGCAGTCCCTCCTTGACGAGGTACAGCACATTCAGGATGCGCCCCGTGCGGCCATTGCCGTCGTAGAAAGGGTGGATGCTCTCAAACTGGTGGTGCATCAGCGCCATCTTGATCAGTGGGTCGGCCGGGAACAGCGCATCGTCGTTGATGAAGCGCTCCAGAGCCCCCATCAACGCAACGATCTCCGCAGGGTTCTGCGGTGGCGTGTACACCGTCTGCCCGGCACCGTCCTTGAGTGCGGTGCCCGGCAACTTGCGAAAGCCGGCATTGTTGCGCTCCAGTTCGCTTTGTATGCCGACAATCTGATTGGCTGTCAGCAAACCCGTTTCGCGCACTTGCTCGAAGCCATAGCGAAGTGCCTGACGGTAACGAAGCACCTCTTTGGCCGCAGGGTTGGCAAACGCTTCGGGCAACACATCGTCTTTGAACAACTCGTCGTGCGTGGTGACGATGTTCTCGATCTCCGAGCTGTCCTTGGCCTCTTGCAGTCCCAACGTGTTGATCAGGATGCCTTGGTTGGGGATGGACGCAGCGATGCCTTTGAGCTCAGCCAATTGCCGGCTGCTGCTAGCGAGTTTCTTCAGGATCGCCGGCGTGTCGAACCGGGCCGGGTCCAGCTGTTCCAAGGGATTTAGGTAGGGCATGGACGCTCCGCAGTGTTTGCAACATGCATAGAAAATGAGATTTTTTATACATGTTAAACGCCATGTGTATAAAAATGGGCGTTCTTGATCCATGTCGCGCCGTTCTAAGGGTGGCGCCCACCCGCCTTGGAATGACTCAGCCCTTGCGCTCCGCCTGCACCTGCGCAAACGCCAGGATGACCTCACGCACCAGCTTGCGCTGCGGCGCCGGCAGGCTGAGGAAGGCGTCGAACACCTCGCGCTCCTGGTAGCTCACACCCTCGTCCCACCGTTTGCGGCTCTCCTGCACGCGATGGCGCACGGCTTGGCCGAAGCGCAGCACCTCGGGCTCCACGCGCAGGATTTCGGCCAGCACCAGCAGCTTGTCCTGCGCGGGAATCGCCTCGCCGCGCAACCAGCGTGACACCGCCTGGAACGACACCGAGCGCCCCCAGTACTGCGCGTTGAAGAGGTTCAGCAGCACACCGGGGCGTGGCTCCAGACCGGCGGCCGCCATGGCATCGCGCAGCCGCTGGGCAAATTCGAGCTTGTGTTCCATGGACCGAACGCTAGTTTTCGGTCGCGTTTTCAATCAACGTCGTGTTGTATGCTGAATTCACTTGTTGATTGAATCGCTCACCCAAAACCACAACTGCAAGGAGGACAACATGAACCCAACCGTGTCGCAGCGCGTCACGCCCACCACCGCTGCGCTGTTGCAATGGTGGTTTGACCCACCGTGCACGCAGGCCCGGGGCCGGCTCGGCTTTCACGAGGAGCAGCGCCGCGCCATCCTGGCCACGATCACGGCGCACGAGGCGCTGGATGGCGATGCGCCACCGATCGAGCGGCCGGTGCACCGCGTGGCGATGACCATCGGCATCGACCAGACGCGCGTCATGCTCGCCCTGCTGATCTGGCAACTGCTCAACCACAACGATGCGCTCGCCGCCGACCTCGACGACCCCCGTTTCACCAACCGCTTCCTCGCCGTGGCCCACCACGCCCGCGCCCGCGACCGCCTGCTCGGCACCTTTTGCGGCATGCCGGTGCCGGGCGGCCTGGGCGCGCGGGACTTCGGCACATCCGGCCTGGTGCGGCTGGCCGAACTGCTCATCCCCACCAACCGCCGCGACGAGGTCTATGGCTTCGTGTGTGCCCGCGTCTGCAGCGGAGCGCAGTTCATGCGCCAGCCGGTGCGTGACGGTTTGATCGCCATCACCGACGGCCGACTCGAAGCCCTGGAATGTTTTGCGCGCCTGCCGCGCGTGATGGTTTTCGACGACGAAACACGCCCGCCGCTCTGGGCCCACAGCCACAGCGGCGTGAGCAGCCCGGCGTGGCGACAGCACCTGCGCCGCATCGCCTCGGCGCGCGACGAGCTCTGCGCGCAGGTGGTGTTTGCGCAGCACCGGCCCGGTGAAGGCCCGAGCCTGGGCAGGCCTTGAGCGCCCTCAGGCGTTGGCGCCCCGCACCCGCAGGGGAATCACCCGCCTCGCGGGCTTCTCGGCCCGCGCACGCAGTTGCCCACAGCCGCCCTCCACGTCCTGCCCGGCCGACTGCCGCAGCTTGGTGAGGATGCCGCGGCGGTGCAGGCGGCGGGCGATCGACGCGGCCTGTTCCCAGCTGGGGCGCTGGTAGGGCAGGTCGTCCACCGTGTTGTACGGAATCATGTTGAGGATGGCGTGCTTGCCGTGCAGCAGGCGCACGATGCCCTCGATCTCGTCGTCGCCGTCGTTGATGCCTGCGAGCAGCGTCCACTGGTACTGGATCGGATACCCGGTGGCGCGGGCGTAGCGCTCGCCGGCGGCCACCAGTTCGTCGGGTGTCATGCGCGGGGCGCGGGGCAGCAGCTGTTCGCGCAAGTCGGCTTTGGTGGTGTGCAGCGAGAGCGCCAGCGCGGGTTTCACGCGGCCCTGCGGCAAGGCCTCAAAAACGCGCGGGTCGCCCACGGTGGAGAACACCAGCTGCTTGTGGCCGATGTTGCCGATGGTGCCGAGCAGGTCGATGGCTTCCATCACGTTGTCCAGGTTGTGCGCGGGCTCGCCCATGCCCATGAACACCACCTTCTTCACCGGCCGCAAACTGCGCGCCAGCGCCACCTGCGCCACGATCTCGGCGCTGCCCACCTGGCGCACCAGGCCGCCTTGGCCCGTCATGCAGAACACGCAGCCCACCGCGCAACCCACTTGCGTGGACACGCACAGCCCGTCGCGCGGCAGCAGCACGCTCTCCACCGTCTGGCCGTCAGTCAGCGCCACCAGCAAGCGGGCCGAGCCGTCTTCGGCCGGGTGTTGCGATTGCAGCCGCGCCAGGCCCGCGAGCTCGTCGGCCAACGTGGGCAGCGCCGCCACCAGCGTGGCCGGCAGGAAGTGCGCGAGTTCGCGCCGCCCGCTGTCCTGTGGCAAGGCCTGCGACCACAGGCGCAGCACGCGCTGCGCGTGGCGCGGGTTGGCGCCCAGGGCTTGCAGGCGTTGGCGGAGGTGTTCGATGCGCATGAGGTGTGAGAGCTTAGCGCCGCATGGCGTTCAGCGCTCGAAGAGCGCAGCCAGAGCCGGCTCTGCCTCGTCGATGAAATGCCGCAACTTGGCCGGCACGAAACGCTGGCCCGGGTACACGAGGTGGATGGGGTCGGTGCGCGCGTACCAGCCCGGCAGCAGCGGCACCAGGTGCCCGTGGTCGACCTCACGCCGGCACACGTAGTCCGGCAGCAAGGCGACGCCCTGGCCATCGAGCGCGAGCTGGCGGACCAGCCGCATGTCGTTGGCGGCAAAGGCGCAACGCAGCGGCACTTGCGCGCGGGTCTTGCCCCGCGTGAGCGCCCAGCTGTCGCGCCCGAGCGGGCTGAAGCACAGCGTGGCGTGTTGCGTGAGGTCCTTCGGCACGCGCAGCGCCGGCGCACGCGCCAGGTAGTCGGGGTGCGCAAACGGCGCCCAGCGCGCCTGGCCGATCTGGCGCGCCACCAGGCTGGAGTCGGCCAGTTCGCCGGCGCGCAACGCGAGGTCCAGCCCCTGCGCCACGAGGTCGAGCCGCGCATCGGAAAACACCAGCTCGACCGCCACACCCGGGTGCCGCGCGCGGTAGCCGCTGAGGATGCCCAGCAATTGGTCGTCGCCCATGTCGATCGGCAGCGTGATGCGCAGCAGGCCCTGGGCCTCGTGTTTGCCGGCATCGAGCTGCGCCTCGGCCTGCAAGATGTCTTCGAGCCCGCGCGCCGCCTGCTCCAGGTAGGCCTGCCCCGCTTCGGTCAGGTGCAGGCGGCGTGTGGTGCGCTGCAGCAGCGTCACACCCAGGCGCTTTTCCAGCCGCGACACGCGCACGCTCAAGGTGGAGTTGGGCATGCCCAGCAGCCGCGCGGCGGCACTGAAGCCACTGGCCTGCGCCACGCGCACGAACACCAGGGTGTCGTTCAGATCGGGGTTCTGCGGGTTCACCGGATTGTTCACCTCATTGAAAAATGATTTGTGATCTTACCGACTTATCACGCACGCACGACCCCGGTACAGTGGACGTTCACAAGGAGAACACCCCCATGAAAACCGTTTCTTTCATCCAGCGCAGCGCCGGCGGCCATTGGGTCGGCGACGGCTTTCCAGTGCGCAGCATGTTTTCGTACAACGACCGGCCCGAGCGCTTCTCGCCCTTCCTCATGCTCGACTACGGCGGCCCGACACGCTTCGAGCCCACCACGAAGCAGCGTGGCGTGGGCCAGCACCCGCACCGCGGCTTCGAGACCGTGACCATCGTCTACGACGGCGAGGTCTCGCACCGCGATTCCAGCGGGGGCGGCGGCACCATCGGCCCCGGCGAGGTGCAGTGGATGACGGCGGCCAGCGGCATCGTGCACGAGGAGTACCACGGCGAGCGCTTCGCGAAATCGGGTGGCGCGTTCGAGATGGTGCAGCTGTGGGTGAACCTGCCGGCGCGCGACAAGATGGCCGCGCCCGGCTACCAGGGCATCACGCGCGACCAGATCCCCGAGGTGGCGCTGCCGGATGTCAACGGGGTGGGCGCCGGCACGGCGCGCATCATCGCGGGCGAACTGCTGGGCGCCAAGGGCCCGGCCCACACCTTCACGCCCATGCAGGTGTGGGACCTGCGCCTGAAGGCCGGTCACACGGTGACCCTGCCGGCGGCGGAGGGCCACACCACGGCACCGCTGGTGCTGCGCGGCAGGCTGCGCCTGGCCGATGGCCAGGAAGTGGTGGCCGCGAATCTGCCCGTGTTTTCGCGGGAAGGCGAGGACGTGGCGCTGGAGGTGCTGGAGGACAGCACCGTGCTCTGGTTGAGCGGTGAGCCCATCAACGAGCCGGTGGTGGGCTATGGTCCGTTCGTGATGAACACGGAGGCCGAGATCCAGCAGGCCTTCACGGACTTTCAGAGCGGCCGCATGGGCCGCATCACAGCCGACGCTTGAGCAGGAGAACACGATGCTTGAAATGGTGATCACCGCGCGCGCCGCCGACCTGGGCCACGGCCTGAAAGTGCGGCGCGTGTTGCCCTACGCGAAGCGCCGCATGGTCGGCCCCTGGATCTTCGTGGACCACGCCGGGCCGGTGACGCTGGCGCCCGAAGACACGCACGCCGCCGACGTGCGCCCGCACCCGCACATCGGTCTGTCCACCGTGAGCTACCTGCTCAGCGGCCAGGTGTCGCACCAGGACAGCCTGGGCGTGCACCAGCTCATCAACCCGGGCGACGTGAACTGGATGACGGCCGGGCGCGGCATCACACACTCCGAGCGGTTCACGCACCCGGACTCGTTCGCCGGCGGCGGGCTGGAACTCATGCAGCTGTGGGTGGCCCTGCCCGAGAAAGACGAAGAGACCGACCCCGCCTTCACCCACTACCCGGCGGCCGACCTGCCGGTGCGCGATGAAGGCGGCGTGTGGATGCGCCTGATCGCGGGCGAGGCCTACGGCATGAAGAGCCCCGTGAAGACGCATTCACCCCTCTTCTACCTGCACACCGAGTGGCAGGCCGGCGCGAGCCTTGCGCTGCCGGGCGGCCACAGCGAGCAGGCGGTGTACGTGGCGCGCGGCGAGATCGAACACGCCGGCGAGACGTATGAGCCCGGCCAGCTGCTGGTGTTCGGCGACGACAAAGACGCGGTGATCACCGCCCGCTTGAGGAGCACGCTCATGGTCTTCGGCGGCGAGCCGCTGGGCGAACGCCATGTGTTCTGGAACTTCGTGTCCTCGCGCAAGGACCGCATCGAGCAGGCCAAGGCCGACTGGGTTGCTGGGCGCTTTGCACTGCCGCCGGAAGACAACCAGGAATGGATTCCGCTGCCGGGGTAGGTCACCTGCATTTCGACGAAGTTTGGTATATTCTTACCATTCACCGATCGATATATCAGGAGCCAGACATGTCCAGCACCGCCACGCTTTCCAGCAAATTCCAGATCTCCATTCCCAAAGCCGTTCGCGACGAACTGCACTGGGAGGCGGGCCAGGAGTTCGTGTTCATTCCCAAGGACAAGGGCGTGCTGGTGATGCCGGTGCCCGAACTCAAGCAACTCGCTGGCATTGCCAAAGGCGCAAGCACGGCAGGGTACCGGGATCGCAAGGACCGGTTCTGATGGCGGCGCCCTTGCGCGTGGTCGACACCTCGGCCTGGATCGAATGGCTGATCGCCTCGTCGGTCGGCAAGAAGCTCGGCAAGGAAATTCCTGAAAAAGACCTGTGTGTAGTGCCCACCATCGTGCAGCTGGAGTTGTCCAAATGGTTGTGGCGCGAACTCGGGGAGTCGCAGGCCGATCAGGTGATCGCCTACACGATGAAGTGCCTGGTCACACCGCTGGACACGGCCACCGCGCTGCTGGCAGCCGATCTGCACCGCCAGCACAAGCTGGCCACGGCCGACGCCATCGTGTACGCCACGGCCGTGCAGAAAGGCGCCGAACTGCTCACCTGTGACGCCCACTTCGAAGGACTGCCCGGCGTGATCCTGGTTCCCAAGTCGCCAGTGCATTGACTTGCTGGCTTACACCCCGAGGTAACGCCCCGGGCGGTGGTTGAGTGTGAGGATGGCGCCGATGGCCACGGCGCCCATCACCGACTGCAGCACGCGCTCTGGCGGCACAACGGCAAACGCCGTGAGCACCACCAGCACATCCACCGCCATCTGGATGTACCCGGCCCGCAGGCCGCGTGTCTGCTGCAGCCACTGCGCCACGATGTTCACGCCGCCCACGCTGGCCTGGTGGCGCAGCAGGGCGAGCAGACCGAAGCCGATGAGAAATCCGCCGAGCACCGAGGCCACCCAGGGGTTGAGCAGCTCGAAACGCACCACCCGCGGCGCCAGCGCGGTGCACAGCGACACCAACGTCACAGCACACAGGCTCTTCAGCGTGAACTCCACCCCCAGGCGCTGCCATGAGAGCCAGAAGAACGGCAGGCTGAACACGAAGAAGCACAGCGCGAGATTCAGGCCCGTGGCGTAGCTCACCAGAAAGGCCACCCCCGCCACCCCGCCCGTGAGCAATCCAGCGTGGGCAAACATGGTCATGCCGAGTGCCACAAAGAGCGAACCGGCCACCAGCGCGTGGCCGTCGTCGAGCCAGGAGTGGGAAAGTCTGATCAGGGGGGAAGAAGGCATGTGGTTGTCAAAGCACATCGCGTGCCGTGTCCGGCACCGCGACCCTCACAGCCTCAGACCCGTGCCAGCAAACGCCCCACACTGGCCAGCGCCGCATCGCGCGTCGCGCCATCGGTGGCGCTCTCGGCCAGGTAGGCCGTCACGATCAGCGGCGCGCGCTGCGGCGGGAACGCGATGCCGATGTCGTTCGCATCGTCCCCGGCGGTACCGGTCTTCTCGCCCACGCGCCAGCCGCTCGGCACCCCCGCCCGCAAGCGCTTGCCGCCCGTGGTGTTGGCCAGCAGCCATTGCAGCAGCCGCTCGCGCGAGGCCGGCGCCAGCGCATCGCCCAGCAGCAGCTTTCGCACCGTGTGCGCCATCGCGCGCGGCGTGGTGGTGTCCAGCGGCTCGCCGCTGGCGGCGCGACGGTTCAGCTCGGGCTCGGTGCGGTCGTGCCGTGTCACCGTGTCACCGAGGCGGCGGGCAAACGCGGTGAGCGCTGCCGGGCCGCCGTTGCTGGCCAGGATGAGGTTGGCGGCGGTGTTGTCGCTGGTGGTGATCGTGGCTTCGCACAGCTGCGCCAGGCTCAGGCCCTCGCCGCCCACATGCTTCTCCGTCACGGGGGACCACGTCACCAGCTCTTGCTGGCGGTAGCGGATGCGCCGCTCCAGCGATTCCTCGCCCCGGTCCGCCCGGGCCAGCACCAGCGCGCTGGCCAGCAGCTTGAACGAGCTCAGCATGAGGAAGCGCTCGTCCGAGCGCCAGCCGTGTTCGCGCCCGGTGGCGGTGTCGATGATGTGCACACCCAGGCGGCCCCGGGCCGTGGCCTCGATCTCGCGCAGGCTGTCCTGGATTGAAGTGGTGTCTGCCCACGCATTTTTGATGGGCAATCCGGCCAGGCCACACACCAGTCCGGCACCGGGGGTCAGAAAGAAAGTACGTCGATCGATCATGGATTCTCCTTGAAACAGGCCCGTATCGTAGGCAGGGTGGGCCCGGCATTCAAACGGGAATAATCAAGGCTTCACCATAGAAAACCTTGGGGATCTCATGGACCTGCCACTCAATGCCCTGCGCGCTTTCGAGGTGTCCGCGCGGCATCTGAGCTTCACACGCGCCGCGCAGGAGCTCCATCTCACGCAGACCGCCGTGAGCCAGCACGTCAAGAACCTGGAGCAGCGCCTGGGCAAGCCGCTGTTCCGGCGCGTGCCGCGCGGGCTGGCCCTGACCGACGAGGGCATGGCCCTCTTGCCCACGCTGGTGGACGCGTTCGCGCGCGTCTCGGCCACGCTGGAGAGTTTCAAGGGCGCGCACAAGCGCGAGGTGCTCTCGGTCGGCGCGGTGGGTACCTTCGCCGTGGGCTGGCTGCTGCCGCGCCTGCGCGACTTCCAGGCGCGCCACCCGCTCATTGAGTTGCGGCTGCTCACGCACAACAACCGCATCGACCTCGCCGCCGAAGGGCTGGACTGCGCGATCCGCTTTGGCGACGGCCAGTGGCCCGGCATGCAGACGCGTCACCTGCTGGCCGCGCCACTGGCGCCGGTGTGCGCGCCCTCCCTGGCACACCGCATCCGCGCGGTGGCCGACCTAGGGCGCGAGACGCTGCTGCGCTCCTACCGCTCGGACGAATGGCCTCAGTGGTTCGAAGCGGCAGGGGCTCGCGCGCCCCTGCTCACCGGACCGATGTTCGACTCGTCACTGGTGCTGGCCGACGCGGCGGCCCAGGGCGCGGGCGTTGCCCTGCTTCCGCTGGCGCTGTTCAGCCGCGACCTGCAAAGCGGGCGGCTGGTGCGCCTGTTTGACGTCGAGGTGGACGTGGGCGGGTACTGGCTCGCACGCCTGAAGACGCGGCGCAAAAGCGCGGCCATGAAGGCGTTCCAGGACTGGCTCGAACACCAGACCCCGGGGACGGCGCCGGTGTGAGCCCTGCGATCACAGCCCCAGCGCGCTCAAGCCCGGGTGCTCATCCGGCCGCCGGCCCAGCGGCCAGTGAAACAAGCGCTCGCTCGCGGCGATCGGACGGTCGTTGATGCTGGCGTGGCGCTGCTCCATGTAGCCGAGTTCGTTGAACTGCCAGTTCTCGTTGCCGAACGAACGGAACCACTGACCCGAGTCGTCGTGCCACTCGTAGACAAAGCGCACCGCGATGCGGTTGTCGGTGAAGGCCCAGAGTTCCTTGATGAGGCGGTACTCCAGCTCCTTCGCCCATTTGCGCACCAGGAAGGCATGCACCTGCTCGCGGCCCACCGGGAACTCCGCGCGGTTGCGCCAGCGCGTGTCCTCGGTGTAGACCTTGACCACGCGGTCCGGGTCGCGGCTGTTCCATGCGTCCTCGGCTCCGCGCACCTTCTGCGTGGCGGTCTCGGTGGTGAAGGGCGGCAGTGGCGGGCGCGGCTCCATCAATACTGCTTGTAGGGGAGGAATTTGCCCGACATCACGATGTTCACGCGATCGCCGTTCGGGTCGGCCTGGCGCTGCATGTCCATCTTGAAATCGATCGCGCTCATGATGCCGTCGCCGAACTCTTCGTGGATGAGTTCCTTGAAGGTGGTGCCGTACACGCTCACCAGTTCGTAGAAGCGGTAGATCAGCGGATCGGTCGGCACCGAGGTGGGCAGCGAGCCTTTGTACGGCACGACCATCAGCCACTTCTGCTCATCGCTGGACAGACCAAAGATCTTGCCCAGCACCTTGGCCTGGGCGGGCGTGGCGGTCATCTGGCCCAGGCACAAGGCGGTGGTCCATTCCTTGGACTGGCCCACCTTCTTGGCCACGTCGGCCCAGCTCAGGCCCTTGGTGACTTTCGTGGTGATGATCTTTTCGGTGACGTCGAGTCGGCTCATGGTGTTGCCTCGTAGCTTGTGTTGAAAAAAATGGGAAAAGGAAAAACGTCAGTGCGCTTTCGCGCGACTGACCAGGAAATCAACAATGTGGTTGCGCAGGTCGTAGTAACCATCGAGGTGGTGCAGTTGTGCGCGCGTGCGGCTGCGTGGCAGCGGGTTGGCCACCACCTCGGCCATGCCACCGGGCTTGTAGCCGTTGGGCGTCTCCGTTCCGTTGCTCATGAGCAGGATGCGGTCGGCCAGCAGGATGGCTTCGTCGACGTCGTGCGTGATCATGAAAACGGTCTGGTGCGTCTCGCGCACGATGCCCATCAGTTCGTCCTGGATCGTGCCGCGTGTGAGCGCATCGAGCGCGCCGAAGGGCTCGTCGAGCAGCAGCATCTTGGGCTGGATGGCGAAGGCCCGCGCGATGCCCACACGCTGCTTCATGCCGCCCGAGAGCTGGCTCGGTTTCTTGTCGATGGCCGGGCTCAGACCCACCAGCGCCACGAACTTTTCGGCGTGTGCGTTGATCTGCGCGCGGCTCCAGTCGGGCCAGCGCGACTTCACCGCAAACGCGATGTTCTGCCGCACGGTGAGCCAGGGCATGAGCGCGTGGCTCTGGAACACCACGCCACGCTCCAGACTGGGGCCGGCGATCTCGCGGCCGTCCATGAAACAGTGGCCGGAGGTGGCGGTGTCCAGGCCCGCGAGCACGTTGAGGATGGTGGTCTTGCCGCAGCCGCTGTGGCCGATGATGCAGACAAACTCGCCCTTGTCGATGGCGAAGGACACGTCGGCAAACACCGGCTTGTCGGCCTGGTAGGCCTTGGCGAGGTTTTCAACCTGGAGGAAACCGGTCATCTTGTGGGCTTTCGTTGGGGCCGGTGCGGAGACCTTCGGTTGCGACACGCCTTCGCGCTCGCTGGATTCACTCCACATAGGTCACCGCCTTCTGGAGCTGGGCGAACATCAGGTCGAGCAACATGCCGACCACGCCGATCAGCAGCACTGCAAAGATCACGTTGGTGAGCGAGAGGTTGTTCCACTCGTTCCACACGAAGTAACCCACGCCGGTGCCGCCCACCAGCATCTCGGCGGCCACGATCACCAGCCAGGCGATGCCCATGCTGATGCGCATGCCGGTGAGGATGGTGGGCGCTGC
>JAZKHJ010000078.1:0-13973 GCA_040385485.1 Pseudomonadota bacterium | reverse complement strand
TGGCCGGGCAGCCCATGTTGATGTCGATGATCTGCGCGCCGCGGTCGATGTTGTAGCGCGCGGCGTCGGCCATCATCTGAGCGTCGGTGCCGGCGATCTGCACCGCGATCGGCGCGGCTTCGCCCTCGTGGTTGGCGCGACGCGATGTCTTCAGGCTGTCTTGCAGATCGGGACGCGAGGTCACCATCTCGCTCACGGCATAGCCAGCACCCAGTCGCTTGCACAGCTTGCGAAACGGCCGGTCGGTCACGCCCGCCATGGGTGCGACGAACAGGGCATTGGGCAGGGTGAAGGCCCCTATTTGCATGGCGGTGGGAGAATGCGGGTGGATGGACGTGGCCTTCGCCAACCCAGCCAATGCGGGATGTGAAGGAGCGCGATTCTACCTGCCTGTTTTTTCAGCAGGCGATATCCGAACCCTTGCTTTCGCATTTCACACACCACCACGCCTACGCCACCCACAACGCCGACCGACGGCGTTTTTTCTGCCGCCCATGCCCGACTGGTTCACCCATCTGATGCAACTGCTGGCCTTGCCGGAATACGGGCTCAGCACCGTGTTTGTGGTGGCGTTCGTCTCGGCCACGCTTCTGCCCTTGGGCTCGGAGCCCGCGGTGTTTGGCTTGATCAAGCTGAACCCCGAGCTCTTCTGGCCCGCCATCCTGGTCGCTACCGCCGGCAACACGCTGGGCGGCGCGGTGAGCTGGGCCATGGGTCTGGGCGCACACAAGGCCGTGGACCGGGCGCGCGGGCACCATGTCGATGTGCGTGCTCTGGCCTGGCTGGAGCGTTTCGGCCCCAAGGCCTGCCTGATGAGCTGGTTGCCGGTGATGGGTGATCCGCTGTGCGCGGTGGCTGGCTGGATGAAATTTCCGTTCTGGCCCTGCCTGGCCTACATGGCTGTGGGCAAGTTTGCGCGTTACCTCACCATGACGGCGGCGCTGCTGTGGTTCTTCCCCGGCATCTACGAAGGATGAGCGCCATCTCGGCGGCTCTGCCGCGCGCCCTGTGGGCTCTGATGGTTGGCAACTTCGTGATCGGCACCGGCGTGATGGTGGTGCCCGGCACGCTCAACGACATCAGCCAGTCTTTGGGGGTGTCGATCCCGCAGGCGGGCCAGCTCATCACGGCAGCAGCCATCCTCATGGGCCTGGGTGCACCGGCCTTTGCCAGCCTGGTGGCCGGCTGGGATCGGCGCCGCCTGCTCACGCTGTCGCTGCTCTGGTATGGCCTGCTCACCGCCGCCTGTGCGCTGGCGCCGAGCTACGCGGCCCTTTTGCCACTTCGCGTGCTGGCCGTGATTGCGCCCGCCATCTTCACGCCCCAGGCTGCCGCCAGCGTGGGCCTGCTGGTGAGCCCGGCACAACGCGGACGCGCCATCACCTTCGTGTTTCTCGGCTGGTCGGTGGCTTCGGTCATGGGCATGCCGCTGTCGGCCTGGATCGGCGGCACGCTGGGTTGGCGCTGGGCGTTTGGCCTGGTGGCGCTGATGTCGGTGGCCAGCGCGGCCTGGGTCTGGCGCGAGATGCCCGACGGCATCAAACCCGCTGCCTTGTCACGCCAGGCTTGGCAAGCCACCGTGGGATCAGCACCCCTCATGCTGGCCGTGGGCGTGACGCTGCTCTCAGCCTTCGGGCAGTTCACGCTGTTCTCGTATTTCGCACCCTACTTCTTTCAAACGCTGGGACTGGGCGGCGGTGCGCTGTCGCTGATGTTCTTGTGGTTCGGCGCCTTTGGTCTGGCCGGCAACGTGGGCATGTCGCGCTGGATCGACCGCATCGGTGCGGCGCGTGCGGTGCTCATCTCGCTCGGCCTGATCGTGCTGAGCCTGCTGCTGTGGCCAATGGGCCAGGGCGGTGTGTGGCAACAAGCCCTGGTGCTGGTGCCCTGGGCACTGGGCTGTTTTGCAGTGAACTCGGCGCAGCAAGCCCGGCTGGTGCACCTCTCACCGGCCCTCGCACCCGCCACGGTCGCGCTCAACACCTCGGCGATGTACGGCGGTCAGGCCATGGGCGCGGCGTTGGGCGGGCTGATGATTGCGCAGGGCCGCATGCTCGACCTCAACCAGGTGGGCCTGGTGGTGCTGGTGATCGCCATGGCCTTGAGCGTGTGGGCCGCGAAACTTCAGAAGCGCTCGTAGGGCAGCAGGTAACGCCACTCACCAACCGGCAGCCCGGCCAGCGAAATGCGGCCCAGCCGCAGGCGGCGCAAGGCGGCGAGCTGCAGACCGGCGCGCTCACACAAGTGCGCCACCTGGCCCGGCCGGTTGCCTTTGATGGCCAGGCGCAGACGCAGTTCGCTCTGCCAGCTGGCGCGTGCCGAGGGCACGGCCCAGCCGTCAAAGAACAGCGCCTTGCTCAATGACTTGAGCACCGCATCGCGCCGGACATCGTCTTCCAGCGCGGGATCGGCCACCACCTCGGCCAGCCACTCGTGCTCCAGTTGCCCCGCGTCGTCAGTCATCTTGCGTGCCACGCTCGGGTTCTGGGTGAACACCATCAGACCGCTGGCCTTGGTGCCCAGAGGCGACACCGGCAGCAGCTTGTGCAGGTGCGCCTTGAGCGGACGCACGCCGGAACGGTCACCCTTGAAGCGATTGGCGTTCGTGAACCACTTGGCGGCGAGCGCGTCGGGCAGCAGCGGCTCGTCGGGCAGCACCCGGGTGGCCGGTTTGTGCCAGATCAGCGTCATCGACTCCAGCGGCTCCAGCTTCGCCTTGGGGTCCAGCAGCACGGACTGGTCATCGCGAACCCGTTCCATGGGCTCTTCCACCACCACCCCATCCACCCGCACCCAGCCTCCGGCGATGTAGTTTTCGGCGTCGCTGCGCGAGCAGGGCAGTTGCGCGGCCAGGCGTTTGGCCAGACGCTGCGGTTCGGGCCGGCCGGGTTCGTTCATGGGGTGGAGCTCAACTGCTGAACAGGAAGTTCATCACGTCGCCATCCTTGACAACGTATTCCTTGCCTTCGGCGCGCATCTTGCCCGCGTCCTTGGCGCCCTGCTCGCCCTTGAAGGTGATGAAGTCGTCGAAGGCGATGGTCTGGGCCCGGATGTAGCCCTTCTCGAAGTCGGTGTGGATCACGCCGGCCGCCTGCGGGCCGGTGTCGCCCACGTGGATGGTCCAGGCGCGCACCTCTTTCACGCCGGCGGTGAAGTAGGTCTGCAAACCAAGCAACTGGTAGGCGGCGCGGATCAGGCGGTTCAGGCCCGGCTCGTCCTGTCCGAGTTCCTTGAGGAATTCGAGCCGGTCGGCGTCGTCCATCTCGGAGAGCTCGGCTTCGATCTTGGCGCAGATGGCGACCACGGGCGCGTTCTGCTTGGCGGCAAAGTCGCGCAGCCGGTCCAGGAAAGGGTTGTTCTCGAAGCCGTCTTCCGCCACGTTGGCCACAAACATGGCGGGCTTGGCGGTGATCAGAAAGAACTGCTTGAGCTGCGCCTGCTCTTCCTTGCTGAAGTCGATGGTGCGCACCGGCTGCGTGTTGTTGAGCGCGGCCTGGCACTTCTCAAGAATGGCCACCTGCTTGATGGACTCCTTGTCGCCCGAACGCGCGGTCTTGTTGACGCGGTGCAGCGCCTTTTCCACGGCAGCCAGATCGGCCAGGCAGAGCTCGGTGAGGATGACCTCGATGTCGGCGATCGGGTCGACCTTGTTGGCCACGTGGATCACGTTGTCGTCTTCGAAGCAGCGCACCACGTTGACGATGGCGTCGGTCTCGCGGATGTGCGCGAGGAACTTGTTGCCCAGGCCTTCGCCAGTGCTCGCACCGGCCACCAGGCCGGCGATGTCCACGAACTCCACGATGGCCGGCACAACACGCTCGGGCTCGACGATGGCAGCCAACTGGGCCAGGCGCGGGTCAGGCACCTCCACCACGCCGGTGTTGGGCTCGATGGTGCAGAAGGGGTAGTTCTCGGCCGCGATGCCGGCTTTGGTCAGCGCGTTGAAAAGGGTGGACTTGCCCACGTTGGGCAGGCCCACGATGCCGCATTGGAGGCTCATGGAAAAACTTTCGGATCGGTCGGGGAACCCGCGATTTTACGGGTGGGGGTCGGGATCAGTCGAACTTCCAGTCTGCAGTGACCGTCTGCCCCACGCGGAGCACTTGTCCATCGCCCTCGATCACGATGGCATTCATGCCGAAGGTGATGGCGCCGTTCAGGCGCGGGTCCTGCCGGTAGACCTGCAACGTGTCGCTCACCGCCGGGCTGGCGATCGCGGTCGTGGGGTCGATGTTGGGAATGGGGCAGCGGCCGCAGGGCTTCACCGGCTCGATCACCGCAGCGCTGTCGTCGGTTTCGATGTGAATGGCGCCCACGCGGTCCTCGTCGTGCGACTCCAGACCGCCCAGCACGATGTTGGGTCGGAAGCGGCGCATTTCCACCGGCTCGTGACCCGCAGCCACCAGGCGCGTGTTGAGGTCGGCCAGCGAAGCGCTGCTGGTCACCAGCAGGCCAAAGCCGTCGGCGAACTGGGTGGTGGCGTCGCGCCCGCCGGTCCAGGCCGGGTCGCAGGGGCGGCGCGCGTCGGGGTCAAATCGCGCCAGGCGCAGGCGCTTCAGGTTCGCCGGTGCGTCCGGCCCCAGGAAATCGCTGAACCACTGGGCCGCCACGTCGCCCATGTCATACGCGTCGACGGCGTCATCCCACACCCGCACCTGGAGCGGGCCTTCGGCAGCATCCAGTGCCAGGTGCAGCGAGAGCATGCCCGGCGCGCGCAGCATCAGCTGGCCCATCTTGAACGACGGCCGGATCAGCGCCATGCGCGGCAGCTCGCGCTGGCTGACGAATTCGCCTTCGGCGTCGACCACCATCCAGGCGCGGTCGTACAGCAGGCCGGTGTCGGTCAACTCGGCCTCGGGCAACTGGATGCCGGCGCAAGACTTGACCGGGTAGACCCAGAGTTGCTCGATGGTGGCCTGCACATCGGCGGCGGGGGTGGCGGCTGGGTTCATGGCGGGGTGTGCAGCAAGGTCGGAAGGGGAAAGTCGGGGCGACCCGCAGGGGTTTGGCTCGTGAGAGGCCCGGATTGTGCCCTGCTCCTAAAATCCCCACATGAATGCAACACCCCCGCGAACCGGTTCGACCCGGCGTTTTGATGTCGCCGTGCAGGGAGCGGGTGTGGTGGGCCAGACATTGGCCCTGCTGCTGGCCCGTGATCGGCTGCGCGTGGCGCTGGTCGGCACCCCCCGCAGCTCGGACGCCCCCGACGTGCGCGCCTACGCCCTGAACAACGCTTCGCGCGAGTTGCTGCGCTCGGTGCGTGCCTGGCCCGAGGCCGACGCCAGCGACCCGCGCCCAAGCCCCATCACCCCGGTCAGCGAGATGCAGGTCTGGGGTGACGATGGCGGTGAGTTGAAGTTCTCCGCCAGCGACCAGGGCAGCGAAGCCCTCACCTGGATCGTGGACGTGCCCGCGCTTGAGCAGCGCCTGAGCGATGCCGTGGGGTTTCAAGGCAGCATCGAGCGGATGACCGAGACCCCGGCCGCCGCACTCACCGTGGTGTGCGAGGGAAAGCGCAGCCAGACCCGCGAGCAACTGGGCCTGGCCTTTGACGTGCGCCCCTACCCCCACAAGGCGGTGGCGGCCCGGTTGCGCTGCGAGTTGCCGCACGGTGGCGTGGCACGCCAGTGGTTCGCCCAAGGCGAGGTCCTGGCCTTGCTGCCCCTGGGCGGTGCACAAGGGAACTCGGTGGCGCTGGTGTGGTCTCTACCTGCAGAGCAAGCCGATGCGTGGCTGCAATCCGATCCCTCCGTCCTGGCCCAGGCGGTACAGGCGCGCAGCGCCAACACCCTGGGCACCCTGCACATGGAAAGTCCCGCCCAAGCCTGGCCTCTCGAACTCTCGCGCGCGCAACGCTGGATCACCCGCAACGCCACCGGCGGTGTGGCTCTGGCCGGTGATGCGGCGCACGCCATGCACCCGCTGGCGGGCCAAGGCCTCAACGTGGGGCTGGCCGATGCGGCCGAACTCGCCCGTGTGCTGCACGCCCGCGAATACTGGCGCGAGCTCGGCGACCTGAAGCTGCTGCGCCGCTACGAGCGCGCGCGCGCCGCCGAGGTGAGTGCCATGGGCTGGGTCACCGACGGTTTGTTTGGCCTGTTTTCCCACGAAGACAGCCGCGTGCAGGCGCTGCGCAACTGGGGCCTGACCCGCTTCAACCGCAGCGGCCCGGTCAAGCGCTGGCTGGCGCGGCAAGCCATGGGCCAGACGGCCTGAATTCCTTTTTGTTCCCCGATCGCCTCAGAGCGCCCCCACGATGAAAATCTTCAAGTCCCTGTTGTTGCTGGCACTCACCGCCTTGTCCCTGGGCGCGCTGGCGCAAGAGGCCACCATCCGCAAGAACCTCGCCGAGCGCCTGCCCAAATTGCCGTCGATCGACGAGGTCAGCAAGACACCGATGCCGGGCATCTTCGAGGTGCGGATCAACGGAAGCGACATCTTCTACACCGACGCGGAGGGCAACTACCTGATTCAGGGCATGCTGATCGACACCCGGGCCCGCGTCAATCTGACCGAACAACGCATGGACAAACTCACCGCGCTCGCCTTCAAGGACCTGCCCATGAAGGACGCCTTCACCCTGGTGCGTGGCAACGGCAAACGCAAGATGGCGGTGTTTGAAGACCCGAACTGCGGCTACTGCAAAAAGCTGCACCAGGAGTTCGCCGATCTCGACAACGTGACGGTGCATGTTTTCCTTATCCCCGTGCTCGGCCCGGACTCGGTGGAGAAAGCGCGCCGCATCTGGTGCGCCAAGGACAAAGCCAAAACCTACAGTGACTGGATGACGAACAACCAGCCACCCGCCGCGGCCACCTGCGACACCGCCGCCATCGAACGCAACAGCCGCCTGGCCAGCAAGCACGGCATCAAGGGCACGCCCACCATGATCTTCGTCAACGACACCCGGGTGCCGGGCTTCATCACGGCCGACCGCATCGAAGCCATGCTCAACTGATGCCGTTCAGCATGCCTTTGTCCGACGCTGGCGGCGAGCCCCATGAGCACCTTTTCATTCACAGGCTGGGCCATGCCGGCCTGATTCCGCTGGTGGGTCTGACCCTCCTGATCTGGCTGGTCACGCCCGATCTGCAGGCTTGGGTGGCGCTGGCACTGGCGTCCTATGCCGCCCTCATCACCTCCTTTCTCGGCGGTATCCACTGGGGCATCGGCTGGAGTCAGCTGGCCCGCGCGCCCCAGAGCAAGGCGCACTTCCTGTGGGGCGTCATGCCTTCTCTGCTGGCCTGGCCGGGTCTGGTGATGCCGCCCTACGCAGGTCTGGCCTGGCTTGGCCTGGTGTTGATCGTCTGTTACCTGGTCGACCGCAAGCTCTATGCACAAGCGGGGCTGGGCGCCTGGCTCAAGTTGCGCTTTCGGCTCTCGGCCGTGGCGGCGCTGAGTTGTTTCATCGGCGCTGGAGCCCTCTGATGCCCAAACGTCCCACCACGGCCACCGGCGTGCGCTTCACCATCTCGGTCCAGGACGCCAACGCGCACCTCTTTGCCATCACCCTGGTGATCGAACAACCCGCCAAAAACCAGCGCGTCAGTCTGCCGGTGTGGATTCCGGGCAGTTACCTCGTGCGCGAGTTTTCGCAACACCTGCAGAACCTGCAGGCCACGCAAGACGGTCAGTCCGTGGCCATCAGACAGCTCGACAAGAACCACTGGCAGGCCGACTCGGCGGCGGGGAAACCGCTGGAACTGCGGTACGAGGTGTACGCGTTTGACGCCTCGGTGCGCACCGCTTTTCTGGACAGCACGCGCGGCTTCTTCAACGCCACCAGCCTGTGCCTGCGCGTGGCCGGTCAGGAAGCCCAACCCCATGCACTGGAGATCACCGCGAGCGCCGCCACCGAAGGCTGGAGCGTCGCCACCGGATTGCCCGCCCGCAGCGTGGACGCCGCGGGCTTCGGCCACTACCGCGCAGCCGACTACGACGAACTGGCCGACTGCCCGGTGGACATGGGCTGCTTCTGGAGCGGCCAGTTCACCGCCGGCGGCGTGGAGCACCGTTTCGTGGTCAGTGGCGCGGGCGCCTGGCTTGATGGTGAACGCCTGATCGACGACACGCGGCGCATCTGCGAAACGCAGATCGCGTTCTGGCATGGCGACGGAGCACCTCCTTTTTCCAGCTACGTGTTCATGCTGCACGCCAGCGCAGACGGTTATGGCGGGCTGGAGCACCGCAACTCCACCGCGCTCATTTGCCAGCGAGCCGACCTGCCGCGCCTGCGCCCGGCCACCAGCGACAAACCTCCCGCACTCAAGGCCACCGACGGCTACACCACGCTGCTGGGCCTGATCAGCCACGAGTACTTCCATACCTGGAACGTCAAGCGCCTGCGCCCGGCCGAGTTCAAGCGCTACGACTACGACGCCGAGAACTTCACCGAACTGCTCTGGTTCTTCGAGGGCTTCACCAGCTATTACGACGACCTGATCCTGCGCCGCGCCGGCCTCATCGACGACACCGCCTACCTGCAACTGGTCGCCAAGACCATCAACCAGGTGCAGCAGACACCCGGACGCCACCTGCAGACCGTGGCGCAGGCCAGCTTCGATGCGTGGGTGAAGTACTACCGCATGAACGAGAACACGCCCAACGCGACGGTGAGCTACTACACCAAGGGCTCACTCGTGGCCTTGTGCCTTGACCTCACCCTGCGCAGCGAGGGTCACACCACGCTGGATGCGGTGATGCGTGAACTCTGGCAACGCTGCAAGGGAGGCCCCATGCGTGAAGCCGATCTGCTGCGTGCGCTCAAACGCCTGGGCAAGCGCAACTTTGACGTCGAGATCGCTGCGTGGGTGCACAGCACCACCGACCTGCCACTGATGGACCTGTTGCAGGGCCAGGGCGCGAAGTTCACGCACGACAAAGCGCCACTGGCCCAGCAACTGGGCTTGCGCGTGAGTGAGGCCGGCGGCAGCGTGCAGCTCAAGACCGTGCTGCGTGGGGGCGCGAGTGAGGCCGCCGGCATGGCCGCAGGAGACGAGTGGCTGGGTCTGGAACTGGCGGCGGTGCGCCGGGGCGGCGCCGCCGAGGCCTGGCGCATCCACAAGCTCGACGATGTGCAGATGCTGCGCGGTCAGCGCACGCGAGTCATCGCACTGGTCTCACGTGACAACCGCCTGCTCAAATGCCCGCTGGACTGGCCGACCGAGAGCCAGGCCGTGAAACTGGGTGTTGCCGATGCGGCGCGTCTGGGCAGTTGGCTGTCCGACTGAACTCAGACCTTGGGCAAGCGACTTGCCAGTTCGTCGTCGAACTGTTGCACCACCGCCGCACCCTTGAAGCTTTTCAAACCGTCCCGGATGCGGGGCAGCGCCGCCTGAAGATCGGCGGGCGTCTTGCAGCCCTCAGCGCGGATGGCCAGCGTCTCGCCCATGGGCCCGAGCTGGTCGTTGATGAAACGCACCACCTGGCGGCGGGCATCGCTGAAAGGCAGCGAGGGGACCGCAACAGCAAGCTCCACCGGCACGGGCTGCGACACCTCGGGCTGGAATGCAGCCGGTTCAGGCACCGATACCGCGGGTGCAACGACCTGCTTGGGCAAGCCGTCGGCACCCACCACCTCGATCCACCCGGCCGCCAGCAGTTCCTCGAGTGAATGGGCGGCAGTGGCCTCCCCACCGGTGAGCTTTTCAAACTCGGCGAGGTTGCGCTTTCCGTCCACCATGATCAGCAGCGAACGCAGGCGCGGCCCCAGCCCGGGGGGCCGGGTGGTGAGCGCTTCGCGTCCGGCCACGGTCTTGCCAAACAATGTGTTTTTGTCCATGTCTTCCCCAACTGTGGGGGGTAATGTAGGACACCATGCCCCGAGGCGGCTAGGGGTTTTCATCCCGGCGGGTGCGATTTCCCACACAGACGGCGTTGAAGCGCAACGGTGAAGAAGCTCAGCCGGAGCGCTGGCGCAGATCCACCACGCGCCTGGCCTTGCCCTGACTGCGTTCCACGCCGCCTTCGGGCTTGAGTTCCACGGCCACGCTGCTGCCCACATAGACCTTGACCTCGTGCTGCAACTGCTTGGCCGCGGCACGCGCCTCGATGCTCTCGGGCGACAGACCGGAACGCGTCTCGACCACCACGGTCAGGTTGTCCATCGGGCCTTCGCGCGTCAGCACGCACTGGTAGTGCGCGCTGAGTTCCGGGCGCTTCAGGATCAACTCCTCGATCTGCGTGGGGAACACGTTGACGCCACGCACGATCATCATGTCGTCGCTGCGCCCGGTGATCTTTTCCATGCGACGCATCGTGCGCGCGGTGCCCGGCAGCAAGCGCGTGAGGTCTCGCGTGCGGTAGCGGATGATCGGCAACGCCTCCTTGGTCAGACTGGTGAACACCAGTTCACCCATCTCGCCATCGGCCACCGGCTCACCGGTCTCGGGGTCGATGATCTCGGGGTAGAAGTGGTCTTCCCAGATGGTCGGGCCGTCTTTCGTTTCCACGCACTCGTTGGCCACACCCGGGCCCATCACCTCCGACAGCCCGTAGATGTCGACCGCGTCGATGTTCATGCGCGCTTCGATCGCCACACGCATGTCATTGGTCCAGGGCTCGGCGCCGAAAATGCCGATGCGCATGCTGCTCTGGCGCGGATCGATGCCCTGCCGCTCGAACTCGTCGGCGATCGCCAGCATGTAGCTCGGTGTCACCATGATGATGTCGGGCCGGAAGTCCTGGATCAGCTGCACCTGACGTTCGGTTTGGCCACCACCAAAGGGCACCACAGTGAGGCCCAGTTTTTCGGCCCCGTAGTGCGCGCCCAGGCCGCCGGTGAACAGGCCGTAGCCGTAGCTCACGTGCACCAGATCACCCGGCCGTGCACCGCTGGCGCGGATGCTGCGCGCCACCACCGTGGCCCAGGTATCGATGTCCTTGAGCGTGTAGCCCACCACCGTGGGCTTGCCGGTGGTGCCGCTGCTGGCGTGGATGCGCGCGCATTGTTCGCGCGGCACCGCGAACATGCCGAACGGGTAACTGTCGCGCAAGTCCTTCTTGGTGGTGAAGGGAAACTTCGCCAGGTCCGCGAGGCTGCGACAGTCATCGGGGTGCACACCCGCCGCGTCGAACTTGGCGCGGTAGACGGGCGAGTTCGCGTAGGCGTGGCGCAGCGTGGCCTGCAGGCGCTTGAGCTGCAAGGCGCGCAACTCGTCGACACTGGCCTTTTCGATCGGCTCCAGGGAAAAGGCTTTCATGACTGTCCTTCTTCGGAAAACACGGTCCCGGGAATCTGCGCGCTCTTGCCGCGGAACATGGCCACCACCTCGCCGCGCTGGTTGACCACCCGCATGTCGTAGATGCCGTGGCGGCCCGAGAGTGTTTGCTCCACGCCCTCACAGGTGAGCACATCGCCCACGTGAGCCGGGCGCAGGAACTCGATGCTGCAGCCCGCAGCCACGGTGTTCCTGTTGTGGCTGTTGCAGGCAAACGCAAAGGTGGAGTCGGCCAGGGTGAAGATGAAGCCGCCGTGGCAGATCTGGTGGCCGTTGAGGTGCAAGGGCCGCACGGCCATGCGGATGACAGCGCGGCCCGGCTCGCAACTCAGCAGTTCCATGCCCATGGTGTCTTTGCTGGCGGTATCGACCGCGAACATGGTCTCGCCGACCTTTTTTGCCTTGTCCTGAGGAGACATCATTCGCCCTTGAACTGCGCCGGGCGCTTCTCGCGGAACGCCATCACGCCTTCGATGTAGTCGTGCGTCTTGCCCAGCGCCGACTGGGTGTCGCGCTCCACATCGAGCTGCTGGCTCAGGGTGCGCGTGCCGGCATCGCGCAGCAGTGCGCGTGTGGCCACCAGGGCCCGCGTCGGCATGGCGGCAAGCTTGGTGGCCATGGCCAGCGCGGCGCTCACGCAGTCCTCGCTCACGTCCCAGATCATTCCCCACTCCTTGGCCTGCGCGGCCGGCAGCTTGTCGCCCGTCATGGCCAACGCCATGGCGCGCGCCAGGCCCAGACGCTCCACCAGCAGCCAGCTGCCGCCGGCATCCGGCACGAGGCCGATCTTGCTGAAGGCCTGGATGAAGCTCGCGCCGGTGGCGGCGATCGCGATGTCGCAGCACATGGCCAGCGACGCGCCCGCGCCCGCTGCCACGCCGTTGACCGCCGCGATGGTCGGCATGCGCAAGCCCTGCAGGCGCCGCGCGGTGGGATTGAAAGCCTGCTCGATCACCGGGCCGGGGTCGGCGCGCTGCACCAGGTCCGGACCGGGCTCGAAGTCGAACTCTGCCAGGTCGGCCCCGGCGCAGAAACCGCGCCCCGCGCCGGTGATGACCAGCGCGCGCACCGCCGGGTTGGCCTCGGCCCGGTCCAGCGCTGCCCACAGGTCGTGGTGCATCTGGCGGGTGAAACTGTTGAGCGCATCGGGTCGGTTGAGCGTGACCAGGGCCACGGCCCCGCGCTCTTCATACAAGACGGTGGCTTCAGGCATGGCGGTGGGTCTCCTCGGCTGGCTGTGGTTGTTCGGCGGTGCAATTTACCATTAACCAACCAATCGGTCGGCTAATGCTTTCCCTCGGTACCGGCCGCTATAGTGGACAGCTTTCCAACCAACACCGACACCCGAGGAGACCCCATGACCGCCATTGCCGCGCCCGAATGCATCACCGTCCGCACCGAAGGTCGGGTGGGCATCATCACGCTCAACCGCCCCAAGCAGCTCAACGCGCTCAACGAGCAGTTGATGGACGAGCTCGGCGCGGCGCTGAAGGCGTTTGATGCTGATGAAGACATCGGCTGCATGATCCTGACCGGCAGCGAAAAGGCCTTTGCCGCCGGTGCCGACATCGGCGCCATGGCCAGCTACACCTTTGCCGATGTCTACAAGGGCGACTACATCACCCGCAACTGGGAAACCATCCGCGGCATCCGCAAACCCGTGATCGGTGCGGTCAGCGGATTCGCGCTGGGCGGCGGCTGCGAGCTGGCCATGATGTGCGACTTCATCATCGCGGCCGACAACGCGAAGTTCGGGCAACCCGAAATCAAGCTGGGCATCATTCCGGGCGCAGGCGGCACGCAGCGCCTGCCGCGCGCGGTGGGCAAGTCCAAGGCCATGGACATGGTGCTCACCGCCCGCATGATGGACGCCGAAGAAGCCGAGCGTGCGGGCCTGGTGAGTCGCGTGGTGCCGCTGGACAAGCTGATGGACGAAGCCCTGGGCGCGGCACTCATCATCTGCGGCTTCTCGCTGCCCAGCGTGATGGCGGCCAAGGAGTCCGTGAACCGCGCGTTCGAGGGCTCGCTGTCCGACGGCGTGATGTTCGAGCGCCGCATCTTCCACGCGTTGTTTGCCACCGCCGACCAGAAGGAAGGCATGGATGCCTTCGTGAACAAGCGCAAGGCCGAGTTCAAGCACCAATGAGCGGCAACACGCGGTAACACCCGCCCCGAGGAGGCGGGCCTATAAGGGGGCTCCCACGACACACAAGGAGACCTCCATGACCACCCGCCGCCACTTCATCTGGCTCTTGCCCGCGTCAGGCGCAGCCCTGCTGTCGGCCTGCTCCGAATCGGCACCACCCCCCAGTGCCACGGCTCCGGAAGGCGCCCCCGCATCGTCGGCCGAGTACCCGGTGCCGGCTCCAGCACCCGAAGTGGCACAGACCCCGGCGACCACTGGTCCGATGCTTGAAGCCTCCGACCCCACCGCCGCGGCGCTGGGCTATGTGGCGGTGGCCGCCAATGCAGACAAATCCAGATTCCCCAACTTCGTGGAAGGCAGTGCCTGTTCCAATTGCACGCTGTACCAGGGCGCCATCGGCTCCCAAGCCGGTCCTTGCCCACTGTTTGCGGGCAAGCAAGTGGCTGCCGCTGGCTGGTGCGCCTCATACGCCAAGAAGACGACTTGAGTGACAGGATTCGGGTCACGCAGCGCCCGGACAGGGTCATGATTTGAGCTACAATCCCGCCTCGTTGGTGATATAGCTCAGTTGGTTAGAGCGCAGCATTCATAATGCTGATGTCGGTGGT
>JAZKHJ010000077.1:0-55164 GCA_040385485.1 Pseudomonadota bacterium | reverse complement strand
CGCCCAGGGCGAGGTGGTGGTGGTGAACGACAAGTTCGGTATCCGCCTGACCGACATCGTCACGCCGTCTGAACGCATGCGCAGAGTTAGTAGGACGTGACCGCAGGTCACGTCACCCCCCGCGCCGCCTTCGGCGTCACCCCCCTGAGAGGGGGGCGATGCCTGGGGCCGGCGGAGCCGGACCCTCGTCATCCCTGACCCGAAACCTTTCACTCGAAGACCCCTTCCCATGTTGCAAAACGCCATGCCCGCGTTGCTGTTGCTCGCCTTGATGGTGGGCATGGCTTTCGCCCTGAAATGGGCGCGCCGCCGTCTGCCGGGTATTGCCGGCCACAGCGGTCCGGCGCTGCGTGTGCTCTCCAGTCTGTCGCTGGGCCCGCAGCAACGCGTGGTCACGGTGCAGGTGGGCGAAGGCGCCGAGCGCGTCTGCCTGGTCCTGGGTGTGGCCTCGGGCAGCGTGACCGCGTTGCACCAGAT
The DNA here is from genome assembly GCA_040385485.1 of Pseudomonadota bacterium. GTDB lineage: Bacteria > Pseudomonadota > Gammaproteobacteria > Burkholderiales > Burkholderiaceae_C > Hydrogenophaga. Next base: position 54,687 of record JAZKHJ010000077.1, on the reverse strand, counting down.
GCCGCTGCCGGCCGATCTGCCCGCCGTGCCGGTGGATCCCTCCGCGCCCACCTCCGGCTTTGCGGCACGCCTCTCACAACTCATGAAGGCCCCGAATGCGCCCCGTTAATCTGATGCGAGGCGGCCTGCTCTTCGGCGCGCTGGCGCTGTGCGCCGTGGGTGTCTGGGCCCAGGCCCTGCCCATTCCCCCCGTGCCGGCCGCGGCAACCGCCACCACCGGCCCCTCGTTGCCGCTGATGATCGGCCAGGGCACTGGCAGCACCAGCTACTCGGTGCCGATCCAGACCCTGCTGTTCTTCACCGCGCTCTCGTTCCTGCCGGCCGTGCTGCTGCTCATGACGGGTTTCACCCGCATCGTGATCGTGCTCTCGCTGTTGCGCCAGGCACTCGGCACACAATCGGCCCCGCCCAACCAGGTGATCGTCGGCCTCTCGCTGTTCCTCACCCTGTTCGTGATGGGCCCCACGCTGGACAAGGTGTATGCCGACGCCTACGAACCCTACTCGCGCAACGCCATCACCTTCGACCAGGCATTGGAGCGCGGCCAGGGCCCCATGCGCGCCTTCATGCTCAAGCAGACCCGCCAGTCCGACTTTGAACTCTTCGCCAAGCTGGCCAAGCTGCCGAACGACGTGACGGCAGAGAACGCCCCATTTCGCGTGCTGGTGCCGGCCTTCGTCACCAGCGAGCTCAAGACCGCGTTCCAGATCGGTTTCATGATCTTCATTCCCTTCCTGGTGATCGACATGGTGGTGGCCAGCGTGCTGATGTCGCTGGGCATGATGATGCTGTCGCCGGTGCTGGTGGCGCTGCCGTTCAAGCTGATGTTGTTTGTTCTGGCTGATGGCTGGAATCTGTTGATCGGCTCGCTGGCAGCCAGTTTTGCCCAATAGGAAAAGACATGGATCCGCAAGCCGCTCTCACGATGGCGCAGAACGCGCTCTTCATGCTGCTCATGGTGGCCGCGCCCGTGCTGGCCACGGTGCTGGCTGTGGGCCTGGTGGTGAGCCTGTTCCAGGCCATCACGCAGATCCACGAGGCCACGCTGGCCTTCGTGCCCAAGCTGATCGCGGCCATCGCGGTGTTCGCCATCGCCGGGCCGTGGATGATGACGACGATGGTCGAGTTCATCCGCAGCACGATTTTGTCCATCCCCAACTACGCCATCTGATCGCGCACCGGTCATGCCCACGTTCACCGAAGCGCAGGTGATGGCGCTGGTCTCGCCGGTGTTCTGGCCCTTTCTGCGCATCCTCGCCGTCTTCTCCAGCGCACCGATCTTTTCCTCGCGCTCGGTGCCGCTGCGCACGCGCGTGGCGCTGGCCTTCCTGGTCGCGGTGTGCGCTCAAGCCGGCCTCACCGACCAGCCCCTGATCGCGCTCAACGACCCGCAGGCGTTCTCGGTGGTGATGCAGCAGGTGGTGGTGGGCATCGCCATTGGTCTGGCGGTTCGCATCGTGTTCGCGTCGGTGGAGCTGGCCGGCGAGATCATCGGCCTGCAGATGGGCCTGAACTTCGCGGGCTTCTTCGACCCCTCGACCAACGCCCAATCGAGCACCGTGGGCCGCTTCTTCGGCAACACCACCATGCTGCTGTTCGTGGTGATGGGCGGCCACCTCATGCTGTTGCAGGCGGTTATTGCCAGCTTCAACACCTTCCCCGTGGGCGGCGGTGCGCTGGATTCGATCAACCGCATGCAGCTGCACGAGCTCGGCGCCGTGGTGTTCCGCTACGGCCTGTGGATCGCGCTGCCCATGATCGCCATGCTGCTGTTCGTCAACATCGTGCTGGGTTTCGTCTCGCGCATCGCGCCGCAGATGAACGCGTTCGCCATCGGTTTTCCGCTCACGCTCTCGGCCGGTCTGGTGGGCATTGCGTTCACGCTGCCCATGCTGGACACGCCGGTGCTCGCGCTGATGAAGCTGGCCACCGAGATCTTCACCGGCGGATAGCGCGCAAGGCCAGGTCCGGCGGCTGGACTTGATCGCATCGCGGAAGGTGTCGATCATGGCGTCATGAGCGCGGTCTTCATCTCGTACTCCCGAAAGGACATCGAACCGGTGCGGCGCATGCACGCGGCACTGGCCGCGCGCGAGCGCCAGACCTGGGTGGACTGGGAAGGCATACCGCCCACGGCCGAGTGGATGCAGGAGATCCGCGCCGCCATCGATGCCGCGCAGGCCTTTGCCTTCGTGCTCTCGCCCGACTCGCTGGCCTCGCGCGTGTGCCGCGAGGAACTCGATCACGCCGTGGCGCAGGGAAAACGCCTGATCCCGGTGGTGTGCCGCGACGTGGTGGCCGCCGACGTGCCCGAGGCGCTGGCGCGACTGAACTGGGTGTACTGCCGCGAGCAGGACGACTTCGAGACAGCCATGACCCTGCTGGTGCAGGCGGTGGACACCGACCTCCAGCACGTGCAGACCCACACGCAGTTGCTGCTGCGCGCGGTGGACTGGGAGAGCCGCGGCCAGGACACCAGCCTGACCCTGCGCGGGGCTGCGCTGAGCGCGGCCGAACGCTGGCTGGCCGAGGGCGCGGCGCAGACCCCGCACCCCACGGCGCTGCAGACGCGCTACATCCTGCAGAGCCGCCGCACCGCCGACCGACGCCGCCTCAGCCTGCTCGGCGCAGCGGGTGCGGCCCTGGTGGTGGTGGCCGTGCTGGGTGTGGCCACCTTCATCGAGCGCCGCAACGCCGCGCAGCAGCAGTCGCTGGCCATCGCCGGGCGTCTGGCAGCCGATGCCGATCTGGTGCGCGAACAATCGGCGCAGGGCGTGCCGGGTGCCTCGCTGGAGCGCAGCCTGCTGCTGGCGGCGGAGTCGGCGCGCCAGCTCGATGTGCTGGGCTCCCCCGCCCTTCAGACCGACCGGGCCTTGCGGCGCTCGCTCGCCTTGCAACCACCGCAGGCGACCGTGCGGCAAGGCTTCATGGAGCCATACGGCAAGCGCGCGCTCGCGCTGTCCACCGATGGCAGCGTGCTGCTGGTCAGCGGTGGCTTGAGGCTGGATCGATGGAACGCGGCGGGCGAACTCACGCACCCCACGGTGGAGATCACCGTTCCATCCATCGGTGCCCTGGCCTTCGCGCCCGGTGGGCGCTTCGTGGTGACGCGCCCCAGCGATGGCGAACGGGGCCGTATCGACGTGCGGGACGGTTTGACCCTCGCCCCGCGCGCCACTGTGTTGCACCCCGAGGGCGATGCCGACGAGGTCGCCGTGGATGCACAGGCAAGTGTGCTGGTGGCGACCTACGGCCGGTACGACGCCAGGACCAACCAGAGCACGCCCGACCGCACCCATGTGGTCGACCTCTCGGACCCGCGCCAACCCGTGGTGGCGCAACTGCCGCACGCCGACAGCGTGGCACTCAGCCCCGACGGTCGATGGCTCGCCTTGCTGGACGCGGGCCAGGTGCGACTGTGGGCGCTGGAACGCCAACCCGCGCTGGGCCTGCGGCCGGTGCCGCTGGAGCCGGCGCAGCGTGAGGTCTGGCAGATCCTGTTCAGCGCCGACGGCAGCCACCTCGTGGCCAACCTCGCGGTCGGCGGGCTGGAAATGTGGCCGGTGGGCGAGACCCGCAGCGTGCTGGCGGGCGAACCGCCCTTCTCGGCCATGGCCGTGGGCCCGCAGGCCCGCCTGGCCGTGGGGCGCGCCGGCGACAACCGGCTGCAGGTGCGCGACCTCGTGCGCGACCGCGAGCTGGCGCAGCTGGAATACCGCGATCACGATGTGCTGGCCTTCAGCCCCGATGGTCAGACCCTGGCCATCACCGGCACCAACGCCGACGGCCCGGTGGTGCGGCTGTGGCGACTCGACCAGGGCGGCAGCGACGTGCTGGACGCTGGCGCTCTGCCCGAGCGCAAGACCCTGGCCTTCTCGGCCGACGAGTCGCGGTTGCTGGTGGTGAGCGGCGCTGCACTGCGCACCTGGCCGCTGGCCCGCTCCGCCCAAGCCGCCGCGCCGGCCAGCCGCCCGATGCCGGGACCTGAAGGCCTCGCGGCCCACAGCGCCGACGGTCGCGTGCTCGCGGTGCTGGGCGGCCAGCGCGTGCATCTGGTTGACGCCGCCACCGGCGCCACCTTGCGCGAAGTCGGCTTCGAAGGCCAACCCTCTGCGCTGGCCCTTGGCCCCGATGGACAGGCCCTTGCCGTGGCCCTGCAGGGCGGCGGTCTGTGGTGGTGGGGCGATGCGCGGCAGGCCGCGCCCGTGCGCCTGAGCACGCCCGGCGAAGTGCCTCCGGGTTTCCTGGCGGTGGGCGCGCGCGGTGCATCGCTGCTGGCCGGTGTGCCCGGCCCCATCAGCCGTGCGGGCCAGACCTGGCGGGTGCTGCGATGGCACCCGCCTGATGGCGCACCCGTGGCCGACTTCGCACTCGACAAGGACCGATCGGGCCTCTTCATCAGCCCCTGCGGCTTCAGCCCCGACGCGCAGCACGTGGCCAGCCAGCACCGCAGCGGCGGCATCGCGGTGCGCGACACCAGCAGCGGCCAGGTGCTGCTGCAGGTGGACCACACCGGCGGCGCACCGGCCTGCGCCTTCAGCCACGACAACCGCCAGCTCGCCGTGGGCACCGGCAGCACGGTGCGGGTGTGGAATCTGGAAACCGGCTCGGAGACCGGCCGCCTCGAAGGACTCGATGCCCTGACCGGCCTGGTGTTCAGCCCCGGCAACCGCTACCTCGCCACCACCGAGGGCGATGGGCGCACCCGCGTGTGGCTGCTGCGCCTGACGGATCTGGTGGCGCGAGCCTGCGAGCGGGTGTCGCTGAACCTGGGCACGGCCGCCTGGAGCGGCTACCTGGGCGAGCGGCCCTACCGGCCGACCTGCCCTGGCGCAGCGGAACCCAAGGAGGTGATCAACGAAGGCCGCTGAACCAGAAACCGCCCGTGCGGTGGACGCTCAGTCCGCGTACTGGCCCGCGGCCTTGATCACTGGGGACCAGCGCTCCTTTTCAGCCTCGAGAAACTTCCGGTGCCTGGCCGGTTCCAGTCGCTCGCCGGTGGTCACCGTCAGCCCCAGGGCCTCCTGCTTCTTGATGAGATCGGGGTCCGTGAGCGCGAGCTTCAACGCCGCGTTGAGTCTGGCGAGCACGGCCGGTGGCGTGCCCTTCGGGGCGTAGAGCCCGTGCCACACCTGCACGTTGAAGCCAGACAGACCGGCCTCCGCCAGCGTGGGCGTGTCCTTGAGCACCGGGATCTGCAGGCGCTGCAGACTGGTGACGCCATAGACCTTGACCTTCTTGCCCTCGATCTGGGGCACGGCGTTGGTCGCCTGTTCGCACATCAGGTCCACCTGCCCGCCGAGCATGTCCGTCATCGCGGGTGCGGTCCCCTTGTAGGGCACGGGTGTCATGTTGGCCTTCAACGCGCTCTGCAGCATCAAGCCACACAGGTGGGACGCTGAACCGACGCCCGCGTTGGCCAGGTTCACCTTGTCGCCGCTGGCGGCGATCCACTGCCGCAATTCCGCGAAGTTGTTGGCGGCGAGACCGGGCTTGCCGATCAGCACCGAGGGCGCTTCATTGACCACGCCCAAGGTCTCGAAGTCTTCGGGCACCTTGTAGGTGAGCTTGCGGTACAGCGCGGGAGCGGTGGCCATGCCGATGTGGTGCACCAGCAGGGTGTAGCCGTCCGGCGTGGCCCGCGCCACCTTGGCGGAACCGATCGTCCCGCCCGCACCTCCCGCGTTCTCGACCACCACGGTCTGCCCGAGTGGTTTGCGCAGCGCTTCCGCCACGTCTCGCGCGATCTTGTCGCTCGGTCCGCCGGCCACGAAGGGAACGACGAGGGTGATGGGTCTGTCCGGAAATTCGGCGAATGCAAAAGTGGATGAGCCGAGCAGGATCAGGCCGGTGGCCGAGCGCCAGAATATGTTCATGTGTGTCTCCTCTGTGGGTGTGGTTCAGTTAAGCGCTCAGGCCGAGAGCGCCGTCATTTCGCGGAACAGGTCCGCCTTGCCTTCGAAACCGATGCCGGGCAGCTCGGGCAGCGTCACGTGGCTGTTCTCCACCTTCACGCCATCCGGGAAGCCGCCGAACGGCTGGAACAGATCCGGGTAGGACTCGTTGCCGCCCAGGCCCAGGCCGGCCGCGATGTTCAACGACATCTGGTGCCCGCCGTGCGGGATGCAGCGGCTGGCCGACCAGCCGTGTTCCTTGAGCATGTCCAGCGTCTTGAGGTACTCGACCAGGCCGTAGCTGAGCGCGCAGTCGAACTGCAGCCAGTCGCGGTCCGGGCGCATGCCGCCGTAGCGGATGAGGTTGCGCGCGTCCTGCATCGAGAACAGGTTCTCGCCCGTCGCCATCGGGTTCTTGTAGTAGTTGCGCAGCGTGGCCTGCAGCTCGTAGTCGAGCGGGTCACCCGCTTCTTCGTACCAGAACAGGTCGTACTGCGAGAGCGCCTTGGCGTAGGCGATCGAGGTGTCCAGGTCGAAGCGGCCGTTCGCATCGACGCAGAGTTTCTGGCCGTCCTGCAGCACCTCCATGATGGCGTCGATGCGGCGCAGGTCTTCGTCCAGCGAGGCACCACCGATCTTCTTCTTCACGACCGTGTAGCCCCGGTCGATGTAGCTGCGCATCTCGTCCTTGAGCTTGTTGTGGTCCTGCCCGGGGTAGTAGTAGCCACCGGCTGCGTAGACGAAAATCTTGCGGTTCGGCTTGCCGTCGCCGTAGCGGTCGGACAGCAGCTGAAACAGGGGCTTGCCCTCGATCTTCGCGACGGCATCCCACACGGCCATGTCGATGGTGCCCATGGCCACCGATCGCTCACCATGCCCACCGGGCTTCTCGTTGGTGAACATGGTGTTCCAGATCTTGTGCGGGTCGAGGTTGTTGCCGCTGTCGTCGATCAGGGACGCAGGGTCGGCTTCCATCACGCGCGGAACGAAACGCTCCTGCATCAGCTTGCCCTGGCCGTAGCGGCCGTTCGAGTTGAAGCCGTAGCCCACCACCGGCTTGCCGTCGCGGATCACGTCGGTGATGACCGCGACCAGGCTCAGTGTCATCTTGCTAAAGTCGATGTAGGCATTGCGGATGGGCGAGCTGATGGGGATGGTCTTCTCGCGGATTTCAACGATCTTCAAGGGAGGCTCCTGTGGTGTGCTTTGAGAGCCCGTATGGTCGGCATCGTGGGCTGGCTTGGCCAATGTTCTTTTTCACTGCTTCCATGCACTGGACGAACCGCTCATGAATTTCATCTGGCTCGAAGACTTCGTGGCGCTGGCGGCCACCGGCAATTTCTCCCGCGCCGCCGAAGACCGGTACAGCTCGCAACCCGCCTTCAGCCGCCGCATACGCGCCCTGGAGGAGTGGGTCGGCGCCGACCTGTTCGACCGCAGCTCACAACCCGCGCGGCTGACGGAGGTCGGGGAATGGTTTGCCGGCGTGGCGCACGAGCTGATCACCCGGGTCGAGCGTGTGCCGGGCGACGCCAGGCGGGTCGCCGAGGCCAGTTCGGTCACGCTGCGCATCGCGTCCACACACGCCCTCTCCTTCACCTTCCTGCCGCGCTGGCTGCGCGGCCTCGAATCGCAGACCACGCTGGGGCCGGTGCAACTGATGTCCGACGTGCTGCAGCGCTGCGAGGCGCTGATGCTGCAGGGCAAGGTGCAGTTCGTCTTGAGCCATGCCCACCAGAAGGCGCAAGGCGCGCTGGATGCCGAACCCTACCGCTCTGCGCGCATCGGCGAGGACCTGCTGATCGCGGTTTCGACGCCGGACGCGCAGGGCCGGCCCCGGCATGCGCTGAACGGCCCGATGGGCACGGCGGTGTCGGTGCTGACGTACACGGAGGAGTCGGGGCTGGGTCGGATCATGCGGGCCGTGCTGAACCGCCGGCTGGAGGCGTTTCCCGTGCAGGTCGTGTTCACGGCCCACCTGGCCTCGGTGCTCAGCACCATGGTGCTCGACGGGCGCGGCCTGGCCTGGCTGCCCCAGACCCTGGTGCAGGAAGACCTTGACCAGGGGCGGCTTGTGACGGCCGCCAGCAGCGACTGGAACGTGCCCCTGGAGATCCGGCTGTACCGCGACCGCGAACTGCTCGGCCGTGCCGCCGACGCATTCTGGACATCCGCGACCGCGGGTTGAAGCACCCCCTCATGCGCAGACAGTTCAGCGCAGAGACGCCAGGTGCGCGGCCAGTGACTCGATCTCGGCATTGCTGAGATCGGCAAGGAGAGGATCCGGCTTCGCGGCGGCTCCGTGCGACCGGCGTCCGCCGCGCATCAGCTGCAACGACCACGCCGTGTAACGCGCCCTTTGCCCGGCGAGCCGTGCTGCGCCCGCGTTCGTCCCCTGCAACGCCGGCCCGTGGCAGTCGGCGCATCGCAGGCGATCGACCAACGCGCGGCCTGCCTCGCTGCCAGACGATTCCGGGGTGCGCGGTGGGAGCAGTGCCGCATAGTGGTCGGCGAGGTCGTCAACATCCTGCTCGCTCAACTCCTGCGCGAGGCTCACCATCACCGGAGCGGTTCGCTTGTGCTCGCGGAAGGCACGCCACTGCGCAATGAAAGCGGCCTTCGGTTGCCCTTCGAGCAGCGGCAGCGTGGAATGGATCGTTTCCGAGGACGAGTGGCAGGAAACGCAGCGTGCCGCGGCGAGCCGTGCGCCGGATGCCGCGTCGCCAGCCATCGCTGCGTGCGCGACCAGGAGGCAGACCGACAGCGCAGCAGACACAGCTGTGTGCCGAGAACGGGGAGCGATCGAGCGCAGCATGCGTGGTCCGGCGAAATGGGAGCTGAGAGGATACCGATTCGTGTTGTCCGACGCGATGTCAACCGCAACGTCTGCAGGATATTCCTGCGCTGCAGGAACCGCGACGAGATCACAGCCCTGCCCACAACCGCGGTACCGCAGCCACCAGCATGGCCACGCCCGAGAGCGCGAGCAACGACAGCACCAGCTTGCGAAAGGCGACCTCGCTCAGGCCCACATACAGCCGTGCGCCCAGCAGCACCGGCACCAGCAGCGCCACCGCCACCACCGGCAACAGCGGCCACATTGCGCGCGTGACCGCGCCCGTGGCCACGTAGCCCAGCATGGTGAACGACAAGGCGGCGAGGTTGAAGTTCTGCACGATGGCACGCTGCCGGGCTTTTTCCATGCCGCGCAGCGTGCACCACAGCGTGGGCACCACGCCGGTGAAGCCACCGATGCCGCCCATGAAGCCCCCCGCCGCGCCGGCCACGCCGTCGGCCAGGCGCCCGCCACGCGAAATGCGCGGCAGGCGCGACGACACCAGCATGGCCGGGCACCAGACCACCAGCACGCTGCCCAGGATCAGCTTGAAAAGATCGGCGTTGAGGTGCGGCAGGACCGCGATGCCGATGGGCACGCCCACGGCGCCCCCGGCCAGAAAGGGCCACAGCGCGGGCCAGCGAAAGCCGCGCCGGGTGGTGAACACCGCAACGAGTTGACCGGTGAGCGAGCCGAACACCGCCAGCACAGCCGCCACGCGCGGGTCGATGCCCCAGACCCAGAACGACATGGCCACCATGCTGAAGGCAAAGCCCGAGAGGCCCTGCACGAAGCCCGCCACGGCCGCGCCCACCACCAGCAACCAGAGCTCGGGTGTCATGCCGCGCTCACTCCCACGTCAGGCGTGAAAGCTTCCACACGCCCGAGATGCGGCGCCATTCCAGCCGCACCTCGTAGGGTGCAGCCCGCTCCGGGATCAGCCCTTGCGCGCCCGTGACCACCACCTGCGCCTGTGTGAGGCCGGACTGCGGCGCGGTGGGGTCGATGCTGCTCTTGCGTGAGAGGGCGATCACCTTGACGCTGGCATAGCGCAGGAACATCAGCGTCATGGTCTTGCGCGCCCAGTCGCGGTCGAACCCGGTCTGGGCCTGGAAGCCGGCATCGAGCTGGTCGATCACCGCGCCGGTTTCCTTGGCTTCCAGGTTGTCCTGCAGTTGCTGCACGGCGGCCTCCAGCTGGGCCTGCGGATCGTCCTTGCCGCAGGCGGACAGGGTGAGGGCCAATGCCACAAGAAACGGAGTCAGGAAACTTCGGCGGTCCATCTGCGATCTTTCGGGAAGGGGCGTTGAACAAGGGGGTGGGCAGGGGTGATCAAGGCGCTGAGCGCTGCCCGCATTCTTACCGCTGCAGCCACTGGCAAGGCGCCACCGTTCGGCCTATGCTCGCAGACCCGGCGGCTGAACCGGTCGTCCACTTCGGGCATTCGCTGTGGCGGCGCTGGGCGAAAGGACTGAACATGCTGACCAACGCATCCGTCACGACCATGCTGCCTGTCATCGACATGGCACGCGCCCGCACTTTCTACGAGGGCTCGCTGGGCCTGCAACCCGGCGGCTTCAAACCCGACGGCAAGTTTGTCTACGAGATGGGAGGCAGCACGCTGGCGCTGTTCCCCAAGCCCGAGGGGACCAAGGCCGACCACACGGCGATCAGTTTCAAGGTCGCCGACATCGCCGCCAGCATCGCGGAACTCAAGCGCGCGGGCGTCGCCTTCGAAGACTACGACTTCCCCGGATTGAAGACGATCGATCACGTGTGCGTCCTGGGCTCGGAGAAGGCCGCCTGGTTCAAGGACACCGAGGGCAACTACCTGTGCCTTCACGAGGACCTCTGAGAGGACACGATGCCCTGAAGCCCGGCGGGTGCGGCCCTCAACGCTCCGCGATGTAGTGCGACATGGTCGCGCTCTCGCCTTCGGCGAGGAACGCCCGGATCTCGGTCTCCAGCGCGCGGTCGGCCACGGTGGCGCGGGCGCGCTGGTGCAGGTAGTCGGCCCAGGAGGCTACGATGAAGCGCTCCACATACCGCGAAGGCTCGCCCAGGTCGCGGTAGACGCGCCAGAAGCTCGCGCCGTCGCGCCGTCGCGGGTCCTTCATGTGGCTGATGCTGTCCAGAAACGCCTGGTCAACACCCGGCCGGATGCGGTAACCCACCTCCACCGCCACCGGGCCGGCCGACGGGCTGGGTTCGTCCACCACGAAGAGTTCGTCCCACGGCGTGCCCTGCGTCACCTCGTGCAGCGCGCCCATGCGCAGCGGAAACGGGCGCACCAGGAGCAGGCCGGCAGCCATGACCACGCCCGCGGCCACCAGTGCGGCGGTGAGGCCGGCGATGTCGGACACGGCGCCCCAGAAGGCCGAGCCGATGGCAAAGGCCCCCAGCGCGGAGACGATGTGCAGCGCCACGGCGCGCGAGCGCACCCAGGGCGGCGCGCTGGCCTGGGTGGCGGTGTTGAAGGTCGACATGGTGGCCATCCACGCCGCGCCGCCAAAGGCCATGGCGACGTAGACCACCCAAGGCACACGCACCCACGCGGCGAGCAGCATGACCGCGGCAAACACCGCGCAGCTGAGTGAAACGATCGCGTCCAGCGCGAAGCGCGCGCGCAGCCGGCCGATGACCAGGCCCGAGCACACGGCGCCCGTGCCCAGGCACCCCATGAGCAGACCAAAGCCTTCGGCACCGGTGCCGAGCTGGCGCTGCGCGATCACCGGCAGCAGCGCCCACAGCGCCGAGCCGGCCGCGCTGAACGCCATCACCCGCACCAGCTGCGCCAGGATGATGCGCGAGTGCCAGGCAAAGCGCAGGCCGCTGAGCGTGCCGCCCCACAGGCGCTCCGGCGGCAGGCTCGACGGCGGGTGCGCGCGCGGCGGCCAGCGCCGGATCGACTCCCACATGACCAGCGTGGTGAACACCGTAACCACAAACACCCAGCCCGCGCCCAGGCGCGCGAACAGCAGGCCGGCCAGCGTGGGGCCGATGGCGCGCGCCGCGTTGTAGGCGATGCCGATGGCGGTGATGGCCTGCGGCCACTCTTCGCGCGGCACCGGGTCGACCACCGAGGAGTTCCACGCCGGTGTGAGCACCGCCGTGCAGCAGCCGCACACGAACACCAGGAACAGCACCGACCCTGGCCCACCCCAGCCCGCCAGCACCAGCGCGGCCAGCAGCGTGCAGGCGGCCACCTGCGCGATCAAGGCGCCCGAGATCAGGCGCCGGCGGTCGGTGGTGTCGGCCAGCACACCGGCGGGCAGGGCCAGCAGGAACATGGGCAGGAACACCGCCGTCTGCACCAGCGCGGCCAGAAACGACGAACCGGTGAGCTCGACCATGAGCCAGGCCGCAGCCATGGTCTGCATGCCCGCACCGATGAAGAAAACCGCGCCGCAAATCCACAGGCCACGAAAAGCCGGTTGGCGCAGGGGACTCCAGATCGAGGTGGGGGCGGTCATGGGTCATTATTCCGCAGGCCACCCCACCCCCTGTCGAGCAACAAAAAAGGCGGCATCAAAGCCGCCTTTTTCAATGGACCCGGCGATTCAGCGACGGGCGCGCTGGCGGCGGAATGCACCCATGCCGAGCAAGGCCACACCCAACAAGGCCAACGTGCCAGGCTCTGGAACCGCCGCGATGGCAACCGCGGGTTGCACGACAGGACTGGCGGCGTTCAGCACTTCGTCGGGGTTGCCCAGATCGTCACCGGGCTTGGGCGGGACGATGGCCGCGACATCGGGAAAAATGTCGATCTCGGGTGCAAGGTCTGGGACCTCTTTTTCACCAGTTTCGCCGGGAGCGATGATGCTCTGCGGGGGCTGCGTGGCACCGACGCTCGGGCCTGAGGGGGACTGCCCACCGTCGTTCGAAGCCACCACCTCTTCACCCGGAGCAGGAGATCCACCGGACGTGGGCACCGTGCGACCCGTGGCCTGGCCACCACCACTGCGCGAACCGCCCATTGAAGCGCCCATCGAAGCGCCATTCGCACCTGATCCCGAGGAGGAAACATCGCCCCCAGGGAACGACCGCATACCGTTGTTGGTGGTGCTCTGGGGGTTGGAATTCCCCGCCCCTGCCACGGCGCCAAACGCATTACCGCTGTTTTCGATGGAAGGAGCCGTGGACTGGTCCACTTTGACTTCACGGAATGCCACCGCGACGGGTGGATCCATTTGCGGCGCGACCGAAACAGCTTCATTTTTGACCGTGACCTGTGCCACAGGAGCATGGTCGATGCCCAGATCGGCAATCACCTTCAACGCATGCGCCTTGATGGCCGGGACTGACAGCGCCGCGACCGACAAGGTCACTGCCGACAACGCTGCAGCCGAAGCGACTTTCCAATAGGTGTTCATGTGAGGTGCCCTAAAAAAATCCATTTGAAACCGCTCTGGACATCAGATTGGATTCACTGAAGGCATACACCGCACGTTGCGTGCCAGTCACGCAATCCATCTATGTAACAACACGTTGCTACTTTCACGGCGATTAACAGGCGAAAAAAAGGGCGCGAGTGTCAAATTTCCCGACACATGCCTGGCCCAAGGGGCCGAAAGCCCTAAACGATGCCGTTGCGGATCGCGTAAACCGTGAGTTCTGCGTTGTTGGCCAGGTGCAGCTTCTCCAGCACGCGGGCGCGGTAAACGCTCACGGTCTTGGGGCTGAGCATGAGTTCCTCGGCGATGTCGGAGAGCTTCTTGCCCGACGCGATCTTCTGCAGGGTCTGCAGTTCACGCTCGGACAGGCTGGCGTGCAACTCTTCGCTTTCGGGCGCGTGCAGGTTGTCCACCAGCATCTGCGCCACCTCGGCGGTCACGTACTTGCGGCCCTGCATCACGGTGCGGATGGCGGCCACCAGTTCAGCCGGCTCACCGGCCTTGTTGAGGTAACCGCGCGCACCTGCCCGCAGGCAGCGGATGGCGTACTGGTCTTCCGGGTACATGGAGACCACCAGCGTCTTCACGGTGGAGCCCTCTTCCTTCAAGGCAGCCAGCACCTCCAGCCCGCCGCGTCCGGGCATGTTGAGGTCGAGCACGAGCACGTCGCACTCGGTCTTGCGCATGGCTTCGCGCAGTTCGGGGTAGCTGCCGGCTTCGCCCACCACCTGGATGTCGGTGGCCTCCGAGATGGTGTCGCGGATGCCGCGTCTCACCACCGCGTGGTCGTCACACAAAATCACCTTGATCATGGGCTTCCTCTGCGGCTTTCACCGCGCTGTCCGGTTTGTTGGGTGATGTCAGGGGCACCGACAGAATGACCGATGTGCCCCGGGGAGAAGTGCTCACGTCGAGCCAGCCGTCGACCTTGGCGGCGCGCTCGCGCAGACCCAGCAGCCCGAAGGACTTCGTCTTGCGCAGGGCGTCCGGGCTCATGCCCTGCCCGTTGTCGGAGACTTCCAGCGTCAGCACACCTTCACCGTCGCTCAGGTCGATCTCGACCGCAGTGGCCCTGGTGTGCTTGGCGATGTTGGTGAGGGCTTCCTGCGCCGTGCGGTAGGCCACGAGTTGCACGTCCAGCGGCACGTCGATCTGGTCGGACGATCGGCGGATGGTGACCCGCAGACCGCTGCGGCGCTCGAAGCCGCCGGCCAGCCACTGCACCGCGGCCACCAGGCCCTGGTCGAGGATGGGCGGGCGCAGGTTCATCATGATGCGCTGGCTCGCGCCCAGCGCGTGCTGCAGCATTTCCATGGCTGTGCCCACGTGTTTGAGCACGTCGGCATCGGTTTCGCGCCGACCCACCCAGGCCAGGTCGAGCTTGACGGCCGCCAGCGCGCCGCCGATGTCGTCGTGGATCTCGCGCGCGATGTTGGCGCGCTCCTGTTCGATGCTGGTCTGCAGGTGCTCGGCCAGCTCGGCCAGGCGCTGGCGCGATTCGGCCAGTTCATCCGCGGCCCGCGCGCGCTCGCGCCGCGTCTCGGACACCTCGATGGCCCGCTCGATCACGTGCGAGAGGCGGTGCATGCTGTCCTTGAGCAAATAGTCGCTCACACCGCGGTGCATCGCGTCCACCGCCGCCGTCTCGCCGATGGCGCCGGAGAGGATGACGAAAGGAATCTCGATCCGCATCTCGCGCACCACGTCCCAGGCATCCATGCCGGTGAAGCCGGGCAGGTGGTAGTCGGCCAGCACCACGTCAAAACGCCCGCTCATCAATTCACGGCGGAAGTCATCCAGCGTGTCGACCAGTACCACCTCGCTGCGCAGCTTGCTTCGTTGCAGGGCGAACTTCACCAGCGCGTGGTCCACGCGCGAATCCTCCAGATGCAGGATGTGAACCGGTGGTTTTTCGAGGTTCTCGGACATGCCTGGTGGAATGTTTGGGTATCGGGATCGGCCGGGGCTGCCCGGTGGCTGGTGGCAGCAACGGGGCAACACGGGAAATGGTGCTGAATTTGGCCGGTTATCTGCCGATACAGCTTCCTACAGACCTTGAAAATTGTACTGCCCACCCTACTCCGTTCGCCCTACCGAGCAACAACATGGACCACCTGACGATGCAGCATCCCCCGCCGTGCGTCTCCCTGCCCGTGAACCTGGTGGCCAATCTCCAGGACTCGCTGCTCATGGCGGTGACCGACCTGCAGCGCCTGGAAGGCCTGCTCGACCACGCCACCTCCAACTTGATGGAGCGCTTCGGCACGGCCAACGAAGCCCTGGGCGCGCTGCCGGAGAACCGCCAGGGCGAACTGGGACCCATCCGCACCAGCCTGCACCAGGCCGTGACCGAACTGCAGTTCCACGACATGGCCACCCAGCTGATCGTGCACACCGGCAAGGTGCTGCAAAGCTGCGCCTGGCGCCTGGCCGAAGAGGCCATGGAGCCCGAAGAGGGCGAGATACCGCTGGGGCTGGACCCCATGCCTGAACGCCCCAGCCCGGTGACCCAAAGCGAGATGGACGCCGGTTCCATCGACCTGTTCTGATTTTCCCGAATCCCCGATTCAAGACCCTTCGGTATATGCCGATATTTGACCGAAACACGGAGTAAGCCATGCGATCCATTCTTGCCGTAGACGACTCGGCTTCCATGAGAAAAATGGTGTCGTTCACCCTCACCGGAGCGGGCTACCACGTGGTCGAAGCGGTGGATGGTCAGGACGCGTTCGAGAAAGCCCAGACCCACAGCATCGATCTGGTGCTCACCGACCAGAACATGCCCAACATGGACGGGCTGAGCCTCACGCGCAAGCTGCGCGAGCACCCCAAGTTCAAGAACACGCCCATCCTGATCCTGACCACCGAGTCCAGCGATCAGATGAAGCAGGAGGGCCGCAGTGCGGGCGCCACCGGCTGGCTGGTCAAGCCCTTCGATCCCAGCCGGTTGATCGAAGTCATCCAAAAAGTCATTCGATAAACGCGCCGCTCACCAGCAGCCAAGGAGACCCCACATGGGTGAAATGATGAACGAAGGCCAGAGCCTTGCCAACGACATTGACCTGAGTCAGTTCTACCAGATCTTCTTCGAGGAAGCGGGCGAGAACCTGGACACGATGGAGCAGATGCTGCTTGCGCTGGACGTGGAAAAAGCCGACGACGAGGAGCTCAACGCGATCTTCCGCTGCGCCCACTCCATCAAGGGCGGTGCGGCCACCTTCGGCTTTGCCGACGTGGCCGAACTCACGCACCAGATGGAGTCGCTGCTGGACAAGCTGCGCCGCCACGAACTCAACCCAACCGCCGCCATGGTGGACGTGCTGCTCGAATCCAGCGATGCGCTGCGTTTGCAGCTCGGACACCACCAGGGCCGAGGCAACGAAACGCCTGTCACCAGCGGCCTGGTGGCTCGCATCTATGCGCTGGCCAATGGCGAGGATGCCGAAGGCACTGGCCACGCACCCGCACCGGTGGTGGCTGCACCCGTGGTGGAAGCACCCGCACCCGCACCCGCCGCGGCCCGCGTGATCAACAAGCCGGTGGTCAAGGCCACCCGCGAACTGGAAATCCACATCGGCCCGCTGGACAACGTGGCGCAAGCCGACGGTGTGGCCGAACTCTTCCGCGACATTCCGGGCCTGGGCACCATCGAGCCCCTGCCCTGCGACCAAGCCAACAAGCGCGTTTACCGCGCCACCACCACCTCGTCCGACGCCGACCTGATGGACCTCTTCACCTTCCATGTGAGCAAGGAAGAGATTCGCATCACCGATTGCGCAGCGCCCGCTGACAACACACCGGTGCCCGCCGCGCCAAGTCAGGCCGAAGGCCAGGACTTCGGGTTCTTCGACGGTGCACCCGGGGTGCCCGCCTATGCCGTGGCCGCCGCTGCTCAAGCGGTGATCACCGCGCCCGAGGGCACTGTCAAACACACAGGCACCGCCGCGCCGAAGGTTGAAGCCCGCGCCGCAGCACCGGCCGCGATGGAGTCCAGCACGCTGCGCGTCTCGGTCAGCAAGGTGGACCAACTCATCAACCTGGTGGGCGAACTCGTCATCACCCAGGCCATGCTGGCGCAGAAGAGCCGCGAACTCGACGACGGCGCCAACCAGCCCCTGCTGGCGGGTCTCGCCGACCTCGACCGCAACACCCGCGACCTGCAGGAAGCGGTGATGTCGATCCGCATGATCCCGATGTCGGTGGTGTTCAACCGCTTCCCGCGCATGCTGCGCGACCTCGCCAGCAAGCTGGGCAAGAAGGTCGAGCTGGTCACGCAAGGCGAATCCACCGAACTCGACAAGGGACTGGTGGAGAAGATCACCGACCCGCTGACCCACCTGATCCGCAACAGCTGCGACCACGGCATTGAAATGCCGGATGACCGCCGCGCCAAAGGCAAGACCGAGCACGGCACGATCACGCTGTCGGCCACCCACGAGGGCGGCTCGATCCTGATCGAGGTGCGCGACGACGGCAAGGGCCTCTCGCGCGAGAAGCTGCTGAAGAAAGCGCGCGAGAAAGGCATCGACGCGCCCGATTCGATGACCGACACCGAGGTGTGGAACCTGATCTTCGCGCCCGGCTTCTCCACCGCCGACGAAGTGACCGACGTGTCCGGCCGCGGCGTGGGCATGGACGTGGTCAAGAAGAACATCACCGCGCTCAACGGCACGGTGGAGATCGATTCGGCCGAAGGCTACGGCATGCGCGTCTCGGTGCGCCTGCCCCTCACCCTGGCCATCATGGACGGCATGTCGGTGCGCGTCAGCGACGAGGTCTACATCCTCCCGCTGTCCAGCGTGATCGAATCGTTCCAGATCAAGCCCAACGACATCAACACCCTGGCGCAAGGCGCGCAGGTGGTCAAGGTGCGCGACGAATACATGCCCGTGATCGAGCTGGAAAAAGTGTTCGACGTGCCGCGCTTCGAGCACAGCGGTGCCAGCCCGATCATGGTCGTGGTCGAAGCCGACGGAACGCGCTCGGCGCTCATGGTCGACGAGTTGCTCGGCCAGCAACAGGTGGTAATCAAGAACCTGGAGTCGAACTACCGGCGCGTGCCCAACATCTCGGGCGCGACCATCCTGGGCGACGGCAAGGTTGCGCTGATCCTGGACACATCGAGTCTGGTGCGCCGTTCGCGTCACTGACTTCCTTCGACGAACACCCCGCGCGCCTGGCGCGCCGAGTCCCCTACCGGTCAGGACACCCGATGCTGCAGCAGACCCCCTCCCCTCAACGCATCGCGCGTCCGACGCCGGCGCCTCGCGCGGCGTCCGAAGACGGACCGCTCGCCGAGGGCCGTGAGTTCGTCTGGTCCGACGCCGACTTCTCGCGCATCAAGGCGCTGATCTACAAGAAGGCCGGCATCAGCCTGCACGACGGCAAGCACGCCATGGTCTACAGCCGCGTCTCGCGCCGCCTGCGCGAAACCGGTCACGACAGCTTCAAGACCTACCTCGACTGGCTCGAACACCACGACGGTGCCGAGTGGCAGGAGTTCATCAACGCGCTGACCACCAACCTCACGGCGTTCTTCCGCGAGCAACACCACTTCGAGATCCTGGCGCAGATGTTTGCCGCCAAGCGCTCGCAGAACTGGCGCATCTGGTGTTCGGCGGCCTCCACCGGCGAAGAGCCCTACTCGATCGCCATGACCGCCTCCGATGGCCTGGGCGCCGGTGGCTCGTTCGAGATCGTCAACAGCGACATCGACACCAAGGTGCTGGCCACCGCACAGCGCGGTGTGTACAAAGCCGACGGCACCAAGGGCCTGAGCCCGGAGCGCATGCAACGCTTCTTCATGCGAGGCAAGGGCAGCAACGAAGGCTTCATGCGCGTGAAGCCCGAGCTGCAGAAGAACATGTCGTTCCAGACCGTCAATCTGATCCACGATCTGCCGTTCCGTGAGCCCTTCGATGTGGTGTTCTGCCGCAACGTGATGATCTATTTCGATGCCGCCACGCAGCGCCAGGTGCTCGAGCGCATCCACCGCGTCATGAAGCCCGGCGGCATGCTGTTTGTGGGTCATGCCGAGAACTTCAGCGATGCCCGCAGTCTTTTCGCGTTGCGCGGCAAGACAGTCTATGAACGCTTGTAAGCCACTGACATGATCGCGGCCCCATCCTCCACTCTCGACCAGCTCAAGGCGCGCAAGAGCAAGCCGGGCGAGGCGAGTTTTTTCTACCACGACCACCATTTCCATCAGGACTCGGTGAAGGTGCTGCCCGGCGAGTACTTCGTGACCGCCGACGACATGATGGTGATGACGGTGCTGGGCTCCTGCATCGCCGCCTGCATCTACGACCCGCGCGCGCGCGTCGGCGGCATGAACCACTTCATGCTGCCCGACGGCGGCAATGACGCGGGCGGGCGCTATGGTTCGTTTGCCATGGAACTGCTGATCAACGAGATGATGAAGCTCGGCGCGCGGCGCGAGACCATGCAGGCCAAGGTGTTTGGTGGTGGTCAGGTGATGCACACCTTCACGACCATGAACGTTGGCGAGCGCAACACGCAGTTCGTGCTGGACTACCTGCACACCGAGCGCATCGCGGTGATTTCCAAGGATGTGCTCGACATCCACCCGCGCAAGGTCTGCTACTTTCCGGCCACCGGCAAGGCCATGGTCAAGCGCCTGGCCCATTCGCACCCCGAAACACTGGAAACCCAGGAACGCAAGAGCAGCGCATCGGTCGTCGCCAAAGCTGTCGCGGGTGGTTCTGTGGACCTGTTCTGAACGAATTCACAAGAAGACAAGGAGAGGACCATGGCAAAAATCCGAGTGGTCGTGGTGGACGATTCCGCCCTGGTGCGCAGCCTGCTCACCGAGATCATCAACCGCCAGGCCGACATGGCCTGCGTGGGCGCCGCGGCCGACCCGCTGGTGGCGCGCGAGATGATCCGTGAACTCAACCCCGACGTGATCACGCTGGACGTGGAGATGCCGCGCATGGACGGGCTGGAGTTCCTCTCGCGCCTGATGCGCCTGCGCCCCATGCCGGTGGTGATGGTCTCCACCCTCACCGAACAGGGCGCCGAGACCACGCTGCGTGCGCTGGAAATGGGCGCCGTGGACTTCGTGGCCAAGCCGCGCATCGGCGTGAGCAGTGGCCTGCAGGAGCTGGCCGGCGACATCGTGGACAAGATCCGCGTGGCGGCGAGCGCCCACGTCAAGCGACTGCCGCCCGCGCCCGCCGCCGGTGCGGCCCCCGCCGGCAGCGGCACTGCCGAGCCGCCGCGCGCGGCGCTGCCGCGTGTGTCCACCGAAAAGATCATCTGCATCGGCGCCTCCACCGGCGGCACCGAAGCCATTCGCGAAGTCCTCATGCCCATGCCGGCCGACGCGCCCGCCATCGTGATCACCCAACACATGCCACCGGGCTTCACCACCAGTTTTGCCAACCGGCTCAACACGCTGTGCCGCATCCGCGTGCAGGAAGCCCAGCACGGCCAGCGCATCCTGCCCGGTCATGCCTACATCGCCCCTGGCGGTCACCACCTGCGCATCGACCGCAGCGGCTCCAACTACGTGGCCGTGGTGGAAGACACCGAACCCGTCAACCGCCACCGCCCTTCGGTGGAGGTCCTGTTCAAGTCGGCAGCGCGCGTGCTCGGCCCCAATGCGCTGGGCATCATGCTCACCGGCATGGGCGCCGACGGCGCACAGGCCATGCGCGAGATGAAGGACGCAGGCAGCTACAACTACGTGCAGGACGAGGCCAGCTGCGTCGTCTTCGGCATGCCCCGCATGGCCATTCAGTATGGCGCGGCGCATGAGGTGCTGCCGCTGTCGCAGATCGCAGCGGCCGTGCTCACCCGTCTGGCCAGCGCGCCGGCTGGTGTGCGCCACCGCATCTGATCCTCCGGCATCCAGACACCATTCAGGACACTTCTCCATGACCACCCGCCGTTACTTCAACCTGCTGCTCGCCCTGGCCGCAGCCACACCCCTGGTTTTCGCCCAGAACCTGGAAACGCCCAAAGGTCGAACCGTCCTGAGTGTCAGCGGCAAGATCGGCGAAAAGAACAAGGGCAATCTGGCCGTCTTCGACATGGCCATGATCGAGAGGCTGCCCCAGCACAGCTTCACCACCCGAACGCCCTGGTTCGACAGGCCGGTGAAGTTCACCGGCCCGCTGCTGTCGGACGTGCTCGCCGCCGTCAAGTCCAGCGGCAGCACCCTGAGCGCGGTGGCGATCAACGATTACAAGATAGACATTCCGATCGAAGACATCGGCAAGCATGGCGTGCTGATGGCACGTCTGATCGATGACAAGCCCATCCCCGTACGAAGCAAGGGCCCGTTGTTCGTGGTCTACCCGTTTGACAATGCCGCGGAACTGCGCACCTCTGTCTACTACGAACGCTCAATCTGGCAGCTCAAGGCACTGGACCTGCAATGAACTCCCGACCAACCGGCTTGAACGGCTGGCGGGTGGGACACTGGCTGGTTGCCATTGGCACCGCCCTGCTGTTGACGCTGACCCCGCTGAGCTACATCCAGTGGAAACAGTTCAACCTGATGCAGGACGTGGCGATCAACCAGGTCGACTCGATCATGTGGCAGGCCTATCAGCTCGAGCGCGAACTCGGTCACCTGGCCTACGCGGTGAACAGCTCCCTCAACGCCGAGTCCACCGTCGAACCCGACTTCCTGGTGGAACGCTACGAGGTGTTCGTGAGCCGCATTGCACTGGTCACCGACATGCCGCGCAGCGACCTGCTCAACACCGCACAGGCCTACCGCGAGGCTTTCAGGCTGGTGAACGATTTCGTGGCCCGGGCCGATCCGGTGTTCGCCGATCCACAGGGATTGCTGAAGCAGCGCGCCACCCGGATGGCACTGATCCAGTCCATCGAGCAACTCGAACCCCCGCTGGGTGAGCTCACCCGCGAGGCCAGCCGCGCCACCGCCCGATTCGTGGACGAACGCAACGGCCAGTTGCGCGATCAGGGCCGCCTGGTGATCGTGCTGGCCGGTGTTCAGGCCGCCGTGCTCCTGCTCTTCGTGGCGCTGCTGGTTCGCCACCTGCGTCGACAGGTAACGCAATATGAGAACCTGCAGCGCATCAGCCACGAGCTGGCGGTGGCAAAAGACCTGGCGGATGCCGCAAACCAGGGCAAGAGCGTGTTTCTCGCCAACATGAGCCACGAGATCCGCACGCCGTTTCAGGGCGTGCTGGGCATGCTCAATCTTCTCGATGAAACGCCTCTTTCGTGCCATCAGCGCGACTACGTGCAGACTGCGCGCGACTCGGCGCAACACCTGCTGGGCGTGCTCAACGACATCCTGGATGTGTCAACCATGGAGTCGGGCACCTTGCGCCTGGCGCCCGAGCCCGTTCGCCTGCGTTCACTGGTGCAAGAGGTTGAAGGCCTGATGCGCGCCAGCGCGCGCGAGAAGGGCCTCACGCTGGATGTGGAGACCACGCCCGACCTGCCCGAATGGGTGATGGCCGACCCCACGCGCGTGCGCCAGATCCTGTTCAACCTGCTGGGCAATGCGGTGAAATTCACGTCACAGGGCAGCATCACGGCACGCCTGTCCCGACTGGACGGTACGCCCGGCGGCGTGCGCCTGACGGTGCAGGACACCGGCATGGGCATGGACGCGGCCACCGTGGCCCAGCTGTTCACCCGCTTCTACCAGGCCGACAACTCGGTGCGCCGGCGCATCGGGGGAAGCGGGCTGGGGTTGGAGATATCCCGCAATCTCGCCACCATGATGGGCGGCACCATCGAAGTCGGCAGCGAACCCGGCCAGGGCTCACTCTTCACGGTGCTCATGATCCTGCCCGAGACCGTCGCCCCGGCGCAGGCAGCCCACGGACCCGAGCTCACAGGCCAGACACGCCGCCTGCGGGTTCTGGTGGCCGAAGACCACCCGATCAACCTCAAGTACATGAACATCCTGCTGGAGCGCATGGGCCATGAGGCGACCTTCTGCGAAAACGGCCAGCAAGCCTTGCAGTTGCTGGCGAGCCAGCGCTTTGACGTGGTGCTTCTCGACTACCACATGCCGGTGCTCGACGGCATGGCCACCACCGCGGCCATCCGTTCGCTGAACGCGCCAAGCAAGGACATCAAGGTGGTGCTGGTCACGGCCGACGTGGTGAACGACACGCGCCAGAAAGCGCTGGAGGTGGGTGTCAACGAATTCGCCAGCAAACCCCTGCAGCTGCAGGACCTGCAGCGTGCCCTGCAGCGCTGCGGCCTGCTCGATGCGCAGGCGATCCAGGACAGCGGTCCCGCCTCAGCGCCCGACATCGCGGCGCCCAAGCCCAATGAACTCAATGCCAGCGCAGCCGGCCTCATCGACACCGAGTCGTACACCGAGATCGTGGCAATGATGCCACCCGACACCATGGACGAGTTGCTGGGCACGCTGTTTGAAGCGCCCCAGGGCAGCGTGCACGTGCTCGTGGCTTCGCTGGCCGTGGGCGATCCCGAGCAGATTGCCTACGACGCTCACAAGCTCAAGGGCACGGCCATGCTGTTGGGATTTCGCGCGCTGGTGCGCACCTCGGCGCAGATCGAGCGGCTGGCCCCGGAAGAGAACCCCACGCTGCGCCGCGAGCTGGCCACCCAGCTGCTCGCCGACGCGCACCGCACGCAGCAGGCCCTCACCGAGTTCTCGTTGACGCTAGCGGCCTGAGCGGGGGCGCGCAGCGGCCCGAACCAGCTCACGCGAAGCTGTGTTCGGTGTCGAACAAAGTTTCGCCAGAGAGGCATCAAGTCGGCAGGTCAAGGGTCGATATGCAGACATGCGGCCAGCGCAGGGACAGGCTGCCCACCATTCCACCCAGGAACTTGCATGTCGACCCCCATGACGCTGGCAAGACGCCTCTTTCTCATCAACAGCACGCTCGTCGGCCTGCTGATCATCGTGTCCCTCACCGTCTGGTTCATGATGGCCAAGGTCATGGACGCGGCCGACCGCATCAACAAGACCAACGTGCCGCAACTCGAGCTGATCGCCGAGCTTGAACTCAACGTGACCCGAACCTCACTGCAGGTTCGCCACGCCATCCTCGCGCGCAATCCGCAGGAACTGCAGTCCACCCTGGACGACGTGACCTCGAAGAAGAAGCTGCTGACGGAAAAACTGGAAGCCTTCGGCAAAGGCATGATCGACGAGGACGGGCGCAAGGCGTTTGCTCCGCTGCCCGGCCTGATGGACGGGTTCTGGAAAGAGGGCTTGCAGAACGTGGCGCTGATCCAGGAGGGCAAGAAGGAAGAAGCCTTCGCCTTCCTGGTGGACAAGACCATTCCAGCCCGCAATGCACTGCTGGCGCCCCTGGCCCTGGAGAAGAGTCGCCAGGGTGAGCGGCTGCAGTTCCGCATTGGCGAGGTGCAGGCGTTTTCCGAGCTGGGCCGCGACGTGGTCGTTGGCGCGGTGCTGGTCGTGGCATTGGGCCTGATGGGCATGACCGCCTACCTGCGAAAGGTCACACGGCAGCTCGGCGCCGACCCTGAACAGCTCAAACGCGTGGCCGACGCGGTGGCTCAGGGCGACCTGAGCGTGTCGATCGAACTCAAGCCAGGCGACACCACCAGCACCATGGCCGCACTGCACACCATGACGCAACGGTTGGCGCAATCGGTGAGCCGCGTGCGCGAGGGAGCGCAGGGCGTGTCCAACGCCAGCTCTGAAATCGCTTCAGGCAACTCCGATCTCTCGGGACGGACGGAAAGCCAGGCCAGCGCGCTGGAGCAGACCTCGGCGTCGATGGAAGAGCTGGGCACCACCGTGCGCCAGAACGCCGACAACGCCCGCACCGCCAACCAGTTGGCGCAGTCGGCCTCGACCCTGGCAACCCAGGGCGGTGACGTCGTGGGCCAGGTCGTCACCACCATGAGGGACATCAACGAGAGCAGCCAGAAGATCGCCGAGATCATCGGCGTGATCGACGGCATTGCCTTCCAGACCAACATCCTCGCGCTCAATGCCGCGGTGGAAGCGGCGCGCGCCGGCGAACAAGGCCGCGGCTTCGCAGTGGTGGCCGGGGAGGTGCGCAACCTCGCGCAGCGCAGCGCCGAAGCGGCCAAGCAGATCAAGGGCCTGATTTCCACCAGCGCCGAACGCGTGGGCCAGGGCACCGCCCTGGTGGACCGCGCCGGTGTGACCATGAACGAGGTGGTGGCGGCGATCCGGCGCGTGACCTCGATCATGGAAGAGATCAGCAACGCCAGCGCCGAGCAGAGCGCTGGTGTCGGTCAGGTGGGCGAGGCCGTCACCCAGATGGACCAGGCCACGCAGCAGAATGCCGCGCTGGTCGAACAGATGGCGGCGGCGGCCACGGGCCTGAGGACGCAGGCCGCGGATCTGGTGAGCGCGGTGGCAGTGTTCAAGCTGAGCGCCTGAAGCCCCCACGCTGCGCCGCTGCCCCCCGCGGCCTCAGACCTTTTCGCTCAGCAAAGTGCCGGTTTCCAGCGGTGCAAGGCTGCTGTTCCCGTGTTCGTCGTAGGCGATCAACTCTCCCCCAGGCACTTCCGGCGCCACCGCCACTGCGCCGTCCTCAGCGGCCTGCGGCAGCACCGGCCAGGGCATGCCCTGGGGCGCAGCCTCTGTGTCGGGTGCAGCGCCTGGCTGCTGGGGCAGCAGGCGGCGTGACAGGGTGGAGGCGGCCACAGCCGAGAGGTCGGGCGCGGTGTCGCTCTGGTTACCGGGCAACGCCTCGCCCTTCGGTTCGACACCCAGTGCCTGCTCCACCACCGCGGCGCTGGCCGCCCACATGTTGGAGAGCACTTCCTGCAACCGGTCCATGGCCCTGCTGTGGCTCGCCTTGTCGGCTTCGGCCTTTTTCAGCGCCTGCTCCGCGCGCTGCGCAGCGGCTTGCCGCAGGGCTTCGGCCGCGGCCTGGCTGGGGGCATCGGCTGCGGCTGGCCGGGCCAGCAGGGGTGTGGTCGGGCTGGGTTCGTCATCTCCCCTGGCCAGCGGCCGTCGCGCTTCGCGTCGGGACTCCACGTCGGCCTGCGCCTCACGCCCACCGGACTGCACGGGCTTGATCGCCGGTGTGGCCGCGACCGGCGCCACGGCGGCGGACGGCGGTGTCGACCAGGACACGGGGCTGGTGGTGGAAATGTTGATCATGGCGGACCCTTCGCGTGGCCACCGAGCGCAAACATGCCCGGTGTTCTTGGCTCTCTATCGGCGGTCTTGAGGCGGACTTGAGTCTTCTTTTCGGAATATTCCGCGCCTCACCCCTCCGACCGTGCGCCAGCGAACATCTCCAGGATCGATCGGCCACCAGAATGCTCCGGATGAACTTCTCCCGCCATCCGACCCCATGCTGAACACCGCCGGAGACCTGATTCGCGACACCGTGAACGCCTGGCTGGACGACTATGCGCCCAGCATGGGCGCAGCCCTCGCGTTCTACACGCTGTTCTCCATCGCTCCGCTGCTGCTGATCGTGATCTCGGTGGCCGGTCTGCTGTTTGGCGAACCGGCAGCGCGTGGCGAAATCCTGGCCCAGCTGACCCAGCTGGTGGGCACCGACAGCGCGGTGGCGGTGGACTCGCTGCTGCAAGGCCTGAACCGCCCGAGAGCGGGCGTGTGGGGCATGGTGGTGGGCGTGGCGGTGGTGGTGGCGGGCGCGACCACCGTGTTTGCCGAACTGCAGGACGCGATGGACCGCATCTGGCGCGCGCCACCCCACCCCGAAGGCGGTGGCGTGCTGCGCTTCCTGCGCGTGCGCCTGCTCTCCGCCACCATGGTGCTGGGCATTGGCTTCCTGCTCATGGTCTCCCTCGTGCTGAGCGCGGCCATGGCGGCGCTGGGCAAATGGTGGGCGCCGTGGTTCGGTGAGCTGGCCTTCATCGCCGACGCGATCAACTTCGGATTGAGCTACCTGTTCGTCACCACCGTGTTCGCCATGATCTACAAGTGGATGCCGCGTGTGCCCGTGGCCTGGCGCGACGTGTGGATGGGCGCGGCAATCACTGCGCTGCTGTTCACCGTGGGCAAGGAGCTGATCGGCCAGTACATCGGGCGCAGCGGCGTGGCCTCGGTGTTCGGCGCGGCGGCGTCCATCGTGGTGCTGCTGTTGTGGGTGTACTACTCGGCACAGGTGTTCCTGCTGGGAGCCGAGTTCACCAGCGTGTATGCGCACCGGTACGGCTCGCTCAAGGGGTGGAAACCCCAGCCCCTTTGACGCCTTAGTTTCCATCGGCGGGGGGTGCAAAACCCCTTGACCGGGCCAACACCCAGGCGCCCACCCTGGGCGCAATCGCCCAGCTGCGGCACCACTTTGCCTGCCAAGCCACTCATGCGGTCTTCATCCACACAGATCGACCCATGAAACGCTCCAACACATCAGCCGCCACCAACCGCCGTGCACTCATCCTGCACCACCAGCCCCTGCTCAACGACCCGGAGGTGGTGGCCTTCCTGAACGGCGGCCGGGTGCGCATATTGGGCGATCTGGATGAAAAGCTGATCCGGGCCAACGAGCCGGCCTTGCTGCTCGAATGCATCGCCGAGAGCCAGTGCAGCATGTTCACCCTGCAATTGCTCAACGACCGGTTTGAAACGGTGGCCCTGCCCGAGGGACTGCTCGAATACCTGCTGGAGCACCTGGATCGGGCACGCAACCTCACCAAGCTCACGGTGCAAGGCGCGCTGCTCTCGACAGCCTGCTGCACCCTGATGCAGACCGCGCTGGCCGACCCGAACTGCGCACTCACCTGGCTGGAGTTCCAGGATTGCCATTTCGTCGACGCGCATGTGCAGTTTCCCCTTCACGCGCCGACCATCCAGACGCTGCTCTGGTATGAAAACATCCACCTGCCCGGCGCTGTGTCGCCGATGGACCAGATGCTGTCCGCGCTGGCCGGCTGGGACCATCTCGACAGCGTGAGCCTGGTCATGCGGGAAGGCTTGCTCAACTTCGCCACCATCACCCAGATGCTCGTGCACAACCCCAAGGTCACGAGCCTGCACCTGATGTATGACACCGCGCCCACCGCGCCCGGCGATCCCGCCTACCAGCCCCAGCAAGACCCGGCCCTGCTGTTCAACCTGCTCGAAAACAACCAGATCCCGCTGGTGAAGCTGGAAATTTATGTGCGCGATGCGCGCAACCAGGCGTTCAACCAACATTTTCTGCAACACCTGAGCCAGTGCCTGATGACCAACACCACACTGGAATCGCTCTACGCCCCAGGCATCAAGATGAGCACGCAGGCGGATCTGGCGCAGCTCAACACCAGCCTGAACGCCAACCACTCCCTGCTGTGTCTGCAGCCGCTGGAGCCCTTCAACGACAAGGTTCCGCTCCCCGTGCGCAGAAACGATCGCCAGCGCCACTGGTTCACACAGGAATTCGTGCTGGGTGCGGCCAACGCCCTGGTGCAGCTGCTCGAATTTCCCTCGGAGCTCGGACCGAACATCGGCCGTTTTCTGGCCACCACGCCGGTCGAGCGCATCTACTGCGGCGCCTTGATGGCCCTGATCTGCAAGTCCACCCACCAGAGTGCGGTGAAGCTGCGCAGTGCGGGCCTGCGCGAAGCGCTCCTCATCTACATCCGCACCAACGACCCGGATCGATGCCTGCACCTTCTCACCATGCTGGTGCACCACTCCATGGATTTGTTGCCCGACGACAAACGTGTGGTGGTGGAGTACGCCAACACACCCGGATTCGTGCTGGGTGCAGCACAGGCCTTTTTGATCCTGTTCGACGTGCCCGCAGAGATCGCCAGACAGATGGCTCAATACCTTGCGCCCACGCCGGCAGAGTGCGCCATGGGCGGCGCCGCGATGAGCCTGCTCTGCAAGTCCACCCACGAGAGCGCGGTGATCATGCGCAGCGCGTGCCTCAAGGAAGCCGCCAAGACCTACATCCACAGCAACGACGCCACCCGCTGCCATGAACTGATCGGCGCATTGGTGCGGCACAAGATGGATTTGCTGCCCGCGGACAAGCAGGAACTGGTGGAGTACGCCACCAGCTGCAACCTCAAGTACTGCCTGCCGCCCGGCTACGCGCACTGAGCAGCGCCGATCAAACCACCGGAAACCCGCATGAAACGCTCCAACGCCTCCATCGTCGCCAACCCCAGGCGCCGCTCGCTCATCCTGCACAACCACGCTCTGCTGAACGACCAGGATGTGGTGGCCTTCCTCGACAACACACAAAAGCCTTTCTATGAAGGGCTGATGAGCCAACTCATACAGGCCAACGAGCCTGCGCTGATGCTCGAACTCATCTGGGTGACCCAGCGCAGCGTGGTGTCACTGCGCAACAGCGACATCCTGGAAGGCACGGTTGCGCGCAATCGACGAGGCCGAGCAGACGGTCGCCTTGCCCGACGGCTTTTTTGAATACCTGCTGCAGCACATTGGCCAGGTGCCCTGCGTCACCACGATCAACGTGGAAAAGGCGGTGTTGACGTCCGACTGCTGCAAGCTGCTGCAGACCGCGCTGGCCGACCCGGCCTGCACGCTGGGCTCGCTGACCTTCTACTGCTGCCGCTTCGCTGACGCACACGCCCCGTTTCCCGCGCACAGCCCCAGCGTCCATTCGCTCAACTGGATCGACGCCGAGATGCACGGCGCCGTGCCGGCCATGGACCAGATGCTGCCAGCCCTGGTGGGCTGGACGAAGCTTGAGCAGCTGAGGCTGGTCAAGCTGGAAGACCTGTTCAATTTCGCCGTGATCACGCAGATGCTCCTGCACAACCCGCACATCACCATCCTGAACCTGATGTGCGAAGCCGCCCCCGCGCCTCCCGGTGATCCCGCGTACCAGCCCCAGCACGACCCTGCGCTGTTGCTGGATTTGCTCATGAACGACAAGCTTGCGCTCAAGCAGTTGACCATCCGCATGCTGGATGCGCACAACAGCCCGTTCAACCAGCACTTCCTGCAGCACCTGAGCCAATGCCTGATGAGCAACACCAGCCTGGAGTTGCTCAATGTGCCCGGCATCCAGATGTCCACCCAGGCGGTGCAGGCCCAGCTCAACGCCAGCCTGCATGCCAACCATTCGCTGATCGCCGTCGCGCCGCTCGAGTCTTTCGGCAACCAGGTGCCGCCTCCCGTGCGCCGCAACCAGCGCCAGCGCTACTGGTTCACGCAAGACTTCGTGCTGGGCGCGGCCCAGGCCTTTCTGGGCCTGCTCAAGGTGCCACCCGAGATCGTTGCGGTGGTGGGTCAACACCTCGTGTCCACCCCGGCCGAGCGCGCGTACAGCGGTCCCCTGATGGCCCTGCTCTGCAAGTCCACCCACCAGAGCGCGGTGAAGCTGCGCAGTGTCGGCCTGAAGGAAGCCGCGCTGATCTACATCCGCACCAACGACCAGCCACGCTGCGTGGAATTGCTCAACGCACTGGGGCATCACCCCCAGCTGAACCTGCTGCCCGAAGACAAGCAGCAAGTCATCAACTACGCCAAAAGCCGCGGCCGACTGGACTTCCTGCCGCCCGGCTACGCGCACTGAGAAGCCCTGATTGAACCACCGGAAACTCCCATGAAACGCTCCAACGCCTCCATCGTCGCCAACCCCAAGCGCCGCTCGCTCATCCTGCACCACCACGAGCTGCTGAACGACCCGGAGGTGATCGCCTTTCTTGACAACACGGCCTCGCCCAATCCCGGCTTGGCGAACAAACTCATCGAGGCCAACGAGCCGGAACTGCTGATCGAATTCGTCTGGGTCACACAGCTCCACACCTTTTCACTGTGCATGCTCAATGAGCATTTCAAGGCGGTCCCTCTGCCCGACGGCCTGCTCGACCACGTGCTGCAGCACATGGACCAGATACCTTGCGTCGAGGTGTTCTGCGTTGAATGGGCGGTGCTCAGGCCAGCCGCATCGAGTTCGAACTTTGCCTTGGCGCGGATGACAGCTGACGGCCAGGATCAGCCGGTGGGGCTTCTCTGAAGCGGACGTTCAACTTGTGATATGAGCGGCAGCTGTAGGCGGGCGAGGCCTGGCGTAAGCTGACCGCTCGATGGACGGGTTAGGCGCTTTGCCACGCATGAGTGATTTCTCTGTGCAGTGCATCTGCTTCACCCTTTTTGTCATCGCAGGCTAAGTAAGGAATTGCGAGCGCGTTGTATTGATCCTTGTAAAAGGCGACTTCGCGCATTGCCGCCATTGCCACACCAACGGGAATGAGTTTGTCTTGAATCATCGACCTCGCAATGGGCAGAACAACGAAGACCAGGGGATGTTCAAAGATGCCCTCCCATGAGGATGCAAGTTCTAGTAAGACGAGCGAGTCTTCTTTGGCACCCTCAGGTGGCCTGCAGATTTCGTGCAACACCATGAAGGATGCGTTCGGGGAGA
The DNA here is from genome assembly GCA_040385485.1 of Pseudomonadota bacterium. Classification (GTDB taxonomy): domain Bacteria; phylum Pseudomonadota; class Gammaproteobacteria; order Burkholderiales; family Burkholderiaceae_C; genus Hydrogenophaga. The sequence goes on along the minus strand of JAZKHJ010000077.1, from coordinate 23,264 downwards.
TTCGTGCACCAAGCTCGATGAGCTCGCGTGCCCTAGCTTGGTCGCCATACGGGAACCGGCAATCAATTGCCTCGATGAACTCGACTTCATTCATGAGATGAAAGCGCCTAACGTAAAGCATCCCGCAGAGCCTGCGGGATACGGTGGGTTGTACGGGATTTTCTGGTCATGCGGTCTGTCAGCTGCCCACCCATTGGATAGGCGAATAAGTTGTACCACTGACCGGTTTGAGGCGTGATGTCCATCGTCTCTTCAGGGCCCCCAGCAGTCCTTGCGTCCTCTCCAAAACGGACGTTGCCGCTAGCCCTGTTCAGTCAAGTTGATGTTCAGTCCGCCTGCATCGATTCGAGTGGCGCCCGCAGCTCAGATTCTCACTCGCCCAAGCGGTCTCCAATCCGCACCACATGCGCCTCTTGCGGATCGACCTTGCCCGCATGCAGGTCGGCGATCACCGCCTGCGCATGCACAAAGCCATCGCCTTGCGCGAGCGCCACCCAGCGGTTGCCGGGCGTGGCGAGCATCGCGATGAACTTTCCTTGCGCTTCGTTGAAACGGCGGTTCACCTCCTGCGGGCCCCAGTCGGCGTTGCGCTTGCGGATCTGCACGGGCGCGAAGTAGAACTCGGGCTGCGGGCCGGGCAGGCCCGTCTGGCTGAGGAAAGCGGTGTTCTGCGCCGACCCGGCGTAGCAGTCGTACACCAGCGCATCCCCGAAGTGATGGTGCACGGTGGTGCGAAACGCGTCGTTGCCCGCGAAGTCGACATACAGCGTTGGCACATCGGCCTGCAGCGCGGTCACTTCGGCGTAGTCCACCACGCGGTCGTAGCAGCCGAGACCTTCCACAAAGGCGCGATTGCCTGCGGAGGTCGCGCCGATCAGCGTGAGGCCATCGCGCGCATCGAGGCAGAAGGCCGTGCCGAAGGCGGTTTTGCTCGACGCGCTCGACACCACGATCTGCTTCGCGCCGAAGAAGCCGTTGTCCCCCAGGAAGTCGGCGAGCATGAACGAGGTGATGAAGAGCGGGCGCACCAGCATCTGGTAGTCCTCGAGTGCCGCCGAGTAGCCCGTGTCGTTGCTGCAGCGCATGTACTGGTTGTAGGCGGAGACCAGGTCGGCGCGGTGCGGCGCACCATCGTAGAAGCCGCGGGCTGTCACGCGCACCGGCTGCATGCGGAAGTGGCTGGCGATCGGAAAGTAGCCATAAAAACGTTCACCGACTTCGACGCCCTCCACCGTCGATGCCACCACGTCGGCAAACCCCCAGACCGGCATGTGGCCCCAGTCGGCATCGCCGGTCGGAAAGAACGACCAGTATTTCAACTGCGCATCGCCGAAGGCGGCGTAGGTGATGTTGTTGGTGGTGAGCGCGAAGCGGTCGATCTTCATCAGCACCTCGCCGGGCTGCAGTGCGGCGTTGTCTTGCGTGGTCACGACACGGGTGGTGCCGAGGGCGTTTTTCCGCGTTTCAAGGCGGGTTAAAGTGAATGTGTTGTTCATTCGATAACTGTATGGCGACCCGCATCACAACGGGTTCGGAAACTCCGCCGATGCCCGACGCACCCCGCTCCAAGCCGCTGAAACGACCCACACAGGCACGCAGCAAGTTCACCGTGCAGGCAATCTACGACGCCTTTGTTCGGATTTGGAACGCACATGGCTGGGAGGGCGTGACCACGCGTGCCGTGGCGCTGGAAACCGGCGTGGCTGTCGGCACGCTGTACGACTACTTTCCCGACAAGGAAGCGCTTCTCTCGGGGTATGTGAGGCATTGCGTCGATGCGCTGCTCGCCCGGCTCGACGCGGAGGTCATCGCGCCTTCAGACATGGCCTGGCAGGAGCGTGTGCAGCGCCTGGTGCGCATCACCTGCGACACGCGGCTCGATGGTCTGCCCGCAGTCGACCACGAGATGCTGATGCTCGAGCACCGCGTGGCCGAACCCAAACACCACCGCCGTGTTTACGACGAACTCGCCAGCCGTTGGGAACAGGCCTTCAAGGCCTGCAAGGATCTGCAACCGCCACTTTCATCGGCCACGGTCCACGCACTGCTGACCGCCGCATGGGGCGCCCGCCGCTATCGGTTGCTGGTGCAGCCTGACAGCGGCAGCGGCGAATGGGTCGTCGAAATGGAAGCGATGGTGATCGCGCGGGTTGCCATGCACCTGCCGGCGCACTGACCGTTGCGAGCCTTTTCAGGACGCGTCTGACGGCTCGGTGGGGGCGGGTCGCACGACGGTGACCGGCACGGCGCAGTGCTGCACCATGTGCTGCGCCACCGAACCCAGGCCACGCTCGCTCTCGCCGCTGCCGTGGGCACTCATGATCACCGCGTCGCACTCGTGGCTCTCCACCAGCTCGACCAGGGTGTGGGCCGGGTCACCGCTGACCACCACTTCCTCCACCAGCTGGCTGGCAGAAGTGAACAGCGCCACAGCCGGGCGGACCAGATCGTGCCCGGCGGCATCGCTCACCTCGTGCAGCACGTCGGGATCGTGCGCCACCACGAGTTCATAGAGGTTGGGCGCCTCCTGCACATTGGCCACCACGAAGCGGGCTTTCAGACCCGAACTGACCAGGCGCATGGCGTGGTAGGCGGCGTGCATGGACTGGTCAGAGCCGTCGACGGGAATGAGGTACTTGATCATGGCTGTTTCCCAGGGTTAGGGCCGCTCGTTGAGCAGGCACCAATAGAGTTCGATGTGCTCGGCGACTTCAATGAACTTGCTGAAACTCACCGGCTTCTCGATGTACGAGTTCGCACCCAGATCGTAGGCGGTCTTGAGATCGGAATTCTCTTTCGACGAGGTGAGCACCACCACCGGAATGCGCCGGTACACCGGATGTGCCTTGAGCTTTTGCAACACCTCCAGTCCATTGAGCTTGGGCAGGTTGATGTCGAGCAGTATGACCGCCGGCACCGGCTCTCCTGTTTCCCAGCGCGCCATGAAAGCCAGCGCCTCTTCACCGTCACGCGCGATCTGGATGGAGTTGGTGAACTTCTTCTTGTTGAAGGCGCGCAGCGTGAGGTCCAGGTCCATCGGGTTGTCTTCAACCAGCAGGATGGGGGGCAGGGAGGCAGGCTTGTTCATGACGGAAATTCCAGAAAGAAAGTGGCGCCCTGTCCCGGCTGGCTCTCGGCCCAGACTCGACCGCCCATGCGTTGCACGGCTTTGGCCACCAGTGCCAGGCCCAGGCCGGTGCCCTGGTAGTCCTCGGCGCGCTGCAGGCGCTGAAAGATGCCGAAGATGCGGTCGTGGTATTTCATGTCGAAGCCCACCCCGTTGTCGCGCACCCACAGGATACGACGCTCCCCTTCGGTGCGGGCGCCGATCTCGACCACGGGCTGGTCCCTGGTGCGGCTGAACTTGATGGCATTGCCCACCAGGTTGCGCATGACCACCGCCATGCCTTCTCGATCGAGTTGCAGCACCATCGGCTCCAGGAGCAGGCTCAGCCGGACATGGGTGCTCTCGATGTCGGCGGTATGGCCTTCGATCGCCTGCGCCACCAGGGCCGGAACGTCCACCCGCTGATGCTCCATGGTGCGCCGCTCCATGCGCGAGTAATCCAGCAGACCGGAGATCAGGTCGCCCATCTGCAGCACGCCTCGGCGGATGCGGACCAGGAACTGGCGCCCCTCTTCATTGAGCTGAGCGCCGTGCTCCTCTTCGAGCAACTGGCTGTAGCCGTCGATCCCACGCAGCGGGGCCTTGAGATCGTGCGATACGGTGTACGAGAAGGCCTCCAGTTCTTCGTTGAGACCTCGCAGCTGGGCGGTGCGTTCGGTCACACGTTGCTCCAGCTCGACGTTGGACTGCTCCAGCGTGGTCTGGGCCAGTTTGAGCTGGGTGATGTCGAGCACGGTGCCGCTGTAGTGGTAGCCAACCCGGTCGGGACCGGGCTTGCTCTGCACACTGCCCCTGAACCAGCGCAGTGGCCCCAGGTCGGGATGGCGGCGGAACTCTGCAGTGACCATTTCCTCGGCACGGTACACGGCACGCATGAAGCCATCAGCACGCGCGCGGTCGTCAGGGTGGATGCAAGCCAGGTAGGCGGCCAGATCCGCCGGCGGCCCGAGCGCCGGGTCGCGACCGAAGTTGCTGTACATCTGGCGCGACCACCAGATGCTCTGGCTCTGAGTGTCGTAGACCCAGCTGCCGAGTCCGGCCATGGACTCGGCCAGTTCCAGCAGGTCCCTCTGCTTGGCGATGGCCGCTTCGGCCTGCAGCCGCTCGGAGATGTCCTTGATGGTGGCGAACAGGTGCTTGAGCGTGCCGTCGGGGTGGCGCACCGCACGCACATCGATCTCGGTGTGCACGAAGCTGCCGTCCTTGCGCACGAAGCGCTTGCGCATCGAGTAGTTGTCGGTGCCATTGGCCAGCATCTTGTCGCGCAAGGCCAGGTTCTGGTCCAGATCGGGCTGGGGCGTCATCTCGGCCCAGGTCATGCGCGTGAGCTCTTCGCGTGAATAACCCAGGATCGCGCACAGGTGGCTGTTGACCTGCAGCCAACGCGTGGAGCCCGGTGCGGAAATCGCCATGCCGATGAAGGGCAGTTCGTAGAACAGGCGCAGGAACTCGGCCTGCTCCTGCTGCGCGAGGTGGGCTTCTTTCTGCACCGTGATGTCAAGCAGGATCCCGCTGATGTCGGTGATGACGCCATGCTCGTCACGGGTCAGCGTGGTGCGGTCATCAACCCAGACCCAGCCCCCGTCGGCGCAGCGCAGCCGGTATTCCTGGCGGTGCTCGTCGGGCCCGTCCTTGAAGTAGCGGGCGGCCTCGATCGTCACGCGTTCAATGTCTTCCGGGTGGATGAGTTTTGCGTAGGTCAATTCGCCGTGCAACAGCTCTGCAGGCTGGTAGCCCCACTGGGCCACCGACTGGCTGACATAGCTCACCGGCCAACCGGGCTCGTTGCGCCACTCCACCACCACCACGGGCGAACGGTCGACCAGATCGACCAGGTGCCGCAGCCGTGCCTGCCCGCTCAGCAAGCGCTCGGCCATGCGGTCGGCCTCGGTGCCGATCATGGCGAGTTCGTCGTGTCCGTGCAGTCCGGCGCGGGCCTGCAACTCTCCTTCGCCCATCCGCTGGAGGGCTCGGGCCAGGCGCCGGGCGCGGCGAAACCACACCAGATGCACCACCAGCGCCAGCAGGATCGTCAGGCCCAGCAACAGCAGGCCTTCGCGCAGGGCTTCCTGCTGCATGCCTGCATGCCGTTGGGCCTGGGGCAGGGCCAGATCGACCACAGCGATCAGGCGCCGACCCGTGGTGAACGGCACCACGCCCACCAGTTGCTGCGTGGCCGCCAGGTGAACCATGGTGATGGCCACGTCCGATGGGCCGTTGAACACCATGCCGCTCACGCCAGTGAGATCGGCGCGTTGCCGGAGCACTTCACCGAACGGTTGCCCAATGTCGGCGCGCACCAGCGATGCCTGCACCAGACCGTTGGGCTGCAGCAGCCAGGTGTGCTGCATGCCGCTGTACAGCCCCATGCCACCCACCAGCCTTCGCACCAGAACCTGGTTGTCCATGCCCGACTGAACGCTCAGGCGGCTCTGCTCGACACTCAGGCGCTCGCGCAACCGCCGGGTCTCCTGGTCGAGCACCTGCGCGCCCACCTGGCGCACCTGCACGACGTAGTTGATGGTGGACGCCGTGAGCGCAAACAACACCAGCATCAAGGGCATGAGCCAGCGACCCGGCAGGGTGAGGCGGGACGACAGCTTCATCACTGCGACGCCTGCCTGCTGGCCTGAAAGCGGCGCATGGGTGCACCATCGATCAGCTCGTCCCAATGCGGTGGCTGACGCAGCAGTCCGACCTCGGTCAGTGTGCTCACCACGTCGTGTGCCTGCGCCGCCAGCGCTGGCGGGTTGCCCGAGAGTTCGCGCTCGGACGCCTCCCGGGAATAAAAAAGCAAACCGCCCAGCACCGCCAGGTAGTCCGACGGTGAGAGATCGGTGCCTTGGGCCAGCGACTCGGCAGCGCCGGGCGTGTCGAGCTGGAACACATGCAGGCCGGCGTACCAGGCCCCCAGCAGTGCATCGACGTCGGCGGGGCGTTGCTCCAGCACGTCCTTGCGCACCACCAGCACGTCCAGGATTTCGCCGGGAATCTCGCTGCTGTCAAAGATGCGCCGGTAGCCGGCTTGCGCCATCGCCCCGGCCAGTGGCTCGTAGGTCACGGCCGCGCCCACACGGGCGTTCTGCAAGGCCCCCAGGTGCTCAGTCACCTCCAGGTTGACCACCTTCACGTCGGCCCGGCTCAGACCCGCCTTCTTCAACATGCGGTGCAGCAGCAAGGACCCCACGGCCGAATCTTCCACCGCGATGAACTCGCCCTTGAGTTGCGCCGGCGAGCTGATGCGCGGCGCGGCCACCACGGCATCGCCACCGTTGGACGCATCGAGCATGGCCACGATGCGCACCTCCACGCCGCTGTCGGCGAGCCGCAAGACTTCGTCGAGCGTGAGCGTGGCGGCATCGAGCAGACCGTTGCGCAGGTGGCGCAGCGTCTCCGATCCGGAGGGCAACTCCACCACGCGCAGCCGGCGCGGGTCGGCCAGGCCGCGGTCGCGCGCGAGCACCAGCGGGTCGTAACCCACCCAGGGGTTCATGCCCACGGTGAGCGGCGGCAGGACCGGCTCCCCACAGGCGGCCAGCGCCAGCAACACCACGGCAGCGGCACAGCGCCACGCACGGCCTCGCCATCCGCCGCGCAGATCGCCTCTCCCCTGTTCGCCGGCCATCAGTGGGCTTGCGCCATGTGTCATAGGAACGTGTTGTCAGACCATCAGGAAACCACAGGACCCCGCACAACATTCTGTTGCAGCTACCCTACCCAGTGTAGGGTGCCAGGGTCGCGTGCGCGTCACGAGAGCACAACATCCCGGACTTGCGGCGCGCAAAAAGTCCTGCTCCATGCGGCTTTTCGGCCCGCTGGGCATACTGAACCTTTGCCTTTGAGTGTGACCTCACCCCGCATGATCGAAATTTCAGACGTGTCCATGCACTACCAGCTGGGCTCGGCACGCATCGACGTGCTGCGCTCGGTGAACCTCTCGGTGGCCGCCGGCCAGCGCATCGCCATCACCGGGCCTTCGGGCTCGGGAAAAACGTCCCTGCTGCTGCTGCTGTCTGGCCTGGAGCGCCCGGCCAGTGGGCGCATCGCCATCGACGGTGCCGAACTCGGTGGCATGGACGCCGACACGCTGGCCGACATGCGGCGCGACCGCATCGGCATCGTATTCCAGTCGTTCCACCTGCTGCCCAGCCTGAGCGCGCTGGACAACGTGGCCCTGCCGCTGCAGATGGCCGGACAACGCGACGCCCACAGCCGCGCCACTGCTTTGCTGCAGCGCGTCGGCCTGGGCGCGCGACAGGACCACTACCCCAGCCAACTCTCTGGCGGTGAACAGCAGCGCGTGGCGATTGCCCGGGCGCTGGTGCACCGCCCGCGCCTGTTGCTGGCCGACGAGCCCACCGGCAACCTGGACGACCACACCGGCGAGGCCATCCGCGACCTGCTGTTCGAACTCAATCGGGAGGCCGGCACCACACTGGTGCTGGTAACGCACGACCCCGACTTTGCCGCCCGCTGCGACCGTGTGCTGCGGCTGCACGACGGCCACCTGAGCGCCACCATGACCACGGGGCAGGCGGCCGATGCGGTTCCTGTTTAGCCTGGCCTGGCGCGACCTGCGCGCCAGTGGCCGGCACCTGTGGATCTTCTGCGCCTGCCTCGTGCTGGGGGTGGCCCTGGTCACGGCCGGCGGCGGGCTGTACCGCCAGGTGGCCGGCGCGCTGCAAAGCGATGCGCGCCTGCTCTTTGGCGGTGACCTGGAGGTGGAGCAGACCGAGTCATTGGCGCCCGAGGTGATGGCCTGGATGAACGAGCGCGGCACGGTCTCGCGGCTGGTGGAGCTGCGCACCATGCTGCGCGCACCCGACGGCCGTGCGCAGTTGATCGAACTGCAGAGCGCCGACGAGCGCTACCCGCTGTACGGCACGGTGGAACTCGCCCCGGCCGGGCCGCTGGCTGCTGCGCTGACCGAGATCAACGGCGTGTGGGGCGCTGCGCTGGACGCCACGCTGGCCCAGCGCCTCGACCTCAAACCTGGCGACAGGGTGGAGGTGGGCAACCTCAGCCTGGAGGTGCGCGCCGTGGTGGTGCGCCAGCCCGACCGCAGCCTGCGCGCCGACTGGGGCGGCGCACCGGTGCTGGTGGCCGACGGTGCCCTGGCCGCCACCGGACTGGTGCAACCGCTCAGCCGCGTGGAGTACCACTACCGCGTGCGCACCCCGCAGCCCGCCGATTGGCGCGACGCGTTCATCGCGGCGTTCCCGGATCTGGCGGCCGAAGTCACCACCTTTGACGAGCGCAGCGACCGCATGGCCGAGGTGCTCGGCCAGATCGGCTCGGGTCTGCTGCTCATTGGCTTCTCGGCCCTGTTCATTGGCGGACTGGGGGTGTTCAACAGCGTGCAGGCCTACCTGCAAGGCAAGCTCGGCACGCTGGCCACGCTGCGCGCCGTGGGTCTGCGCGATGGCCACCTGGCCGCGCTGGTGCTGCTGCAGATCCTGATGCTGGCGCTGCTCTCCAGTCTGGGCGGCGTGGTGATCGGCAACGCGCTGGCCTTGGGCGGCACGCTGGCCGCGGCGCAGCGGCTGCCGCTGGCGCCGCTGCTCATGGGGCTGTGGCTGCCCTCGCTGGTGGGCCTGTGCTTCGGCGTGCTCACCGCGCTCACCTTCGCGCTGCCCGCGCTGGGTCGCGCGCTGTCGGTCTCGCCGGCCGCGCTGTTTCGCGGCATCGACGGCAACACGCTGAAAACGCCCAGACGCGTGTGGTGGCTCACCGGCGGCGTGGCCGCGGTGGTGGGCGCGCTGGTGGTGGCCAGCGTGCCCGATGCCCGTTTTGGCCTGGCCTTCGTGGTGGCCACGGTGCTGCTGCTGGTCGTTCTCGAGGGCGTGACACGCCTGCTGCGCGGCCTGGCCCGCCGCCAGCTCAACCGCCCGGGTGCACAGTTGCCGTTTGAACTGCGCCTGGCCATGGCCGGCCTGCAACGCAGCGATTCGCCACTGCGCGCCGCCTTGCTTTCTCTGGGCGCCGCGCTCACGCTGCTGGTGGCCTGCACGCTGGTGGTCACCTCGCTCCTGCGCGCGGTGAACGAAACCGTGCCCATGAACGCGCCGGCCCTGGTGTTCTACGACGTGCAGACCGACCAGATCCCGCTGCTCCAGGACACATTGAACACGCAGCCCAGCCTTCGCCAGCTCACCACCGCGCCGCTGGTGCTGGGCCGCCTCATCGAGGTGAACGGCGAAGCGCTGCGCGACAGCGACGATGGCCAACGCGTGCGCGAAGCGCGCGACGAGCAGAAGTTCAGCAACCGCGCCGGCAACATCGACGACGTGGTGATCCGCGACGGTGCCTGGTGGCCAGCCAACCACACCGGCGCGCCCCTGGTGGCCATGGAAGACCGTGAGGCCGACCAGCTCGGTCTGAAAGTGGGCGATCGCCTCACCTTCGACATCCTGGGCGCACCGGTTCAGGCCGAGCTGACCGCCATCTACAGCCAGCAGCGGCTTCAGGCGCGCCTGTGGCTGGAAGGCATCTTCAGCGACGGCGTGCTCGACCCCCACATCACACGCCACGTGGGCGCCGCCTGGCTCGACCCCGACGAAGCCCTGCGGGCGCAAGACCAACTGGCAGCCGCCGCACCCAACATCGCCACCGTGCGCACCGAATCGCTGTTGCGCGAAACGCGCGCGCTCATGGGCCGCGCCAGCAGCGGGCTGGCGGTGGTGGCTGGTGTGTGCCTGGCGGCCAGCCTGCTGGTGCTCGCCAGCGTGGTGGCCAGCAGCCGCGCGCGCCAGGTGTTCGAGGCCACGGTGATGCACGCGGTGGGCGCGCGCCTCTCGAGCCTGCGGCGTGTGCTGTATTGGGAATACCTGCTGCTCGCGGTGGTGACGGCCGGTTTTGCCACGCTGGCCGGCAGCGCACTGGCCACCGGCCTGCTGCGTTGGCGGCTCGACCTCGACCCGATGGGCCTGTACTGGACCGGCGCACTCACCGCCATCGGCGTGAGCACAGTGAGCCTGGGGCTGGGTGCGCGCTATCTGCTGGCGCAGATGCGGCTGAACCCGGCGATGTTGCTGCGCAGCGGAACCTGATCCGCGGTCGGGCTCCTGCGTGCGGTGTCGTACAGACGGCCATCGGCGCGCTTCTGACACTGGAAGCTGTCACCCATCGGTCTCAACGCCTCCACAAAAATCATGCACCGCATCACCACCGCCGACCAGACATCGCTGTACCTCAAGGACTGGGGGGAAGGCAGCCCGGTCGTGCTCATCCACGGATGGCCCCTGAGCGCCGACTCCTGGGACGACCTGGCCGTCTCGCTGGTCGAGGCAGGGCACCGCGTCATCGCCTACGACCGGCGCGGCTTCGGCCGCTCGTCACAACCCTGGAACGGCTACGACTACGACACCCTGGCCGACGACCTGTGGGAAGTGATGGAGCAGCTGGACGTGCAGGACGCCACGCTGGTGGGCTTCTCCATGGGCGGTGGCGAGGTGGCCCGCTACATGTCGCGCCACAGCGGCAAGAACGTGGCGAAAACCGCGCTGATCTCCTCGGTGCTGCCGTTTCGCCTGAAGACCGCCGACAACCCCACCGGCGCGGAAGCGTCCGCCTTCGACAAGACGGCCAAGGCCCTGGCCGACGACCGTGCGAAGTTCTTCACCGGCTTCTTCCGCGACTTTTTCGGTCTGGGCTCACCCGACAGCCGCGTCAGCGACGAAACCCTGCGCTGGGCGCACAACATCGCCATGCAGGCTGGCCTGCGTCCCACCGTGGCCTGCATGCGCGCGTTCTCCAGCACCGATTTCCGCCCCGACCTGGCGGCGTTTGACGTGCCCACCCTGTTGATCCACGGCACCGACGACAAGACCGTGCCGATCGCGGCCTCCAGCCGCCTGGCCGCGCCCGCCATTGCCGGCGCGCAGCTGGTCGAATACGAAGGTGCACCCCACGGCCTGTTTGTCAGCCACAAACAGCGCCTGGCCAAAGACCTGCTGGCGTTTCTGAAAGCCTGAGGGGCCACCACCATGGCCAAGCGCACGGTGGCGTCCAGCTGGGTGAAGGTGTTCAACCGCAACCTCGCCACACTCACCCGCAACACGCGGCGCGCCCAGACGCGCACCGCAAAAGCCGTGGTCAAGCAGGTCAAAGCCAAGGCCAAGCAGCCACCGGCCACGCCCGGCGACTGGCTCAGCGGCATGGCCATCGGGCCGGGTGGCGCACGCCGTTATCGCCTTTACCGTCCACCCGACCTGCAAGCTGGCGAGCGCCTGCCGCTGCTGGTGATGCTGCATGGCTGCGGTCAGGACGCCGCCGGCTTTGCACTGAGCACACGCATGAATGCGCTCGCCCGGCGCGAGCGTTTTCTGGTGCTCTACCCCGAACAAGACCGCCTGGCCAGTGCGCAGCGTTGCTGGAACTGGTTTGACACACGCAGCGGGCGCGCACACGCTGAGGTGGCCTTGATCCTCGCCGCCGTCGATCAGGTCTGCCTGCTGCAACCGGTGGACCGCGCCCGCGTGGCGCTGGCCGGCTTGTCGGCCGGCGCGAGCATGGCCGCGCTGATCGCATCGAGGCATCCCGCGCGCTTCAAGGCCGTGGTGATGCACTCGGGCATCGGGCCGGGCGCGGCCGATTCCACCGCCACCGCGCTGGCGGCCATGCGCGGGCACCGCCTGCCCGCGCCGTGGTCGCCCGCGCCCGGACAGACGCTGCTGCCCCTGCCGCCGCTGCTGGTGATCCAGGGTGGGCGCGACGCCGTGGTGGCCGCCAGCAACGGCGCCGCCGCCGCCGGGGTGTGGGCCCTCGCAGGCGGTGCCGCCGCGGGCACCCGGCGCAGCCAGCAGCGTGGCCAGCGCCACCCCATGCACGTGACCGACTTCAAACACCGGGGCCGCACCGCCGTGACCTTGATCGACGTGGACCAGCTCGGCCACGCCTGGAGCGGCGGCGCAGCCAACCAGCCCTACAGCGATGCGCAGGGTCCCGACGCCTCCCGCATGGTCTGGGCCTTCGTGTCGCGGCAGTTCGGTGGCACCAGGAAGCCCGCTGCGTCGACCACGCGCCCCGCACCGGCCCGCCCCAACCCGTTCTTCACACTCCCCTTCTTCTTCAACCCGTTCAAACTCCCTTCCGAGGCACACGCATGAACAAGGATCAACTGCTGGGCACGATCAAGCTGACACTCGGCTCGCTCGAGGAGCGCTATGGCCAGGTCACCGGCAGCACACGCTGGCGCCTCTCGGGCGTGAAACGGCAGGTGGTCGGCCAGACGCAGCGCCTCGTGGGCAACGCGCGGGAAACCATGAAGGGTGCGACACTCAAACCATGAACCGTCCTCCGATCTACCCCGAACCCCCGCCGATGAGCGCACCCACCACCGGCAACGCAGTCGGCGACAACACCGCGCCCATCACCGCGCCCGTTGACCCGCTGTTCCTCGCGGCGCCGCGTGTGTCCACCTTCCACGGCAAGCAGCCCCTGACCAACGCCAGCGGCTTCTTCTTCGAGCGCGACGACCGCCTGTTCCTCGTGACCAGCCGCCACGTGGTGATCGACGAAGACACGCAACATTTCCCCGACCGGCTGGAGATCGAGCTGCACCTGGACGCCGCCAACCTCACCCGCTCCACCGGCTTTTCGATGCTGCTCTACAACGAAGGCGAGGCCGTGTGGCACCAGGGCCGCGACAGCGGCGGCGAGATCGATGTGGCCGTGATCGAACTCGACCGCAGCGCGCTGCCCGACGAGTCGGTGATCCGCGCCTTCAGCCCGGCCCACCTGTCGACCAACTTCGACGAAGTGCACCCCGGCGAATCGCTGCTGGTGGTGGGCTTCCCGCTCGGCTTTCACGACGCCCTGCACCACCTGCCAGTGCTGCGCCACGCGGTCATTGCCTCGCCCTACGGCATCCGCTTCCAGGGCAACGGCTACTTTCTGACCGACGCCCGCACCCACCGCGGCACCAGCGGAGCCGCCGTGGTGATGCGCGACGCCTCCCCCGAAGCCCAGACCGCCGCCCTGCCCTGGAAACTGCTGGGCGTGCACTCGTCGCGCATGGACATGGGCGACCGGGATCTGGTGCTGGACGAATCGCTTGGCCTGAATTGCGCGTGGTATGCGGACATCCTGCTCACGCTGACGGCGCCTCGGGAGAGTGACGCGGAGGACTGACATGCCGCGTTCCCGGGCTTGATACGGCGGGTCATCCGACAATCCGTCCATGACCCTCCCCATCCGCCCCGCCGTGCTCAACAGCCCGGACTACCCCTTCACCCCCGTCAACGCCCCGATCAAACTCGACCAGAACGAGTCGTTCGCCGACTTTCCCGACGAACTGAAGGCGATCGTGCTGGAGCGGCTGCGCCACGTGCCGTGGCACCGTTACACCGATCTCAACGCCGAGACCTTGAGCGATGCGATCGCAGCGCATGACGGTTGGTCGGCCTCGGGCACGGTGGTCACCACCGGCAGCAATGTGTTGATTGCCTTGCTGATCCAGCTGTGTGCGCTGGGTGGGCGGGTGATCACGGTCACACCCAATTTCGCGCTGTATGCGCTTGATGCGAAGCTGCTCGGCGCGTCGCTGACCGAGGTGCCCTTGCGTGCCGACACGTCGCTGGACATGGATGCGGTGATCGCGGCGCTGGGCACGGCCACGGGCGAGGGTCCGCACGGCGTCATCTACATCCCGCGCCCGCATGCACCCACTGGCTCGCTTTGCGCGTTGGACGAACTGGAGCGCCTGGCAGTGGCCTGCCCGGGTTGGCTGCTGGTGGTGGACGAGGCCTATCACCACTTCGCGCCCGACGATGCACGCGCGCTCGCCCGGCGACATGAACACGTGGTGCTGCTGCGCACCTTCTCCAAAGCCTGGGGGCTGGCGGGTGTGAGGCTGGGTTATGCGCTGACTTCAGACGCGGTGGCGCGGCAGTTGCGCAAGCTGGTGCCGCCGTTTGGTGTGTCGCTGATGCAGACGGTGTGTGCACAAGTGGCGCTGGACCATGCGGGCTACGTGCAGGAGCGCGTGTCGATCACGCTGCATGAGCGCGAGCGCATGGCCACAGCGCTGCAGGCACACCCCACATGGCAGGTGCTGCCTTCACATGCCAACTTCCTGCTGATCCGCACACCCGACGCGGCCGCAGCCCATGCGGACTTGCTCGCGCAAGGTGTGCTGGTGCGCCGACAGGACAGCCTGCATGGGCTGCAAGGCTGCATCCGCGTGACAGTGGGCACCGCTGCAGAGAACAGCGCGTTCCTGCGCGCTGCAGGCTTGCGCGTTTAGCGCACCACCGGCGCACCAGGCATCGGCTGCATGGGTTGCATCGGCTGCGGGGGAGCCATGGGCGGCATCGGTTGCGCAGGTGGCATGGGCTGCATCGGCGGGATCGCCGGCACCGGTGTGACCAGCTCGCGGATCACGCCACCACCCTCCACCGATCCACTCACGGTGCCTTCGCCTCGCACCATGCGCTCGCAGGTGGCCTTGTTCTCGGGCGGCAGCTCGGTGCAACGCCTCATGGCGTTCTGCATGCGCGACTCTGGCGTATCGCCCGTCATGGGCATGCGCTTCTTGCTCTGGTCGCGCACCGCGGCGGCCTCGCGCAAGCAACTGGTGCGCTCGTGCTGCGAGTCGCTGCGCATGCAGGCGGCGCGGTCCTGTTCATAGGTGGTCTGGGCCCAGGCGCCCGCGGTGGACAAGGCGCAGGCCGCCACCAAGGCAGTGCGGGCGAGAAAGAGAGATGGTTGTTTCATGGTTTTCCTTTGTCTGCGCTGAACGACATGCGCGCTTCAATGCACTCACGCTACCCGGCGCTGCGTGTAAGGTCTGTGCTCCAGCGCACCCATGATCCGGAGACACCGATGAGCCTCGTGCATTTGTTGCTGCGCCACGCGCGCCAGACCCCCGACCGCCCCGCCATCCTCCACGGCACCCAAGCCTGGGCCACCCACGGCCAGTGGGCGCACCGCAGCGCGGGTCTCGCGCAACGCATGGTGGCCGCCGGTCTGGTGCCGGGCGACCGCGTGGTGCTGTTCATGCACAACCACCCGCGCTACCTGGAGATCCTCTGGGCCGCCTGGTGGGCCGGGCTGGTGGTGGTGCCGGTGAACGCCAAGCTGCACCCGCGCGAGGCCGAGTGGATCGTGGCCAACGCCGGCGCGCGCTGGGGCTTCGTCACGCACGATGTGGCCCCCGAGCCGCTGGCCGGGCTGGAGCAGCAGATCGATGTGGCGTCCGCCGCCTGCGACGGTCTGCTCGCGCCCGTGAGCGATGCGTGGGCGGTGCCGGTGATCGAGCGCGATGCGCAGGACGTGGCCTGGTTGTTCTACACGAGCGGCACCACCGGCCGCCCCAAGGGCGTGATGCTCACGCACCGCAACCTCATGACCATGGGGCTGACCTATTTTGTCGACGTGGACCCGGTGTTGGCCGATGACGTGATCGCCTACGCCGCGCCCATGTCGCACGGCGCGGGTATCTACGCCATCCCGCACCTCATGGCCGGTGCTCGCCATGTGGTGCCGGCGTCTGGCGGTGTGGACCCGGCCGAGCTGTACGCATTGGGCGAGGCCCTCGGGCCGCTCTCCACCTTTGCCGCGCCCACCATCGTCAAACGCCTGGTGGACCACGCCGAGCAGCACGGCCTGTCCATTGACGATTCGGCACGCGCCTTCAAGACCATCGTGTATGGCGGCGCTCCCATGTACGCGGCCGACATCGCACGCGCCTTGCGCGTGATGGGCCCGCGCTTCGTGCAGATCTACGGCCAGGGCGAGACACCCATGGTGGGCACCGCGCTCTCGCGCCAGCAACTCGCCGACACCACGCACCCGCGCTGGGCCGAGCGCATGGCCTCGGTCGGTGTGGCGCAGACACCAGTGCAGGTGCGTGTGGCCGACACCGAGGGCCGCAGCCTGCCCACGGGTGAGGTGGGTGAGGTGCTCATCAAGGGCGACAGCGTGATGGCCGGCTACTGGCTCAACCCCGAGGCCTCGGCCGCCGCCGTGCGCAACGGCTGGCTCTTCACCGGCGACGTGGGCTGCCTGGACGCCGATGGCTTCCTCACCCTCAAGGACCGCAGCAAGGACCTCATCATCAGTGGCGGCTCCAACATCTACCCACGCGAGGTCGAAGAGGTGCTGCTGACCGCACCGGGTGTGGCCGAGGTGGCGGTGGTGGGTGCGCCAGACGCCGAGTGGGGCGAGGTGGTGGTGGCTTTTGTGGTCGCTCAATCCCGTGCGAGCGTGACCACCGAGCAGCTGGATGCGCACTGCCTGGCGCAAATGGCGCGCTTCAAACGGCCCAAGCGTTATGTGCTGGTGAACGAGCTGCCCAAGAACAACTACGGCAAGGTACTCAAGACGGAACTGCGCAGTCGGCTATGAGGCGGTGAAACGGCTGGTTTGTGTTGCCTGCGGTCACGCATTTTTCTGATTGTGATTCGCTGGCACAGCTTAACCATTCCGTTACCTGTCAACGATGGAACCGACGCGTGTTTCGGGCATCTACTGACGGTATGTTCAAAAAATTCTGGTACCACCGCTCCTTCAACGCCGCCCTGCTCGAACTGGGCATCGCGACCTCCGAACTGAACCCCGCTTTTCGCGAAGAGGTACTGTCAACGGCGCTGCGCGAAAACCTCACGCCCAAGGAAGCCGCTCTCCTGGTGTTGTCCGCGGTCTATCCGCGCCTGAGTCTGGTCGACCGACTCAGCAGCATCCACGTGGTACGCAAGTGGCGCAGCAGCCCCCAGGTCAGCGAGGCCAACTACCAGCGAACGCAAAGTGGAGGCCTGGCCTTCGCACAAACCCCCGCATTCCGCGAACGGTAGCGCGTGCCGTGAGCGTGTGAGGCCCGCACGGTGTGTATGGCGTCGCACAGACGCCGTCGCGGCCGGCCCGACATGATGAAATGCTCGGGCTGGTGCGCCGCAATCTCTGCGGCGCCAGCACGACCCTCTTTCAAGAAGAACCGCCATGAACCTTCACCTGAGCATCGGCCCCCTGGTGGCCCTCATCGCCGGCATCCTGATCCTCATCATGCCGCGCATGCTGAACTACATCGTTGCCTTCTACCTGATCATCGTGGGCGTCATCGGCCTGTTCGGTCGCAACCTCGGCTTGTGAGGCGCGCGGCCTGAGCCGCAATGCCTGACCATCGAAGCCCGCCGCACCTGAAGTTCGGCGGGCTTTTTCATGGCCGTGACCAAGCATCAAGATCCAAGGCTCCTCAGTACAAAGCTACCGCGAACCCGCTCAGTTGGCCGGGTCGCTCGCCGGAAAATCGTAGGTGTCGTCGAGCGCCTTGGCCGCCATGCGAGGGAGCATGCGGCCGATGAAAGCTTCGCCCAGCCAGCGGCGCACCTGCGGCACCGACGCGCCAGGTTCGAGCTCGAAGCTCAGGCTGCTGAAGCTGCTGATGCCGTCGTCCACCAGCAGCCCGGAAGGCACCTCGGGGGCCGAGCCGGCATCGTCCAGAGGTCGGGCGGATTCGAGCTTCCAGGCGTTGAGAAACCGGTCGAAGTAGCCCACCGTGCCATGGCGCCAGACCTCGGCCACGTACACGTTCCACGCGCTCTGCTGCTCCACCACGAAGCCCCAGGCAAATTCATGCACGTGCACCGGGGCCTGGTCAAAAACACCGATCTCGCGCACTTCCTCGCGCGCAGCGAATTCGGCAAACAGAGGACCGGGGCCACTGGCCTGGCCGCTGACGAAGCGCTCGATCTCCTGCGGATCCGCCACAAACAGCGCCTGATCGGCCGGCGTGGACCGGCGTGCCCGCTTGAGCAAGCGCTCGGTTGCGTCCACCGTCTTCTGGGCGTTGATGCAACGGTCGCGGAAGGTGCGACGGCCTTCTTCGGTGGAGATCAGGGCCACGGTTTCATCGAACGCCGCGTCGTCCTGCAGGTGCCCCGATTCGCGCATGTGCAGCACGATGTCGAGCATGGAATTGCGGGTGATGTGCTCGATCATGTAGGCCATCTCACCGCCCTCAAAGTCGGTCATCGACGACTTGATCCACGCCATCAGCTCCAGGCCCGAAAGGCCCTGCGGCGCGCGAGGCATGTCGTTGAACAAAGCCCGAAGCACCCGCACGGTGTCCAAATCACTCGCCATAAACCCCTCCAGGCTCGCATACACGCAAATGGGCGGGGGGCCAGAACAGGCCTCCGATACCCGGTACAGTGGCAAGCATAGTTCCGAACCGATGCTTGAAACACCTTGAATGCCTCAAGGCGAAGGCTCAGCGGGTCAAGAGCGTGACGGTATTGGCACGCTTGACCGCACAGCCGTGAACATCGTCGAGCCAGCCGCCAACCCAACCCTGGAGAAACCCATGCGCCTCAACTCATTGCTCGCCACCCTCACCCTGGCTCTCGCCGCAGGCGCCGTCTCGGCCCAGGACGCCGTCGTCTACCACTTCGACAACACGGTTGCGCAAGGTCTCAAAGGCCTGCGCAACGTTCGCAACCACCTCGACACCGATCCCAAGGCGAAGATCACCATCGTCACCCACGCCGAGGGCGTGGACATGCTGATGGAGGGGGCCAAGGCGGCCAATGGCACCGAGTTCGCGCCGCTGGTGTCGGCCCTCAAGAGCCGAGGCGTCAGCTTCGAGATCTGCGAGATCACGCTGAAGAACCGCGACCTCAAGAAGGAGCAGTTCATCCAGGAAGCCGATTTCACGCCCTCGGGCGTGGTCCGGATCGCCAAACTGCAGAAGCAGGGCTTTGCCTACATCAAGCCCTGAAGCGCGAACAAGGCTGAGCGGCAGCCGGATGCATCACCGGTCGAATCACCGGTCGTATGTGAGCTTGGGATACCAGTCCGTCCCACGACCTTCGGGCGTGCAGTCCAGAATGTTCCACAGCGGCATCAGGTCCGGCGCACCGCGCGGGTCCTGGCCGGGGTCGGCGGTGCTGCCACCCATCTCGGCGCTCCAGAAGTGGCGGATGCTGCCGTCTCGCCGCGTGAAGACATTGAACGCCGGCTCGTCCGCGTCGTCAGCGCTGACGTAGTCGCGGGTGAAGTCTCCATCAACGTCCGAATACAACCGCAGGTTGCGCCAGCCGCGCTGACGCTTGACTTCCAGCAGGCGCTCGATCGGTGAACGCGCCACCATGACGAGCGCCATGCGCTGCTCCACATCGGGCGCTTCACCGTCCCAGGCAGCCATCAGCGAAGTGCACATAGGGCAAGGCTTCTCGCGCTGCGGCCCATACATATAGCTGTAGACCGCCAGCGTTGGTTTGTCGCCAAACAGGTCGGCGAAGTTGACGTGGCCGCGCTCCCCGATGAAGGCGTAATTTTTCGTCACGGCCCCACCCGCTGGCAGCGCGCGTCGTTGCTCCGCCACCCGCTCGATATGGCGCCGCAGTTCGATTTCTTCGGCAAGCAGCGCATCGCGGGCTTGACGGTATTCATCGCTTTCGTTCGGGAAGCGGACCCCGTTGTTTTTCGCCAGCTCGTTCGCTGGCTTCAGTTGCGATGCGGCGTTCATGATCATCCTTTCAAAGTTTGCACTGCGTTCTAGGCCAGCGCGCACCTTGAAGTCTGTTCGTCAACACACATGACCATCCCCCACCAATCGATGTCGTTCAGCCACGCGACATCTGGGGATGCCGGGAGAACAGATCCGCGACCCATTCCACAAACGCCCGCACCTTCGCGCTCAGGTGCCGGTTGGGCGGGTACACCACGTACAGCGGGATGGTGTGGCAGGTCCAGTCGGGCAACAGCCGCACCAGCTCGCCGCGCTCGATCAGGGGCATGGCGGTGAAGGACACCATCTGCGTCACACCCAGCCCGGCGAGCGCGGCTGCCGTCATCGCGTTGCTCTCGTTCACAGAGAGCTTGTACCGGCCTGAGATTTCCAGCATCTGGCCGTCCTTCTCGAACTCGTTCGGGAACGGCCGGCCGTTGCGGGTGGAGAAGTAGTTCACCATGGTGTGCTCGTTCTCCAGCTGCTCGGGGTGCGTGGGCGTGCCATGCGACTTGAGATAGGCGGGTGAGGCGACGGTGATCAGCGCTACGTTGGCCACGCGCCGCGCCACCAGCGACTGGTCCAGCAACTCGCCACCCCGGATCACGCAGTCCACGTTGTCGGCCAGCAGGTCCACCGAGCGGTCGGTCACGCCCAGATCGAGCTGGATGTCGGGGAAGCGGCGGTAGAAATCGGCCAGCGCGGGGATGATGATCTCGCGCGCCACCGAGGTGCCCACGTCCACCCGCAGGCGTCCGCTCGGGCTGGCCTGCGCGTTGGTCATGCTGGCCTCGATGTCGTCGAGGTCGTTGAGCACGCGAATCGTTCGCTCGTAGTAGGCCGCGCCGTCGGGCGTGACGGTCACCCGCCGTGTGGTGCGGTTGAGCAATTTGACCTTCAGGCGCGCCTCCAGGTGCTGCACCAGCTTGGTCACGGTGCCCTTGGGCAGGTCCAGCGACTCCGCCGCCTTGGTGAAGGTGCCGGCCTCCACCACCCGCACGAACACGCGTATCGATTGAATCTGGTCCATGCCCTCACTCCTTGTTCTGCTGTTTTATGGGCGGATTGTTTACGCATTGGAAACAGACAACTGGTTGGAGGTGGCTTTATCCGCAGAAGTGGTGTGTCTATAGTCCAGTCCATGGTTTCAACTTCCTCTTCCTCCGCCCCGTTGGCCCCGGCACAGACCCTGTCGGTGCCGGGCAAGCCACCGCTGGAGCTGCGCGTCTGGGGCAAAAAGCCGCGCGGCGGCGCGGTGCCGCTGGTGCTGCACTTCCACGGCGGTGCCTTCGTCTCGGGCGACCTGGACAGCGGCGCCTGCCTGGCCGAGCTGCTCGCCAGCTCGGGCGCGGTGGTTGCGTCGCTGGCCTACCCGCTGGCGCCCGCGCACCGTTTCCCCGACGCGGTGGAAGCCGGATACGCGGCGCTGGAGTGGCTGTACAAGCAACGCACCAAGCTGGCGGGCTCGACGGCGCCCCTCTTCGTCGCCGGTGAAGAGGCCGGTGGCAACCTCGCGGCCGCGGTGGCACTGATGGTGCGCGACCGTGCCCACCCGCCGCTGGCCGGGCAGATCCTGGTCGCCCCCATGCTGGACCCGTGCAACGCCACCGCCTCGCTGCGGAAAACGATGGGCGAGGCCACCGGCTGCAAGTGGATGGACGGCTGGCAGCAGTACCTGCGCGGCCCGATGGACGCCGAACACCCCTATGCCGTGCCCGGCCGCGCGCAGCGCCTCATCGGCCTGCCACCGGCGCTGATCCTGACCGGCGCCGACGACCCGATGCGCGACGAGGCCCTGGCCTACGCCGAGCGCCTGCGCGAAGCGGGCATCGTCGTGCACAGCGGTGTGCTGCCTTCAACCACCGGCTGGCCCGACTCGCTGAGCGAGTTGCCCGCCGAGGAATGTCCGTGCGCCGTCGAGGTGCGCGAACACATCCGTGCGTTCTTCCAGGCCGCGACGCCGCCGCCACCGTCCTGACGGACGCCGCCTCCCTTTCCCATCACCCTGAACTGCCAACCCCGGTCACCCACCGGGGGAGGTCCCGCTCGCCCTCAAAAAGGAAAAACCATGTCCAAGCTGCCCGCTTTCCAGCACCGCATCTGGTGGCCCACCGCCGCCGTCCTGGCGCTCATCATCGTCGCGGGAACCGCAATCGTGCGAGACGTCGGCGTTGCCCGCGCCAGCTCGCCGCCCAGTGCACCACCGCTCATGCCGGTGTCCGTGGCCGCGGTGACCGAGAGCGACATCGCCGCCTGGGAAGAGTTTTCGGGCCGCCTGGAAGCGGTCGAGCGCGTGGACATCCGCTCCCGCGTCGCGGGTGTGGTGCAGGCCACGCATTTCCGCGAAGGCGCGCTCGTGGCCAAGGGCGACTTGCTGATCTCCATCGACCCCGCACCGTATGAAGCCGAGGTGGCGCGCGCCGAGGCGCAGACCGTGGCGGCCCAGGCCCGCGTGACCCACGCCAGCAACGAACACGCCCGGGCGCGCCGCCTGTGGGACGACAAGGCGATCGCCCAGCGCGAGCTGGACGACCGCGAGAACGTGCTGCGCGAGGCCGAGGCCAACCTCAAGGCGGCGCAGGCGCAACTGCAGACCACGCGCCTGAGCCTGGGCTACACGAAAGTGCGTGCCCCGGTGGCCGGGCGCATCGGCCGGCTCGAAGTGACCGTGGGCAACCTGATCGCCGCCGGCCCGGGCGCGCCCGTGCTCACCACCCTGGTCTCGGTCAGCCCGATCTACGCCAGCTTCGACGCCGACGAAAAAACCGTGACCGGTGCGCTCAAGGGCGTCACGGGCGGCGCGCGCCCTGCCGTCGAACGCATCCCCGTGCAGATGGGCACCTCGGCCACGAGCGACACGCCCTACGCCGGCCAGTTGCAGCTGATCGACAACCAGGTCGACCCGCGCAGCGGCACGGTGCGCGTGCGCGCCGTCTTCGACAACAAGGACGGCAGCCTGATGCCCGGGCAGTTCGCACGCATCCGCATGGGCCAGCCGAAGACAGCGCGCACCCTGCTGGTGAGCGAGCGCGCCGTCGGCACCGACCAGGACAAGAAATACGTGCTGGTGGTGGGCGAAGGCGACAAGACCGAGTACCGCGAAGTGACGCTGGGCGCGTCCGTCGATGGCCTGCGCACCGTGCTCAGTGGCCTCAAGCCCGGCGAGCGCATCGTCGTCAACGGCCTGCAGCGCGTGCGCCCCGGTGACGTGGTGCAACCGGAGATCGTGCCGATGAACGCTCGCTCGACGACGCCCGAAAAACCCGTGGCCGTGGCCAAGTCCTGAGCCCTGCGAATGAAAAGAAGAACACCATGAACCTATCGAAATTCTTCATCGATCGGCCGATCTTCGCGGGCGTGCTCTCGCTGCTGATCCTGATCGCCGGCCTGGTCGCGCTGCGCGGCCTGCCGATCTCCGAGTACCCCGATGTGGCCCCGCCCTCGGTGGTGGTGCGCGCCCAGTACCCGGGTGCCAACCCCAAAGTGATCGCCGAAACCGTGGCCACGCCGCTGGAGGAATCCATCAACGGCGTCGAAGGCATGCTCTACATGGGCAGCCAGGCCACCACCGACGGCGTGATGACGCTCACCGTCACCTTCAAGCTCGGCACCGACCCAGACAAGGCCCAGCAGCTCGTGCAGAACCGCGTCTCGCAGGCCGAGCCGCGCCTGCCCGAGGAAGTGCGCCGC
>JAZKHJ010000076.1:0-18754 GCA_040385485.1 Pseudomonadota bacterium | reverse complement strand
GATCATGGTGTTCGGCGCCATCATGCCGGCCTTTGTGGGTTTTGCGAACTGGATGGTCCCGCTGCAAATCGGCGCTGGCGACATGGCCTTCGCCCGCATGAACAACTTCAGCTTCTGGCTGATGATTCCCGCCGCGCTCATGCTGGTGGGTTCCTTCTTCATGCCCGGCGGCGCTCCCGCTGCCGGCTGGACGCTGTACGCGCCGCTGACCCTGCAGATGGGCCCCTCGATGGACGCCGGCATCTTCGCCATGCACATCCTGGGCGCCTCGTCCATCATGGGCTCGATCAACATCATCGTGACCATCCTGAACATGCGCGCCCCCGGCATGACCCTGATGAAGATGCCCATGTTCTGCTGGACCTGGCTGATCACCGCCTACCTGCTGATCGCCGTGATGCCCGTGCTGGCCGGCGCCATCACCATGACGCTGACCGACCGCCACTTCGGCACCAGCTTCTTCAACCCCGCCGGCGGCGGTGACCCGGTGATGTACCAGCACATCTTCTGGTTCTTCGGCCACCCCGAGGTCTACATCATGATCCTGCCGGCTTTCGGCATCGTGAGCCAGGTCGTGCCCGCGTTCTCGCGCAAGAAGCTGTTCGGCTACGCGTCCATGGTGTACGCCACAGGCTCGATCGCCATCCTGTCCTTCGTCGTGTGGGCTCACCACATGTTCACCACCGGCATGCCGGTGACGGGCCAGCTGTTCTTCATGTACTCGACCATGCTGATTGCCGTGCCCACGGGCGTGAAGATCTTCAACTGGATCGCGACCATGTGGAAGGGTTCGATGACCTTCGAGACCCCGATGCTGTGGGCCGTGGGATTCATCTTCGTGTTCACCATTGGTGGCTTCACCGGCCTGATCCTGTCGGTGGCCCCCATCGACACGCAGATGCAGGACACCTACTACGTGGTGGCTCACTTCCACTACGTGCTGGTGGCCGGTTCTCTGTTCGCCATGTTCTCCGGCATCTATTACTGGCTGCCCAAGTGGACCGGCGTGATGTACAGCGAGACCCGCGGCAAGATCCACTTCTGGTGGTCGATGATCTCGTTCAACATCACCTTCTTCCCGATGCATTTCCTGGGGCTGGCCGGCATGCCGCGCCGCTACGCCGACTACCCGATGCAGTTCGCCGACTTCAACGCCGTCGCCTCGGTGGGTGCATTCGGCTTCGGCATTGCACAGGTGTATTTCTTCCTCTTCGTGGCGCTGCCTGCAATGCGCGGCCAGGGTGAAAAAGCTTCACAAAAGCCTTGGGAAGGTGCCGAAGGTCTGGAGTGGGAAGTGCCTTCGCCGGCCCCGTTCCACACCTTCGAGAACCCACCCAAGCTCGACGCCACCGCCACCAAGGTGATCGGCTGAAACAGCCATGGCTCGCAACATGACACCTGAACAAAAGAAGCACAACCAGCGCCTGGGATTGATCCTGGCGTCGGTGGCCCTGGTGTTCTTCATCGGGTTCGTCGGCAAGATGGTGTTCCTGGGCGGCTGACGCCCCGGGCACCACCGAATACAGGAACCAGACCGTGGGACTGCGCAGAGAGAACTTCAAGATGGTGGGCAAGCTCGGCGTGATCACGCTGGGCATGTTCGCATTTGGCTATGCGCTGGTGCCCATCTACAACGCGATCTGTGAAGCCACCGGGATCAACGTCCTGTCGCTGTCCGACCGCCAGATTCCTGGAGCCACGTCCAAGGCCGCGGCCAACACGCAGGTTGACACCAGTCGCACCATCACGGTGGAGTTCGACGTGAACAGCCGTGGACCATGGCATTTCAAGCCAGCCGTGCGTTCTCTGCAGGTGCACCCTGGCGAGTTGACCACGGTGATGTACGAATTCCAGAACATCCAGAACCGCACCATGGCGGCTCAGGCCATCCCGAGCTATGCGCCCAAGCAGGCCATGGCCCATTTTAACAAGCTCGAGTGCTTCTGCTTCACGCAATACACCTTGCAGGCAGGCGAGAAGAAGGCATGGCCCGTGGCCTTCGTGATCGACCCGCGCCTGCCCAAGGACGTGACGACGATCACCTTGTCCTACACCTTCTTTGAAGTCGGCGGCAAGGTGCCCGCGGCTCCGGACGATGTGGCGGTGCAGGTGGAGACCCCGACCGCCTTGAAGCCGGCGGGTGCCGTATGACCGAGCCGTTGCACAAACGCAAGGGTTCCTTTGTCGGAACGGTGAAGGCCGTGCTGTGGGGCTTCCTGGGCGTGCGCCGCAACGCCGATTACCAGGACGACATTGCCAAGCTCAAGCCCTTGCACCTGATTGGGGTGGGTTTGGGCATGGCGTTTCTGTTCGTTCTGGCCCTGATCCTGTTGGTGAACTGGGTCGTGGGCTGAAAGTCTGCCCCTGATCCGAACGATTTTTCATATTCAAACAAGCGAAAACTGGAGTGAGCATGTCAGCAGCATCCCACGGCACAACGCCCTACTACTACGTTCCGGGCCCTTCGCGGCACCCGGTGATGGCGGCGATCGGCCTGTTCTTCGTCATTCTTGGCGCAGGGCAATGGATCAACGGCCATGGCTGGGGTGCTTATTCGCTCGCCTTCGGCATGGCCTTCTGGCTGATCGTGCTGTTCCAGTGGTTCCGTGAAGCAGTCGGCGAGAGTGAAAGCGGCATGTACGGCCGCAAGATCGACCTCTCCTTCCGCTGGAGCATGAGTTGGTTCATCTTCTCCGAGGTGATGTTCTTCGGTGCCTTCTTCACCGCGCTCTGGTGGGCCCGTGTCCACTCGGTGCCGGCGCTGGGCAACATCGAGAACTCGTTGATCTGGCCCGACTTTTCGGCCGTGTGGCCGAGCATGCAGGCCGGTGCCACCGCTTCGCCCGGCGGCATCGTCGAGCCCTTCCAGACCATGGGACCGTTCTGGCTGCCCACGATCAACACCGCGCTGCTGCTGACTTCCGGCGTCACCCTGACCATTGCCCACCATGCGCTGCAAGTGGGCAACCGCGGCAAGACCATCGCATTCATGTGGATGACCGTGGTTCTGGGCATGGTGTTCCTGTTCGTGCAGGGTTACGAGTACGCACACGCCTACGCCGACCTCAACCTCAAGCTGTCCTCGGGCATTTTCGGCTCCACGTTTTTCCTGCTTACCGGCTTCCACGGTTTCCACGTGTTCGTGGGCATGTTGATGCTACTGTTCATCACCCTGCGCCTGCAAAAGGGCCACTTCACCCCGGAGCGCCACTTCGGCTTCGAGGGTGCTGCCTGGTACTGGCACTTCGTGGACGTGGTGTGGCTGGGCCTCTACATCCTGGTCTATTGGCTGTGAGCGGTTCCCGGGGTGCTCAGCAACCCCCGGTGGCTCAACAAAAAAGCGCCATCAGGCGCTTTTTTGTTGCTGCAGCGGAGATGGGTGGATCGTTTGATCAGCGCTGCAATGGGAGGCCGGTGGGCTGGATCCAACCCATCAGATAGCTGATGAGCACCACCACGAACAACAGGATGGAAAACCCGACCCGGAACGCGAGCGCTCTGGCCATGTGGTTCTTGCGCGGCGGGCTGTCAGGCGCATCATCTCCGTCGGACTGGCCACCGCGCATCATGAACACCAGGGCCGCGGCCAGACTTCCAATGATGGCAATGAATGCCACGATGACCAGATATTTCATGCCTCGAATTATCGACGCGGGAGAACTCCGCTGTGTTGCGCCGGACAACGGTCCGTGGAGGGGAGCAGGGTCATGATGTCTGCGCGCATGCGGTTTGCCGTCGTCACCGCAGCCACTGTGTTCACCATGGCAGTCACCGCGTCGCTGGGCCTCTGGCAGTTGGACCGCGCCCGGCAGAAGCTCGCCTTGCAGGACCAGATCAACCAGCGCGCCGACCTGCCAGCCTGGCAGACGGACGATCTGCTGCGGGCGACCGATCCGATGGCGGGCTTGCACCGCCCGGTGCAGCTCAGAGGGCAGTGGGTGAAAGACGCATCAGTGTTCCTGGACAACCGGCAGATGACCGCCCGAAACGGCTTCTACCTGATCACGCCGCTGAAGCTGGCGGGCAGCCAGCGCGCTGTGCTGGTGCAACGTGGCTGGGTGCCGCGCGATTTCACCGACCGAAGCCGCGTACCGACGATCGATACGCCCTCGGGCGAGGTTCAGGTGGAGGGCCGTTTGGCCCCGCCGCCGGGCAAGCTATACCAGCTGGGCGAGGCGGGCCTGGGTGCGATCCGGCAAAATATCGACCTTGCCGCTTTTGCCCAGGAAACCGGACTCGACCTCTTGGCCGTGTCCGTGCAACAAGCCGGCGCATCCCCCGAAGGACTGTTGCGCGAATGGCCGCGCGCGGCGGTGGGTGTCGACAAGCACCACGGCTATGCGTTTCAGTGGTTTGGCTTGTGTGCCCTCGCGGGTCTGCTCTATCTCTGGTTTCAATTCATTTCTCCCCGCCGAAAGCGCATCTCCCATGGCACAGACGCCCGATGAACCCCTGACCCTCACCGTGCACAGCCTGCCCCAGCTCGACCAGGGTGGCGCCGGGGCTGTGGTGAATGCGCGCGCGGGGCGTTGGAAGCTGCTGGGCCTGGCGCTGGTGTGTGTGGCACCGGTGGTGGCCTCGTACCTCACCTATTACGTCATCCGACCCGAAGGCCGGCGCAACTACGGCGAGCTGATCGATCCGCAGCGGCCGCTGCCTGCCATCACGGTGGTCAATGCCCGCGGCCAGACCGTGCCATTGACAGCGCTCAAGGACCAGTGGCTGCTGATCAGCGTGGCCGACAGCGCCTGCAACGAGGCCTGTCAGGAGCACCTTCTGTTGCAACGCCAGCTGCGTGAAACGCTGGGCCGCGAAAAGGAGCGCCTGGACTGGGTCTGGCTGCGCACCGGAGACGCACCCTTGTCCGAACCCCTGAAACAGGCCACCGCAGCCGCGCAGGTGTTGCAGATCGACGCCCAGGCCCTGTCGGCCTGGCTGCAGCCGGCGACTGGCCAGAAGATCGAGGACCACCTCTACGTGGTCGATCCGCTGGGCAACTGGATGATGCGGTTCCCGACCAACATCGATCCCAAGCAAGCCAAACGCGATCTGGACCGGCTGCTGCGAGCCTCTGCCTTCTGGGACAAAGAGGGCAGACCATGAAACACCCCCGCAGCGCTTTGCGCTACCCCCTCAAGGGGGTGACACCTGCGGCCTGGCAAAGCCAGTTCCGCGGTGTGTCTGGCTGGCACCTTTTCCATCGTGAACGTTCCTGGGCATTGGTGCACTGACATGGACACCCAACCGCTGTACGACCTGGCCCCGGTGGCGCGCCTCATGCTGCTGGGCGTGGTGATCGCGCTCGGGCCCTTGGCCTGGGTGTGGGTGCGCAACCGCCATGCATTGCCGGCTCAGCGCCTGCGCGTGCTCACACTGGTCACGCTCTTCCTCACCTTCGACCTCGTGCTCTTCGGAGCCTTCACGCGCCTGACCGACTCGGGCCTCGGTTGCCCCGACTGGCCCGGCTGCTACGGCAGTGTGAGTCCGGTGGGCGCGAGCACGGCGATCGCCGCCGCGCAGGACGCCATGCCCACCGGCCCGGTGACGTTCTCCAAGGCCTGGATCGAGATGATCCACCGCTACCTCGCGACCGCCGTGGGTGTTCTGATTCTGGTGTTGGCGCTGGTGAGCTGGATGGAGCGGCGCCGCCTCTCGGTGTCGTTCGTGTGGCCGCTGGTGACGCTCGTGTGGGTCTGCCTGCAAGGCGCCTTCGGTGCGCTCACGGTCACCATGAAACTGTTCCCCGCCATCGTCACGCTGCATCTGCTCGGTGGCCTGGGCTTGCTGGCCTTGTTGCGTGCGCAGGCGGTGGGCTACCGGCTGGCCGAACCGGGCTCCAGTGGCCGGGTGGAGTTGCCAGGGCGGTTGCGCCCTGCGCTGGTGGCAGTGTTCGGCCTGTTGTGGCTGCAGATCGCGCTGGGTGGCTGGGTCAGCACCAACTACGCCGTGCTGGCCTGCAGCGACTTCCCCACCTGTCAGGGGAGCTGGTGGCCGAGCATGGATTTCCGCGAAGGATTCGCGCTGTGGCGCCACCTGGGCATGAACAGCGCCGGTGAGGCGATCGCCTTTCCCGCGCTCACCGCCATCCACGTGGCGCACCGCCTCATGGCTTTTGTGGTGCTTGGCGCGATGGTCTGGCTCGGCTGGCGGTTGTGGCGCGTGCCGGGCATGCGTCAAACGGCTCGTGCGCTTCTGTTGCTCGCGCTCTGGCAGTTCGCCAGTGGGTTGACCAACATCGTTCTCGACTGGCCCTTGCTGGCCGCTGTGGGTCACACCGCCGGTGCCGCGGCGCTCGTGATCGTCTTCACCGGCGCCCTGAGCGGCACGCGCAGTGCCGCACCCCGCCGAGTTGAAACCACCGGCGCCTCTGCCCTGAACATGTTCCGATCGACCCCATGAGCGCAGCTTCCTCTCCCTCCGTGGCCGGTGCATTGCCCTCGGTCTGGCGCCAGTACCACGCGCTGACCAAGCCCCGGGTGATCCAGCTCATCGTGTTCTGCGCGCTGATCGGCATGGTGCTGGCCGTGCCCGGCGTACCCACCTGGGCGCAGGTGCAGCTCGCGGCCACCGCCTGCTTCGGCATCTGGCTCGTGGCTGGCGCGGCCGCCGCCTTCAACTGTGTTGTCGAGCAGCACATCGACGCCAAGATGAAGCGCACCGCCTGGCGACCCACCGCCAAGGGTCAGCTCACCAACGGCAAGACACTCTCGTTCTCGGGCGCCTTGTGCGCCGCTGGTTCTGCGGTGCTGTACTTCGCCGTCAACCCGCTGACCATGTGGCTGACCTTTGCCACCTTCGTGGGTTATGCGGTGGTCTACACCGTGATCCTCAAGCCGCTGACGCCGCAGAACATCGTGATCGGGGGCGCCTCCGGTGCGATGCCACCGGTGCTGGGCTGGGCCGCCATGACCGGCGTGGTCTCGCCCGAGGCGCTGATCCTGTTCCTGATCATCTTCCTCTGGACGCCGCCGCACTTCTGGGCGCTCGCCCTCTACCGCGTGGAGGACTACCGCAAGTCCGGCCTGCCGATGCTGCCGGTCACCCACGGCTCGGAGTTCACGCGGCTGCAGATCCTGCTCTACACCTTTGTGCTGTTTGCCGCCTGCCTCATGCCTTTCATGATGCGCATGAGCGGCTGGTTCTACCTGACCAGCGCCATCGCCCTGAGCATCGGCTTCTGTGGTTATGCCTGGGCACTGTGGCGCAACTACTCCGACGCACTCGCGCGCAAGACCTTCCGCTTCTCGTTGATCCATCTGTCGCTGCTGTTCGCCGCACTCTTGATTGACCACTACCTGTGACCGCCATGTCTTCCCACACCGCACTCACCCGCCGCCATTTGCTGGGC
Organism: Pseudomonadota bacterium; assembly: GCA_040385485.1. Lineage (GTDB taxonomy): Bacteria > Pseudomonadota > Gammaproteobacteria > Burkholderiales > Burkholderiaceae_C > Hydrogenophaga. Next base: position 11,406 of record JAZKHJ010000076.1, on the reverse strand, counting down.
GCCACGCTTGGTGCCACCGGTCTGCTCATCGCCGGCTGCAGTGAACCGGCCGCCAGCTTCTCGGGCATCGACATCACCGGGGCCGACTACGCCACCGGGTTCTCGCTGACCGACCACAACGGCCAGCCACGCACCCTCGCCGACTTCAAGGGCAAGCTGGTGGTGCTGTTTTTCGGCTTCACCCAGTGCCCCGACGTGTGCCCCACCACGATGAGCGAATTGGCCGAAGCCAAGCGCCTGCTGGGTGCCGATGGTGATCGCCTGCAGGGCCTGTTCGTGAGCATCGATCCCGAGCGCGACACGCCCGAGATCATGAAGCAGTACATGGCCAGTTTCGATCCCAGCTTTCTCGCCCTGTACGCCGCCCCCGACCAGTTGCCCGCACTGGCCAAGAGCTACAAGATCTACTACAAGAAGGTCGACGGGCCCACGCCCACCAGCTACACCATGGACCATTCGGCCGGGAGCTACGTGTACGACACGCAGGGGCGCATTCGCCTGTACCACCGCTACGGCAGTGGCGCGCCCGCGCTGGCGAGCGACCTGAAGAAGCTTCTGGCTTCCTGAGCGAGCCCTAAGCCCCACCTAAGCGGGCCCGCGCACGATGCCGGCAGGTACACCGTGTCTGGAGAACGCGCACATGAGGCTGTTGCTGGTGGAAGACGACACCATGATCGGCGAGGCCGTGCTGGATCTCCTGCGCGCGGAGCACTACGCGGTGGACTGGGTGCGCGACGGTGACATGGCCGCCACGGCCGCGCAATCCGAACCCTACGACCTCATCCTGCTCGACCTGGGCCTGCCGCGCCGTGACGGCCTGGACGTGTTGCGCGAACTGCGCGCCCGCAAGAACCGCGTGCCGGTGCTCATTGCCACCGCGCGCGACTCGGAGCAGCAGCGCGTGCAGGGGTTGGATGCCGGTGCCGACGACTACATCCTCAAGCCCTACGACCTTGATGAGTTGCTCGCACGCATCCGCGCCCTGCTGCGCCGCGCATCGGGGCGTGCCGAGGCGGTGTACGAGCACCTGGGCGTGAGCATCAACACCACCACGCGTGAGGTCATGGCTCAGGGCGAACCGGTGGTGTTGTCGGCGCGCGAGTGGGCCGTGCTCGAGCCCCTGATCGCGCGCCCTGGCCTGGTGCTCTCGCGCGCGCAACTCGAGGAAAAACTCTTTGGATGGAAGGACGACGTCAGCAGCAACGCGGTCGAGGTGTACATCCACGGTGTTCGCAAGAAGCTCGGTGCCGGCCTGATCCAGAACGTGCGTGGGGTCGGCTACATGGTGCCCAAGGCATGAGCCGCCTGGCGCGCCTCTTTTCACCGCGCTCGCTGCGCATGCGGCTGATCGGCTTGCTGCTGCTGGCCATCGTGTTCGCGGCGGGGGTGCAGGTGGCGGTGGTTTACCGACAGGCGCGCGCCGAGGCCGACAGCATCTTCGATTACCACATGGAGCAGATGGCCCAGGCGCTGCGCGCGGGCGTGGCCATGCCCGGGCTGCCATCACCGATGCCACCGCCGCTGGTGCCTCGCGACGACCGACCGACCCCCGAGGCCTTCGATTTCTTCGTGCAGGCATGGACGCACGAGGGCCTGCGCGTGTTCCAGTCCGGCACCTCGGCCGATCTGCCGCAGCGCGCGACGCTGGGCTTCTCCAACCTCGAGATCGACGGCAGGCCGTACCGGGTGTATTCGATGCAAACGCGCGCACAGGTCATCCAGGTCGCGCAGGACATGCGGCCGCGCCAGGCGATGGCGCGTGCGCTGGCCTGGCGCACGGTGTGGCCGATTGTCGGCATCGCGCCGCTGCTGATGCTGGTGGCCTGGGCCGTGGTGAGTGCCTCGCTCGCGCCAGTGGCGCGTGTGCGGCGGCAGGTGGCCGCGCGCGAGGCCGATGAACTGGCGGAGGTGAGCGAAGCCGGTTTGCCCGACGAGATCCGTCCGCTGGTGCACGAGCTCAACCTGCTCTTTGGCCGCGTGCGCCAGGCCTTCGACGCGCAAAAGAACTTCGTGGCCGAGGCCGCGCACGAACTGCGCTCGCCGCTTGCCGCGCTGCGGCTGCAGGTGCAGGGTCTGCAGCGTGCGCGCGATGACGCAACGCGCGAGCTCGCGGTGGAGCGTCTGCTGACCGGCATTGACCGCGCCACACGCCTGGTCGAGCAACTCCTGATGCTCGCGCGCCAGCAGGCCAGGCCCGCGGGCGGTGAGCCACCGCAGCCAGTGGCCTTGGCCACGATCGCCGCGCAAGTGGTGGCCGATCTGGTCCCGCTGGCGGTGTCCAAGCGCATCGATCTCGGCTTGCTTGAGGCCGATGCGGGACTGGTCCATGGCCATGCCGAGCCGCTGCGCATCCTACTCACCAACCTGGTGGACAACGCGCTGAAGTACACGCCCGAGGGTGGCACGGTGGACGTGTCGGTGCGGCGCGAGGCCGGGCAACAGGTGCTGGCGGTGGAAGACAGCGGCCCGGGCATCTCCGAGGCGGACCGCGCGCGCGTGCTCGACCGCTTCTACCGCGTGCCCGGTTCGACCACCACCGGCAGCGGGCTGGGACTGGCGATTGCGAGTGCCATTGCACAGCTGCACGGCGCCACGCTGGAACTGGACCGCTCGCCGCGTCTGGGCGGCCTGCGCATCGGGTTGCGGTTGCCTTTAAGAACCAGCTAACTCTGCGAGCCCATATTCAAGGACATGTTCAACCTGTCCTTGCTGAAGGAGCTCTCATGAAAACCCTCTCTCTCACCGCGACCCGTCTGGTGTTGTCGCTCGCTGCCGCGGGCATCGTCGGCGGTGCCAGCGTGGGCCTGGTCTCCGGCACCCCTGCCAGCGCGGCCACACCTGTGGCCACATTGCAAACCGCGCCCGTGGCGACCGGCACGGCCTTGCCCGACTTCTCGCAGATCGCGCAACGGCATGGCGCTGCCGTGGTCAACATCAGCGTGATCGGCAAAACCGGCGGGGAAGATGAGCAACATGCGCAGAACCGCCTGCCACCCGGTATCGACCCCGACGACCCGTTCTTCGAATTCTTCAAGCGCTTCCAGGGCCCAGGCGGACAGGGCGGCGAGCGCGAGATGCCGACACGTGGCCAGGGCTCGGGCTTCATCATCAGCGCCGATGGACTGGTGCTGACCAATGCCCACGTGGTGCGCAATGCGCAGCGCGTGACCGTGAAGCTCACTGACCGCCGCGAGTTCGTGGCCAAGGTGCTCGGCACGGATCCGAAAACCGATGTGGCGGTGCTGCGGATTGACGCGAAAGACCTGCCCGTGGTGCCGCTGGGCAGCGCAAAGGACCTGAAGGTGGGTGAGTGGGTGCTGGCCATCGGCTCGCCGTTCGGCTTCGAGAACAGCGTGACCGCGGGTGTGGTCAGCGCCAAAGGGCGCTCGCTGCCGGATGACAGTTTTGTGCCCTTCATCCAGACCGATGTGGCGGTGAATCCCGGCAACTCGGGTGGGCCGCTGTTCAACGCGCGCGGCGAGGTGGTGGGCATCAACTCGCAGATCTACAGCCGCACCGGTGGTTACCAGGGCCTGTCGTTTGCGATCCCGATGGAGACGGTGCTGCACGTCAAGGACCAGATCGTGGCGCACGGCAAGGCCAGCCATGCGCGCCTGGGTGTGACCGTGCAGGAGATCAACCAGACCCTGGCCGAGTCGTTCCAGCTCGACAAGCCTGAAGGCGCTCTTGTGTCCAGCGTGGAGCCAGGCAGCCCGGCCGCCAAAGCCGGCCTGCAGGTGGGCGATGTGATCCGCCAGGTGGGTGGACAGACCATCGTGGCGTCGGGCGATCTGCCGGCCTTGATCGGCCAGACCCTGCCCGGGTCGACCGTGCAGTTGAACGTGTGGCGCAAGGGGCAGGCGGTTGTGCTCAGCGCCAAGCTGGGCGATGCGTCCGACAAGGCGGCGAAAGTCGCCCGCGCCGACACCGCGGTCGACCAAGGCCGGCTGGGCCTGGCGCTGCGACCCTTGGCGCCGCAGGAGCGTCGCGCGGCCGGTCTGGAAGGCCCGGATGGCGGCCTGCTGGTCGAAGACGCACGAGGCCCGGCGGCCCTGGCCGGGGTGGAGGCGGGAGATGTGCTGCTCGCGGTGAATGGCGCGAAGGTGCAGAGTGTCGAGCAGGTGCGCGCCATGCTGGGCGGCTCCACCAAATCACTCGCGTTGCTGATCCAGAGAGACGGCAACCAGATCTTCGTGCCGATTCGTCTGGGCTGAGCGCGGCGGACTCAGTCCACCTTGGCGCCGCTGAGCTTGACCATTCGCTCGTACTTCGCTCGCTCGCGGTTCATGAAGTCGCCGAACTGCTCTGGCGTGTTGGGCGCGGGCTCGGCCAGCAGCAGGGCGAAGCGGCTCTTCACCTCGGGCGACTTCAGCGCATCGCCGAACGCAGCGTTGAGCTTGCGCACGGTATCGGCGGGTGTGCCGGCCGGTGCGATCAGGCCCCACCAGGTGTCGATCTCGAAGCCGGGCAGGGTGGCCGCCACCGTGGGCACATCCGGCACCACGCTGCTGCGCTGCGCGGTGGTCACGGCCAGGGCCTTGAGCTTGCCCGAGCGGATGTTGGCCGCGGCGGTGGCCAGGTTGTCGAAGTTGAAATCGACCTGGCCCGAGAGCAGGCCGAGCTGCGCCGGGTTGCCACCGTTGTAGGGGATGTGCACCGCGAAGATGCCGGCCTGGTTCTTGAAGAGTTCGCCCGCGAGGTGGCCGGCGCTGCCGTTGCCACCCGAGCCGTAGTTGAGTTTGCCCGGGTTCGCCTTGCCGTAGGCGATCAGGTCGCCCAGGGAGTTGATGTTCAGGCGCGCGGCCGCGTCCGCGTTCATCACCAGCACGTTGGGCACGCGCAGCATCTGCGTGATGGGTGCGAAATCCTTGGCCGGGTCGTAGGGCAGCTTGCTGAACAGCCAGGGATTGATGCCGTGCGACGCCGTGGTGGCAATGCCCAGCGTGAGGCCATCGGGCGCGGCCTTGGCCACCGCGCTCACGCCGATGTTGCCACCCGCGCCGGGCCGGTTCTCCACGATCACCGTGCCCAGCGTTCCCTTGACCGCCTCGGCCAGGATGCGCGCCGTCACGTCGATCGGGCCACCGGCAGCGAAGGGCACGACGATGCGCGTGGTGCCGGCTTGCGCCACGGCAAAACCAGGGAGGGCAAGGGTGGCCGAAACCAGGGCAGAGCGGGTGATCAGTTGGCGGCGGTTCAGCATGGGTTGTCTCCGGTTCTTTTGTATGAAAGCTCAGACCACTTTGTCGGCGGCGCTGGTGAACGAGTCGGCGAAGAAGGCCTCTTCTGGCAATCCTGCTTTCGTCACATAGTCGCGCCTGGCCGACTCGATCACGATCGGTGCCCCGCAGGCGTACACCTCATGGCCCGAGAGGTCGGGCAGGTCCTGCAACACCGCCTCGTGCACGAAGCCGGTGCGACCGGTCCACGCATCGTCGGGCAGGGCGTTGGACACCACCGGCACGTAGCGCAGGTTCGGCATCTCCGCCAGCTTCGCGTCGATCCAGGCACTCTGGTACAGATCGGCGGGGCGGCGGCCGCCCCAATACAACACGGCATCGCGCGTGATGCCCTTGAACTGCATGTGCTCGATGACGGCCTTGATGGGCGCGAACCCGGTGCCCGAGGCCAGCAAGACCATGGGCTTGGCGCTGTCCTCGCGCAGAAAGAAACTGCCGTAGGGGCCTTCGATGCGCAGGATGTCCTTCTCCTTCATCGCGCTGAACACGTGGTCGGTGAACTTGCCGCCGGGCATGTGGCGCACGTGCAGCTCCAGCGAGGGTGCGGCGGATTGTGTGTGCGGCGCGTTGGCCATGGAGTAGCTGCGGCGGTCGCCATCGCGCAGGAGGAACTCGACGTACTGCCCGGCGTGGTACTGAAAGGTGTCGCTGGCGGGCAGCTGCAGACGCAGCACCATCACGTCATGCGAGGCGCGCTCCAGCGCGCTCACTCGGACCGGCATTTTCTTGATGGGGAAGGCACCTGCTTCCGTGACCTGGCGCGACTCGATCACCACGTCGCTGTGCGCCACGCCGCAGCAGGTCAGCACGTAACCCGCCGCCTCTTCGTCGGCGCTCAGTGCCTTGGGTTGGTGAGGCCCGTGCACCACGCTGCCCGAGACCAGCTTGCACTTGCACGAGCCACAGGCACCGTCCTTGCAACCGTAGGGCAAACCAATGCCCTGACGAATACCGGCGGCCAGCATGGCCTCGTCGGGTTGGGCGGAGAAGGTGCGCCCACTGGGCTCGACCGTGATGGTGAATGTCATACTGGCACTTGATGAATGGAGAGTCCCGACAGCCCGATGGTGCCTGTCCGGCAACCGGTCATTGTCTCAAATTCGGAATCTGCATGAGCCTCCTTGGCGCTTTGCCCGCACGCTTTCGGCGTGAACGGGTCTTGATCATTGGTTGTGGCGACGTGGGCCTGCGCGCTGCGCGTGTGCTGGGCAGTTCGCCGCGCGTGCGCGTGCTGGCACTCACCTCCAGTCCATCCCGTGCGCCGGCGATGCGCGCACAAGGCATCACGCCGCTGCAGGGCAACCTGGACGACCCCATCAGCCTGCGTCGCCTGGCTGGCCTGGCCACGCGCGTGCTGCACCTGGCGCCGCCGCCTTCTGGTGAGTTGGCCGACTGGCGCCTGGACCCACGTACCCGTGCGCTCACCCGCGCGCTGGTGCAGCGCTCCTTGCCTTCGGTGCTGGTGTATGGCTCCACGTCGGGCGTGTACGGCGACTGCCAGGGCCGTTGGGTGGACGAGACGACGCCTGCCAGGCCACTCACGCCGCGCGCCTGGCGCCGGGTGGACGCGGAAGCGGCGGTGCACTGGCTGGGCCGGGCCACCGGCGTGCGCACCACGGTGCTGCGCATTCCCGGCATTTACGCGCCCGATCGTGAAGGCGGCACACCGCGCGAACGCCTGCTGCGCGGCACGCCCGTGCTTCGCGCCGAGGACGACGTGTACACCAACCACATCCACGCTGACGATCTCGCTCGCGCCTGCGTGCTGGCCCTGTGGCGCGGCCGGCCGCAGCGCAACGTGAACGTGGTGGACGACACCGAACTCCGGATGGGTGACTACTTTGATCTGGCGGCCGACCTGTACGGCCTGCGTCGCCCGCCACGCGTGGCGCGCGACGCAGCGGGTGACCAACTGCCGCTGGTGCTGCTGAGTTTCATGAGCGAGTCGCGCCGGCTGCACAACCAGCGCATGAAGCAGGAATTGGGCTTGCATCTGCGCTACCCCACCGTGGCCCATGGCCTGCGGGCATCCGAGAGCTGAGCAGGCAACAAAAAAGGCCGGGCAAGAAACTTGCGCGGCCTGATCTGTGGTGCCCGGGGCCGGAATCGAACCGGCACGCCTTTCGGCGGGGGATTTTGAGTCCCCTGCGTCTACCAATTTCACCACCCGGGCGTCCTGAAAGGGGTTGCAAATTATGGCACAGTGCAAACGATGAACTACCCCACGATTGAAGACGCGATTGGCAACACCCCGCTGGTGGCCCTGCAGCGCATCGGTGCCCAGGCCAACGCGAAGCGCGGCAATGTGGTGCTCGGCAAGCTTGAAGGCAACAACCCCGCTGGCTCGGTGAAAGACCGGCCCGCTGTTTCGATGATCAAGCGCGCCGAGGAGCGTGGCGAGATCAAGCCTGGCGACACGCTGATCGAGGCCACTTCGGGCAACACCGGCATCGCACTGGCCATGGCAGCGGCCATCAAGGGCTACCGCATGGTGCTGATCATGCCGGAGGACTTGTCCATCGAACGCGCTCAGACCATGAAGGCGTTTGGCGCCGAACTCATCCTCACGTCCAAGAGCGGCGGCATGGAGTCGGCTCGCGATTTGGCCGAGAAGATGCAGGCCGAGGGCAAGGGCCGAGTTCTGGACCAGTTTGCCAATGCCGACAACCCGCGCGTGCACTACGAGACCACCGGCCCTGAGCTCTGGGCACAGACCGCCGGACGCATCACGCACTTCGTGAGCGCCATGGGCACCACCGGAACCATCACCGGCGTCTCGCGCTTCCTGAAGGAAAAGAACCCGGCCATCCGCATCATTGGAGCCCAGCCCAGCGAGGGTTCGCGCATTCCCGGCATCCGCAAGTGGCCGACCGAGTACCTGCCGAAAATCTACGACCCGAGCACGGTCGACGAGCTGGTGTATGTGAGCCAGTCCGATGCCGAGGCCATGTGTCGCCAGCTCGCTCGCGAGGAGGGCATCTTTGCGGGCATCTCCGCTGCGGGTGCTTGCTGGGTGGCTCAGCAGATTGCTGCCCAAGTGGAGAACGCCACCATCGCCTTTGTCGTGTGCGATCGCGGCGACCGTTACCTCTCCACCGGCGTGTTCCCGGCCTGACCATGAGCACCTCGTTCAAGTTCTGCCCCGCGTGCGCAACACCCCTCGCCTTGATCGGTCAGGAAGAAGACGGTGGATTCACCGAACGGCTGCGATGCCCCGCCTGCGGGTACACGCATTGGAACAACCCCACCCCGGTGCTCGCCGCCATCGTCGAGGTTGACGGCCGCATCCTGCTGGCGCGCAACGCGGCCTGGTCGGGTCGCACGTTCGCGCTTATCACCGGCTTCATGGAAGCGGGGGAGTCGCCAGAAGAAGGCATCCGTCGCGAAATTGCCGAAGAAACTTCGCTGGACGTGACAAAACTCACGTTGGTGGGTGTGCATGATTTTCAGCGCATGAATCAGGTGATCGTGACCTACCACGCGGTCGCGCACGGCGAGGTCAAGCTCTCGCCCGAGCTGCTGGAATACAAGCTCATGGAACCGGCCAACATCCGCTGCTGGCGCGCCGGCACTGGCTTTGCGCTGGCCGACTGGTTGCGCAGCCGAGGCCTGGAACCCGTGTTCATGGAGGACGTTCAGCGGCCTGCGGACCCCGTCGCGTAGCGCAAAAACGCGCTGCGGTACGGTGCAGAGTAAAAGACGCGCCGCTTAGAATGATCGATTCCAAGGAAAGCCCCCCATGCACGCCGACAAAGAACTCGATGCCCGCGGTTTGAACTGCCCGCTGCCCATCCTGAAAGCCAAGAAAGCCCTGGCCGACATGCACAGTGGCCAGACCCTGAAGGTAATTTCCACCGACGCGGGTTCGGTGCGGGATTTCCAGGCCTTTGCCAAACAGACCGGCAATCTGCTGGTCGAACAACAAACGGTTGGCGACGAACACTTCACGCTGCTCAAACGTCGCTGAAGTCAGCTCGCCATCAGCCCGCCCCACATGGAAGTCTTGCTCGTCGACCCACTGGTGCCCGAGGCCCTGTCCTGGTTGCAGGAGCGCCACGAGGTCACGTACCGCCCCGAGCTGGGCGACGATCCGGTGGAGCTGCGCAAGGCCACCTACAAGACGCGCGCCATCGTGCTGCCGCCGCACGTGGTCGTCTCCGAAGAATTCCTCAACTTCTCGCCCAAGCTCGAGATCGTGGCGCGCATGCAGATCTCCAGCGACAACACCGATCTCGACGCGTGCGCAAGGCGCCATGTGCGCGTGTTGCAGGCGCGCAGCGCCACAGTGCGGTCCAATGCCGAGTACCTGTTGTACGGCCTGCTCATGCTGTACCGCCGCGGCATGATCAGCGCGCTGCTCGGTCGCAAGATTTCCCAGGTGCGCATGGGTCGCGAGCTCTCCGGCAGCACCGTGGGTCTGCTGGGCCTGGCGCCTGTGGCCCACACGCTGGCGCCCATGCTCAAAAGCCTGGGTGTGCGCCTGCTGGGTTACGACCCGGCGGTGCACCACGCCGCGGCCATCTGGAACAAGCTCGGCGTGGAGCCTGTGACCCTGCAGGACCTGCTGTCGCGCTCGGACGCGATCTCGCTGCAAATGGTCTATGCCTCGCGTTTTCGCGGCTGGATCAACGAGCGACTGCTCAACCATTGCAAGGCGGGGCAACTCTGGGTGGGTGTGAGCCGCAGCACGCTGTTCGACGCCGATGCGCTGGCGCTGGCGCTTTGCGACGGGCGCATCGATGCGTGTTTGATGGACGGCGCCAACCCGCAGTTCGCGGCCGAAGGCACACCCCTGCACGGCATCCCCAACCTGCACCTCACACCGCGGCTGGGCTCGCATACCCGCGAAGCCAAGCTGCGCGCGAGCTGGTACGTGGCGCACCGCATCCACGAAACCCTGTCGCCGCATGCCGTGGGCCAGGAAGGGCGGGTGAGCGACTTTTCGGTGCTCGACAGCCTCGAATACCACGAGCCCGAAGACCCTCAGGCGGTCACGCCGTCGCAGTGGGGATCGCTCGCACTGCATCGCGGGTAACCCCCCCGCCGCGCTGCGCGCGACCCCCCTTGAAAGGGGGGCAATGCCTGCGGTCTGGCAAAGCCAGTCCCGCGGCATTCTTGGCGAAGGCATCTCTCCCCGGGTAGAGAGTTGGCGGGTCTTCTCTCCCCCGCTTTCGTTCTCAGGCGCCGAGGCGCGCCAGCTGCTCGCGCATTTTCTCCAGCGTCGCCGTGAAGTCGGCCACGCGCTTTCTTTCCTGATCGATCACCGCCGGTGGCGCCTTGGCCACGAAGGCTTCGTTGGACAGCTTGGCCGTGGCCTTGGTGATCTCGCCTTCCAGCCGCGCGGCCTCTTTGCCCAGCCGAAGCTTTTCAGCCGCAACGTCGATTTCCATGAACAGGCACAGGCGAGCCTCGCCGACCACGGCCACCGGAGCGGCTTGTGCAGCCGCGGCCCAAGCAGCCTCATCGGTGAATACTTTCACCTCGTTCAGTTTGGCCAGGCCTTGCAGCACCGGGCCCATGGACTGCATGTAGGCGGTGTCACCCAGCACGTACAGCGGCAGGCGCGTTGCCGGTGAGACGCTCATCTCGCCGCGCAGGTTGCGGCAGGCGTCGACCAGAGCCTTGAGCTTGGTGACGTGGGCGATCGACGCCTCGTCGATCTTGTTGAGCTGGGCCTGCGGGTAACGCGCGATGCTCACCGACTCGCCAGGTAGACCGGCCACGGGCGCGACCTTCTGCCACAGCTCTTCGGTGATGAAGGGGATCACCGGATGTGCCAAGCGCAGGATGGCTTCGAGCGTGCGGATGAGCGTGCGGCGGGTGGCGCGCTGTTGTGATGCGTCGCCGGTCTGGATCTGCACCTTGGCGATCTCCAGGTACCAGTCGCAGAACTCGTTCCAGACGAAGTCGTAGATCGTGTTGGCGACGTTGTCCAGCCGGTATTCGGCGAAGCCCTTGGCCACCTCGGCTTCGGTTTTCTGCAGCAGCGAGGAGATCCAGCGGTCGGCCTGGCTGAAGCTGAGGTAGCCGTGGAAGGGTTGACCCACTGCGCACTCGGCCTTGGTGTGGTCTTCCAGTCCGCAATCCTGGCCTTCGCAGTTCATGAGCGTGAAGCGCGTGGCGTTCCAGAGCTTGTTGCAGAAGTTGCGGTAGCCCTCGCAGCGCT
>JAZKHJ010000075.1:0-31293 GCA_040385485.1 Pseudomonadota bacterium | reverse complement strand
GTGAGGGTGCTCGACCGCTTGTGCGGCTGGGCAGGTGTCACACAAGCCTTAACGACAGCCGTCGGTCGTGGTCACGAGCTGGGTAGACGCTGGCTGGCACGAAGCCGTCATCGACTCACCCGTCAGCGTTACGGCAACAACGACGGCTATTAAGGGGGCTGCAGTCATCCAGCCCCAGCCCGACCAGTACCGCGCCGGTCAGTACGGCTGCGTCGGGGGTGAACCAACCGACGAGGCTCATGACGAGGTCAGGCGTCGGCATGAGAGATCTGCACGTTCATTTTCCGTATCATTTCCTTGAGGCGATCCGGATCAATCGCCACGTCCCGAGCCCGCCGTCCCGCCCGCGCTCAGGGGCTGGCCCCAAGTGTCTTCAAACAGCACATCGTCCAGTGCCGTTCGCTGTGCCCAGCGCTGTTGCTGGAGCATGGGGTCATCATAAAAATGGCGGACCGGGCCAATGCACAGCAGCGCGACGGGCTCTGCGCCTTCGGGCATACCCAGCAATGAAGCCACCGCCACCGGGTCGAACATCGAAACCCAGCCCATGCCCAGGCCCTCGGCGCGCGCGGCCAGCCACAGGTTCTGTATCGCGCAGGCGGTCGAGGCGAGGTCCATGTGCGGCAAGGTTCGCCGGCCGAACACATGCTGTTCACGGCCCTCGGACAGCGCCACCACCCAGACCTCGGCCGCGTCCATCAGGCCTTCGACCTTGAGGCGCAAAAACGCATCCATGCGCTCTCCCAGCGCCGTGGCGGTTTGCTGCCGCTCCTGTTCCACCAGCGCCTGCAACTCGGCCCGCAACGCGCGCGTGGCTACCCGCAGGAAGCGCCACGGCTGCATGAAGCCCACGCTGGGCGCATGGTGCGCGGCCATGAGCAGGCGGCGCATCACAGCCGGCGCAACCGCACCGCCGGCAAAGTGGCGCATGTCGCGCCGCTCGAAAATGGCGCGGTAGACGGCCTCCTGCTGAGCCGGCGAAAAAACGTGCTCCGGGGCCGTCGCCCCGGTCAGGTCGGTGTCTGCCGCGGCGGCTTGCACGGCAGGACTTTCAACGGCCCGCGTCATGATTGCTTTCAGCGGATGAACGGGTCGGTGGCAGGCGGCACAGGATGCCGCTGCGCAAAAGGGCAGGGCGGGCATCGCGGGGCAAGTTGCCATCGGGCGCCCGAAAATGCATCACGGCGCAATCCAGCAGTTGCCGGGCAGCGTCCTCTGAGGGGGTCAGGTCGCCAAATTGGAAGCTGTGCTTGCCAGGAGCCTGAAAAGCCACCGTGCAGGCGCGCGAGCAGCCGGCCGTGCACGCCACCCCTCGCACATGAATAGCGGCCCACTCGGGCTGATCGCCGAAGGCCTGTGCGGTTTGCACGGCTTCCAACAGAATGTCACCTGCAGCGCGCTGATCTCGCGTGTTCTCCGCAGGGCGGCAGGTGGTGCAAATGATGAGCTCAGTCGTGCTGAGGTCGGTTTTTGGAGTCATTGTGTGTCAGTGGTGGGTTGGCGCAACTCGGCGCCCCAGGCCTGTGCCCAGGCCCTGCAGCGTCCGAGTGGGCGAGGAGAGTTGTCGAAATCGACGATGACGATGTGGTCAGCCGCCGTAGGTGCTGCTGGTTGCTCCAGGCTGCGCCCGTCGGTGAGTAGCCACAGCAGGCGGCGCCCATTGCCGTGGCGCCGCCGATGCGCCAGAAGTTCGGTCTGCGCCTGACCCAGCGCTGCCGCCAGGGGCGTACCGCCACCCCCGCCCAGCGGCCGAAGGCGCCCCAACGCCGAGCGCCGCGCCTGGGTGGGCGACAGTACGCATTGCACCCCCTGTCCCCCGAACAGCAGCAGTCCGACCTGGTTGCCGGTACGGGCCGCGTCCTCGATAAGGCGCGCCGCGAAACCCTTGGCCCACGCCAGACGACCGCTTTGCCGCATGGAGCCGGAATTGTCCAGCGCGATCAGGTGAAGCGTCGACATGTCAGCGGGGCGGTGTTCGCGCTGCAGATGGGACCGCTGCAAGGCGGCGGGCCCTTTGCGCAGCAGAGTGCGACACCAATCGATTCGCCCTGGCGTGTGGGTCGATGCCTGCATCGCGTTCTGCGCCAGTTGCGGCCTTGCGTATGGGTCAATGGAGAACCACCGCCGCAGTCCGGGCACCGTGGAGGCGCGGCCTGCGGGGTGGCTCAGGCTTTTTTTGCGACAGGCCCCCCAGTGGTTCGAACCGCTTCCCAGCCTTCAGCCTGCGCCGGCAGTGCGCCCCAGTCCCCGGCGGCACTCGTCAATGAATGATCTGCCTGCGACCCGGCACTGCCCGCCCCTGAGGGGCCGCTGGTAGTGCGGGGGGGCGCCGCAGCCTGCTGGGCCTGGGGAGCCGGCGCCATCCGGCGGTGGCCCAAGGCCCATTCGGCCACGGTGTCGACATCCGCCGGCGTCACCTCGAGCCGACCCGCCAGCACGGCATGGGCCCGGGCCGCCTTCAGCAGCACTAGGTCACCGCGCACACCGTCCACGGCGGCCTGCACGGCCAGCGCGGTGGCGTGCGCCAGCACGGCATCGCTCCAGTCCACCGCAGGTAGCGCTTCTCGCGCGGCTGCCATCCGGGACACCAGCTCGGCCTGCGCGCTGGCTGTGCGCTGCATCAATGCCTGCGGATCGAGGTCAAAGTCCAAGCGGGCACGGACGATCGACTGGCGCAGCGCATGATCGGTGGGATTTTCCAGCACCACCGACAGGCCAAAGCGATCCAGCAACTGGGGGCGCAACTCGCCCTCTTCGGGGTTCATGGTGCCGATCAGCACGAAGCGGGCCGCATGCTGGCGCGAAACGCCCTCACGCTCGATCGTGTTGATGCCGCTTGCCGCCGCGTCAAGCAGGGCGTCCACCAGCGCGTCGGGTAAAAGGTTGACCTCGTCCACATAAAGGACGCCGCCGTGCGCACGAGCGAGCATGCCAGGCGCCAGGCGCACGAGGCCGTCGCGCAGTACGTGTTCGAGGTTGAGTGTGCCCACCAGTTGCTCAACGGTGGCCGCGAGCGGCAGGCTCACGAAGGGAGCACCCGGCAACAAAGCCGCCAGTGCGCGCGCCGCAGTCGATTTGGCCGTGCCGCGTGGCCCGCTGATCAGCACGCCGCCGATGCCGGGGTCTACCGCCGCCAGCAGGAGCGCCTGCCGCAGCCCGGCGTGGCCGATCAGCGCAGAAAATGGGTACATCACATCGTTGGCGTCCTGCAGTTCGTGGGACGTGTTGTGTGCGTTGAATGTCTTCATTTCGTGGGTCCTTCGCCCTGAGTTTCGAGCCGGTGTTCCAGTGCCAGCAAGGTCTGTTGGATGCGCTCCCGATGCTCGCCGGGTTCCTGCCACATACCACGCTGCATGGATTCAAGCAGGCGTTCGCCCATGCTGCGTAAGGCCTGGGGGTTGTGTTGTTCAAGAAAGGCGCGGTTGACAGGGTCGTACACGTAGGCATCGGCCACAAGAGCGTACTGGTGGTCCCCCACCAGGCCAGTGGTTGCGTCAAAGCCGAAAAGGGAGTCGACGGTGGCAGCCATCTCGGAGGCACCCTTGTAGCCGTGGCGTTGCACACCCGCGATCCACTTGGGGTTGACCACGCGGGCCCGCACCACCCGCGCTAGTTCGTCACTCAGGCTGCGGATGCGCGGCGATCCAGGTGTGCTGAAGTCGCCGTGGTACATGGACGCCGCCTTGCCGCTCAGGTGTTGTACCGCGGCAGCCATGCCGCCCTGGAACTGGTAAAAGTCACTTGAATCCAGGATGTCCTGTTCCTGGTTGTCCTGGTTCTGCAGCACCACATCGAAGCCGCCCACACGCCGCTCGAAGCTGGCGCGCGCCGCCGCACCGTGTTCGTCCTGGCCGTAAGCAAAGGCGCCCGCACGCAGGTAGGCCTGGGCGATGTCACCCGGCGCTTCCCAGCGCCCACTGTCGATGACGTCTTGCACGCCGGCGCCGTAGCCGCCCGGCCGCGGGCCGAAAACACGCCAGCTGGCCTGCCTCTGCGAGACCTCTTCGGACATCCCTTGGGCACACGCATCGGCCGCCTCGCGCTGCACGCGAGCACGCACTGGATTCACGTCGTCGGGCTCGTCTTCTAGCGAGATGGCCGCCACCGCCTTAACCGCCGTGTCGAACAGGTCGATCAGATTCGGAAAAGCGTCGCGAAAGAAACCCGAGATGCGCAAGGTCACGTCCACCCGAGGGCGGTCACGTATCGCCATCGGGAGCACCTCGATGTCCACTACGCGCTGGCTGCCCGGCGCCCACTTGGGCCGCACGCCCAGCAGTGCCATGGCCTGGGCGATGTCTTCGCCGCCAGTGCGCATGGTGCTGGTGCCCCAGACCGAAAGCCCGACCGACGCTGGAAACCCGCCGTGGTCCTGCAGATGGCGCTCGATCAGCCGCTCGGCCGCCATTACGCCCATGGCGTAGGCGGTGGGTGTAGGCACCGCGCGCGTATCGATTGCGTAGAAATTGCGGCCGGTGGGTAATACGTCCGGCCGTCCGCGCGATGGCGCGCCGCTCGGTCCGGGGGGGATAAAACGGCCTCGCAAGCCGCGCAGCAGCTGGGTCATTTCCTGCTCGCCGCAGGCGTCCAGCCGGGGGCCGAGCCGCTCCTGCAGCTCGTCCATCACCTGCGCGGTGAGCGGCCACTTGGCGCGGTCCAGAGGTTCGCTGCCGTCCACCAGACGGCTGGCCAATCGCTCCAGCCGATCACGGGTGTGGCCCGCATGGCGCCAGGCTTCGTTTCCTAAGGCTGCCAGTACCGGTGGGCGCGACTGGGTCCAGTTCTGGTTCCAGTTGGGGTCGAGCGGGTCGAATCCGTCCAGCCGCAGGTCGGCTGACAAGGCTTGCAACAAGCTGGCTTGTCTCTGGCCTTTGCCGCGTGGAAACCGCGCCAAAGCAAGTAGGGTATCGGTCCGCAAACGCCCTTGAGGCGACAGACCGAACACGTGCAGACCGTCCCGGATCTGTGATTCCTTGATCTCGCACAGGTAGGCGTCCAGCCGTTCCAGCAGGCGCTGGCGTGCGGCTTCGTCGGCGGGCGCCTCAAAACCCAGGTCGGCGTGCAAGCCGTGGCGCAGCACTTCCTCCAGAATGGTCTGGCGCAACCGAGTGGCGCGGCGTGGGTCGAGCGACAGAGCCTCGTAGTACTCGTCCATCTGCCGCTCCAATACCTGCAGCGCCCCGTAGGTTTCGGCCCGCGTCAGCGGCGGCATCAGGTGGTCGATGATCACCGCCTGCGTACGCCGCTTGGCCTGGCTGCCTTCGCCCGGATCGTTGACGATAAAAGGGTACAGGTGGGGCAGCGGCCCGAAGATCGCATCTGGCCAGCAGCCCGCACCCAGCGCCACGCTCTTGCCCGGCAGCCACTCCAGGTTGCCGTGCGTACCCACATGTACCAGCGCATCGGCGCCCCAGACGCGGCGCAACCAGAAGTAAAACGCAAGGTAGTTGTGCGGGGGCACAAGGTCGGCATCGTGGTAGCTTGCGACCAGGTCCAGGTCGCGCCCGCGGGCCGGCTGCAGGCCCACGAAGACCTGGCCGACGCGTAGGCCCGGCACCATGAAGCGGCCGCTGCGCAACAACGGGTCTTTCTCGGGTGGTCCCCACAGCGCGTTGACCTCGGCCTGCTGGTCAGGGGGCAGGGCTTCAAAGTCAGCCAGGTAGTCGGCCATGGAGAGGCTTTGCCCGACGGGGCGATGGTCGTTGGCGTCCACTTTGTGGGTTACGCCCTCGATCAGTCGCGCCATTAGGGCGTCGCCGTGTGCGGGCAGCTCGCCCGTGGCATAGCCTTGGGCCTGCAGCGCGCCTAGGATGCCCACCACCGAGGCCGGGGTGTCCAAGCCCACGGCATTCGCCAGGCGGGCGTCGTCGCTGGGGTAATTGGCCAGCACCAGGGCCAGGCGCTTATCGGCCGCCGGCTTGCGGCGCAGGACGCACCAGCGCCGGGCAAGCTCGGCGACGAATGCAATCCGGTCGGCCTCTGGTTGGTAGCGCACTACATCCACCTGCGAGCGCTCGCAGCGCCAGGCCACGCCCTTGAAGCTGATGGCCCGGGTGCCGATGCGGCCGTCCACTTCGGGCAGCACGACCTGCATGGCCAGGTCGCGCGGCTGCAGGCCGTGCGGATCGGCCCGCCACTGCTCACGCGCGCAGCCGGCGGTGATGAGTTGCAGCACCGGCGCGTCGCCGGCGAGCAGTGGAGCGTCCACGCCGTCGGCGCCATCGTCGCCCATGGCACCGACTGCAAAGCTGGTGGCGTTGAGCACGACATCGACAGAGTGCTCGGCAGCCAGGGCATGCACGGCCGCCAGTGACGAGGGCGACTTCAGCGAGTCCAGCGCCAGGGCCAGCGGGTTGACGCCCTCGCTGTGCAAGGCCATCATCAGGGCGTCGAACACCGCTGTATTGCCCGTCTGCGCATGGGCCCGGTAAAACAGCACGAGGGCCACCGGTGCACCGTCCAGCCAGGCCAGTGGCAGGGCTGGAAGGTAGCGTGCGACGGGCGGCAAGGGCTGTGGCAGCGCGGGCAAAGACCCCCGCCCCAGCGCGCGGTACGCGATCAAGTCAAAAAAGGCGCGGGCATTGTCGCGACCGCCCTCGCGCAGGCATTGCCACATAAAACGGCTGTCCTCCACTGCTGCTGTGCTGCGCAACAGCAACTGTGGGTCCTCCAACTGCTCGCCCGAAAACATGGCCAGCCACTGGTCGTGCTGGCGAGCCAGCGTCGTCGCCTGTTCCACCACATAGGCCCAGTCCGCTGGTGCGCCCAGGTGGTCGATCACCACGATACGGGCGTGGCGCAGCACGTCGTCAACGTACATGTCGGTCGATGCGGGCTGCCGCAACCACATCAGATTGGCCAGGCGCACGGTCGGGAAATCGGGCGGCAGCGCCGCCACCGCTTCTGCCAGCAGGGACAACGTGGTGTCGGCCACCGTGAGGACCACGATGTCGGCAGGCGTTTGCGCGACGCGCACCACGCCCAGGCCAGCGTCTTCCACGTGGCCGCCGGGTCGGGTAGACAAAAGATGCATGTTGGACCTTGGGGACGTGGCGTCAATCCACCGGGTTCATGGCGCCCGGGGCGGCAGTGTTCGTGCCGGACAATGCGGCGCGAACGCCGGGCGCCACCCAGCGCTGGAACGCCAGGCCTCCCACCAGCCCCATGCAAAGCCAGAACGACAGCGCAACCCAAGTGGTCGCCAGGATGAACTGGTGACCCAACTGCTCCAGTGAGGCATGAGCTTCAGGGCCAAAGCCCGCGAGTGCATCTCCTCGCGGCTTGGGCGCTCCCACCAAGAACGGCAGCACGAGCAAAGCCGCCACCGCCAGCCAGCGCCAGGGACTGCGCACAAATGCAGCGATGGCGCAGGCACCCGCTGCGCACCCCACCGCCAGCGTCCACCATATCTGTCGGGCCTGCAGCGGGGCCGCCTGCATGCCGGGAACCTCGGCGTGCAGCCCCAGGGTGGGCCACAGGTGAAAGCTCAGCCAGCCGGCCGCCGCCACCAGACCAGCGACACGCAACGAAGCGCTCGCCGTCAGGCAGGACGTGTCCTGCCGAGAAAACCAGAAGCCCATCGCTGCAAACACCAGTAATGCCATGCTAAAGGCATGCAGGATGTTGGCGACCCACGTCCAGCCAGTGCGCTCTACGCCGTTCTCGGGCGCCCATTCCTCGGCAGCACCATGGTCGTGCGCCGGGCCGGCTTGGCCCTCGCCATGCGCGTGATCGGTGAGCGCTGCGCCTGGTGGGGATACCTCTGCCTTTTGGTCCTCGTACACCTCGGCCGCCAAGATCAGCGGAGCGGCCTGCCAGCGCTGCACACCGGTTTGGAGACTGCCCACCACCACAGCGGTAGTGAGCGCTGCCCAGATCAGCTTTTGAAAAAGCATGTTGCTCTCCTTGGTGCCAACAATTCAGTGGCAGGGCTTAACAGTAATGTGTCGGACATCGTGTGCGGCGTTGTGGGCCAGCGGGCTCTCAGCGAAACCCACGCCATACATAACCACCAAGCCGAGTGCCGCCGCTGCCAGCAAGGGGCGCAACACAGTCCGGGCCGAGTCGTGGGTATAGGAGGGTCTGTGGGTCACGGAGGTCGAGTCGGGCATAAAAAGTCCTTTCAAGGGTGGAGTGGAGGGAAAAACGCACGGGATAAGTGCTAGCGGGTCAATTCGGCCTGGAGCTCAGAAAGCAGGCCGGCGGCGTCCAGGTGGTCGCCGATCAGGACCAGGCGGGTGGCACGCGGCTCGTCGGCGCGCCAGGCGCGGTCGAAATAGCTGTCAAAGCGCTGGCCCACTCCCTGCACCACCAGGCGCATGGCCGCACCGGGCAGCGCCACGAAGCCCTTGACGCGGTAGATTTCATGACGCTGCACCAATACCATCAGCGCCGCGAGCAGCCTGTCACGGTCGGTCACGGTCAGCGCCACCGACACGGAGTCGAAAGCGTCGTGGTCATGGTCTTCTTCGTCGTCGTGGTGGGTCTTGCGCTCGTCAATGACATCTTCCACCGCACGCTGCAGACCCAGCAGCACGTCCAGCGGCACATCGCCATGCGATGCGCGCACCAGCTTCACGCCGGCCGGTGCTTCGGCGCGGACGGTGGCTTCGACGGCCTCGAGCGCCACCGCGTCCATCCCGTCGACCTTGTGCACGATGACCAGATCGGCCGTGGCCAGCTGGTCTTCAAACAGCTCGTGCAGCGGCGAGTCGTGGTCGAGGTTCTCATCAGCACGGCGCTGGGCATCCACAGCCACCGGGTCGTCCGCGAAATCACCGGCGGCCACAGCGGGCGCGTCCACCACGGTGATGACTGCGTCCACGGTGAAGGCGTTGCGCAGCGCAGGCCACTGGAACGCCTGCACCAGCGGCTTGGGCAGTGCCAGGCCCGAGGTCTCGATCACGAGGTAGTCGATTTGGTCGCGACGGGCCGCGAGCAGCTCCATCACGGGTGCGAATTCTTCCTGCACCGTGCAGCACAGGCAGCCGTTGGCCAGTTCGAACAACTGGCCGTTCTCTTCGCCGCTCTCATCGCAGCCGATGCCGCAGCCCCGCAGCAACTCGCCGTCGATCCCAAGCTCGCCGAACTCATTGACGATGACCGCGATGCGGAGACCCTGCGCGTTGGTGAGCAGCTTGCGCAATAGTGTGGTTTTGCCACTGCCCAGAAAACCGGTGACGATGGTGGCGGGGATTTTCTGGAGATTCATGAGGGGCCTGTTGATGAAATGGATGAAAGATCAAAGCAAAGAGCGGGTGTGCGGAAATGACGACGCCATCAGTCCTCGATGCCGCGTTGCGCAGGCACACCGGCATTGAAATGGTGTTTGATGAGTGTCATCTCCGTCACCATGTCGGCCAGCTCGATCAGCTCGGCTGGCGCGTTGCGCCCAGTCAGCACCACCGTCACCGACGGGGGCCGTTCGCGCAGACAGGTCAGTACCGTCTCCAGTGCGATCCAGCCATATCGCAGCGGATACATGATTTCGTCGAGCACCACCATGAAGTGCTCTCCGGTCCGCACGGTTGCCTCGGCCTTGGCCCAGCCGGCCTGCGCCAGTTCTGCAGAATGATCGAGGTCGCGGCTTTTCCAGCTGAAGCCATCGCCCAGCCCCTCGATGGGGATGCCCAGGGACTCAAACAGGCGGTGCTCGCCGAAACGGGCCGTTGGCACCTTCATGAACTGGTAAACCTTGACTTTTTTGCCCCGGCCGTGCGCGCGCAGCGCCAGCCCGAACGCGGCCGTGCTCTTGCCCTTGCCCTTGCCGGTGTGGACCATCACCAGCCCGCGGCGCTCGCCCTGGGGCTTGGGGGTGTCACGGTTGATAGGCGGTGTTTCAATTTGCATGATGGGTGTGGGCCGGGCCCGTTCGCTTGAGCAGATAGGTGTCCATGATCCAGCCGTGTTGTGCCCGCGCCCGCTCACGCTCGCGCACGATCACCGACCCCATTTCAGCCAGGCTGCCACTGATGCACAACTGGTTGGCCATGCCCAGGTAGGCGCCCCACCAGATGTGCAGACCCGCCGGCGACAGGGTCTGGAAGGCGCACTGACCGTCCAGCATCACCGCCACGGTATTGGCACTCGCTGGCCAGCCAAGCTCGCGCAGCTGCCGCCCGGTGGTGATCAGCACGGGCGCGTTGATGTCGTTGAGTGCGATGGCGTGCGCCGCCGTGAGGGCCTGCAGCGCCGTGATGCCCGGCACCACATGGATGGTCAGCTCGGTCCGCAGAGCCAGCCGCTGGGCAATGCGCAGGCTGCTGTCGTACAGCGAAGGGTCGCCCCAGACCAGCAGCGCCACCCGCCCGCCATCGGGCAGGTGCCGGCCGATGGTGTCTAGCCAGGCGGCGGCGATGGCGTCGTGCCAGCGGTCGACCGCTCCCAGGTAGTCGGTGTCGGCACCTTCGCGCACCGGCATGTCGAAGGTCGCGATCACGGCGCCGTCGTGGGTGATCAGTTCCCGGCACAGGCTCAGGCGCAGGGCCGCCAGTTCGGCCTTGTCCTCGCCCTTATGCGGTATCAGGACCAGCTGGGCTTTGTTGAGGGCCGCAGCACCCTGGCGGGTGATGTGGTCCGGATGGCCCGTGCCCATGCCGATCAGGCTCAGCTCGAGTTTCATTCGGCACCTTCGAGGAAACGCTTATCAGCGCCTATCGGGCGGTAGCGGCGGTCGTAGTCGGCCGCGTACAGGCGGCTGTGGCCGAAGTCCTGCGCGCCCAGGTTGTGCCCGACCACGATGAGCGCGGTTCGGTCGATGCCTTCGCCCATGGCCGCCTCGATGGTCGAGAGGCTGGCCCGTACCACCCGTTCGTCAGGCCAGCTGGCGCGCCAGACCACGGCCACTGGGCAGTCGGCGCCATAGTGGGGCAACAGCGTCAGCACTACGTCGGACAGCACATGGATCGACAGGTGGATGGCGAGCGTGGCCCCGGTGATCGCAAAGTGGGCGAGGGCTTCGCCCTCGGGCATGGGCGAGGCGCGGCCGCTGGTGCGGGTGAGCACCACCGACTGGCTCATGCCCGGCAAGGTGAGCTCGCAGCCCAGCGTGGCAGCCGCCGCCGCGAACGAGGGCACACCTGGCGTGACGGTATACGAGATGCCCGCCTCACGCAGGGCGCGCAACTGCTCGCCCATGGCAGACCACACCGACAGGTCGCCAGAATGCAGGCGTGCCACGTCCAGCCCCTGCTCATGCGCACTACGCAACTCGGCGACGATCTGCTCCAGTGACAGGGGCGCGGTGTTGACGATGTGCGCGCCGGGCGGACAGTGCGCCAGCACCCCCTCAGGCACCAGCGAGCCGGCGTACAGGCAAACGGGACTGGCGGCAATCAGGTCGCGCCCCCGCAGGGTGAGAAGGTCGGGGGCACCGGGTCCAGCGCCTATGAAGTGAACGGTCATGGTGCAGTGTGATCAGGCTTGTAAAGGGCGATGGCTGCGGTGGCGGTGCCGTCGGCACTGATGTGGCGGCGCGATGCGAGCACCGCGCCCTGGCCCGCAGCCGCCAGGGCGGCAGACTCGGCGAGGCTCTGGAACCCGTAACGTGCGGGTGCGTGTGGGCTGGGCTGCGTGCTTTGGGCGCGCACATAGGCCAGCGGCACGGATGCAACCGGTAAACCCAGCTCGGCCGCGAGCTGGGCCAGGGCGGGGTGGTCGCATTTGTCCTGTGCTGTGGCCAGCGCCTGCAGCAACATTGGGACGTGTTGATCGTGTTGTGCCGACTGCACGGCCTGCTCCAGCACCTGGCGCAGCGCATGGCAGGAGGTGTGATGGCGAAAGCCCAGGCCGGCGACAACTCTCATCACAGCCGCACGCTCCACTGAACCACCGGACGTGACGGTTGCCAGCTGAGCATGCGCCCCAGTGGCTGCGCCTGTGCAATGGCCACCTGCAGCAGCTCGCCGCCGTGCCGGACGAGCAACTCTTGCAGCAATGACTCGGTTTGCAGGGTGACGCTGTTGACCACCAAGCGCACACCCCGGCCTGCCGAGGTTGCGATGGCGTCGAAGATGGCGCGGTCGAAACCGCCCCCAACGAAGACGGCATCGGGCCGAGGCAGCGCGGACAGGCACTCCAGGGAGTTACCGGTTTGCACATGCAGCCGGTTTGACAGCCCGAACTGTTCTGCGTTGTACCGGATATTGGCCGCGCGCTCCGCCTGCTGTTCGACAGCGTGCGCGCAGCCTCCAGCCAGGCACCATTCCACCGAGATCGAGCCGGATCCCGCGCCCAGGTCCCACAGGCATTCGCCTGGGCGCGGCGCCAGGGCGCGAAGCGTCAGAGCTCGGATTGTGGATTTCGTGATCTGCCCGTCGTGGACGAACAGTTCATCGGGCAGGCCGCTGGAGGCGGGCAGGCCCGGCGGGCCTTGGTGCAGATCCATGGCCAGCGCCAGCGGCGCCTGCAATTCGGGCAGGTTCGCCGCCGCCAGGCGGAACGCACGGACGCGCTCAAGCGGGCCGCCCAGGCGCTCCAGCGCCCATCCGCTCGCTTCGCCAAAACCTTGGGCGCTGGCCAGCGCGACCAGCGCGCGCAGGGCCTCCGCGTCGCGCACCAGGCAGACCAGGCGTTGACCACGGCGCAGCCAGGGCCGTACCGTGCTCAAAGGCGCGGCGTGAAGACCCAGGCACTGCACGTTCTCCAGTCGCCAGCCGAGTTTGGCAGCGGCGCGCGAGAACGTGGAGGGCGCGGGATAGGCGATCCATTCACCGGTTTGCAGGTACTGGCAGACGCTGCCACCGGCTCCGAACCAGAACGGGTCTCCCGAGGCGAGCAAGGTCACCGGCTGACCGCGCAGGGCCAGCAGGGGCTGAAGGTCGAACGGCACATCCCAGGCTGTACCGCGGTCGTTCACTTGCGCCAGCGCCAGGTGGCGTGGCGCGCCGAAAACGTGGTGGGCGCTGGCTAGTGCGGCGCGGCTAATATCGCTCAGTCCTGCCAGCCCGTCCTCCCCCAAGCCAATGATCGACAGCCACGGTTCAGCCATGCGACGTGTCCTCCTGCTGGGTGGCACCACCGAAGCCAGCCAGCTGGCACAGGCATTGGCCACGGCCGGCGTGCCCGCTGTTTTTTCTTACGCTGGGCGAACCCATGCGCCCGTGGCGCAGCCCTTGCCCACCCGTGTGGGTGGCTTTGGCGGTGTGGCCGGGCTGTGTGATTGCCTGCAGGCCGAGGCCGTCACCCATGTGATCGACGCCACGCACCCTTTTGCTGCCCAGATGAGTCGCCACGCGGTGCAGGCCTGCGCCGAAATGGCGCTGCCTCTGCTGGCACTGGAGCGCCCGGCCTGGCAGGCACAGGCCGGTGACAAATGGCAGCACACAGCCGATATGGCCGGCGCCTTGGCAGCCCTGCCCGAGCGCGCGGCCCGGGTGTTCCTGGCGATTGGCCGGCAGCACGTGGCGCCTTTCCTCGACGAGACCCAGCACTGGTACCTGTTGCGGCTGGTCGACCCCGGTCTGACACTCCCAGAGGGCCGGGGCGCCGTGGTCATAGACCGCGGCCCGTTCACGCTGGACCATGACCTGGCCCTGATGAAGCGACACCGCATCACCCATGTGGTGGCCAAGAACGCGGGCGGGCAGGGCTCCCGGGCGAAGCTGGACGCCGCGCGGCAACTGGGCTGCACGGTCATACTGATTGATCGCCCGCAGTTGCCTGAGCGCCCCACCGTGAGCACGGTTGAGGATGCGCTGCGTTGGCTGGGTGTGCAAGCCGCTCATGAGGCCGAACGAGGGGTGTAGACAAAACGTCCCACGCGCCGAGTGGTGGAACTGCCCACGATGACCAGGGTGCGCATGTCGGCCATTTCGGGCCGTGCATCGCACAGGGGCACGCTCAGCAAATGCTCATGCGGCGTGCTCACGGCCCGCGCAAACACGAGCAAGCGAGTGGGCTCGCAGGTTTCGCACAGCACTTGCAGCACCTGCTCAAAGGTGTGAGGCCGGCTGGCCGAGCGGGGGTTGTAGAAGGCCATGGCCATGTCGGTGCCGGCGGCTGCGCGCACGCGCTTCTCGATCAGTGCCCAGGGCTTGAGGTTGTCGCTCAGGTTGATGGCGCAGAAGTCATGCCCCAGGGGTGCGCCGGCCCGCGCGGCCGCGGCCAGCATGGCGGTGATGCCAGGCAGCACGCGGACGTCCAGCGCCTGCCAGTCCTCGCGCCCCTCCATGGCCTCGAACACGGCGGCGGCCATGGCGAACACACCTGGGTCGCCCGAGGACACCAGCACCACGCGGGCGCCTTGGGTGGCCAGCGCCAGCGCGGCGCAAGCCCGGTCAAGCTCTTCGCGGTTGTCGGACGGGTGCAGGCGCAGCCCGGGGCGCGCGGCCACGCGTGCCACATAGGGGATGTAACCCAGCACATCAGTGGCATCGGCCAGTGCTTGGCCCACGGCGGGCGTGAGCATGGCTTCGTCGCCCGGGCCCAGGCCCGCAATGCACAGCCAGCCGCTCATTCGGCCATCTCCGGCCGCCGGCCCTGGCCATGCACCAGCACGATGGCGAAATACGGGCAGACCTCGTCGGGTGTGTCGGCCAGGCGCGCCATCTGTTGCTGGGGCATTGTGCCGTGCTGTACCAGCCAAGCCTGCTCGAGCCGGCCAGCGCGTGCCAAGGCACGCCGCACACGCGGCAGATTGCGGCCGGTTTTCATGACTACGATGGCGTCGGCTGCCTGCATGCGCTCGACCAGGGTGTCTTCGGGTAGCGTGCCCATCAGCACCGTCATCACGTCGTCGCCCCAGGTCATGGGTTGACCGGTGACCCACCAGCAGCCCACCATGCCGGGGATGCCCGGCACCACCTCCACCTCTGCGCGGCCTTGCAGCCGGGTATAGAGGTGCATGAAGGACCCGTAAAAAAAGGGATCGCCTTCGCAAAGCACCACGATGTCCCGCGTCCTCGCCAGCTCAGTCAGGCGCGCCGCCCATTCGTCGTAGAAGCGGGCCAGGCACTCGATGTAGGCCGGGCTGTCGAAAGGCAGCTCGGTGGTGACCGGGTACTCCATCGCGTATTCCATCGCGCCTGGAGCCAGCAGCGCATTCACCATCTTCCGTGCCTGCCCGGATCGACCCTTCTTGCGGAAGAAGGCGACGTGCTGCGCGGTGCGCACCAGACGGTCGGCGCGTACGCTCATCAGATCCGGGTCGCCAGGTCCCAGGCCGGCGCAGATGATACGGCCCATCAGATCTCCTGCTCGCTGGCCAGCGCATTAACGGCGGCCACGGTGATGGCCGAGCCGCCCAGTCGGCCGTGCACCACAAGCGACGGTGCGGCATTCGAAGCCATCAGTGCCGCCTTGGACTCGGCCGCGCCCACGAAACCCACCGGGCAACCGATGATGGCGGCCGGTCGCGGGCAGTTCGGATCCTGCAGCATATTCAGCAGATGGAATAGCGCCGTGGGGGCGTTACCGATGGCTACCACGGCCCCGGCGAGGTGCGGGCGCCAGAGTTCCAGCGCAGCGGCGCTGCGGGTCGTGCCCATCTCATGCGCCAGCGCGAGGATCTGCGGATCCTGAAGAGTGCAGATCACCTGGTTGTCCGAGGGCAGGCGCTTGCGCGTGATGCCCTCGCTGACCATGCGCGCGTCGCACAGGATGGGCGCGCCTTCCTGCAGGGCCTCGCGTGTGGCTTGCGCCATGCCCGGCGTGAACGCCACGTGCTGTTCCAGGCCTACCAGGCCGGCCGCATGAATCATGCGAACCACGGCCAGTGCCTCGATTGGCGTAAAGCGGCCAAGCGCGGCTTCGGCGCGAATGATCGCGAAAGACTGGCGATAAATGGCGTCGCCATCCCGTTCATAGCGGTGCAACATGGGCCGTTTCTTCTCTCAATCGTTGTTCGAGGGCCGCACGGTCCAGCCCATGGTAGTCCGGCAGGCTGGCAGCGGTGCCGCGCCGGATGAAGTCCCACCCATGGTCCGTGGCGACCACCGTGGTGGCAAATTTCGGATGGGCGCAGCCTTTGGGACACCCCGAGACGTGCAGCAAGTGTCCCGGGGCCACCGAAGGCGCCAGCGCCAGCGCCAGGTCACGGGTGGTACCGCGTGCCTGCGCACAGCCCGGAGCGCCCGTGCAGGCGGCGACCCGCAGGCGCGCATCGCCCGGATCGGTAATGAGTTCGGCGCAGGTGGGCAATCGGCTTGCGCTTTCGACGAGCAGGCTGCGCCACGGAGTCAGCCGCAAAGCGCCGCACGCGCCCAGCGCCGCCAGGGTCTCGGCCTGCACGAGACCAAAGACCAGACCCACGATCTGCCCTGCGAGTTGGGGCCCCGGCCCGGGCGCGGGCAGCGCGCGGTCAGGCACCGGCGTTGGTCGCCACTCTGGCGGCAACCCGCGCTGTCTCACAAGGGCGGCCATCCGCCCACGGCCTGCAGGTGCACCGCCAGCGTCCAGGAACCAGCGTGACAGGGCCAATGCATGCTGTGGCGCCGCCCACGGCGCGACGACCAACCCACCATCGGCCCCATCGGCATAGACGAGTACGCCATCGACGTGGCGCTCGAGCCGGATATCTGCATGGGTGTTGCGCATGCAGGGCGCAGTGCCGGTGTCGACCACGAAGCCGAACTTGGCTGGTAGTTCGGGCACATCCCTGCCGGCAAGCAGTTCGCCCAGCTGCAGGGCCAGGTGGGGCGTGACATCGCCCTCGGTCCACAGCGGGTTGACCTGCACGTTGCGCCGAGCCTCGGACGAGACGTCTTCGTCGACCAGCCCCAGCGTGCACAAGGCATCGAGCAACTCAGCGTGCCGCCCGGGATCCACGCCGCGCATCTGCAGGTTGGCCCGGTTGGTCAGCTCCAGCATCGGGTTGGCGTACCGCCGCGCCAGTGCGGCGATGCCTTGGGCCTGCGCCATGCTCAGTCGCCCGGCTGGTGGACGGATGCGTATCACCAGCCCGTCGCTGGCTGCCAGGGGCCGCAAGGTGCCGGGGCACCAGCCCTTAACCTGCACAGCGCCATCGCTGCGAAGTGAAGTGAGGTCGGTCATGGATTGGCGCGTCCCGCTTCACGCAGATTGGAAATGGGGGCTCAGCTGCACCGTCTCACCGATGATGAGCAATCCAGGCTGAGGACCATACGCAGGGGCGGTGGCGGCCAGCCGGCGAAGGCCGCAGGCCTGCACCGTCTGCGACGCGCGAGTACCGTCACGTATGACCGCCGCCGGGGTGGTAGGCGACAGTCCATGTGCGATCAGTTGTTCTGCAATCTGTGGCAACCGCTGGATGCCCATGTAAAACACACGTGTCTGCCCGGGGCGAGCCAGCGAACGCCAGTCGTGCGTGGCCTCCGCGTCGGCAAGATGGCCGGGCAGGAATACGCAGCTGGTCGACAGCTCTCTGTGGGTCAGCGGGATACCTGCAGCGGCTGAGCACCCGTTGGCGGCCGTGACCCCCGGCACTATCTCAAACGCAATACCAGCGGCCTGCAAGGCCTGCACTTCTTCCCCACCACGTCCGAAGACGTAGGGATCACCGCCCTTGAGCCGCACTACGCGCCGCCCCTCCCTCGCGTGCTGCACCAACAAGGCGTGAATGTCCTCCTGAGGGATAGCGTGATTACCCAGGGCCTTACCCACATACACACGCTGCGTTCCAGGGGGAATCCGTTCCAGCACTTCGGGTGAAACTAGCCGGTCGTACATCACCACCTCCGCGGCCTGAAGGCGGTCCAGCGCGCGCAAGGTCATAAGGTCAACCGGACCAGGGCCAGCGCCCACGATCGACACCCAGCCAGTGCGCTGCAACTCATCCATGGCCACGGCCCGTCCAGATCGCGTGGTTTCGTCCACGAGCCGCCAATCCCAGCAAGTACCACATCAGGCTGTGATGTAAAACCGGGGCTCGACCCAAGGTGAGCCTTTGAGGCGGTGTAGTTGCTTGGCCAGTGCCAGCACGGCCAGGTCTACCAGCGGCTCCAGTAACAAGCCCATGTAGGCCACGCCAAAGGTGCCGATGCTCGGCAGGTTTGCAGCACCTAAACCCTGGCCTTAGACGGCCCATAAGCCCGGCCAGACCACGATGCCGCCCTGTTACGTCAACGACAGCTTCAAGGTCTGCGCGTGTCGGTTGGACGGGGCAGACGTTGCGCGGCGTGCTCGAGCTCATGCCAAAGTACCCGGTGACAGCAAGGCGGCAGCTGCCGCCGGACTGGATGCCATCCAGGCATGGAAGTAACTTGCGCGCACGGCGCCGTGCTGATACAGCGCTTCTCCCGTTCCAGCAGCGCCACTGCGGCCGGGGTCCGTGCGTTTTGTTGGCTGCAGTGCTGTTTCGCAGGTCGAGTAGTGAAAGGTATGGCCGCGTAAAACCCCGGCAGACAGCGCCAACTGCTGCATACCCAGCCCCGCTAGCCGTGGCTGCATGCGCACTAGCCCGGGCAAGAGGCCCCAGGCTGGGTGGTGATTTCCTTCGGTGTCCACGATTGCATCGAACAACGCCATCATGCCGCCGCACTCAGCCCAAAGGGGCCGCCCCTGCGCCACATGAGCCTTCAGGCTGTCGCGGCACGTCAGACTGTCGGCCAGAGCGTGCGTGTGCAGTTCCGGGTATCCGCCGGGTAGCCATACCGCGTCGCAGGCGGGCACCGGCTCGTTGGCCAGCGGCGAGAAAAACACCAGCTTCGCGCCGAGCTCACGAAGCGTGTCTAGGTTGGCGGCGTAAATGAAGCAGAAAGCAGCATCACGCGCCACCGCTACGGTCTGACCCGTCAGCAACCTGGGTGTGGGCTGCATTTCAGGCGGTGAGTCGAACGCCACCGACCAGCGCTGTAGGGCCTCGGCATCCATCTGACCCAGGGAGGTGTGCTGGAGTGCATCGGCGGCCGCATCCAGGCGGGCTAGCGCGTCTGGCAGTTCGCCCGCGACGGTCAGTCCCAGGTGACGCTCCGGCAGCTTGAATGCGGCGTTGCGCATCACTGCCCCCAGCCAACTCGCTGGTGCTATCGCGTCGCCGGCTGGCAACGCAGCCTGCAGCAGCTGCGCATGCCGCGGGCTGCCCACGCGGTTCGCTAGCACCCCGGCCCAGGGCAAGCCCGCACGGTAGTGCTGCAGGCCAAAGGCCAATGCACCAAAAGTTGCAGACATAGCCGACGCATCGATGACCGCCAGCACTCGCAAGCCGAAACGGCGCGCCAGGTCCGCAGCACTTGGCTCCCCGTCAAACAGGCCCATGGCCCCTTCGACAATCACCAGATCGGCGTCCTGCGCAGAGGCGTACAGGCGCGCCCGTGCGTCGTCCTCGCCGGTCATCCAGAGGTCCACGTTGTGCACCGGCTGGCCAGTCGCCAGTTCCAGCCACATCGGGTCCAGAAAGTCCGGCCCACACTTGAATGCCCGCACCCGCCGGCCCTGCCGCGCATGCAAGCGCGCAAGTGCAGCGGTGACCGTGGTTTTACCTTGCCCAGAGGCCGGCGCGGCGACCAGGATCGCAGGGCGGTGGACCCGGGTTACCACCGGGTGCAAGCCAACCACATCACTGCGGGGTCCGCATGCAAAGGACTTGAAGCCATAGGCGAGAAAACACAAGCAGAAGCCCTCACCGCCTTCCCCGACAGTGCTTGAGCGTAAAAGTGGACTGCCCGTTGCCAGACGCACCACCACCTTGTTGGCCGGTATCCGGGCTGACAGAACAACCTTCATCGCCTTCCCAGACAACAACGTGTGTCGTCCAGTGGCTGCGTGATGAAAGCGGAGGGGCCCGATCTGCGTCGGGTCTCTCGTCTGCTTACCGTTGCGGGGGCAGCGCAGGTTAGGTTCGTCCTTGTGGACTCGCCCTCCTGCTTCCCGTTGAACTGCAGCATGTGAACCACACCGCGAGCACCAACGTTCGTGAGTATAACGGGGAGGCCCAGTACTCACCATACAGCGCCCGGTTCGTGCCCCCTCCCGTAGGTCTCGACCACACACAGCCTGGAAAGCCCACGGACAACGGGCTTATCGAGTCGTTCAACGGTCGCTTGACCGCTATCACGTCGGCCAAGTTGCACTTGGAGCAGCGCCGGAGGCAAGCGGATACCGCTCGCGGACACAGCTAGGAAAATCATCACAAATCCCGCGACAAGGACGCCAGACCCAAGGGGGGCGCTACTCCAAGGGTGTCCGAGGTTCACTTCATTGTGGGTTCCGCCTTGCTGCTCTGCTGGGCGTGGGTCAAGCAGCCGTTGGACTTGCTGCCGGTCTGCTGATCCAGAGGCTGTTCTTCGCCCCCACCGACCTGCCGCAGTACGGCATGAACGTCACAACACTGCAGGTGCCGCTGTTCGCCACCGCCGCACTGGCCCACAAGGTGATCCCCGCTGACGTAGGCTACGCCGACATCCGCTCTGCGCATACACTCGAGCTGTATCTGGCCCACCAGGGCGGCATCGTTTTGTGGGTGGGCTTCTGGGCTCTCTACAGCCAGGGCTTTGACGCCGATAACCTTTCCAGCATCGGAAGCTTCGCCGCGGCCTACATGACAGTCGTGTTGCTTGAACCCCTGATCGACCTCGCCATCCTGGCCATTGCCAAGACGCTGCGCCTTCTCGAAGGCACCTCGCTGGTGGAGCGCAGTCTTAACAACGTAGCCTGACCCACTATGAACATTGAAGCTCTACCAGTCCAACCGTATGTGGACGCGCAACAAGAGGAACGGCGCGGTTTGATAACAGTGCACACTGGTTCCGGCAAGGGTAAGAGCACGGCCGCATTAGGCTTGGCCCTACTTGAGCACGGCCATGGCAAGGAGGTGAAGGTTTACCAGTTCGTGAAGATGCCGAAGACGCGGTTCGGAGAACATCGCCTTCTCGAGCAGCTCGGCATTCCTATTGAGGGTCTTGGCGACGGCTTTAGCTGGAAGAGCTGCGATATGCACCACTCGGCCGGACTCGTGTTGCAAGGCTGGGCCAGAGCCGAGGCTACGATCCGCGCTGGCAAACACTCCCTAGTGGTGCTGGACAAAATCATGTTTCCGCTGTGCCACGGTTGGATACCCCTGGATGCCGTTCTCGCCTGCCTGCGGGAGCTCCAGCAGCACGTGCACGTGGTGCTCACCGGGCGCGGTGCTCCTGCAAAGCTGATCGAGCTGGCCGATACGGTGACAGAAATGACGTTGATCAAGCATCATTTCAAAGCGGGCGTGCCAGCCCAGCGAGGCATCGATGACTGATGAAGGCTGGTGCGGGCTGTTGGCCATCGGGTTTGTCCAAAGAGACGGTGCTCATAGCGGGGGATCACCCGCCAAAGTTCCCGCCACGAAGGAATGGTGGGGGGGCTCAAACTCCAGATCGCGGTGTCACCATGCGCTCCATCGGCGACGGCGGAGAACAGGAACGCCAGCTTGCTCAGCAGTACCGGCTATGGCAGAACGCACTGTCGATACGCTGGCTGGTCACTTCAGGACTATCGGGCCGCATTGCCGCTGACTTCGATCGCGATGCAGTGCGGATGGACGTCGACGATCGGCAACGTCATTGAGCGGGCTGTAGGACGCAACACTTATGGTCGCTATTTGCTTTCTACATCAGCGCTTTGACAAAACTATTGCCGCTAAGGGTCGGGAGCACCAACTCGCATTAAGCACATGCGGTCGTTCGCTTACGGACCGCTATCAATGATGGCCAAAAACCCGGTCCTGAGCGTGAAGCGGCCATACTCATGGTCGACCGTCTAATGACCGTTGACGGCCGACGCTGCCAGCCATGAGCTCAATCCCTAATGACTCAGTTCAGTCTGGGGACTAAACTGCTCTCGCGGTAGTCTCCGAGCTGGGATGGTTGGTTGACGGCGATGGTGCACGCGCCGATGTTGTGAGCCTAGGCAATTGGCCTCGATCACGACAGGAGCACCATCATGAATGCACCCCATCCGACGGTCTCACCGTTGCGCCAGCGCATGCTCGAGGACATGCGGATGCGCAAGCTGGCCCCCAAGACGCAGACCGCCTACATCCGAGCCGTGCGCCGGCTTGCCGCGTACCTTCACCGTCCTCCGGACACCGCCACCGTGGAAGAGCTGCGCAACTTCCAGCTGTACCTGGTGGACCAGGGCACCTCACCTACCACTCTCAACGCCACCATCACCGGGCTGAAGTTTTTCTGCGAGATCACGCTGGACCGCGCAGACCTGACGGCCAAGATGCAGCCCGTTCATGTGCCCCGCACCTTGCCGGTGCGAGGAAGTGGCGCGCCTGATCGCAGCGGCACCCAACCTCAAGCACCAGACCGCGCTGTCGCTGGCCTACGCCACGGGCCTGCGTGCCAGCGAGGTGGTTTCCTTGAAGGTCGGCGACATCGACAGCCAGCGCATGACGCTGCGCGTGGAGCAAGGCAAGGGCAGCAAGGACCGCTACGCCATGCTCTCGCCCGTGCTGCTGGAGCGCCTGCGAGTCTGGTGGCGCGTGGCGCGCGCCCAAGGCAAGATGCTCGAAGGCGGTTGGTTGTTCCCGGGCATGAATCCCGTCGACCCGCTCACAACCCGCCAACTCAACCGCGCCATTCACATGGCGGCCGAGTCGGCGCACATCGACAAGCGCGTGTCCATGCACACGCTGCGCCACAGCTTTGCGACCCACCTGCTGGAGCAGAAGGTGGACATCCGGGTGATCCAGGTCCTGCTGGGACACAAGAAGCTGGAGACGACGGCCATGTACGCGCAGGTGGCCACCGACGTCTTGCGCGAGGTGGTCAGCCCGCTGGAGCAGCTCAGCACCGCGTAGGCCCACCATGGGCACCGCTGCCCTGGAGGTGGCGGACATCTTCCGCACCCACGGGCCGGCCTGGCGGCAAGCCCAGCGCTCCCACCTGAGCCTGGGTCAGCTCAAGGTCATGACAGCCATCGAGCAGTGCCGCAGCGCGGCACTGGGGGGGACATGTGCTGCGCTGTGAAGACTGCCAGCGCCAGCAGATCGCCTACAACTCGTGCCGCAACCGCCATTGCCCCAAGTGCCAGGCCAGTGCTGCGCAGCGCTGGCTGGATGCGCGCCAGGCCGACCTGCTGCCCGTGGACTAATTCCACGTGGTCTTCACGCTGCCCGCACCCATCAGCGAGATCGCGTACTGGAACAAGGCCGTCGTCTACGGCCTGCTGTTCGAGGTGGCGGCACAGACGCTGCGCACCATCGCCGCCGATCCCCGGCACTTGGGTGCGCAGATCGGCGCCACCCTGGTGCTGCACACCTGGGGTTCGGCGCTCACGCACCACCTGCACGTGCACGGCATCGTGCCCGGCGGCGGGCTCTCGGTGGACGGCCAGCGTTGGGTGTCGTGCCGACCGGGCTTCTTCCTGCCGGTGCGCGTGCTCTCGCGCCTGTTCAGGCGGCGCTTCCTCGAAGCACTGGAGCAGGAGCACCGCGCAGGCACGTTGCAGTTCTTCTCGCAACACACCGCGCTGGCCGATCCGAAGGCCTTCGCGCGGTGGCTCACGCCGCTGCGCCGGTGTGAATGGGTGGTCTATGCCAAGAAGCCGTTTGCGGGGCCACGCGCGGTGCTGGCCTACCTCTCGCGCTACACACACCGGGTGGCGATCTCCAACTCGCGCCTGGTGGCGCACGACGAGCGCGGGGTGACGTTCCGCTGGAAGGACTACCGTGACAAGGACCGAGGCCAAGGCTGGACGCGCCACAAGACGATGACGCTCTCGCCCGAGGAGTTCATGCGTCGCTTCCTGCTGCACGTCTTGCCAGGCGGGTTCCACCGCATCCGGCACTACGGGTTGCTGGCCAACACCCATCGGCGGGAGTGCATCGAGCAGGCGCGCCAGCTGCTCATGCCTGAGGCGCCGAGCGCACGGGCCGAGAAGGTCGGGTGCGGTGTGGCCGAGCAGATCCGTCCGACCTTCGTGTGTGTTCACTGCGGCGCGATGATGCTCATCGTCGAGACCTTCGCTCGTGGGCAGCCCAAGTCAGCAGCCTTGCACTTGTTGCCAAGGCTATCGAACAGGGCCTGCGAAGTGCCATCGTGCGTACAACGTGAACCGGTGCAGACCAACAAGGGCGCTTACAGCCACCGATGCGAGGCTTGATCTTGCACACCAGACTTGGAGAGGAAGGGTTCACTCGAATCGAAAATCGCAACGGTCCCCAATACCTTCGCGCCACACCGAAACACGGCTCAGGCGAACATCCGACAAGACGGCTAACTGGACAATGAAGGCACAGAGGTTTTCGAGCGTCGGAATGCCCAGGCCGGGGACCTCGTCCAGCAGCCGGTGGTCCAAATGCTCACGCAACTGCGCCACCAGCAAACGCAGCTGACCCAAATCGATCACCATGCCCGTATGGGGGTCTACAGCACCGGTCACCGAGACCTCGCCCCGGTAGGTGTGCCCATGCACTCTCGCGCTGCCCTCGCACCCAATCTCCCGCTGGAGGGTGTGCGCAGCGTCAAAGAAGAAACTTTGCGAAATTTCGAATGTCATCGGATCCCGACCATTTTGTGGGTTTGTAGGGTCAGGCGCCAGCGAGGGTCACGCAGACAGTACTCAATAGCCCAAAGTGTGTTCTTCTCCAGCTCGGGGCCGTCCATGGGCTGCAGCAAATGGCGCTCGAAGTTCAGTTCGATCAACGCATCCAAGTCCATACCAAACTGGGGAACGACAACTTTGAGCTCGTGGCCTGCACGAATCTTGAGAGATGTGCGGGCCTTTGGACTCACGCACAGCCAGTCAACCCCCGCTGGCGCAACGATTGTGCCGTTGGTCTCCACCGCGATCTCGAACCCGCTGCAGTGCAGCGCTTCGATCAACGCTGAATCGACTTGCAGCAATGGTTCACCGCCTGTCAACACGACCAGCTTCTGCCCCGCCACCAGTGCCGGCCAATGGGCTGAAACCTGGTCCGCCAGCGCCTGGGCCGAATCGAACTTCCCTCCACCAGTGCCATCCACGCCGACAAAATCGGTGTCGCAGAACTGGCATTGAGCGCTCGCGCGATCGGCTTCCCGCCCGGACCAGAGATTGCAACCGGCGAACCGGCAGAACACTGCAGCTCTGCCGACGTTGCCGCCTTCACCCTGTATGGTGTAGAAAACTTCTTTGACCATGTAGCTCATGGAACTGGTCTCGTGAGTGAACCGCCCCCGGAATTTGGAGGTTGGTTGGTTTTAGTCAGCCCCCACCGTTGGAGTCTGACTGGCGAGTTGCCGGTAGTAGTTTGCCCAAGCCTCTGCAGGCGGTAGGTACTCGAAGGGTCCGCGAAGCCTTTGATGGTTGAACCAAGACACCCATTCCAGTGTGGCCAGCTCCACCGATTCACGGGTTGGCTAGGACCGGCGATGGATCACCTCGGCCTTGTACAGCCCGTTGACCGTCTCGGCCAAGGCGTTATCGAAGCTGTCGCCCTTGCTGCCCACATAGGGCTAAATGCCCGCTTCTGCGAGCCGTTCGCTGCAGCAGATGGAAACGTATTGCGACACTCCCTCGGAATGATAAGTCAATGCGCCATCACGCTCGGGCTACTTGGCATGCAGGGCCTGCTCCAAGGCATCCAGAACGAACTCCGTGTGCATTGACCCGCTACCCCACGATGCGCTTGGCGTATCGGTCTGGTCGCGCTAGACCCATTCGTTGAGGGTCTGCGGCACGCAGCCGATCATACGAGCGATGGATTCGATGGCAGCCCACAGACGGGTACAGACGCATCACGGCAGCGCTGCGCAGGTCAATGGCAGAGCCCATCAACCACAAGTGCGTGCAGCGCCTGATGCAAAAGATGGGATTGCGCGCATTGATTCGGGCGAAGAAGCGCTTCTGTTGATCAAACGCCGCTCAGTTCGTCGTGCCCCGCGCTTGTGACCGCACCTGACCATCGACTGACACTGCGCTCTTGACTTGTGAGCCCACCGAAGTAGCACCTTCAGCCTTGGCATCGCTTACTGCTGACAGCGCTGCGCCGCTTCGGCCTTCATTTTGGTATCGAGCATCCGATCGCCCGTTGACGCCCGTCATGGCGCGAGCCCGGACATCACTTGAAATTCCGCTGTGATTTCCGAGGCGGACGTCGGCGATGCCAGCATTCGCGCCGACATTGGCATCGACACCCACTCCCACGCCAATACCCAATCCAGCGGCCTGAGCGTTGAACCCCCAGGAGAGAGCTGTGGCCATCAGCATGGCAGCAGGAAACGTCATCTTCGAACGGACAGTCATATGTGACTCCTTTGCTGTTGAACAGAACTTCAGTCTGCAGCACAAACCCAGTTACATGCATGTCTGCTGCGTAGGAGATGTAACGGGCCAGGATGGCCCGAGCGACCCTCCGGTTCTGCCAGGCGCATGCCCCCTCAGGGCACCGGCAACACGATGTCTACCCGCCCGCCGCCCAACGGGCCACCCGAAAGCTTCAGCTCCCCATGGTGGCTGGTCACCAGGTCGTTCACCACTGCCAGCCCGACGCCGTGCCCGGGCGTTCGCTCGTCCCCCCGCACGTGCAGTTGCAAGATGGACTCGGTGTCGCTGAATCCAGGGCCGTCGTCCTCGATGCGAATGCACAAGGATCCCGGCTCACGCCATATCCGCACCAAGACCTGGGTGTGCGCCCACTTGGCCCCGTTGTCCAGCAGGTTCCCAAGCATCTCGAACAAATCGCCCTCGTCGATGCGCCAGGCCAGGTCGGCCGGGCACTGGACGCTGAAGTCCAATGCCCTTTCGGCATACACCTTGGCCAGCGCGCTGCGAATGCGCTCCAGGATCGGCGCCACCAGAAGTGGCGGCGCAAAGCGCGCGGCGCCCCCGGCGATGGCGCGCCCCAGCTGGTGCTGCACGATGTCGTCCATGCGGCTCACCTGCTGGGCCACGGTGGCTGGCAGTTGCGCCGGCTCGGCCAGGGCGCTGCGCAGAACAGCCAGCGGAGTCTTCAGGCTGTGGGCGAGAAAGCTCAGCGCGTCGCGATGTCGGGCCTGACGCTCGCGCTCCTGCTCGATCAGGTTGTTCAGGTTGTCCGTGAGGCTGGAGATTTCGGTAGGGTAGCGGCCGTCGATGCGCGATTGCCCGCCATCTTCGATACGCCGGATCTCGCTTGCCACGTGCCGCAGCGGCGCCAGGCCCCACCGCAGCAGCCACAGCTGCGCCAGCAACAGCAGCACGGCGGCGCCGCCCAGCCAGAGCCAAAGGGTGCGGGTGAAGGCGCCGACTTCGCGGTCGAAGGCCGCGCGGTCCTCCAGCACCGTGAGCACCAGCGGTGCCTCACGCTCGGAGGCCTTCCAGGTGACGGCATAGCTGACCGACAGGAAGGACTTGCCGGCCCCATCCACCGTCTCGTTGCGCCATTGACCGGGTTGCTGGCTGCGCCGGAACGGTGGCTGCAGGCCCAAGGTCGAGGCCGACTGCCACTGATCCCTGCGCAACACGTTGTAGATACCCGCGTACAGGCCGGACCCCGGTAGCGACAGGCGCGGCTCCGCAAACTCGGGCGGCATCACCAGCGCACCGCCAGAATCGAGTTCGGCAGCTGCCAGCAGCAGGTAGATGGTGCTCTGCAGCCGGCCGAAATAGGCCGCCCGCACGCTTTCGGCATTCGCACGCTGCACCGCCAGCCCCGCGCCGGCCATGAATGCCAGCAGTACCACCGCAGCACCCAGAAGCAGGCGGGTACGGATGGAGTAGCCGGCCTTCATTCGAGGGTGAACCGGTAGCCCCGCCCCCGCACGGTCTCGATCGGGCCGACGTTGCCGTTGGGGTCGAGCTTGCGCCGCAGGCGACCCACCAGCACTTCCAGCACGTTGCTGTCGCGGTCCTCCCCGTGCGGGTACAGGTAGTCCGACAGCGCCTGCCTGGTGACGATGGCCGGGCGCTGGCGCACCAGGTACTCGAGCAGGCGGTA
Organism: Pseudomonadota bacterium; assembly: GCA_040385485.1. GTDB lineage: Bacteria > Pseudomonadota > Gammaproteobacteria > Burkholderiales > Burkholderiaceae_C > Hydrogenophaga. Next base: position 3,500 of record JAZKHJ010000075.1, on the reverse strand, counting down.
CTCGAACGCCGTGAGCTCCAGCACCGCGCCGCTGAGCCGCACTGCCTGCGCCGACGGGTCGATACTAAGGGGGCCGAGCGTCAGCACGTCAGTGGAGGCCCCCAGCGAGCGCCGCAGCAAGGCCTTGAGCCGCGCTGCCAGCTCCGGGTATTCGAATGGCTTGACCAGGTAGTCGTCGGCCCCGGCTTCTAGGCCCACCACTTTGTCTTGCCAGCTGCCGCGCGCGGTGAGGATCAGAATGGGTAGGGCGCTTCCCTCCTGCCGCAGACGCTGCACGATGGTCAGCCCGTTCAGCTTGGGCAACCCCAGGTCAACGATGACAAGATCGACCGGGTACTCGCGCGCCAGAAACAGGCCCTCTTCGCCGTCCTTGGCTTGGTCGACCCGGTAGCCATCGGCCTCCAGCTGGCGGGCCAAGGTGAGCCGTAGCGCGGCATCGTCCTCGATCAGTAACAAGCGCATAGGGCTGAAGCTCAGCAGGCTGGCCCTAGCGGATCTGGCCAGTGACGACGTCCACCTGGATCACGCGGACCTCACCAGCCGGCGTGACCACCTTGATGCGCCATACCGGCTGTGCTGAAGACTCGGACTTCTCGACGGACAGCACGCGGGCGCCACTGGCCCGCTGGGCCACCGCGGCCGCGTCGTCGCGGCTCAGGTCGGCCCAGGCCAGGTTGGATACCACCAGCAGGGTGGCGCAGAGTAGTTTGGCAAATGTGTTCATCGGTTGTAAGTATCAAGGTATTCGCGTCCGCCACGTTCATCACGCCTGCCCTGGTATTCGCGTCCACCCTGGTATTCGCTCTCAACCGGAGCAAATGAAACGCGAATCGGCAAGGTGCGGCCTGGGTTCTCGCGGGTCACCGTGCTGTAGACCTGGCCGCGGTACTCGTACTCGACTAGGTAACCCGTGAGGCGAGACTGCACGTCGTTGACAGTGCGGCAGTTCTGCACCTGGCGCTGCTGCGGCTGGGAGGCCTGCTGGTAGCCACCACCCCAGTTGTTCTGGTTGGCAAAGTGCTCGCCTGCCAGCGCGCCGACCACGGCACCGAGCGCGGTGGCGGCGTCTCGGCCGCGGCCCTTGCCAACCTGGTTGCCGAGCAAGGCGCCGGCCACACCGCCAACCGCCAGCCCCCCGTAATTGCGCGAAGCCGCCACGGGTTGCTGCTCGGTCACCCATTGACTCGTGCACTCGTTGCGCGGCACGGAGATGTTCTCGTACCGCGGTTCGACGTTGCGCACGCGGGCAGTGTCGTTGAAGGTCTGGGCTTGGACGCCCGCTGCCACTAACGTGGTCAGAAAAAGAATGGAGGTATGTTTCATGGAAAGCTCCTTGGTTGATGTGAGACGGAGCTTAGAAAGAAGTGGGTGAACCGAAGCTGAACGAAATTGATAAATGTTTCCTCGCGACCCAGAGGTGTGTGGGGTGTTACACCCGGTTGGTCGCCGCATCCGCAGCGCGACTTTGAGGCGCGAAGGGACCTACTGAAGCCGCAGTACAAGACTTGTTGGGAAGACCTACCCGTGGCAAAGGTGTGGGCTTCTCCAGTTTGACGGACGGTTTTCTTATCCACCAGGCTTGCTCCGTCGTTGAAGCTGCACTCTGACGTACCAGTCCACCGAACGCACGGGACCGACAGCTTTGGGAGGACCTGGCGCCGTTCGAACTCTGCTTTTCGTAATGACCGACAGGCAACATCATGACGATTCGGTACCTCGACGGCGAACGTCCGAGTTCAGTCGAGGCTGTGTGTAAACAACTTTGGCGCTCCGCCGAGCATGACGTGGCGATCGCAGCGGTTTGGCGGTGGCGAAGTTGCTTTCGCAAGTGCGGCGGCACCGCGGCCGTTCCGGCCTAAGTTTTCATCTGCGCGATCAGTGCCTCAGTACCAAGGATCTTGATTACTCGCCGCAGGTTGTATGCCAACACCTGCAGACTCATCTCGGTTCGCACGCGGGGTAGTGTTCTGGTCAGGAAGTGCGTGGATCCCATCCACGCCTTCAGCGTACCGAACACGTGCTCCACCGTGCTCTGTCGAAGTCGAGATGCTTCAGGCGCCCCGTCAAGGCGGGCCTGGACGATCTCTAGAACGTCTTCATGCTCCCAACGACTGATGCGCCGCTGGGGAGCCGGAGTGCATTGGCTCTTGATGTCACAACCACGGCATGCAGAGGACCAGTACTTGTGCAGCGTCTTGCCGTCCTCGACAGTGGTGAAGCGCCGAATGGCTGTCTGCCCTGCAGGGCACCGGTACTCGTCGCGCTCACTGTTGTAGATGAAGTCTCGCTTGTCAAAGCGACCCTCAAACTTACCACCCGAGGTCAGCGGCTTGGGCACCATCGCCGCGATACCCGCCTGTTCACATTCAAGAATCTGGTACCCCTCGAAGTAGCCACGGTCCGCCAAGACAATCAGATTCGGATGCGCTGCTGCCTCCTGGGCAGCCTTTGCCATTGCGGCCAACTGGCCGCGGTCCGTGACGGCGTTGGTCACCTCGTGCGCAACGATCAGATGGTGCTTGGCATCGACTGCGGTCTGCACGTTGTACCCCACGACTGCAGAACCCAGGCGACTGGTGGCCATGGAGCGAGCATCCGGATCGGTGAGAGAGATTTGACGCTCCTGCGAGGTTTGCAACTGCTCCTCGATCTTGCCAAGGCCGCGCATCTGCTCTTTGATCTTGGCGATCCTCTCCTTCAGACGGGCCACCCGCTCTGGAAGAACGATCGCGGGATCACGGTCGGCGCGGTCAAGCTCGGTGAGGTAACGGTTGATGCTGTGCTCCAGCTGCTGCATCCGCACCTGGATCTTGTTGCTTGTGAAGTTCTTGTCGCGGTTGTTGACTGCTTTGAACTTGCTCCCATCGATGGCAACAATGCCGTCGGCGAATAGCTTGAGCCGCCGGCACAACAGGACGAACTCGCGGCAAACCTTTCGGATCGCGTCTCCATGATCCTTGCGGAAGTCAGCGATGGTCTTGAAGTCTGGTGTCAGGCGGCCGGTCAGCCACATCAGCTCGACGTTGCGCTGAGCCTCACGCTCCAGGCGCCGGCTCGATTGGACTTGGTTGAGGTAGCCGTAGATGTAGATCTTCAGCAGCACTGCAGGGTGGTAGGACGGTCGGCCAGTCGATGCGGGCTTCACACCGTCGAAGCCGAGCTGGTGCAATTTCAGCTCATCGACGAAGACATCGACGACCCGCACTGGGTTGTCGTCTGCGATGTAGTCGTCCAAGCACTCCGGCAGCAGCGTGACTTGACTGCGCTCCTCGCCCTCGATGAATCGCTTCATATCGCCCACCTAAAGTCGCGTTGTCGAACCTTAAGTGATCACATCGGCCAATTCAAGCGTTTTCACACAGCCTCAGTCTTGAGCTGACTTCCAGATCCAAGAACTGCAACGATTGCATTGTCTTCACCGGGAACGATTTCAGATCACCAGCCTGCCAGTCGTCGCCGACGGCGCAATCGTGGCCTCCATCCCCGCCGTGAACTGCAAG
>JAZKHJ010000074.1:0-44635 GCA_040385485.1 Pseudomonadota bacterium | reverse complement strand
GGTGTTCTACGACGGCAAGGCCATCTCGGTCGAACTGCCCACCAGCGTCGAGCGCGTGATCACCTGGACCGAACCAGCCGTCAAGGGCGACACGTCCGGCAAGGTGCTCAAGCCCGCCAAGATCGCCACCGGCTTTGAAGTGGCCGTGCCGCTGTTCGTGGCACAGGACGACAAGATCGAGATCGACACACGCACTGGCGAATACCGCAAACGGGTCTGATCAGGCTCTGATCATTCGGTTCAAGAGGCTCCTGCGGGAGCCTCTTGCATTTGCACTTCACACCTTCCGCCATGGACCTGATCAGCCGCATCACCGACGTCATCATCCCGGTCTTCCTGATCGTGGCCATCGGCTACGGCTACGCGCGCCGCGGCGTACCCGACATGTCGGTGTTCAACCGCATCGCGCTCGACGTGCTGGCGCCGCTGCTGGTGTATTCGGCGCTGGCCTCGCGCGATTTCCGTATGGCCGACCACACCGCGCTGCTGATCGGCGGCACCGTGCTCATCCTGCTCAGCGGCCTGCTGGCCTGGCCGCTGGCCAAAGCGTTCGGCGCGCAGCCGCGCACGCTGGTGCCGGTGGTCATGTTCAACAACTGCGGCAACATGGGCCTGCCGCTGGCGCTGCTGGCCTTCGGCCCGGCGAACTTCGGCGCGGCGGTGGCGCTGTTTTCGGTCAGCAACCTGCTGCATTTTTCGCTCGGCGCGCGCATCACCAGCCGCCTGGCGCGCACGCGCGACCTGCTCACCAGCCCGCTCATGATCGGTACCGCGTTGGGCTTCATCAGCGCGCTCACCGACGTGCGCCCGCCCGACGTGGTGCTCTCCGGCCTGAAGCTCCTGGGTGACGCGCTGCTGCCCATGATGCTGTTCGCGCTGGGTGTGCGGCTCACCGCGCTCACCCGCTCGGGGCTGGCGCTGGGGATACTGGGCGCTCTGGCGCGGCCCATGATCGGTCTGGCCATCGGCGTTCCACTGGCCTGGGCACTCGGACTGGAGGGTGCGGCGCGTGGCCAGTTGCTGTTGTTTGCCGCCCTGCCTCCTGCCGTGATGCAGTTCATGCTCGCAGAGCGATACCACCAGGAACCCGACAAGGTCGGCGCCATGATCATGGTGGGCAATGCGCTGGCGGTCTTGTTCGTGCCGCTGGCCCTGGCGCTCGGCTTGTAGTCACACAAGCAGGTCACACTGTCGATTCAAGGAGCCTCTCATGGAAACCAAACAAAACCTCAACGAACGGCGCCTGGCCGATGCCTGGGCCGAGCTGCAGACACATGCCAACGAAGGCAACCCCCTGCATGCCGACGCCTACCGCCTGGCTTTCGCTGACCCCGAGTTTCTTCTGCGCCGCGAAACGCGCGGCATCCGATTTCAGCTGGAGATGCTCAAGCCCGATCTGGCGCAACGCGACGCCGGCATCGAAAACACCGTGGTGGTGTTCGGCAGCGCGCGCTTTCGCGAAGCCAGCGAAGCACAGGAGATGCTGGTGCGCGCAGAGCGCAGCGGCGAGGCGGCCGACATCGCGCGCGCCCACGCCATGGTGCGCAACGCGCCCTACTACGACCATGCACGCGCGTTTGCACGCATGGTGGCCCGCTACAGCGCAAGCTGTCCCAAGGCCGATCAGCTCTTCGTCTGCACCGGCGGCGGCCCCGGCATCATGGAAGCCGCCAGCCGCGGTGCGCACGACGAAGGCGCGCTCAACGTGGGTCTGAACATTGCGCTGCCGCACGAGCAGGCGGCCAACCCGTATGTGTCACCCGAACTGAGTTTCAAGTTCCATTACTTCGCCTTGCGCAAGATGCATTTCATGATGCGTGCCAAGGCACTGCTCGCGTTCCCCGGCGGCTTCGGCACGCTTGACGAGCTGTTCGAGGTGATCACGCTGGTGCAATGCAAGAAGGCCAAGCCGGTGCCGATACTGCTGTTCGGGTCGGACTACTGGAAGCGCCTGATCAACCTCGATGTGCTGGTTGAAGAAGGTGCGATCTCGCCCGAAGACCTGAAGCTGTTCCAGTACGTGGACGATCCCAAGGTTGCGTGGGAAGCGATCGTCAAGTTTTACGACCTGAAGGGCTGAGATCGCGCGAGCCATTCGACTAGCTCAGGGCGAACGGGCATATTTCCGTTCGGGCTGAGCCTGTCGAAGCCCAGCTCGAACAGGTCAGTCACTCTGTCCAGCCGCCACCCAGCGCCTTGTACAAGGCCACCTGGTTTTGCTGCTGCGCCAACCGAGTCTGCGCCAGCGCCTGCTGCGTCGTGAACAGCGAACGTTGTGCATCGAGCACATCCAGGAAGCTCGCCACCCCATTGCGGTAACGCAGCTCGGCCAGCCGGAAGCGCTCGGCCTCGGCCGTGGCCTGCACCTGCTGGGCCGTGAGCTGGTCGCCCAGTGTGGCGCTGCCGGCCAGGGCATCGGCCACTTCGCGGAACGCGGTCTGGATCGCCTTTTCGTACTGCGCCACGGCGATGCTGCGCGCGGCCTTGGCGGAATCGAGGTTGGCGTTGTTGCGCCCGGCATCGAAGATCGGCAGCAAGGCCTGCGGTGCCAGCGTGAATCCCCAGGAACCGTCCTTGAACAGGCCTGAGAGGCTGCTGCTGGCCGTGCCCGCACTCGCCGTGAGCGAGATGCGCGGAAAGAAGGCCGCACGCGCGGCACCGATGTTGGCGTTGGCGGCGATCAGCTGCTGCTCGGCCTGACGGATGTCCGCGCGGCGCGTGAGCAGATCGGACGGCATACCGGCCGGCACGTCTCGCAGCATGGGCGCGGCGGGCACGGGCGCGGTCGGCACCTTGACTCCGCTGGCATTGGCCGTGACGACCTCGGGCATGGTGGGCGGCGCTGGCAGCAGTGCAGCCGGTGGTGTCTGCCCCACCAGCAGCGTGAGCGCGTTCAGATCCAGCGCGCGCAGGCGGCGCTGCTGGGCCAATGCCGACTGCGCCGCCGCGGTCAACGACTCGGCCTGGCGCAGGTCCAGCGCGGAGGTGGCGCCGTTGTCGAAGCGCAGTTTGCTCAGTCGAAGCGAATCCTCGCGTGTGGCCAGGGTGCGCTGGGTCAGGGCCAGCAGCTCGTCGTTGGTCTGCAGGCTCAACCAGGTGCTCGCCACGGAGGCCACCAGGCTGGTCTGCGCGGCGTGGCGCGCTTCCTCGCTGGCGAGGTACTGCGCCAGCGCCGCTTCTTTCAGACTGCCCAGTCGACCGAAGAAATCGATCTCCCAGCTGCTCAGCGCCAGACCGACGCTGTAGACACTGGTGATACCGCCACTGCCGTCGGGTTGTCGGTTGCCGGCGGCGGCCAGCCCGATGGCGGGGAATTGGTCGGCGCGGCGGATCTGGTACTGCGCGCGCACCTGTTCGATGTTGAGCGTGGCCACGCGCAGGTCGCGGTTGTTGGCCAGCGCCAGCGCGATCAGATCGCGCAGCCGCGGATCGCCCACGAACTCGCGCCAGGCCATGTTGTCGGACTGGGCTGCTGCGGCGGCGGTCTGATCAGGGAAGGTGCTGGCCACCGGGGCGGGCGGGCGCTCGTACTTCGGCGTGAAAGAACATCCGGAAAGCGCAAGCACCGTCAGGCCCAGGGCTCCCATGCGAAAGTGGGTCATCTCAATGCACTCCGTGTTGTTGCGCCTGTTCGGCGTCACGGCGGTGTTGTCGTTCGCTGCCCTTGAAGAGCGTGCGCACCACCACAAAAAAGATCGGTACGAACACGACCGCCAGCACGGTGCCGGTGAGCATGCCGCCGATCACGCCGGTGCCGATGGCGCGCTGGCTGGCCGAGCCTGCACCCGAGGCCAGTGCCAATGGCAACACGCCCAGCGTGAACGCCAGCGAGGTCATGACGATGGGGCGGAACCGCAGGTGCGCGGCGGCCAGCGCGGACTCGATCACGCCTTTGCCCTGCGCCTGCAAGTCCTTGGCGAACTCGATGATCAGGATCGCGTTCTTCGCCGACAGGCCAATGATGGTGATCAGTCCGACCTGGAAGTAAACATCGTTGGAGTACCCCCTGAGCAAGGTCGCGAGCAACACACCCACCACGCCGAGTGGCACCACCAGAATCACCGACAGCGGAATGGTCCAGCTTTCGTACAGCGCGGCCAGACACAGGAACACCGCCAGGATGGCGAAGGCGTACAGGATGATGGCTTGCGAGCCGGCGAGCTTTTCTTCACGCGTCTGGCCGGTCCACTCGTAGCCAATGCCTTGCGGCAACTGGGCAGCGAGTCGCTCCATCTCGGCAATTGCTGCACCCGTGCTGGAGCCGGGCGCCGCGCTGCCACTGATGCGCATGGACGGATAGCCGTTGTAGCGCACGGTCTGCATGGGGCCGGTGATCCAGCGCGTGGTGGCAAAGGCCGAGAGCGGCACGGCCTGGGCCTTGTTGTTCACCACGTTCAGACGCAACAGATCCTCGGGTTGCATGCGGGCGGGCGCATCGGCCTGCACGACCACGCGCTGCAGGCGCCCGGCGTTGGGGAAGTCGTTCACGTAGGTCGATCCCAGCGCGGTACCGATCGCGGTGTTGATGGCGTCAAACCCCACACCCAGCGCATTCGCCTTGTCGCGGTCAATGTCGATCTGCAATTGCGGCGCGTCTTCCAGGCCGTCGGGACGCACCTGCGTGATCACCTTGCTTTGCGACGCCAGGCCCAGCAACTGGTTGCGCGCGCTGAGCAGGGCATCGCGACCCAGACCGCCACGGTCCTGCAAACGGAAGCTGAAACCGGACGATGCGCCCAGTTCGGGAATGGGTGGCGGACTCAGCGGAAAGATGAACGCGTCGCGCACGCCCGAAAGCGCACCGAAGGCCCGGCCAGCCACGGCTTCGGCAGAACTGCCGGGTGCTGTGCGTTCGTCCCAGTCCTTGAGCGTGATGAACGCGAGCGCTGCGTTCTGACCCTGGCCCGAGAAGCTGAAGCCCAGCACGCCGACCATGCTCTGCACTTCGGGTTGCTTGAGGATGAAGTCTTCCACCTGTTTGATCACCTCCAGCGTGCGCTCCTGCGTGGCGCCGGGGGGCAACTGCACATTGACCAGCATCGTGCCCTGGTCCTCACCGGGCAGGAAGGAGGTGGGCAGGCGCATGTAGACCACCACCGCCGCAGCCACGATGGCCAGGTAGATCACCAGGGTGCGCCCGGCGCGCGGCAGCAGCTTGGCCACCCCACCTTCGTAGCCCTTGGCCGTGCGCGCAAAGCCACGGTTGAACCAGCCGAAGAAGCCCTTCTTCTCGTGGTGGTGACCAGCTTCCACCGGCTTGAGTAAGGTGGCACACAACGCGGGTGTCAGCGAGAGCGCGAGAAACGCCGAGAACGCAATGGACACACCCATCACCGCCGAGAACTGGCGGTAGATGTTGCCCACCGACCCCGCGAAAAAGGCCAACGGCACGAAGACCGAGATCAGCACCACCGTCACGCCGATGATGGCACCCGAGATCTGCGTCATGGCCTTGCGCGTGGCCTCCAGCGGCGGCAAACCTTCTTCGCTCATGATGCGTTCAACGTTCTCCACCACCACGATGGCGTCGTCCACCACGATGCCGATCACCAGAACCATGCCGAACATGGTCAGCACGTTGATGGAAAAGCCCATGGCCAGCAACACGGCGAACGTGCCCAGCAGCGCCACCGGCACCACGATGGTGGGAATGATGGTGTAGCGGAAGTTCTGCAGGAACAGGAACATCACCAGGAACACCAGCAGCATCGCCTCGCCCAGTGTGACGGCCACCTGTTCGATGGAGATCTTCACGAAGCGCGAGCTGTCGTAAGGAATCGACCAGGTCATGCCTTTGGGAAAGAAGCGCTCGAGCTCATGCATCTTGGCGCGCACCGCATCCGCCGTGGCCAGCGCATTGCCGCTGGGCGAGAGCTGCACACCGATACCGGTGGACGGCTTGCCGTTCAGGCGCGCCGAGGTGGCGTAGGCCTGCGCACCGAGTTCGATGCGGGCCACATCTTTCAGGCGCACGGTGGCGCCATCGGCGCTGGCGCGCAGCACCACGTTGCCGAACTGCTCGACGCTGGCGAGCTGGCCGTTGACCACCACGGTGGCCGCAATGCTCTGGCCGCCCACGTTGGGCAAGGCACCGATTTCACCCGCCGACACCTGCGCGTTCTGAGCGCGGATCGCATTGGTGACATCACCGGCGCTGAGGTTGTAGCCCAGCAGCTTGGCCGGGTCGATCCAGATGCGCATCGCACGTTCGGTGCCGAACAGCTGCGCCTGGCCCACGCCGGGCAGGCGTTGCAACTCGGGCACCACGCTGCGCGAGGCGTAGTCACCCAGCGCCACCGGGTTCCAGGCAGGGTCGTCGCTGGAGAGGATGGCGAACAGCAGGAAGTTGCTTCGCGATTTGTCCACACGCACGCCCTGCTGCGTCACCGCCGAGGGCAGGCGCGGCGAGGCGCGCGAGAGGCGGTTCTGCACGTCCACCTGAGCCAGGTCGGCGTTGGTCCCGGTCTCAAAGCTCAGCGTGATGCTGCCGGTGCCGTTGGCCTGCGCCACCGACTCCATGTAGATCAGGCCAGGCGAGCCGTTCATTTCCTGCTCGATCACCGACAGCACGCTGTTCTCCAGCGTGGCGGCCGATGCGCCTGGGTAGGTGGCGTTGATGATGATGGCCGGCGGGGCCACGGGTGGGTACTGCGCGATCGGCAACTGTGTGATGGACACGCCGCCCATCACCATGATGAAGAGCGCAATCACCCACGCGAAGATCGGTCGGTCAATGAAGAATTTCGCCATGTCGGGCGCTCCTTACTTCGTTGACTCGGGCGCCGGCGCAGCGGCCGCGGGCGCGGCTGGTGCGCTGCCGGGCGCCTGCCACGGCACGGCTTTCACCGCCGTGCCTGGCGGCATCATCTGCAGCTTCTGGAAGCCGTCGACCATGACCTGTTCACCTGCCTTCAGGCCGTCGAGGATCACCCAGCGACCGTTCTGTTGGCCGCCCACCTTCACGGTGCGTTTTGCGATCTTGCCCTCGGCATCCACCACCGAGACGGAGTCCCCTTGCGCGGAGCGCGTCACGGCTTGCTGGGGCAGCGTGATCGCATTGCCCGCCGTGGCCTGCTCCAGTCGCACACGCACATACAGACCCGGCAGCAGCGTGCCCTTGGGATTGGGCACCTCGGCACGCAGGGTCACCTGGCCGGTGGTGCTGTCCACGGTCAGGTCGGAGAACAGCAGGCGGCCCGGCTGCTCGTACACGCTGCCGTCTTCCATGACCACCTGCACGGCAGCGGCTTGTGCACCCGCGCCCTTGAGCTGGCCACTGTCCATGGCCTTGCGCAGCTTGTAGACCTCGGCGGCGGACTGGGTGAAGTTCACATACATCGGGTTGATCTGCTGGATCACCGCCAGCTGGGTGGCCTCACCCTGCCCGACCAGCGCGCCTTCGGTCACCAGCGCGCGGCCGATGCGCCCGGAGATGGGCGCGGTCACGCGCGCGTAATTCAGGTTGATGTTGGCGGTCTGCACCGCCGCCCTGCCCGCAGCCACGTCGGCCTCGGCCTGCTTCTGCGCCGCCACGGCGCTGGCGTATTCCTGCTGGCTGATGGCGTTTTCCTTCACCAGGGGCGCATAGCGTTCTGCCAGCGCGGTGGCCTGCGTGAGGTTGGCCTGCGAACGGGCCAGCCCCGCCTGCGCGCTTTGCACAGCCGCCGCATAGGGCGACGCGTCGATGCGGAACAGCGCCTGGCCCGCCTTCACGTCGCTGCCTTCGCGGAACAGCCGCTCCTGCAGGATGCCCGCCGCGCGCGCCCGCACCTGGGCCACCCTCGAGGCCTCCAGCCGGCCCGGCAGCTCGGTCATGAGACCCACGTCACCCGGCGCAACTGTGACCACACCCACTTCGGGCGCCGGCATGCCACCACCGGCCGCGGCTGCGGGAGCTGCAGGCTTGTCGCAGGCGCTCAACACCACGGCGAGAGCCAGCACGGACAGTCCTCGCAACCAGTGGGTCGGTTGCATGGAAGCCAACCGGGTGCGCGAAACAGGCGCAGACTTGATGAGGCTCAAGGCGGGCATGGGAGTCCTTGGGATAAAAGATGGGCGAGGCACCAAGGCAGGGAATACCCTGACCACTTGCTCCCTCGCAAAACGGCGAAGTATACATACATACAAGAATGTATGTATAGTCCTGCAACCCCTCAAGGGGATGCAATCTGGAGACACAACCATGGTTCGACGCACCAAAGCCGATGCGCTGGTGACACGCAACACCCTGCTGGATGCTGCAGAGCATTTGTTTCAGGCCCATGGCGTTTCACGCACATCGCTCAACGACATTGCCACGGCCGCCGGGACCACGCGCGGCGCGATCTACTGGCACTTCAAAGACAAAGCCGACTTGTTCAACGCCATGATGGAGCGTGTGACCATGCCATTGGAGGGCGCGCTGGCCTGCACGGCGCGCACGGCTGAAACCGCTGCCAACCCCCTGCTCTCGCTGCGCGACTCGATGATGAACGCGCTCAGGCAGACCGCCACCGATGAACAGACCCGCCGTGTGTTCGAGGTGGCCACGCACAAGGTGGAGTACGTGTCCGAAATGCAGGCAGTGCGCGACCGTCACCTCCAGGTGCGCAACCAGTGCATGGCCATGATCGAAGAAGCCCTGCGCGAAGCGGTGCGGCGCGAAGGCATCCAGTTGCCCATGCCTATGCCCACTGCGGCACTGGGTCTGCATGTGATCCTGGATGGTCTGATCCAGAACTGGTTGCTGGACCCTCTGGCGTTTGATCTGGAAAAAAGCGGACGCCACACGGTGGACGCATACCTGGCCGGACTGGGCCTCACCCTCCCCTCCACCCGCACAATCCGCGCCACGCGCCGCCCGGCGCCCAAGGCGGCCGCGCAGCCCGCCCACGCGGACTGACGCTAGGGCTCGCGCTGCGGCGGCTCGCCCGCTGGCGTGCGCAAGCTCCAGGCCAGCGGCGAGCCCGCGCCCACCACAGCGCCCACGATCCAGAACACGGCGCCCACGCCCACCAGCGCGCCCACCGAGCCGAAGAGCAGCGGCATCACGACGCTCGAGCCGTTGATGGCCATCGCTCGCAGTCCCAATGCCTCGCCATGGCGGTGGTGCGGGGTCATCTGGTGCAGTGAACTCATGATCATGGGCTGCACCGAACCCAGCGCCAGTCCCAGCAGGATGGACAGCGCCGCCATGGCCCAGGCCGCGTGCACCAGCGGATACACGGCAAACAGCAACGCGGTTGCGCCCATGGCCGAGCCGATCACCACCGACTCACGCAGCCGCGCGGCCAGCCAGGGCATGAGCACGCGGATGGCGGTGGCGGCCAGCGCGAAAGCGCCCAGGATGGACCCGATCACAGTGGCGCTCAGGCCGCGCTCGTGGCCCAGCACCGGCACCAGGAAGGTGTGCACGTCCCAGCAAGAAGACAACATCCAGTTGATCATCATCAGCTTGCGAAAGCCCGCGTCCTTCAGCAGGTTCCACGAGGAGCCGCTGGATTGGCGCAGCTCGGGTGCCACCGGCTCATGCTCGACCGTGTATCGCACCCAGAACCAGGCCAGCGATGGCAGCAAGGCCAGCAACAGGAAGGCTGCGCGAAAACCGAAGCTGTCGATCATCACGCCGGCCGCAAACGGCCCCAGGAAGTTGGAGATGGATGGACCGATAGCCATCCAACTGAACACCTGTTTGAGTTCGGTGGCGTTGTTCGCCAGACGCCCCACATGGCGCTGCAGCGCGATCATGGCCAGGCCCGTCGCCGCGCCGCAGGTGAGCGCGGTGACACACAGCACGCCAAACACCGGAAAGGCCACCGACATCGCCGCGCCGGCCGATGCAATGCCGACCGCCATGGCCACGGGCTTCTTGAGCCCGCGCCGATCGGCGTAGCGCCCGGCTGGCAATGCCATGAACACCGGAGCCAGCGCAAACAAGGCCAGCAACATGCCCACCGCCGCCGCGCTGTAACCCTCGCGCAGCGCCATCAAGGGCGCGGCCATGCGGAAGCCGGTCATGCAGGCGTGCAGACAGATCTGCGCCGCAATCAACCGCGCCAGATCTGAGCGCAGCGTTGGGTTCAAGCGTCCCCGGGATCGTTGGGGTCCAGCGGCAGCAGCGCACTGGCCTGTTCCTGCGGCAGCGCCTCCACTGCCTTGAGCGCACGGCCCATGGCGCGGCTGCGCGTCTCGGCGCTGTCCAGGGTGTTGAGCACGGTCTGGGTCTGACTCTTCACCCGCGCCAGCACATCGCCGAACTTGCCGAACTCCGTCTTGACCGCACCGAGCACCTGCCAGACCTCACTCGAGCGCTTCTCCAGCGCAAGCGTGCGAAAGCCCATCTGCAACGAATTGAGCATGGCCATGAGCGTGGTGGGCCCGGCCAGCGTGACCCGGTATTCGCGCTGCAGCACCTCCATGAGGCCAGGGCGGCGCAGTACCTCGGCGTACAAACCTTCGGTGGGCAGGAACAGGATGGCGAAGTCGGTGGTGTGCGGTGGCTCCAGGTATTTGTCGGCCATGGACTTGGCTTCCAGCTTGATGCGCTGTTCCAGACCGCGCGCCGCGATCTCGGCGCCTTCAGCGTCGGCACGCTGCTGCGCGTCGAGCAATCGCTCGTAGTCCTCGTTCGGGAACTTTGCGTCGATCGGAAGCCAGCACGGCACGCCCGCGTCGCCGCGACCAGGGAGCTTGATCGCAAAGTCCACCGTGAAGCGGCTGCCCGGTTTGGTCATGACCTGCGTGGCGTACTGATCGGGCGCAAACACCTGCTCCAGCAACGCTGAGAGCTGTGCTTCGCCAAACATGCCGCGCGTCTTCACGTTGGTCAGCAGGTGTTTCAAGTCGCCCACGCCCTGGGCCAGCGTCTGCATCTCGCCCAGGCCCTTGTGCACCTGCTCCAGCCGGTCGGCCACCTGCTTGAAGCTCTCGCCCAGGCGCGCCTGCAGCGTGCTCTGCAGTTTTTCGTCGACCGTGGCGCGCATCTCGTCGAGCTTGGCGGCATTGCCTTGCTGCAGTTGCATCAACTGCGCTTCCAGCGTGGCGCGCACCTCGGCCAGGCGACGCGAGTTGGCCTCGCTCAGGTCCTGCAACTGGCGCGTGAGCGTGTCCCCCAGCGTGCCGCGCAGTTGCACCAGTTGCTGCGCGAAAGCGTCGATCTGCGCGTTCTGCGTGCGCGTGGCCTCTGCCCCCTGGCTGGTGAGGGCCTCCTGAAACGTGGCCAGGGTCTGCTGCAGTTCCTGGCGCGCCGTGCGCGAGCCATCGGCCATCTCGCGGCGCAGCTCGCTCTCGATGCGCTCCACGCGTTGACCCGTCTGCTGCAGTTGCGCCAGCAGGGTCTGGCGGTGGGCCAGTTCGTCGGCATCCACCGCCGGCTTGCGCAGCCACAATGCCAACTGCATCAACACGCCGAAGGCGGCGAGCACGAGCAGCGCAAGGAGCAGCGCGGAGTCGGTCATCAGCGCGCGGCCTTGCCGATGATCTCGGCGTTGATGGGTGTCAGCGGCTTGCCCTGCGTGAGGTAGCCGATCATGTTGTCGGCGGCCAGTCGGGCCATGGCGCGGCGCGTGGCGATGGTCGCGCTGGCGATGTGCGGTGTCAGCACCACGTTGGGCACGGTCAGCAGATCGGGGTGCACCTTGGGCTCGCCCTCGAACACGTCAAGGCCAGCGGCGGCGATCACGCGGTTGCGCAAAGCCTGTGCGAGCGCTGCATCATCCACGATGCCGCCGCGCGCGATGTTGACCAGCGTGGCGGTGGGCTTCATCTGCGCGATCTCGCCCGCGCCAATGGTGTGGTGGTTTTCCGGGCTGTAGGGCAGCACCAGGATGAGGTGATCGGCCGTCTTGAGCAGCGTGGTCTTGTCCACGTAGCTGGCCTTGCATTCGGCCTCCAGCGCAGCATCCAGTCGCGAGCGGTTGTGATAGATCACCTTCATGCCGAAGCCGTGCGCGCCGCGCCGTGCAATGGCCTGGCCGATGCGGCCCATGCCCAGGATGCCCAGGGTACTGCCGTGCACCTCGGCGCCGGCGAACATGTCGAGCGCCCAACGATTCCACTCTCCCGCACGCAGGAAATGCTCGCTCTCGGTCAGGCGCCGGGCCGTGGCCATGAGCAGCGCGAAGCCGAAGTCGGCGGTGGTTTCGGTCAGCACATCGGGCGTGTTGGTTGCCAGCACACCTGCCGCACTCAGGGCGGGTACATCGAAATTGTTGAAACCCACGGCGATGTTGGCCACCATGCGCAGTTGCGGACAGGCCGCCGCCACCGCGCCGTCGATGCGCTCGCTGCCGGTGGTGAGTGCGCCCACCTTGCCCTGCAGGCGTGCGATCAGCTCGTTGGGGGTCAACACGCTGTCGGTGTCGTTGGTGTCGACGTCGAAATGCTGACGCAGGTGATCGACAACGTCGGGGAAAATCTTGCGACTGACAAGGATGGAAGGCTTTTGTGCCATGGATACGTCTCCAGAAAATCAGGTGAACCAGAACCAGGTCATGAGGGCGAACAGCGGCAACAGAATGCCGACCGACCAGGCCATGTAACCAAAGAAGCTCGGCATCTTCACGCCGCGGTCTTCGGCGATGGCCTTGACCATGAGGTTGGGTGCGTTGCCAATGTAGGTGTTGGCACCCATGAACACTGCACCGGCCGAGACGGCCACCAGTGTGGAGGCCATGGTCGTCATCAGCATCTGCGGATCTCCGCCCGCGGTGTTGAAGAACACCAGGTAGGTCGGCGCGTTGTCGAGGAACGAGCTGAGCACGCCTGTGGCCCAGAAATACATGGCCGGATTGGGGGTACCGTCTGCGTTGGTGACGGCACCGACCACCGCGCCAAACGGCCCGTTCACACCCGCCTTGAGCATGGCAATCACCGGAATGATGGTCAGGAAGATCGCGGCAAACAGCTTGGCCACTTCCTGCATCGGGCCCCAGCCGAACTGGTTGCCGTCGTGCGCGCTGGCCGGCGTGATCTTCAGCGAGACGAGCGTGACGACGATCAGGCCGATGTCGCGCACGATGCCCGGCAGGCCGACCTCGGTACCTGCGATGTTGAACACCACCGACGACTTCCACAAGCCGCTGAGCAACACCAGAAAGACCACCACACCCAGCAACGCGAAATTAACCGAGCCGTCGAACCCGAGACGCTGAGTGTCAGGCGTGGGGTCCGCTGGTTGGGTCTCCTCGCGGCGGTGGTAGAACCACCAGTCAATGGCGTAGAACAGCGCCAGCAACGCACCAATGAGAAACAGCGTGTGGCTCCAGAGGTGCGTCACGGTCCAGAAAAAATCCACGCCTTTGAGGAAACCCAGGAACAGCGGCGGATCGCCCAGCGGGGTGAGCGCGCCACCGGCGTTGGAGACGATGAAGATGAAGAAGACCACCACATGCACCTGGTGCTTGCGGTTGTCGTTGGCACGGATCAGTGGTCGTATCAGCAGCATCGACGCACCGGTGGTGCCCATGAAACTCGCCAGCAACGCGCCCAGGGCCAGCAAGCCGGTGTTGAGCAGCGGGCTGCCATGCAGGTTGCCGCGCACGAAGATGCCGCCGGCCACGGTGAACAGCGCGGTCAACAGAATGATGAACGGGATGTACTCGGCGAACGCGGCGTGCACCACCGCCACCCCGGTGGCCGCCGGGCCGAAGGTGATCGCAAACGGCACCAGAAAGGCCAGGCCCCACGCGGCGGCCACCTTGCCGAAATGGTGGTGCCAGAAGAGGGGGGCCACCAGCGGGATCAGTGCGATGGACAGCAGCACGCCCGCGAACGGCACGCCCCACAACACCGACAACTGAGCGCCGTCGATATCAGCCGCGCGCGCAAGGCTGGGCAGCAGTGCACCGGCCAGGGCCAGCGCCTGCACGCTTTTCTTGTTCATGGGTGTCTCCGGATGGGGTCGCTCAGACCGCGAGCAGGTCCACTTCGAACAACAGTGTGGCGTTGGGCGGAATCACGCCCCCTGCACCACGCGCGCCGTAGCCCAACGCGGCCGGAATCACCAGGCGGCGCGTGCCACCCACCGCCATGCCCTGCACGCCTTCGTCCCAGCCCTTGATGACATGACCAGCGCCCAGGGGGAATTCAAAGGGCTGACCACGGTCCTTGCTGGAATCGAACTTGGAACCCTGCACACCGTCGTTGAAGAGCCAGCCGGTGTAGTGCACCTGCACCGGGCGCCCGGCCTGGGCGACCTCGCCATTGCCGACCACGGTGTCTTCGTACTGCAGGCCGCTGGGGGTGGTGATCATGGTGTCTCCTGTGATTGAAAAGAAAAGAGAAAGAGGCGCGATTATTCCAGCCAGGTCGTGAACGACTCGACGGTCTCGCGCGGCGTGTGGAATCCATTGACCTTGTCGCTTGGGTCAGCGTAGCCCAGTGCCATGCCGCAGACCAGCATTTCGCTGTCGCCGGCACCGATGTGCGGAAGGATGATCTTGGCGAAACCGTTCCACGCGGCCTGCGGACAGGTGTGCAGGCCATGACCACGCGCGGCGACCATGATGTTCTGCAGGAACATGCCGTAGTCCACCAGCGAGCCGCGGCCCATGACGCGGTCCAGCGTGAACATCAGCCCGACCGGCGCGTCGAAGAAGCGGTAGTTGCGCTGGTGCTGCGCGTGCATCTTGTCCTTGTCGCCCTTGGTGATGCCCAGCAGCCCGTACAGGCTCCAGCCATTTTCACGCCGACGGTCGATGTAGGGGCTGACCCATTTCTCCGGGTAGTAGTCGTATTCTTCCCGGTACTCGGCGGCCAGCGACGGGTCGGCGCGCAATGCGTCGTGCGCGGCACAGACCTTGTCCGATAGTACGTCGCGGCTCTTGCCCTGCAACACATAGACCTTCCAGGGCTGGGTGTTGGTGCCCGACGGCGCGCGGCTGGCCACCTGCAGCAAATGCTCGATGGTGGCGCGCGACACAGGTCGGGGCAGAAAGGCGCGCGCCGACATGCGGCTGGTGATCGCCGCGTCGACGCTGACGGCGTCGATCACGGGCGCGGTGGGGTTGTGGCTCATAGCAAGGTCTCCAGGGTTGTCTTCAAGGCTTCGGGCAAAGGCATAGGTCGGCGGGTCTGCCGGTCGACGTAGACATGCACGAAGTGGCCGCAAGCGGCAGCCAGGTCTGCACCATCGGCGAACAGACCCACCTCGTAGCGGACACTGGACTTGCCCAGGTGCGCCACGCGCAGACCAGCCCACACGGTTTGTGGAAAGGCCAGCGGCGCAAAGTAGTTGCACTGGGTTTCGATCACCAGCCCGATCACCGGGCCATCGTGGATGTCGAGCGCGCCCTGCTCGATCAGGTGAGCGTTGACCACGGTGTCGAACCAGCTGTAGTACACCACGTTGTTCACGTGGCCATAGACATCGTTGTCGGCCCAGCGGGTGGTGATGGGACGCAGGACGCGGTAGGCGCTGCGCGGCAAGGGTTGGGGGCGTGCGACCGGCGCTGGACTGCTCATGGCGCGGAATTGTGCCAGCGTGGGTCGCCCGCAGCTGTCGCAGCCGTCATCGCGAACGCGGCTGCCCCTTGCCAGCGCCCGTGGTACTGCACGGCCGTGCGGTAGGTGTTCATCTGCACCTGCACGGTGGCTTCCATGTCGGTGCCATAGCCGCCGGCCATCACGAAAGCCAGCGGCAGGCGGCGGATCCAAGCCCAGTCCATCACGCGCCGGTCGCGCGCCTCCATGCCGTCGAACGTGAGCTTGAGGCGCCCGAGCCGGTCTCCTTCGTGCGGATCGGCGCCAGCAAGGTAGATCACCAGCCCAGGCTCGAAGCGGCGCTCCAACTCTTCCAGCGCACGCTCGAGCGCGTCGAGGTACTCGGCATCGCCGCAGCCATCGGGCAGTTCCACGTCAAGGTCGCTGGGTTCCTTGCGAAAGGGAAAGTTCCTCGCACCGTGCAGTGACAGCGTGAACACCGAATCGTCGTGAGCAAAGATCCGCGCCGTGCCATTGCCTTGATGCACATCGAGATCAACGATGGCCACGCGCAACATGCCACGCGCACGGTTCGCGCGGGCGTGCTCGGCCTGCATCAGTCGGGCGGCCACGGCCGCGTCGTTGAAGACACAAAAGCCACTGCCCTTGTCGGCGCAGGCATGGTGGGTGCCTCCGGCCAGGTTGGCGGCCAGACCGCTGCCACTCAAGGCGCGGCGACAGGCCTGCACTGTGGCGCCCACTGAACGCCGCGCCCGCTCGGCCATGGCCGGGCTCCAAGGGAAACCGATTTCCCGCTGCGCGGCGAGCGCAAGGGTGCCGGTGTGCACGGCCTCTATATAGAGGGGCGTGTGCACCAGTGCCAGCTCGCCGTCACTGGCCGGCTTTGCTTCCAGCAACTCGACCTGCGGCAGCTCCCTGGCCAGGCGTTCGCGCAAGCGGCCGTATTTGGCCATGGGAAAACGGTGTCCCGTGGGAAGCGGCAAGACGAAGTGGTCGGCGTAGAAGGCTTGCAAGTCGGTACGTGCTGTGGTCAGAGGGACCAAGGATTGTGTCCGCCATGAGTAATCGATGGGCGCGTGCGTCTTTTAGGCCACGACATCTAGAATGGTGCGGCGCAACAAAAACCGCTTGCGCAGCCACGGGCAATCCCTATAATCGCGGTTATGTTGCAGTGCAGCAATGTGAACAAAAGCAAAAGCGTCCAGACAGCGCGATGTTCCCAGCAGCCTTCAACTAAACCCTGTTTCACCCAAGTTTAGGAGTACGAATATGCTGACCGCCGAACAAATGATTGCCGCCCAGAAAGCCAACATCGAGACCATTTTTGGTCTGACCCAGAAAGCCTTCGAAGGCGTGGAAAAGCTGGTTGAACTCAACGTGCAAGCCACCAAGGCCGCCCTGTCCGAGTCCGCCAACAGCACCCAGGCCCTCCTCAGCGTCAAAGACGCTCAGGAACTGCTGACGCTGCAAGCCAGCCTGATGCAGCCTCTGGCCGAAAAGACCGTGGCCTACAGCCGTCACCTGTACGACATCGCTCAAGGCACGACCGCCGAGTTCGGCAAGGCCGCTGAAGCCCAGGCCAGCGATACCCAGAAGAAATTCATGGCCGTCGTCGACAACGCTTCCAAGAACGCACCGGCCGGCTCCGAGTCCGCTGTTGCTGTGATGAAGAGCGCCGTGTCCGCCGCCAACAACGCCATGGAATCGGTGCAGAAGGCTGTCAAGCAAGCCACCGAAATGGCCGAGACCAACTTCAACACCGTGACGGCCTCCGCTGTGAACGCTTCGAAGTCGGTCGCCAAAAAGCGCTGAACAACCGGTTGATCGTGCCGTTGATCGGCCGCTTGAAGTTTTCCTCCAAGCCGCAAACTAGCATCACTGCACGATCTGCCTGACTCTCACGAGAACAGGTTTCAGATCAAACCCGTTCTTCTGGTTGTCTCCTCGGGTCCTTTTCGAAATTCGATTTCATCGGACCCCTTAAGCCCCCGCCGCAAGGCAGGGGCTTTTTTTATGGTCGAGCGACATTGACCGGTTTCAACCGCGCCAGCTGGGTCTTGAGTTGCGGCAGGGCTGCGAGCATCGCCGCCCTGCCCGCGTCGATGGAGCGTTTGCGCGAAGCGAAGTCCGCACTGCCCACGCCCGCCAGCGCCGGGCGCACCACCACGTCGGCGGTGGCCAGTTCGTGGCGGTTGATGCTCTGCCCCATGATCGCGAATGTCTGCAGCAGCACGCGGATGTTGCCCACCGCCAGGTTGCCTTCGGGGGCGCTGGAGATGTCCACCGCCAGCACCACCTCGGCCCCCATGTCGCGCGCCTGCTGCACGGGCACGGGCGCCACCAGACCACCGTCCACATACTCGCGTCCGGCAATGCCCACTGGCGCGAACAGACCGGGCACTGCACTGGAGGCGCGCACGGCCTGCGCCACGTCGCCCCGGCGGAACAGCACACCCTGCCCGGTGCCCAGATCGGTGGCCAGCACGCCCAGGGGCAGCGCCATTTTCTCGATCACGCGGCCGTCCACCGCCTGGCTCACATAACGCGCCAGCGCATCGCCACGCAGCAGGCCGCGCCCCAGGATGGGCAAGGCCCAGTCGGTCAGGGTCACCTCGTCCATGCTCATGGCCACGCGTTCGAGCTCGGTGGCAGTCTTGCCACTGGCGTAGAGCGCCGCCACCAGGCTGCCTGCCGAGGTACCCGTCACCAGGTCGGGGCGGATGCCGTTTTCCTCCAGCACCTGGATCACGCCCACATGGGCAAAACCCCGTGCCGCGCCGCCGCCCAGCGCCAAACCGAGGCGCGGCGCCCGCATGACCGGCTTCACAACGGGTTCCTGAATCTGCGGCTGTGACACGGGCGGCACCGCCGCGGGCCCTTGCACCGTGGAGCAAGCCGTCAGGAAGGCCAGGCTCAGCACAAAACCCCAAGTTTTCCAATACTTATTGAGAACAATTCGCGTTAGTGTTAGCATCATTCCCATTATCCGGCAAGCCCCGTGGGCACTTGTCGAGCAAGTACCTCCTGTTTCTTTCATTTTCAACTCCCGAGGACCCCATGACTTCGTTCCGCAAACTCTCGATTGCCCTGGCTGCCGTGGCCGCCACGCTTGGCCTGCACGGCCAGGTGCAGGCACAGGACAAGGTGCTCAACCTTTACTCGGCCCGTCACTACCAGACCGACGAAGTGATGTACGACACCTTCACCAAAACCACCGGCATCAAGATCAACCGCGTGGACGCCGACGACGCCGGCATCGTGGCGCGCCTGCGTGCCGAAGGTGCTGCTTCGCCAGCCGACGTGATCCTGTTGGTGGATGCTGCCCGCATGGCCTCGGCCGACAGCCAGGGCCTTTTTCAGCCGATCCAGTCGGCCAAGCTCGACGCCGCCATTCCCGCCAACCTGCGTGCCACCCCCGGCGAAGGCGGCGTGACCTGGACCGGCTTCTCAACGCGCGCCCGCGTGATCGTGTACGACCCGATGCGTGTGAAAGCCGCCGACGTGGCGACCTACGAACAGCTCGCCGACCCCAAGCTCAAGGGCCTGGTCTGCACACGCTCTGGCTCGCATCCGTACAACCTCTCGCTGTTCGCCACCGTGGTGGAACGCCTGGGTGACCAAAAAGGGGAAGCATGGCTCAAAGGTGTGGTGGACAACATGGCCCGCGCTCCCAAAGGTGGCGACACCGACCAGATCAAGGCCGTTGCCTCCGGTGAATGTGGTGTGGCGTTGAGCAACACCTACTACATCGCTCGCCTCATCAAGTCGGACAAGCCGGAAGACCGCGCGACGATGGAAAAGGTGCGCGTGATGTTCCCCAACCAGGCCACCACCGGCACACACGTGAACATCGCTGGCGCGGCCGTGGCCAAGCACGCCAAGAACCGCGACAACGCCGTGCAGTTCATGGAGTTCCTGGCCAGCCCGTTCGCGCAGGACTATTTTGCCAACGGCAACAACGAGTTCCCGGCCGCCAAGGGCTTGAAGATCGCCAACCCAGCCATCAAGGCCATGGGCGGCGACAACTTCAAGGCCGAGACCGTGCCCTTGGGCGTGGTCGCCAAAAACATGACCAAGGTGCAACAGATGCTGGATCGCGTGGGCTACAAGTAACCCCACTGACTCAACAAAAAGCCCGCGGTCGCGGGCTTTTTTGTTTGGCGGTCAGTACACCTGGGGTACGTGAATTTCGCCGGGGACTTGATGGCGCCGATAGCCTTCGTGTCGCACCCGCTCGGGCAGCGTGATCGTGGCGCGCTCCACCTCGCCATACGGCATCTGCTCCAGCAGGTGGTGAATGCAGTTCAGGCGGGCCTTCTTCTTGTCGTCGGCCTGCACCACCCACCAAGGTGATTCCGGGATGTGAGTGCGCTCCAGCATCACTTCTTTGGCCTTCGTATAGAGCTCCCAGCGGCGGCGGCTTTCCAGGTCCATGGGGCTGAGCTTCCACTGCTTGAGCGGGTCGTGGATGCGACCCAGAAAGCGAAGATGCTGCTCTTCGTCGGAAATGGAGAACCAATACTTGATGAGCTGGATGCCCGAACGCACCAGCATCTTTTCAAACTCGGGCACCGAGCGGAAGAATTCTTCGTATTGCTCGTCGTTGCAAAAGCCCATGACACGCTCGACGCCGGCGCGGTTGTACCAGCTGCGGTCGAACAGCACCATCTCACCGGCGGCCGGCAGGTGCGCCGCGTAGCGCTGGAAATACCACTGTGTGCGCTCGCGGTCGTTGGGCGCGGGCAGCGCGGCCACGCGGCACACGCGCGGATTCAAGCGCTGGGTGATGCGTTTGATCACGCCGCCTTTGCCTGCCGCGTCCCGCCCCTCGAAGATGATCACCACCTTGTGTCCGGTGGCCACCACCCAATCCTGCAGCTTCACCAGCTCTGCCTGCAACCGGAACAACTCGCGAAAGTACTGTTGCCGAGCCGCTTTGTGCTGCATCAGGGCCTGCGCATCCTGCGGTTCGTCCACCCGGTCCTCCATCTCCATTTCCAGCTCTTCGTCGTAGCCGTCCATCAAGTCGGTGTGGATGCGGCGCAGCAGCTCGTCCTGGCTGTCGAACATGGGGACTCCATTCGTGGCAAAAGATGTCCAGACTAGATTTGCCCGATGACAATGTCGTGACAACGGCCTCCCGCATAATCGCCACCTGATTGACGTTTACGTCAACGTCAAACACCCCTTCAACGACACAGGAGCACAGCATGGACATTCAAGGCAAGGTTTTCATCGTCACCGGCGGCGCATCGGGGCTGGGCGAAGGCACGGCGCGCATGCTGGCGGCCAACGGCGGCAAGGTCGTCATTGCCGACATGCAGGCTGAAAAAGGCGAGGCCGTGGCCAAGGAAATCGGTGGCGCCTTCGTGAAATGCGATGTGAGCAGCGAGGCCGATGGCCAGGCCGTGGTGGCTCAGGCCTTGTCGATGGGCAAGCTCATGGGCCTGGTGAACTGCGCGGGCATTGCGCCAGCCGAGAAGACCGTGGGCAAGAACGGCCCGCACAACCTGGGCGTCTATACCAAGACCATCATGGTCAACCTGGTCGGCAGCTTCAACATGATCCGCCTGGCGGCCGACGCCATGTGCAAGAACGAACCCGAAGCCACCGGTGAGCGCGGCGTGATGATCAGCACCGCCAGCGTGGCGGCTTACGACGGACAGATCGGTCAGGCGGCTTACGCGGCCAGCAAGGGCGGCATCGTCGGCATGACGCTGCCGATCGCGCGCGACCTCTCGCGCAACGGCATACGCAACATGACCATCGCCCCCGGCATCTTCGGCACGCCCATGCTGTTCGGCATGCCGCAGGAGGTGCAGGACGCGCTGGCCGCGAGCGTTCCCTTCCCCAGCCGTCTGGGCACCCCGACCGACTATGCCAAGCTGGCCAAACACATCATCGAGAACGACATGCTCAACGGCGAGGTGATCCGTCTCGATGGCGCCATCCGCCTGGCGCCGCGCTGAGCCTGCGTTGGCTTGCGAAATCAAGTCACAGGTGCATCAAAAGCGGCGATGATGGAGCGCCAGTTTCAGGGGTGTCGTGCGGCGTGACCGATTCGGGAATCGGCTTGCCGGGCGACACAAGTCGTCTCACGTCATCAAGCAAAGCCCGTCCATGACAGATCGCACACACCCGCTGATCCGTTTTGTGCTGCCGTTGTGGATCAGCGCGACACTGGCAGCCTGTGCCGGACCGGTGGGCGCAATCCGGTTGACCGGCGCAGCCGCACCACCGGCACAGTCCGAATCTGCCTCTGGCTTCACGGCAAAACCGGGCTGGACCTTCCAGCGACAGGCCGTGGCCGCAGCCAATCCGTTGGCCACCGAAGCAGGGGCGCAGATCCTGCGCGTCGGCGGCAGCGCGGTGGATGCGGCGATTGCGGTGCAGATGGTGCTCACGCTGGTGGAGCCGCAATCCAGTGGCATCGGCGGCGGCGCCTTTCTGCTGCACCATGACGGACGCCGACTGCAGGCCTTCGACGGACGCGAAACCGCGCCCGCTGCGGTGGACGAAAAACTTTTCCTGAACGCGCAGGGTGATCCACTGCCCTTCGCCACGGCCGTGGCCAGCGGGCGCTCGGTCGGCGTGCCGGGCGCGGTGATGATGCTGGCCCTGGCCCACAGGCAACACGGCAAACTGCCATGGGCGCGGTTGTTCGATCCAGCCATCGTCCTGGCCGAACAAGGCTTTCCGATCAGCCCGCGCCTGCACACCCTGCTGACGGCCGATTCAGCCTTGAAAACCGACCCGGTGGTCGCGACGTATTTTTACCGGACCGACGGCCAGCCTCACCCGGTGGGGCATGTGCTGCGCAACCCTGAGCTGGCACAGGTGCTGCGCAACCTCGCGACCATGGGTCCCATCGCATTGCACGAAGGTGCGGTCGCGCGCGCCATCGTGAGCAAGGTGCGCCAGCACCCCACCCTGCCCGGCACACTGAGCATGGACGACCTCCAGCGCTACCAGCCTCGCGAGCGCGAGGCGCTCTGCCACGACCACGCAACCGCCTTGCGTGCGCTGCGCATCTGCGGATTCCCGCCGCCAAGTTCCGGCGCCATTGCCGTGGGCCAGATTTTGGGCTTGCTCGCACGCACGCCCCATGCCTCTGCGCCGTTGATCAACGGCTTGCCCTCGGTCGACTGGCTGCACAGCTACAACGAAGCGTCGCGACTGGCATTCGCCGACCGCGCGCGGTACCTGGCCGACCCGGATTTCGTGGCGCCGCCCGCAGGCCGATGGACGAGCTTGCTGGACGCACGCTACCTCGACGACCGTGCGCGCCTGATCAGCGCCGCGCGCATGCCCACAGCCGCGGCTGGCGAGCCTGGCGGAGCGCGCAGCGGCTGGGCGCCCATGCCCGACCAGCCCGAGCACGGCACCAGCCACATCAGCATCGTGGATGGTTTCGGCAACGCGCTGGCCATGACCACGACCATCGAAGCCGCCTTCGGCGCACGCCTCATGGTCACCACCGACCCAACACGGCCGGGGGGCTTCCTGCTCAACAACGAACTCACCGATTTCAGCTTCACACCACGCGATGCCCAGGGCCAAGCCGTGGCGAACCGGGTCGAACCCGGCAAGCGGCCGCGCTCCTCGATGTCCCCCACGCTGGTGTTCGACAAAGCCACGGGCGAGCTGCTCATGAGCACCGGCAGCCCGGGCGGCGCTTTCATCATTCACTACACGGCGAAGGTGTTGCATGGCGTGCTGCAGTGGGGGCTGTCGCCGCAGGCCGCGGTGAATCTGCCCAACTTCGGCACCCTTGGGGGGCCGCTGATGCTGGAGCAAGCCCGCTTCCCCCTGACGACGGTGGAGGCCTTGCAGCAACGCGGTCACACCGTGCAACAGGGTGAGCTCACCAGTGGCGCACAAGCCCTCGTGCGCAGTGGCCGTGCATGGCGCGGTGGCGCCGACCCGCGGCGCGAGGGCATCGTGGCCGGCGACTAAACGTCGATGGCTGCGGCAGAGCCCGCCCGTTTGCGCAGCTCGAACTTCTGGATCTTGCCCGTGCTGGTCTTGGGCAGTTCTCCGAACACCACCGCGCGCGGCACCTTGAAGCCGGCCAGGTGTTGCTTGCAGTGCGCCACGATGGCCTCGGCCGTGGTGTCCGCGCCGGCCTTGAGCTCGACGAAGGCACAAGGCGTCTCGCCCCACTTGGCGTCGGCCTTGGCCACCACCGCGGCGGCCAGTACCGCTGGGTGGCGGTAGAGCACGTCCTCCACCTCGATGGACGAGATGTTTTCGCCGCCCGAGATGATGATGTCCTTGCTGCGGTCCTTGATCTTGAAGTAGCCGTCCGGGTACTGCACCGCCAGGTCGCCGCTGTGGAACCAGCCACCGGCAAAGGCCTCTGCGGTGGCCTTGGGGTTCTTCAGGTAGCCCTTCATCGCGATGTTGCCCTTGAACATGATCTCGCCCATGGTCTCGCCGTCTTGCGGCACGGGCTGCATCGTCTCGGGATCGAGCACGCGCACGTCGCGCTGCAGGTGGTAGCGAACGCCCTGGCGCGCGTTGAGCCGCGCACGCTCGCCGATCTCCAGCGCATCCCAGCTCTCGTGCTTCGCACACACCGTGGCCGGGCCATAGACCTCGGTCAGACCGTACACATGGGTGAGGTCAAAGCCCATCTGCTCCATGCCTTCGATCATCGAAGCCGGGGGCGCCGCGCCCGCCACCATGGCCTTCACGCCTGCCGGCAGCCCCACCTTCATCGCGGCGGGCGAATTGATCAGCATGCCGTGCACGATGGGCGCGGCGCAATAGTGCGTCACCCCGTGGTTGCGCATGGCATCGAAGATCGCCTGCGCTTCCACGCGGCGCAGACACACGTTGACACCTGCGCGCGCGGCCACCGTCCATGGAAAGCACCAGCCGTTGCAGTGAAACATGGGCAATGTCCACAGGTACACCGCGTGCTTGGGCATGTCCCACTCCATCACGTTGGACACGGCGTTCATGGCAGCACCCCGATGGTGGTAGACCACGCCCTTGGGGTTGCCGGTGGTGCCACTGGTGTAGTTGAGCGCGATGGCATCCCACTCGTCGGCCGGCAGACTCCAGGCAAACGCCGGGTCGCCGCTGGCCAGAAATGCCTCGTAGGTGCTGCTGCCGATGCGCTCTGCTGCGCCGTTGAAGAGCACATCCTCCACGTCGATCACCAGCAAGGGCGTGGTCGCCTGGCGCATCGCCAACGCCTTCTGCAGCGTGAGCGAGAACTCGGGGTCCACGATCACCGCCTTGGCTTCACCGTGGTCGAGCATGAAGGCAATGGCCTCCGGGTCCAACCGCGTGTTGAGCGCGTTGAGCACCGCTCCCGCCATGGGCACACCGAAATGCGCCTCCACCATGGGCGGGGTGTTGGGCAGCATCACGGCCACGGTGTCGTTCTTGCAGATACCGGCGCGCTGCAAGGCGCTGGCCAGGCGCCGGCAGCGGGCGTAGGTCTCGCCCCAAGTCTGGCGCAGCTCACCATGCACGACGGCCAGCCGCTGCGGGTAGACCTCGGCCGTGCGCTCGATGAACGAAAGCGGAGAAAAAGGCGCGAAGTTGGCCTCGGTGCGCGGGAGGTCCTCGTCAAAGATGCTGGTCATGGCGGTTGTCTCCTGGTGTTCTGGGGCCTTGCGAGAGAATACCCCCGTGGCCATCCCCCAGACCTTCATCCAGGAACTGCTCAACCGCGTGGACGTGGTCGACGTGGTGGGTCGCTACGTGCAGCTCAAGAAGGGCGGCGCCAACCTGATGGGCCTGTGCCCGTTCCACGGCGAGAAGTCACCCTCGTTCAGCG
This sequence comes from Pseudomonadota bacterium, assembly GCA_040385485.1. Classification (GTDB taxonomy): domain Bacteria; phylum Pseudomonadota; class Gammaproteobacteria; order Burkholderiales; family Burkholderiaceae_C; genus Hydrogenophaga. Next base: position 19,422 of record JAZKHJ010000074.1, on the reverse strand, counting down.
TCAGTCCCACCAAACAGTTCTATCACTGCTTCGGTTGTGGGGCCAACGGCAACGCCATCGGCTTCCTGATGGAGCACGCCGGCATGAGCTTCATCGAGGCGGTGAAGGACCTGGCCCAGCAAACCGGCATGCAAGTGCCCGAGGACGATGCTTCGCCGCAGGACCGCGAACGGGCCGCCCAGCAACGCCAGAAGCAGGCCACGCTGACCGACGTGTTGGAAAGGGCGGCGCAGGCCTACGCGAAGCAACTCAAGGTGGCACCGCGCGCGGTGGGCTATCTCAAAGGCCGAGGTCTCTCGGGCCAGATCGCCAAAACCTTCGGGTTGGGTTATGCGCCGGAGGGCTGGCGCGCCTTGGCCAGCGTGTTCCCCGACTACCAGGAACCGCTGCTGGTCGAGTCCGGCATGGTGATCGAGCACGAGGATGAAAAAGGCGCCGACGGGCAGTCCAAGCGCTACGACCGCTTCCGCGACCGCATCATGTTCCCGATCCGCAACGTCAAAGGCGAGTGCATCGGCTTCGGCGGGCGCGTGCTCGACAAGGGCGAACCCAAATACTTGAACTCGCCCGAAACGCTCGTGTTCAGCAAGGGCCGCGAACTCTACGGCCTGTTCGAAGGCCGAACCGCCATCCGCGTGGCAGGTTACGCACTGGTGACCGAGGGCTACATGGACGTGGTGGCCCTGGCCCAGCTCGGCTTCGCCAACGCAGTGGCCACCTTGGGCACGGCCTGCACGGCCGATCACGTGCAAAAGCTCTTTCGCTTCACCGACTCGGTGGTCTTCAGCTTCGACGGCGATGGCGCCGGACGGCGCGCAGCGCGCAAGGCGCTCGATGCTGCCCTGCCGCTGGCCACGGACACACGCAGCGTGAAGTTCCTGTTCCTGCCCGCTGAACACGACCCAGACAGCTTCATCCGCGCCAACGGCGAGGCGGCGTTCGCACAATGCGTGAAAGAAGCCGTGCCGCTGTCGCGCTTTTTGATCGAAGCCGCCAGCGCTGACTGCGACCTCAGCACGGCCGAAGGCCGCGCGCGCATGGCCAGCCAGGCCCGCCCGCTTTGGGGCGCCCTGCCTGACGGAGCCCTGAAGCGCCAGTTGATCGGCGAGCTGTCGACCGGCATCGGCATCGGCAGCGCGGACCTGCTGCAGCTCTGGCAGCAGACCGGAGGCGGCTCGCGCGCGCCTCGCGCGTCTGGACATGCGCCAGCGCAACAGTCGCACGACCCGGGTTACGACGGCGGCGCGGCATACGAATCATCTGGAAACGCCTACGAGTCCAGTGGAAGCATCAGCTACCGCAGCGACGGCGGTAGCACCTACGGCAAGAAGGGCTACAGCAAGTGGCGCAAAGGCCCTCCCCCGCCGCCACGCATGCTGGGCACGCGCCGCGCGGGGGGCAGTCGAGCTGACCGCGCCGTGGGCCTGTTGCTGGCCAATGCCCAGGCGTGGGACGGCCTCTCTGCGGACGACCACAGCCTGCTGGCCCACCTGCCCGCTCCCCACGGAGCGCTCTTTTCCTGGTTGGAAGCACAACTGCACGAGCACGGCCCGCAACCCTGGGCCGCCTTGCGCGAAGCCCTGCGGGGGCACGAGCATGAAGTGTTTGGCTGCACGCAGGTGGAACAGGTCCCGCCCAGCGACGATCCTGCCTCCGAGCTCTCGGAGCTGACCGACGTGATGAACCGACTGCGCCGGGATGGACTGGAAGCGCTGGCGCGCCAGTTGGCGGACCGTGTGGCCGAGGGCGATCCAAGCGCCCTGGATGACTACAAGCGCGTGAACGCACAGCTGGCCGCCCTGAAAACCAGCGCCTGAGACTGGCGGAATACGGGCAGCGCGGTATAATCCATGGTTTTGCACCGCAAGCGCGACAGCAGCACCTCCGGCACCGGCCCGGCCCCTTGACAAGGGCTATATGGACACTTCTCCTGGCCACCTCAGCGACCCGACCCGGGCCTGACGGAACCCCGCAAGGACTGCACACCAAATGTTCGCCCCAACAGCTTGCAGGCCCACCCTTTCCGGCGAAAGGTGGGCGTTGTGCCCAACAAAATCACCGGGGTGGACCGCGTCGCGCGGCCTTCAGGCGTTTTTTGTGTGTTCTGCCGGTTCCAGTTCGACATTTTTCTGAGGTCCTCATGCCCGCGAAGAAATCCAGCACGCCCGTCTCGTCCAGCACAAAACCTGCCCAAAAGGCCGTTTCCCGCGCCACTGCCCCGGCTTTGCCCCCGAAGAAAGCCCCTGCTGTGACCGACAAGACCCCCGCCAAAGCCGCCGCCAAGGCCGCGCCCGCCAAAAAGACCAGCGTCAAGGCGCTCGACACCGAGCTGCTGGACGACGCGCCAGCGAAAAAGAAGGCTGGCCGTCCGGCCAAAGCCGCTGCAGGCGAGGACAAGCCCGCCGCCAAACGCGGCCGCAAGCCCAAGGTCGATGCCAAGGGCAAGTCGTCCAGCAGCGACATGGACGATGCCGACCTGAGCGACATCGAAGACGACCTGACCGGGGAAGTCGAAGTCGAAGCGGTCGACACCACGTCAACCACGACCGAGAAGGTCAAGCCGCTGCGCATGAAGATCAGCAAGGCGAAAGAGCGCGCGCTGATGAAGGAATTCGGCCTGGACGAGACCGTCCTGTCCGAAGAGGAAGCGCGCAACCGCCGCGAACGCCTCAAGACCCTGATCAAGCTGGGCAAAACGCGCGGCTACCTCACGCACGGCGAAATCAACGACCACCTGCCCGACAAGCTGGTCGAAGCCGAGACGCTGGAAGTGGTGGTCTCGCTGCTCAACGACATGGGCGTGGCTGTGTATGAGCAGACACCCGACGCCGAGACCCTGCTGCTGAACAACACCGGCCCGACCGCCGCCACGGAAGAAGAAGCAGAGGAAGAAGCCGAAGCTGCCCTGTCCACCGTGGACAGCGAGTTCGGCCGCACCACCGACCCCGTGCGCATGTACATGCGCGAGATGGGCACCGTGGAACTGCTCACGCGCGAAGGCGAGATCGAGATCGCCAAGCGCATCGAAGGCGGCTTGAACGACATGATGGCCGCCATCAGCGAAAGCCCCGCCACCATCGCCGAAATCCTGGTGATGGCCGAAGACATCCGCAGCGGCAAGGTCGTCATATCCACCGTGGTCGACGGCTTTGCCGACGCCGACGCCGCCGATGACTACGTGGCCGAAGAAGACTTCGACGACTACGACGAAGCCGACGACGACGACGGCAAGGGCGGCTCCAAGGCGCTGACCCGCAAGCTCGAAGAGCTCAAGCGCGAAGCCCTCACCCGCTTCGACACCATGCGCACGCTGTTTGAAAAGCTGCACAAGACCTACGACAAGGAAGGCTACGGCACGCCGACCTACCACAAGACGCAGAAGTCCATCACCGAGACGCTGATGTCGATCCGCTTCACCGCCAAAGCCATCGAGAAGCTGTGCAGCACCATGCGCAGCCAGGTGGACGACGTGCGCAAGAAGGAGCGCGAGCTGCGCCGGATCATCGTGGACAAGTGCGGCATGCCGCAGGAAAAGTTCATCGCCGACTTCCCGGCCAACCTGCTCAACCTGAAATGGGTGGAGAAGCAGGCCGCCGCGGGCAAGCCCTGGAGCGTGGTGATGGAGCGAAACATCCCGCCGGTGCAGGAACTGCAGACCGGCCTGATGAACATCCAGAGCAGCGTGGTCGTGCCACTGGCACACCTCAAGGACATTCACAAGCGGATGAACTCGGGTGAGTCCACCTCGCGCGACGCGAAGAAGGAAATGATCGAGGCCAACCTGCGCCTCGTGATCTCCATCGCCAAAAAGTACACCAACCGCGGCCTGCAGTTCCTGGACCTGATCCAGGAAGGCAACATCGGCCTGATGAAGGCGGTGGACAAGTTCGAATACCGCCGCGGCTACAAGTTCTCGACCTACGCCACGTGGTGGATCCGCCAGGCCATCACCCGCTCGATCGCCGACCAGGCGCGCACCATCCGAATCCCGGTGCACATGATCGAGACCATCAACAAGATGAACCGCATCAGCCGCCAGCACTTGCAAGAGTTTGGTTTCGAGCCCGATGCGTCCATCCTGGCCGAGAAGATGGAGATGCCGGAAGAGAAGATTCGCAAGATCATGAAGATCGCCAAAGAGCCGATCTCCATGGAAACGCCGATCGGCGACGACGACGATTCGCACCTGGGCGACTTCATCGAAGACCAGGCCAACACCGCGCCCATCGAGGCCGCGATGCAGGCCGGCCTGCGCGAAGTGGTCAAGGAGATCCTCGACAGCCTCACGCCGCGCGAAGCCAAGGTGCTGCGCATGCGCTTCGGCATCGAGATGTCCACCGACCACACGCTGGAAGAAGTCGGCAAGCAGTTCGACGTGACCCGCGAACGCATCCGCCAGATCGAAAGCAAGGCGGTGCGCAAGCTCAAACACCCGAGCCGCTCGGACAAGCTGCGCAGCTTCATCGACACGCTGTAAGACAGGTCGGACAAACAACAAAAAGGGGAGCCAATGGCTCCCCTTTTTGTTGGGTGCATCACAACGGCCAACGCCCGCCATCAACAAAAGATGCCCGCCTGCACCGTGATCCAAATCCCACTGAGGGCATCCAACGTGCGCCAATGACTCACCACTTTCAGTGAAAATGCCTACATGAAACAACAGACTCAGCGCTCATTCGCCCACTCCCGCGGCCTCCATTCGCTGGTGCTCGCGGCTGTGCTGTGTGCCACCAGTGGCCTGGCAATCGCCCAGGGCAACACCGCGGCGTCACGCTTTTACGAAGACGCGCTGCAACGTTTCGAGAAAAAGGACTACGCCGGCTCCATCATCCAGCTCAAGAACGCGGTGAAGGACAACCCGAACAACTTGCCGGTGCAACTGCTGCTGGGCAAAGCGCTGCTGGAAAACGGCGATGTGGTGGCAGCCGAAGTTGCGTTCAACGAGGCCCTGAGGTTGGGCGTCAACCGGGCGGAGGTGGTGGAGCGACTGGGCCAGGCAATGATTGCCCAGGGCAAGCAACTGGACATGCTCGCCCACCCCGCCTTGCAACCGGCCGGACTGCCCAACGGACTACAACTCCAGATGCACGTGCTGCGCGCGGGCGCTCAGGCCGACTTGGGACAAATCGCGCCGGCCATGAACTCCATCGATGAAGCACGAAGGCTGGACAGCCGCTCGCCCGAGGTGTGGCTGGCCGAAGTGCCCATCCGCATCCGCAGCAAGAAGTTCACCGAAGCCCTGGAGGCGGTGGATCACGCGCTGAGCATCGCGCCCAACATGGCAGAGGCCCATTACCAGAAAGGCTCGATCCTGCATGTGCAAGGCGACCTGACCGGTGCGACGGCCTCCTACACCCGGGCGCTGCAGCTGGATGCCAACCATGCCGAAGCGCTGATTGCACAGATCGGCCTCCAACTGGATGCCAACCGGCTGGAAGACGCGGCAGCGAATGTGGTCACCTTGCAGCGCGTGGCGCCCAAGGATCCCCGTGGCTCCTACTTCAAGGCCTTGCTCGCCGAACGACAGGGTCGGGTGCCGGAGGCACAAGCGGCGTTGCGAGAAGTGACCTCGCTGCTCGATCCGGTCCCCATGTCCTTCATGCGGTATCGCTCTCAGTTGCTCATGCTCAACGGCCTGTCCCACCACGGGCTCAACGAACCCGAAAAGGCCCGGCAATACCTTGAGGCTTACTTGCGCACCCAGCCCAACAGCCCGGTCACCCGGCTGCTGGCGCGCATCTACCTCAGCACTGGCAGCGTGACCGAAGCGGCCAATCTGCTGGAGAACTACCTTAAAAACCAGCCAGGCGACGGTTTGGCCAGCAACCTGCTGGGTTCGGTATACATCGCACAGGGCAAACACGCACGGGCGGCGACCCTCATGCAGCAAACCCTCAAGTCGCAGGACTTGCCCGAGTACCGGACCACCTTGGGCATGGGCCTGCTCGGCTCGGGTCAAACCGCCGGCGCTCTGGCCGAACTGGAGGCCGCCTACAAGAAGGACCCCAAACAGCTGGCCGCGGCCATCGTGTTGTCGCAGCTCTACCTGCGTGAGGGTCAGCAGGCCAGGGGACTGGCGTTGATCCAGACCCTGGTGAAACAGCAACCCGCCAACGCCGGCTTGCACAACCTGCTCGGCCTGGCTCAAGCACAGAATGGCGACGCCACGGCCGCGCGCACCTCTTTCGAGAAAGCCGCCCAGCTCTCGCCCGACTTGATCCAGGCCCAGCTCAACTTGGTGCGGCTCGACCTGGACGCCCGAGCCCTCGATGCTGCAGAACAGCGACTCACCAACCTGCTCAAGACCAACCCGCGCAACACCGATGCGCTGGCCGCCATGGCACGCGTGGCCGATCTGCGCGGCAAGGCCGCCGAAGCGCAGACGTGGCTGGAGAAGGCCAGGGACAACTCGGGCCCGCGCGAGCTTCGCTGGAACCTGGCACTGGTGGACCTCCACCTGCGCGCCGGCCGGCCTGAGCAGGCGCTGGCCGAAGCCAAGATTGCTCAAGGAAAATCGTCCGACAACATCACGGGCCTGCTGTTTTACAGCCGCGCACAGTTGGCCATGGGTGATGCACAAGGCGCACGAGGCACGCTCAGCAGGGCGACCCGCCTGGCCGACTTTGACGCCGATCTGCAAGTAGAGATCGCGTCCCAGCAACTCGCGGCTCAGAATCTCGATGGCGCCTACTACAGCCTGGACAAGGCACTCACAGGTCAACCCGATTCGATGCCTGCGCAGGTTCTCATGGCCCGGGTGGAGTTCCAGCGGGGCGAGGTGGCCAAGGCCGAGCAACGCGCGCGAGGCATCGTGCAAAAGTACCCGCGTCGCGCCATCGGCCACACGCTGATGGGTGATCTCGCCATGGCCCAGACCCGCCCAGGCCCAGCATTGGAGGCGTTTCGCAAGGCCCATGCCGTGGAGCCGTCGAGCGGCACCACCCTGCGGCTCATGCAGGCGCTGGACACGCAGGGCAACGACAAGGGCGCACAAGAAGCCGCCACCCAGAGGCTTCGCCAGGTGCCCAAAGACACGGTCGTTCTGAGCGCCTTGGCCAATCTGCATGCGCGGGCTGGGCGTTACGCCGATGCGGGAAAAACCTATCAGGCACTGCTGCTGCTGCAGCCACTGGACGTGGCGGCACTCAACAACCTTGCCAACGTCCAGCTGAAGCAGGGTGACAAGAACGCCTTGCAAACCGCCGAAAAGGCCCATGGCCTGGCACCTTCCAATGCCCTGGTGATCGACACCTTGGGATGGGCGCATCACCATTTCGGCCAGCAGGACAAGGCATTGAGCTTGCTGCGCGACGCTCGCCTGAGGGAGCCTGCCAACCCGGAGATTCGCTACCACCTGGCCAAGGTGCTGGCGCAGACCGGTCGCCAGGCAGAAGCCCAGGACGAACTGCGTGAGGCGATGAAAGCCGGGCGACCCTTCGAAGGCTCCAAGGAAGCGGAGCAGTTGCTGAAGACCCTGAACTGACGTCGGGTTTTTTTACAGTTGTGCATCCAAAAACCTTGCAAGACGATGTAACTGTTTGATTGTCCTTGTACTTGTTTGGCTGGCCCGATTAATGCTTCAACTAACCCAAAGTACTCCTTGAGTCTGCAAAAGGTCTTTGACATGAAACAACAAATTGCTTCCTCCACCCTCTTTCGCGCCATCACTGCGGCTTGCCTGGTGACTGCTGGAGCGTCTGCGCAAGCCGCCACGAACTGGACGGCCTCGTACGGAGGGTGCGGTGACAGCGGCAACGTCGTTGCTGCGGCCGGCAGTTTCGGCACCTGCGGCGGCAGTGGGGTGGACGTGCGTGCCACCTCGGTAATCAGTGGCAGCGTCACAGACGCCACCGTGCGGGCTTGGGGCGGCGGCTTGGGGGTTCAAAACAAGGACGAATCCAACACGAATGGCCCGCACGCCCTGGACAACTACAACGGCCTGGATGCACTGATCTTCAAGTTCACCGAGTCAGTGTCCCTGACCAGCCTCACGCTGGGATGGAACGGCTATGACAACACCACCAGTCATTACAACGATTCCGACGTGTCCATCTATGCATGGACTGACGCATCCGCCGCGCCAACGAGTTATGCATCCACTGTTGCGGGCTGGGTGTTGATTGGTGACTACTTCAACGTCGGCACGAAAACCGGAGACACCCAAGCAGTTTCCACGCCCGTTTTTTCGAGCTACTGGCTCGTGAGCGCGTACAGCTCTAGCAGCGTCTCTGGCGGCGTCCGCAGCACAGACGCATTCAAAGTCCTGTCGCTCGCCGGCACCTACTGCGGCGCCCTGTGCGCCCCTCCCGGCGGCGATGTGCCCGAGCCGGGTTCACTTGCTCTCATGGCCATGGGTGCCTTTGGTTTGATGGCTGCTCGCCGCCGCCAGAAAAACCAGGTGATCTGAATTCCATCGGCCTTGAGGCGATACAGGTGAGAGGGAGCCCGAGTGGCTCCCTTCTTTCTTGTCTGTCGTTCGGGCGCTGCGATCACGCCTGCGGCAACCTCACCGTGACAGAAAGCCCCGGCCTTGCATTGCGCACCGCAAATGTGCCGCCGTGTGCCTGCGCCACCAACCGACACAGGTAGAGACCCAGGCCCACACCGCCGGCGTTGCGGGTGCGGGCGGTGTCGGGCCGAAAGAATGCCTGGGCCAGATGCGGCAACTGATCGTCCGGCACGCCGGGGCCATGGTCGCGCACTTCCAGCTCAATGCCCTGCCCTGCTTCGCCCATGCGGCGGATGTGCAATTCGGGCGGCAGCGGGGCGCCGGCACTGTGTCGCAGTGCGTTGTCGAGCAGGTTGCGCAGCAGCAACCGGATGCGGATGCGGTCCAGCGGCAAGACGGGCAGGTGCGGCGCCGTGTGCAAATGGATGTGGATGGCCGCGGGCTGCGTGCTGGCGAGTTCGTCAATCACCTCGCGAGCGAGCTCCGCCAGCTCGGTGGGCTCTCGGTGAAGGGCTTGATGACGACCCGCCAGGCGCTCGCTTTCCAGCAAATCACTGATGAGCCGGGCCATTTCCGCCAAGTCGCGCAGCAGGGCATCGCGCTGCGGCATGACGTCTGCCGTGTCGGGCAACAGTTCGGTGTTGAGCCGGGCGCGGGTGAGCGGGCTGCGCAGTTCGTGGCTGATGGCCAGCAGCAACGCACGCTGGGCTTCCAGCATTTGGTTGATGTCGTGACCCATGGTGTTGATCGTGGCCGCGAGTTCACCCAGTTCGTCAGGTCCTTGGGGATGGCGCACCGGGATCGGTTGCCCGAACTCACCGGCGCCAAAACGAAGTGCGCCCTGGCGGATGTCGTCCAGCGGGCGCAACAGGCGTCGCACGTACAGAAATGCCAGCAGCGTGAGCAGCAGCAACACTGCAAGCGTGAAGCCGAACAGACGCGGGCGGCGCTCGAACGCCGCTTCGTTCAAGCCGAATTCGAGGCGGTGGCCGTCGGCAGTGGTTCGTTGCAGCAGCTGTTGCCAGTCCTTGTCGTCGCCCCAGTCTTCTGGATCTCGGCCTTTCGCTCCGGGCGCTCCGTGCCGCCTCCACTCCATCCGGGGCTGCTCCGGATGGGAACGCCAGTTCACCACCGGGCCGGAGATGTCGATGGTGATCGGCAGGCGCTGAGTGATCGCCTGGGCGCGCTCGGTGTTGGGTGCGCTGCCAGCGGGGGCGATGTCAGCGGCCAGGCGGTCCACGTAGTCCATGAGCAATGGTCGCGCCGCATCGCGCCAGCCCACCGAAAATGCTTTCTGCGCCCCGCCGATGAAGGCGAACGCGACGCCCAGCGCGAGCAGCAGGAACACCATCATCAAGCGCAGCTTGAGGGAACAACGCAGAGCGCTGAGCGCGCGGCGAAACCAAGGCTGACGCTGTGCGGAGACTGCGGGGACTTTCATGGCGCCAGCTTGCGCAGCGCCAGCGAGTAGCCAGCGTTGCGCAGGGTCTTGATGCAGTCCAGCGGTTCGAGCTTCTTGCGCAGGCGGCTCACCACGATGTCCACCGCGCGGGTGTAGAGATCGGCTTCGTGGCCACGCAACTGGTTCAGGATGTCGTCGCGGGTGAACACGCGCCCGCTCTCGCGTGCCAGCAGGTGCAGCAGTTCGAACTCGGTGCCGGTGAGTTCCACCACCTCGCCCTGGCGCGTCACGCTGCGGCGTGCCGGGTCGATGGTGAGGCCCTCGAAGGCCAGCACGTCCGGCGCCGGAACGCCGTTGGCCGGCCCGTTGTGACCGTTTCGACGCCGCAGCATGGTCTGGATGTGCGCCACCAGTTCGCGCGGCTCGAAGGGTTTGGGCAGGTAGGCGTCGGCGCCGAGCTCGAGGCCCACCACACGGTCCATCACGTCGCCGCGCGCGGTGAGCATCACGATTGGGATGTCGCTTTCCTTTCGGATGGTGCGACAGAGCTCGAAGCCGTCCATCTCGGGCAGCATCACGTCGAGGATGGCCGCGTCGAACACACCGCTGCGCAAACGCGCCAGACCTTCGCTGGGCTTGAGCGCATGGGTGAGCTCGAGCTCGAACCGCAGGAAGTACGTCGCCAGCGGTGGGCCGAGCTGTTCGTCGTCGTCAATCAACAATACGCGGTGCATGAGACATTGTCACATTGCGCTCAACGCGCGGTGGCGCACGATGAGGCGGCGCAGACGTTGCTGCGCGCCGTTGTCCAACCCGTCGAAGCGGTCCGCCACCGAGAGGATGGCCGGCAGCGTGAGCACCGCTTCGTGGGGCTGGCGGCGCGACAGGCTCGCCCACAGGCCGAGCGCGTGCTCGCGGTCGAAACGCGGACCCCAGACCAGGGCCAGCAGTTCGTCGTGCGGGTCTTCCACCCCGTCCAACAGCGCCGGACCGTGGTCGCGCAGCCGCTGGGCGATCGTTTGCAATGCGGGCGACACGGCGCTTACCCGGTTCACCCGCGCGAGAACCAGCCCTTGCGCTTCTGCATGCGCTCGCGCACCTCGGCCTGCTGCGTGGGGTTGAGGCTGTCGTAGAAGTCGGCCATGGCGTTGATCACCTCGGGGCTGCTCACCTGCACCACGCGGGTTTTCTCATCCAGCAGGCTCAGGGCGCGTGCACGGTCGAACTTGTCACCGGCCACGAGCGCGCGCACCTCCGCGCGCGGGTCGGTGGTCTGGCCGATGAAAGCGGTGCGCTGGGCCTGCAGCTTGTCGGCCAGCACGCCGAGTTTCTGCTGCTGCTCGGCGTTGAGGTCGAGCTTCTTGGTCACGCGCTCAATGACTTTGCCGCGCATTTCGGTCATGCGCTCGGCGCTCATCGGGCCGTGTTCATGATGACCGCGCGTGCCGCAGGCGGTGAGGCCGCCCACAGCAATGGTGACGCCGGTCAGGGCAATGAGGGAGCGTTTGATCCAGGGTTTCATGACGGGGTCCTTTTGGAGGGTGGGTTGAACGTGACCGTGATGGTGCCGGCCCGCGTCTCTCCCGTCGTCTCGCCGCGGTTTCGGTTTGTTTCGTTTCATTTCAGACGGGGTCACTGCACAATCCGACCACCACGCCACCTCTGGCGCCGCGGAGTCCTTGCATGCATGCCACCTTGCTGAAAAGTTTGTTCATCCTGGGCCTGACGAGCCACTGCCAGCTGTCGTTGGCCACGGCCCCCGGCACGAAACCCGAGACAGTCGATTGCTCGCGGGTGCCCGGCACGCAGTCGGGGCTCAACGCCTGCGCCTACCAGGACTTCGAGCACGCCACCGCAGCGTACAGCGCGACCTACAGGGCGCTCTCGCAAAGCGTGGGCAACAAGCAGCGCCAGTTGTTGCGCCAGGTCCAGACAGAGTGGATCCAGTACCGCGTGAAGGCTTGCGAATTCGAAAAAAGCGGCGTCGAGGGCGGCAGCGCCGCGCCGATGATCAACTGGCAGTGCCAGGCACGCATGACACGCGAGCGCACCGCTGAATTGCAGCGGTTTCTGGACTGCAAGGAAGGCGACTTGAGTTGCGTGCGCCAACCCAAGTGAGCCTTCAATACGCTTCCGTATCGACTTCCCGGTTGGCCTGCTCGCTGTAACGGTTGCCGCGCACGGTCTGCTGGTTGATCAAAGCGTCCAGTTGCGCCAGCGTGGCCGCATCCAGCTTCACGTCTGACGCACCCAGGTTTTCGCGCAGGTGGTCTTCGCGCGAGGTGCCGGGAATGGGCAGGATGTCATCACCCAGGTGCAGCAGCCAGGCAATGGCGAGCTGCGCGGGCGTACAACCCACTTCCTTTGCAATGGCCCGGTATGCCGGCAAGAGCCTGAGGTTGGCCGCGTGGTTTTCGGGTGAAAAGCGAGGCATGGCACGGCGAATATCCTTGGGGTCGAGGGCATCAATATCGATCTCGGCCCCGCAAAGGAAGCCACGCGCCACAGGGCTGAACGCCACCAGGGCCACGCCAAGTTCGCGGCACGCCTGCAGCACCGCGATCTCGGGGTTGCGCGTCCACAGCGAGTACTCGGTCTGCAGCGCGGTGATCGGATGCACCGCGTGCGCCTTGCGCAGTGTGGTGGCCGAGACCTCACTCAAACCGATGGTCTGGATCTTGCCCGCGCGCACCAGATCGCTGAGCGCGCCCACGCTCTCTTCAATCGGCACCTGCTTGTCCCAGCGATGCAGGTAGTAGAGATCGATCACGTCGGTCTTCAGGCGGCGCAGGCTGTCCTCGCAGTTCGTGCGGATGGCTTCGGGCCTGCCGTCGATCACGCGCTTGATGCCGTCGTCGAACTGCACGCCGGCCATGCCGCCCTTGCTGGCCAGCGTGAAGCGGCTGCGGTGCCTGGCGAGCACGTTGCCCACATGGGTCTCGCTGGCGCCAAAGCCATACAGCGCCGCCGTGTCGAAATGGGTCACCCCCTGGTCCAGCGCGGAGAGCAGCACCCGCTCGGCCTGCTCCTTCGACACGGCTGCACCATAGGCGTGGCAGATGTTCATGCAGCCCAGGCCAATGGCGCTGACCTGGAAGGGGCCGAGCTGTCGTTGCTGCATGGCGTTCAGCCGTTCGCGTTCAGTTGCTGTTCCAGCCTGTGCAGCACCTCGTAGCAGGCGAACACCTTGGCCACGCTCGAATTGGGCTCACGGCCCTCTTTGATTGCAGCGAAAAACTCGCGGTCCTGCAGCTCGATGCCGTTCATGCTCACCGCCACCTTGGACACGTCGATCTTCTCTTCCTTGCCGTTGAACAGGTCGTCGTATCGCGCAAGGTAGGTCGCCGTGTCGCCGATGTAGCGGAAGAAGGTGCCCAGCGGACCGTCGTTGTTGAAGCTCAGGCTGAGCGTGCAGATCGCGCCGTTGGCCGCCTTGAGCTGGATGCTCATGTCCATGGCGATGCCGAGCGCGGGATGGATCGGGCCCTGGATGGCGTTGGCCTGCACGATCGGGCTGCCGCACTGGTAGGCGAACAAATCCACGGTATGTGCTGCGTGGTGCCACAACAGGTGGTCGGTCCAGCTGCGCGCCTGACCCAGCGCGTTGGTGTTGGTGCGGCGGAAGAAATAGGTCTGCACATCCATCTGCTGGATGTTGAACCGGCCCGCCGTGATTTCGTTGTGCACGTACTGGTGGCTGGGGTTGAAGCGGCGGGTGTGGCCGCACATGGCTACCAGCCCGGTCTGCTTCTGCAGTGCGATCACATCCTGCGCGCCCCGGAGGTTGTCGGCCAGCGGGATTTCCACCTGCACGTGCTTGCCCGCCTTGAGGCAGGCCAATGTCTGCTCGGCGTGCATCTGCGTGGGCGTGCAGAGGATGACGGCATCCAGCTCCTTGAGCGCGAGCGATTCGGACAGCTCGGTGGTGACGTGGCCGATGCCGTACTTGGCGGCCACTTCCTTCGTCTTGTCGAGATCGCGGCTGATCAGCGAGATCACTTCCACGCCGTCGATGTTCTTGATGCCGTCCAGGTGCTTGATGCCGAAGGCGCCGGCACCCGCGAGGGCGACTTTGATGGTTTTGCTCATGTCAGGTGTTCTCCAGAATCAGATGGCCCACGGCCGTGTTCGACGCAGGCACATGGTAGAAGCGGCGCACCGCTTTCGGCTTCGCACCGCCAGCCGCGTCGGCCATGGCGCCACGGGCGATCAGCCACATCACGAGTTCGATACCCTCGCTGCCGGCCTCGCGCACGTAGTCGATGTGCGAGATGTCGGCGGCGGCATCGGGGTCGTTGATCAGTTTGTCGAGAAAGGCGTTGTCGAACGCCTTGTTGATCAGGCCGGCGCGCGGGCCCTGCAACTGGTGGCTCATGCCACCCGTGCCCCAGATCTGCACGTTGAGGTCTTCATCAAAGCTCGCCACGGCCTTGGCAATCGCCTTGCCCAGGTTGTAGCAGCGCCGGCCGCTGGGCACCGGGTACTGCACCACGTTGACCGCGAACGGAATCACCGGGCAAGGCCAGGCCCCCTTGACCGGGTCCTGCGGGCCACACATCAGCGACAGCGGCACGGTCAGGCCGTGGTCCACGTCCATCTTGTTGACGATGGTGAGGTCGAAGTCCTGCTGGATCACGGACTGCGCGATGTGCGCCGAGAGCTCCGGGTGGCCGATGACCTTGGGCACCGGCCGTGGACCCCAGCCTTCGTCGGCCGGCTGGTATTCGGCCGCCGTGCCAATGGCGAAGGTCGGGATCATGTCCAGGCTGAACGCGGTGGCATGGTCGTTGAAGACCAGCAAGATGACGTCGGGCTTGTTGTCCTTGAGCCATTGCTGGCCGAACTCGTAGCCCTGAAAGACGGGCTGCCAGTAAGGCTCGTGGGTCTTGCCCAGGTCGAGCGCCGCGCCGATCGCGGGCACGTGGGAGGTGTAGACGGATGCGGTGATACGTGCCATGTCAGTTCACTTTCTGGCCAGCGGAGCCTTGCGGTTGGCGGTGTGCCTGGGCGCTGCCGTCTTCGCCGACCACCCGATTTCCTTCGACCGATCGGCCGCCACCAATCATCATGTTGCGGTACTCCTCTTCGGTCATGCCGGTCATGGAGCCCGCCATCTGCTGAAAGCTCTTGCCGTCGGTGGCGCCGATCTTGGCGAGAAAGTAAATGTTGCCGCCCAGGCGGATACACCAGTTGAGGTCGCGCGCGAGCACGGCCTGCTTCTGCTCTTCCGACATGGCCCACTCGTCAAGATAGGCGCGCTCGTCTTTCTTGAAGCGTTCGCGGTTCTCGGCTTTCATGAGGCTCATGCAGAACTGATTGAGCCAGTAGCCTTTGCGGCTCTGCTCGGCGTCGAAGATGGTCGTGCCGGGCACGTCCAGATAGGGTTTGTCCAGAGACATTGCGGGCTCCTTAACGGTTGCATTCGAAGCTGGAGGCCGTGGTCGCGTCGCCACCCTTGTAGCGAGGCCACAGCGGCCATTCGCACAACGGACGGGCACGGGTCACGGCAAACGGTGGCTTGGCGGACTGTTCGACCAGTTGCAGGCCGGCGGGGGCACGACCTTGTTCGACCCAGGCCACCAGAGCACCCAGAAAATCGGCATTGGCAGGGCCGCCGGTGCCGACATGGTCCACCCCCGGCGCCGTGTACAAGCGCGCAAAGCCGGCCGTGCGATCGACGCCCAGACGGCGCTGCACCGATTCGAAGTACTGGATGCCGGCGTACGGGCTCTGCGCGTAGTCGCCCATGTTCTCCAGAAGGATCAGCTTGCCGCCACGTGCAGCAAAAGCCGACAGGTCGGGGTTGGTGCTGTCCATCAACGCGGAGACGTGTCGGATCCGCGTCAGGTGGTCCTGCGGCCGGTAGGTCTTCAGGTCGGCATTGGGGTTGTTCGCGTAGAAGTACTGGATGGCGCCGCCACCGTAGAGCCAGGCGATGCCGTTGGAGGGTACCGCCGGAAAGGCCGGTGCTGCCGTGCCCGTCCACCAGGCCTGCCAGCCGCCCGTTGGACCGGAGGACGCCAGGCCCTCGGCGCTGGGGCCACGGCCCGGGTACTCGCGCAAGCCGTTGGCCAGGCCCACGTCGAGCTGCAGCGGGCTGTGCAGCGTGCGCACGGCGTTCACTTGCGGCGCGCTCAGGCACTCGGGCGTGTCGGCTCCAGGGCATTGCAGGCGGCCGATGTCAAAACGCTGTCGGCAGCCCACCGGGTCGGACACCACCTGGTCGGCCAGGCCGTCGGCGGCGTCGCACGCCGCCAGCACGGCGCGGTGCACCAGTTGCACCTTGGCCGGCGGAATCCAGCCGTCGCCCACCAGCGCCAGGCCGTCGCGCAGGCCGGCGTGTTGCAGCCCGGTCCAGTGCAGCACGGGCACGCGGCTGAAGATGCCGTCGAAATCGGCCGGGTAGCGCTGCGCCATCGTCACGCCTTCGCGGCCGCCTTCGGAGCTGCCTGCGAAGTACAGCTTTTCGGGCTTGCGGCCGTAGGCGCGCTGCATCAGCACCACGGACACGTCGCGCACCTTCTTGTAGGAAGCGTGGGCGAAATTGACCAGCGCTTCGTCGTTGAGCGCAAAGGCCTGGGGCGGCACGCCGGGCTGGTTCTGGTGGCCGGAGTCGGTGCCGATGGTCACGAACCCCTGGGCCAACGGCGCCGGCTGCTCGAAGCGTGCGGCGGGCAGCAGGCCCACGCCGGTGATCAACACGCCGTTGAAACCGCCGCCGCCGTATTGCAGGGAGCGCCCATTCCACTGCGTGGGCAGGTTGATCTGAAACTGGATGGCCGGCGCCGCCGGGTCCAGCGGTGCAATGCGGCCCAGCACCTGGCAGTGCTCGGGCGCGGCCGGCGTGATGGTGGCTGCGGGCGTGGGACCGCGCTCGGCCACCGCCAACGGCGAGGCGGGCATCAGCTTGGCCGAGGTGATGGTGGCTCCACCCGTGGGCAGGCCGATGGCCGCGGCGGCGACGGGACCGGTCAGCGCGGCGCAGCCGGCAGCAGCGTTGCCGGGGCGCAGCGGTGTCTGGCTGCAACCGGCGACTGCGGCGGTGGCTGCGAGCAGCAGCAGGGTGGTGGTGTTCATGCTGCCTCCTCGGGCCAATACAAACGCATGGGGTTGGTCACCAGCAGCTTCCTTTGCGCTTCGGCCGTCGGCGCAATCTGCGGAATGAAGTCCACCAGCAGGCCGTCGTCGGGCATGTGGTCCTTCAGGTTGGGGTGCGGCCAGTCGGTACCCCAGAGCACGCGGTCGGGGAACTCGTCCACCACACGGCGCGCGAACGGCGCCACGTCTTGATACGCCGCCCGCTCACCGTTCAAGGCCTTGGGGCCGGTGACGCTCAAGCGCTCGGGGCAGCTCACCTTGCTCCACACGTTGGGGTGCTGGCGCATGAATTTGAGGAACAGCTCGAACTCGGGGCCGTCCACCGGCTTGTTCACATCAGGCCGGCCCATGTGGTCCACCACCACGGTGGTGGGCAGCGCCGTGAAGAAGTCCCACAGCTCGGGCAGGTCCACCGCCTCGAAATAGATGACCACATGCCAACCCAGCTTCTGGATGCGCGCGGCAATCTCCATCAGTTCGTCCTTGGGTGTGAAGTCCACCAGGCGCTTGACGAAATTGAAACGCACGCCGCGCACGCCCGCAGCGTGCAGGGCCTGCAGCTCGTCGTCGGTGACGCTGCGCTTGACGGTGGCCACACCGCGCGCCTTGCCATCGCTGTGCACCAGCGCATCGACCAGCGCGCGGTTGTCCGCACCATGGCAGGTGGCTTGCACCACCACGTTGCGCGCGAAGCCGAGGTGGTCGCGCAACGCGAACAATTGCGCCTTGCTCGCGTCGCACGGTGTGTATTTGCGCTCCGGGGCGTAGGGAAATTCGGCGCCGGGGCCGAACACGTGGCAGTGCGCGTCCACCGCGCCGGCAGGCAACTGGAAATGTGGTTTGGAAGGACCGGCATACCAATCGAGCCAGCCAGCGGTCTTGGTGAAGTCTCCGGATGTCGGTTTTGTCATGTCAGGCCTTCAATCGATGTACTTGAGACCGGCCTTCTCAAGCGGCTCACGCATCTTGTACATGTCCAGCCCCAGCACCCCGCTGGCCAGCTTGGCGCGCTTCTCACCCTCGAAGCTCTCGCGGTGCTGCGCAGCCTCCAGCGTGGTCACCGCACGCGCGGCGGGCACACACACCACGCCATCGTCGTCGGCCACGATCACATCCCCCGGCGTCACCAGCATGCCCGCACACACCACTGGAATGTTCACCGAGCCGATGGTGGCCTTGATGCAGCCCTTGCTGCTGATGGCCTTGCTCCACACAGGAAAGCCCATCCTCTGCAGCTCCTTCACGTCGCGCACACCGGCGTCGATGATGAGCGCGCGCGCGCCACGCGCCTGAAAGCTGGTGGCCAACAGGTCGCCAAAGTAGCCATCGGTGCATTCGGCCGTGATGGCCGCCACCACGATGTCACCGGGTTGGATCTGTTCGGCGGCCACATGCAGCATCCAGTTGTCGCCCGGGTGCAGCAACACGGTGACGGCGGTGCCGCTGACCTGCTGACCCGCATAGATCGGGCGCATGTAGGGCTTGAGCAGACCCACGCGGCCCATGGCCTCGTGCACCGTGGCCGATCCCAGCGCGGCCAGGCCGTCGGCTGCCGCGCGGTCGGCGCGCTTGATGTTGCGGTAAACAACGCCGAGTTCGTACATGTCAGATCCCCTTCGCCTTCAGGCGTGAATCGAGTCGTGAAAACACCCGCCGCACATTGCCCTCATAGATCTGGTGCTTGTCGTCCGCACTCAATATCTTCGAGCCTTCGATGTAGCGCTTGGTGTCGTCGTAATAGTTGCCCGTGGTCGGGTCGATGCCGCGCACCGCGCCGATCATCTCGCTGGCAAACAGCACGTTCTTCACCGGGATCACCGTGTTGAGCAGGTCGATGCCGGGCTGGTGGTAGACGCAGGTGTCGAAGAACACGTTGTTCATCACATGCGTGTCCAGCAGCGGCTTCTTCATCTCCTGCGCCAGGCCACGGAAACGGCCCCAGTGGTAGGGCACCGCGCCGCCGCCGTGCGGGATCAGGAACTTCAACGTCGGGAAGTCCTTGAACAGATCACCCTGGATGAGCTGCATGAAGGCGGTGGTGTCGGCGTTGAGGTAGTGCGCGCCGGTGGTGTGGAAGCAGGCGTTGCAACTGGTGCTCACGTGGATCATGGCCGGCAGGTCGTGCTCCACCATCTTCTCGTAGATGGGGTACCAGTGCCTGTCGGTCAGCGGTGGGCTGGTCCAGTGCCCGCCCGAAGGATCGGGGTTGAGGTTGATACCCACCGCGCCGTATTCCTTGACGCACTTCTCCAGCTCGGGGATGCAGGTGGCCGGATCGACACCCGGGCTCTGCGGCAGCATGGCCACGGGCACGAAGTGATCGGGGAACAGCTCGCTCACGCGATAGCACAGCTCGTTGCAGATCGCCGCCCAGGTGCTCGACACGTTGAAGTCACCGATGTGGTGCGCCATGAAGCTCGCGCGCGGGCTGAACAGCGTGATGTCGCTGCCGCGCTCCTTCATCAGCTTGAGC
>JAZKHJ010000073.1:0-31352 GCA_040385485.1 Pseudomonadota bacterium | reverse complement strand
CCATGCGCACCCCACGCAGGGGCTGCTCGACATGTACACCATCCGCCACTACAAGCAGGACTTCACCAAGCTGTCGGTGGCGATCGTGGGCGACGTGCTGCACTCGCGCGTGGCGCGCTCCGACATCCACGCCCTCACAACGCTGGGCTGCCCCGACGTGCGCGTGGTCGGCCCGCGCACGCTGGTGCCGAGCGACCTTTCGCAGATGGGCGTGCGCGTGTGCCACACGCTGGAAGAGGGCATCAAGGACTGCGACGTGGTGATCACGCTGCGCCTGCAGAACGAACGCATGAGCGGCGCGCTGCTGCCTTCGAGCCAGGAATACTTCAAGAGCTTCGGCCTCACGCCCGAGCGCCTGCGCTGGGCCAAGCACGACGCGATCGTGATGCACCCGGGCCCGATCAACCGCGGCGTGGAGATCGACTCGTCCGTGGTGGACGGCCCGCAGAGCGTGATCCTGCCGCAGGTCACTTACGGCATCGCGGTGCGCATGGCCGTGATGTCCATCGTTGCCAGCAATGAAGCCTGAACCATGAAAATCCTGATCCAGAACGGCCGCGTCATGGACCCGGCCACCGGCCGCGACGAGATCGCCGATGTGGCGGTCGCCGCCGGCCGCATCATCGCCATCGGCAACGTGGCACCCGATTTCCACGCCGCCCGCACGATAGACGCCACCGGCTGCGTGGTCGCGCCCGGCCTGGTGGACCTGGCCGTGCGCCTGCGCGAACCCGGCCAGGAACACGCCGGCATGCTGGAGAGCGAGATGGCCGCGGCCGTGGCCGGCGGTGTGACCTCGCTGGTCTGCCCGCCCGACACAGACCCGGTGCTCGACGAACCCGGCCTGGTGGACATGCTCAAGTTCCGCGCCGAGAAGCTGCACCTGGCGCGCGTGTTCCCCCTGGGGGCGCTCACGCGCGGCCTGCAGGGCGAGGTGCTGACCGAGATGGCCGAGCTCACCGAGTCCGGCTGTATCGGGTTCGGTCAGGCCGAGGTGCCCATCGTCAATGTGCAGGTGCTGCAGCGCGCCCTGCAGTACGCCGCCACCTTCGGCTACACCGTGTGGCTGCGCCCGCAAGATTCCTGGCTCGGCAAGGGCGTGGCCGCCAGCGGTCCGCTGGCCACGCGCCTGGGTCTCGCCGGCATCCCGGCGGCGGCCGAAACCATCGCATTGCACACGCTGTTCGAACTCATGCGCGCCACCCAGGGCAAAACGCCGGGCAGCGCCAACGCGCGTGTGCACCTCTGCCGCATCAGCAGCGCCGCCGGCCTCGCACTGGTGCGCCAGGCCAAGGCCGAGGGCCTGCCGGTCACCTGCGACGTGAGCGTGCACAACCTGCACCTGACCGACATCGACATCGGTTACTACGACAGCCGCTTGCGCCTGCAGCCTCCCGTGCGCCAGCAGCGCGACCGCGACGCACTGCGCGCCGGTCTGGCCGACGGCACGATCGACGCGCTGGTGTCCGACCACAACCCGGTGGACAGCGACGCGAAGACGCTGCCGTTTGCCGAGGCCGAGCCCGGCGCCACCGCGGTCGAGCTGCTGCTCGGCCTGGCCTGCACCTGGGCGCAGCAGGACGGCCTGGGCCTGATGCAGGCGTTGGCCGTGCTTACCAGCGGCCCGCAATCGGTGTTGGGCGCGAGCCTCGGCACGCTGCAGGCCAGTGTGGGTCGCCTCGCGGTGGGCGGTGTGGCCGACCTCTGCATCTTCGATCCGAATGCGAGCTGGACCGTGCAAGCCAGCGCGCTGCGCAGCCAGGGCAAACACACGCCCTTCGGTGGGCACGAGCTGCCCGCGCGCGTGCGCGCCACGCTGGTGGGCGGGCAGGTGGCGCACCAGATGTCGGACGCGATCGCGTGAAGCAACTGCGCGCCGCCTGGCGCGCCCTGCGTGCCATTGGCCACGTGCTGCGTGGCCTGTGGATCATCCGCAGCGAATTCGGCCGACTCACGCCACCGCAAACCCAGCTGGTGGTGCGCGAGTGGTCGCGGCAGATGCTCACCATCCTGGGTGTGGAATTGGTCGTGCAGGGAACGCCGCCCAGGCATGGGCCGCTGCTCATGGTGTCCAACCACATTTCGTGGCTCGACATCCTGGTGCTCAATGCCGCCCACCCCAGTCGCTTTGTGTCCAAGGCCGATGTGAAAAGCTGGCCGTTGCTGGGCTCGCTCATCACCGGCGCGGGCACGCTCTACATCGAACGCGAAAGCCGGCGCGACGCCATGCGCGTGGTGCACCACATGGCCGAACGCCTGCGCGCGGGCGACATCCTCACCGTGTTCCCCGAAGGCACCACCGGCGACGGCCGCGTGCTGCTGCCCTTTCACGCCAACCTGTTGCAGGCCGCGATCACAGCGAACGCGCCGGTGTTGCCGCTGGCCCTGTGTTTCGTCGACAGTCTGCGTGGTGGGCGCCACGACGCTCCGCTGTTCATCGGTGACACCACGCTGGTGGCTTCGATCTGGACCACGCTGTGCGCCGACGGCGTGCAGGCGCAGGTGCGCTTCGGTGAACCCCAACCCCCGCGCGGGCGCGACCGGCGCACCTGGTCGAGCGATCTTCGTGTGGCGGTGCAGCACCTGCTGGGCAGCGACACCACCGACTGACGCTGGCCCACCATGGGCAGGTGTTCCACCCCGGAACACTTCCGGTTCAGGGAAATCCCGAAGATGAAACTGGACGGACACAGGAGGAACATGCTGGGGTCTGTTCTGGTGCGCGTGCTCGGCTCGCGACCGGGCGGGCGCCCCACAACAAGCCTGCTCGAAGCGGCTCGCACCAGGAGACACGATGAAATACACACCACTGGCCCGCTTCGGGTGGCGGGCGGCGACAGGCTTGATGGCCGCGTTGGCCTTGAGCGCAACGGCGTTGGCTCAGGCGCCTGCCAAGGGCTCGGCGGCGCACATCACCGCTTCGGTCAACAAGGTCAACGCCGCGTTCATGAAGAGCAACGCCAGCAAGACACCCGACTGGCCGAGCTATGGCCTGGACTACGCCGAGACGCGGCATTCGAAGTTGAACCAGATCAGCACCGCCAATGTGAAAGAGCTGGGTCTGGTGTGGTCTTACAACCTGGAATCCAAACGCGGCGTGGAGTCCACCCCGCTGGTGGTCGACGGCATCATGTACGTCACCGCCTCCTGGAGCGTGGTGCACGCGGTGGACGTGCGCACCGGCAAGCAGATCTGGACCTTTGATCCCAAGGTGCCGCGCGAAGCCGGCTACAAGGGTTGCTGCGATGTGGTCAACCGCGGCGTGGCGCTGCACGAGGGCAAGGTTTTTGTCGCCGCGTACGACGGCCGCCTGATCGCGCTCGACGCCGCCACCGGCCAGCAGGTGTGGGAGAAGGACACCATCATCGACCGCAAGTTCAGCTACACCATCACCGGTGCGCCACGGGTCTTCAAAGGCAACGTGATCATCGGCAACGGTGGCGCCGAGTACGGCGTGCGGGGCTACATCACCGCCTACGACGCAAAGTCCGGCGCGCAGAAGTGGCGCTGGTTCACCGTGCCGGGCGACCCGAGCAAGCCGTTCGAGGACGAGTCCATGGCCAAGGCGGCCAAGACCTGGGATCCGGCCGGCAAATGGTGGGAAGCCGGTGGCGGCGGCACCGCCTGGGACGCGATGGCCTTCGATCCCGAACTCAACCTGATGTACATCGGCACCGGCAACGGCTCGCCCTGGCAGCGCGACAAGCGCAGTCCGGCCGGTGGCGACAACCTCTACCTCGCGTCCATCGTTGCGCTCAATCCGGACACCGGCAAGTACGTGTGGCATTACCAGGAAACCCCGGGCGACAACTGGGACTACACCTCCACGCAGCCGATGATCCTGGCCGACATCAAGATCGACAACAAGCCGCGCAAGGTGATCCTGCATGCACCCAAGAACGGCTTCTTCTTCGTGATCGATCGCGTCAACGGCAAGTTCATCTCGGCGAAGAATTTCGTTGACGTGAACTGGGCGACCGGCTACGACAAGAACGGCCGCCCGATCGAGACCGCGCTGGCGCGCACCGGCGATCGACCGCGCGAAATCATCCCGAGCGCTTTCGGCGCGCGCAACTGGCACTCCATGTCGTACAACCCGGCCACCGGGCTGGTCTACATGCCGGTGCAGGGCGTGCCGCTCACGTTGATGGACAACAAGGCCTGGAGCTTCAACGGCGTGCGCCCGGGCGAACCCCACAGCGGCATGGGCTGGAACACGGCCAATTTCGCCAACGTGGAGCCGCCCACCAGCAAGCCCTATGGCCGCCTGGTGGCTTGGGACCCTGTGAAGCAGCAGGCCGCCTGGACCAAGGAACAGATCTCGCCGTGGAACGGCGGCACGCTCACCACCGCGGGCAACCTGGTGTTCCAGGGCACGGCTGACGGGCGCTTCATCGCCTACAACGCCACCACCGGCGAGCAGCTGTGGGAAACGCCCACCGGCACCGGCGTGATTGCCGCGCCCAGCACCTACCTGGTCGACGGCAAGCAGTACGTGTCGATCGCGGTGGGCTGGGGCGGTGTCTACGGCTTGGCCCAGCGCGCCACCGACCGCCAGGGCCCCGGCACGGTCTACACCTTTGCCGTGGGTGGCAAGGCGCAACCGCCGGCCTTCGTGAAATACCAGCTGGACAAGTTGGTGGCCGGGGTGAAGTACGACCCGACCCACGTGCCCACCGGCACCGCGCTGTACGTGAGCAACTGCGTGTTCTGCCACGGCGTGCCGGGTGTGGATCGGGGCGGCAACATCCCCAACCTGGGTTACATGGACGCTTCCTTCATCGAGAACCTCGACAAGTTCGTGTTCAAGGGATCGGCCACCGAGCGAGGCATGCCCGACTTCACGGGCAAGCTCAGCATGGATGACGTGCAAAAAATCAAGGCGTTCATTCAGGGAACCGCCGATGCGATCAGACCCAAGAATTGAAGGGCGATGAGCCACAAAAAAAGCCGGGCAGCTGCCCGGCTTTTTCATGCGCGCCGCGCCGGCGTGTTCAGCCTTTCGCG
The DNA here is from genome assembly GCA_040385485.1 of Pseudomonadota bacterium. Classification (GTDB taxonomy): domain Bacteria; phylum Pseudomonadota; class Gammaproteobacteria; order Burkholderiales; family Burkholderiaceae_C; genus Hydrogenophaga. Next base: position 26,345 of record JAZKHJ010000073.1, on the reverse strand, counting down.
CGCTTGAGCATCACCTCGGTGTTGGTCTTGCGGTCCGCGTTCACGGTCTGCACCGCGGGGCGCTCGCCCAGCAGCTTCAAATACTCCCGCACCGGCAGCTCGGCCAGGTAGTCACGGCCGTAGATGATCTTGGTGGCACTGCTCACCAGCGGCAGGTGCACCGCGGCCGCGCAGTCGGCCAGGGTGAAGGTGTCGCCCGCGATGAAGGGTGAGAACTTCACCAGCTGGGAGAAGGCCGCCACATTCTTGGTGAGTTGCTCGCCGGTTTTTTCCTTGGCCGCATCGCTCACCTTGCCGCCAAAGAACGCCTCGCCGTAGAGGTTGCGCGCCACCAGCTCCAGGTGCAGTTCGATGTAGCGCACGATCTCGCGCACCTTGCCTTTCTGGAAAGCGTCGGGCGGCATGAGCGGGCGGGCCGGGTAGGCATCTTCGATGTACTCGAGCAGCACGGTGGACTCGGACAACGGACCCGCGTCGGTCTTGAGGTAAGGCACCTTGCCCAGCGGGCTGGCGGCCTTGTCGGTCTGACCGAGCCAGGCCAGTTCTTCTTCAAAGGCCACACCTTTTTCGAGCAGCGCGAGCTTGACCTTGTTGTAGTAGTTGCTGGCTGCAAAGCCGCACAGTGTGAGCATGGACATGTCTCCAGGTGGTTGTGGTGGCGCGATGGTAGTGGGTGAATGCGCGCTGCACACGTCTCGCAGTTGACCCCGGCTGATAAACTTCGCTCCCATGTTGGCCCGCCCATTCCACCGTCGATTTGCTGCCTGGCTGGCCCTGCTCGCCATGGTGTGCGGCGCGCTCGCGCCCACGGTGGCGCAGGCGGTGGTGGCCTCGCAAGGAGACGCCGACTGGGTGCAGGTGTGCAGCGCGAGCGGCATGGTGTGGGTGCAGGCCGACGCGGCCGATGCGACCGATGGTGAATCCATGGCCGATGCCTCGCGCCACTGCCCTTGGTGCCATCTGCACGGCGCCACCGGCCTGCCGCCTGCGTCGTTGCGGCCACTGGCACTGGCACCGCAGGCCGGACCGCCCCGCACACAGCCCCCCGGGCTCACGCCCGCCACCTTCTGGCCGGCCGCGCCTTCGCGCGCACCCCCGCTGGCCTGACGCGCCGGCCCTCATCGGGCTGCTGCGCACGCTGCGCACACGGTTTTCTTCCCCGAGCCGCCCGCCATGTTCTGGCGTGAGACGGCCGATCCCGTTCAATGGCCTTTGCCGGATACCTCCATGAAACACCTGATCATCTCCACCCTGCTGACCCTCACCGCCAGCGCCTGGGCACAAGCGCCCGCCAACGTCGACGTGAAAGACGCCTGGGTGCGCGCCACCGTGGCGCAACAAAAGTCCACCGGCGCCTTCATGCAACTCAATGCCAAGGCCGACACGCGCCTGGTCGAGGTCAGTTCGCCCATCGCGGGCGTGGTCGAACTGCACGAAATGGCGATGGACAAGGACGTGATGCGGATGCGCCCCGTCAAAACGGGTCTGGCCTTGCCCGCGGGCCAGGCGGTCGAGCTCAAGCCCGGCGGTTACCACGTGATGCTGATGGACCTCAAAGGCCCGGTGAAGGCGGGTGACGTGGTGCCCGTGACGCTGGTGTTCGAGGGCAAGGACGGGCAGCGCTCGACACTGGACGTGAAGGCCACGGCGCGCCCGCTGGGCAACGCCGCCGCGGCGCCCGCTGCGGCTGGCGACGGCCACAGCCAGCACAAGCACTGAGGCGGTGAGCACCGCTCAACGCGCGTCCACCGCGGACGCGGGGACAAGACCGTCCCGATTTCACGCCGTCGCCTGGCGCTGGCACTTCTATGCCGGCCTGTGCGTCGTGCCCTTCCTGCTCATGCTGGCGCTCACCGGCGCCGTCATGGTGTTCTTCACCGGGTTCCAGACCCGGCTTGGCTTCACCGTGCCTGTGGTGCCGCGGGCCGAGACCCAGCCTGTGAGCGCTCAGGCACAGGCCGTGCTGGAATTGCGCTCCCAAGGCCGGTTGATCGAGTACATCGCGCCACGCGCGCCCGATGAGGCGAGCTGGTTTGTCGTGCAGCGCGACGGCCTCACCGAAGCGGTGGCCGTGGACCCGCACACCGCGCAGGTGCTGCAGCTGGTGGACAAGGAGAACACCGTGTTCGCCTGGGCCGAGCGCATCCACGGCACCCTGCTCATCGGCGATGTGGGCGACCGCCTGATCGAGATCGCCGCCGGCTTCGGGCTCGTGATGATCGTCACCGGCCTTTACCTCTGGTGGCCGCGTGGTGGCACCCGCTGGGCGCAGGTGCTGCTGCCCGATCTGCGCGTGAAGGGCCGCCTGTGGTGGCGCTCGCTGCACGCCAGCGTGGGCCTCTGGCTCAGCGCGGTGCTGTTCGTGTTCCTGCTCACCGGCCTGTCGTGGACAGGGGTGTGGGGCGCGCAGTTCGCGCAGCCATGGGGCACGTTTCCCGCGGCCAAGTGGGACGCGGTGCCGCAGTCGGACGCCACGCACGCCTCGCTGAACACCGCTGGCCAGAAAGAGGTGCCCTGGGGTCTGGAGCAGACGCCATTGCCCGCCTCGGGCTCAGTGGCGGGTGTCGCGGGTGTGCCAGCCGGCCAGCCAGTGAACCTGGACTCGGTGGCCGCACTCGCGAAGCAACTCGGCTTCACCGGTCAGCACCACATCCAGCTTCCGCAGAGCGACACGGGCGTGTTCACGATCTCGGCCGACACCATGAGTGGCGACCTGAAAAACCCGACGCAGGACCGCACGGTGCACGTGGACCGCTACACGGGGCGCGTGATCGCCGAGGCGGCGTTCGCCGACTACGCGCTGGTGGCCAAAGGCATGGCGGTGGGCATCGCGCTGCACCAGGGCGACCTGGGTGTGTGGAACGCGGCGCTCAACCTGCTGTTCTGCGCGGCCACCGTGTTCCTGTGCGTCAGCGGCATCGTGATGTGGTGGAAGCGACGGCCGGCGCGCAGCTGGCGGTTGGTGCCGCCACCCGTGCCGCGCGATCTGCCACTGTGGAAAGGTGGCGCGCTGGTGATGTGTGGGGTGGCGCTCGCATTTCCGCTAACTGGTGCGGTGCTGCTCGCGGTGTTGTTGCTGGACTGGCTGGTGTTGTCACGCCTGCCCGTGATTAAGCGGGCCTTTGGCTGATCAGCTCACGTGTGCCCGCGCCACGCCCGGCGCAGGCGGGCTTGACGCGCCCGATCCGCGCTCGAAGGTGACCACATGGTCCACCTCGGCGCGGATGCCTATCCACTCGCCCACCGCGTGGTTGTGGTGCGAGGGCACGTGCGTCATCAGCACCTCGCCGCTGGCCAGGCGCAGTGTGTAGAGAAATTCCGAACCGCGAAATGCCTTGCGCAGAATCTGCGCCTTCACCGGCGCGTTGTCGTCGTGCACGATGTCGTCGGCGCGCAGCAGCACGTCGCACAGGCCCGAGGCATACGCCGTGGGCAGCGGGCATTCGTCCACATCCTGCAGCGCGCCCAGCGGCGTCTGCACCGAGACCTCGCTGCCGTTCATGCGGATCTGCGCCGGCGCGAATACGCCGTGTCCGATGAACTCGGCCACGAAGCGCGTGGCCGGGCGGTGGTAGAGCGCGTAGGCGTCTTCCCACTGGTGCAGGTGGCCTTCGTGCATCACGCCGATCACGTCGCCAATGGCAAAGGCTTCCAGCTGGTCGTGCGTGACGAACAGCGCCGTGGCGCCCGCAGCCTTCAAGATGCCGCGCACCTCGTGCGCCAGCCGCTCGCGCAGGTCCACGTCGAGGTTGGAAAAAGGTTCGTCCAGCAGCAGCAGGCGCGGGCGCGGTGCCAGCGCGCGGGCCAGCGCCACGCGCTGTTGCTGCCCGCCCGAGAGCTCGTGCGGGAACCGCTTCTGCATGCCGTCCAACCCCACGAGCTTGAGCACTTCGGCCACGCGCGCATCGCGCTCGGCGCGCGGCAGGCGGTCAATGCCGAAGGCAATGTTCCTGCCCACGTCGAGGTGGGGGAAGAGGGCGTAGTCCTGGAACACCATGCCGATGCGGCGCTGCTCGGCGGGCATGTGGTGCGCGCCGTCGCTGACCTTCTCACCTTCGAGCGTGATGCTGCCGCCGCTGGCGCGCTCCAGGCCCGCCACCGCGCGCAGCAAGGTCGTCTTGCCGCAGCCCGAAGGGCCGATCAGCACGCCGATGTCGCCAGCGCGCAGCCCGAGCGAGACACCGTCCACCGCGGCCTGCGGCAGGCCGGGGTAGTGCACGCTGAGTTGGGAGACGTTGAGGAACATGGTGGTGCTTGCGGGTGGGTCATTGTAGATAACTACAATTCTCATTTGCATTGATGTGCATCAAAAGCCCCTCGCTGAACGAGGCGGGCCTGCGTGCCATCATCGCGTCCAGCCCTCTGTCACCCCGTCCCCACTTCCCTCCCTTCATGCTGCGCTGGTTGGCCCTCGCCCCGTTGATCCTGCTCGCGTGCTTGCTCACGCTGCCCGTGCTGTCGCTCGGCGGCTCGTGGTTCCAGTTCGACGCCGCGGCACGCGACGTGCTGGGCCAGATGGCGCAGACCGTGTTGCCCGAGTACGCGCTCACCACCGTGGCGCTGTGCGTGTCAGTGGCGGTGGGCGTGGCGTTGGTGGGCATGCTCACCGCCAGCGCGGTGACGCTGTTCGAATTCCCGGGTCGGCGTTTCTTTGAATGGGCGCTGCTGCTGCCCCTGGCCATGCCGGCCTATGTGGTGGCCTACGCCTACACCGACTTCCTGCAGTTCAGCGGCCCGCTGCAGGTGTGGATGCGCGAGAGCTTTGGCCTCAGTGGCCGTGTGTTCCCCGAGATCCGCAACACGCCCGGCGCGGTCTGGGTGTTCACGTTTTCGCTCTATCCCTATGTGTACCTGCTGGCGCGCACCGCGCTGGCCGAGCGCGCTTCGCAGCTGATGGAAGCCGCCCGCCTGCTGGGTGCGCCGCTGGCCCGGCGCATCCGCGAGGTGGCGCTGCCGCTGGCGCGCCCCGCCGTGGCCGCGGGCGTGGCGCTGGCGCTCATGGAGACCCTGGCCGATTTCGGCGTGGTGAGTTACTTCGGCGTGCAGACCTTCACCGCCGGCATCTACAAGGCCTGGCTGGCCATGGACAACCGCCTGGCCGCCGCCCAGCTCGCCACCATGCTGCTGGCCGTGGTGGCGCTGCTGTTGTGGCTGGAGCACCGCGCGCAGCACCGCATGCGCTTTTCCACCCTGCGCGGCCAGCGTGCCGGCAGCAACGAAGCCCAGCCCGCCCAACTGCACGGCGCCCGCGCGGGGCTGGCCATTGCGCTGTGCGCCCTGCCCATCGCCTTCGGTTTCGTGCTGCCGGTGCTGTTCATGCTGCGTCCGCTCATTGGTGGCTGGGACGAGTTGCCCTGGACGTCCTTCGTGCAGTGGTCGCGCAACAGCGTGTGGCTCGCAGGGCTGTCGGCCGCCCTGGCCACGACCATCGCGCTGGCGCTGGCGTTCGCCCTTCGGGCCCGGCCCGGCAAGCTCACGCGCGGCGTGGTGCAGTTGGCGAGCCTGGGCTACGCCGTGCCCGGCGCCGTGATCGTGGTGGGCCTGCTGCTGCCGGTGGGCTGGCTGCAGGCGGTCAAGCCCGACACCAGCGTGGGCTACTTCGTCACCGCAACCGCGCTGGGCATCGTGTGGGCCTACATGGTGCGCTTCACCGCCGTGGCGCTGCAGTCGGTGCAAAGCGGTTACGCCCGGATCCCCGGCAGCCTGGACGACTCGGCCCGCATGCTCGGCACCACCGGCCTGGGCCTGGCCGCGCGCGTGCACTGGCCGCTGCTCAAGCGCTCCACCGCGGCCGCCGCGCTGCTGGTGTTCGTGGACGTGATGAAGGAACTGCCCGCCACCCTGGTGCTGCGCCCCTTCAACAGCGACACCCTGGCGGTGGTGACCTACCAGTTGGCGCGCGACGAGCGCCTGGGGGAGGCGGCGCTGCCCGCGCTCACGCTGGTGCTGGTGGGTCTGGTGCCTGTCATCTTGCTCAGCCGGACCCTGCGACAGCGGTAAGCGGGTGTTGCGGCCTGTTGTGCCGGCGGGGGTGCGCTGCTCTAATGAATTTTTCAATCCACACACGGCGCTCATGCTCAAAAATCCCCAGGAAGAACGGCGTCAGTTCATCGCGCTGGCCGCCGCCACCGGCGCTGCGGCTCTGGCGGCCGGCTGCTCCGTTCGCTCGCCGCTGCCTGGCCAGGCGCCCGCGAGCGCAGCCTACCGCCGCGAGGCCGCGACCCACCTTTACCGCAAGTACCCGGAGCGCATCTACCGAGGGCAACTGCCCGCCATGCTCTACGCCATTGGCGTGCTCGAGATCGAGGTGAGCCAGGGCGGGCGGGTGGGCTCCACGCGCTGGTTGCGGGGGCCAAGCCATGCGCCGGAGGTCATGGCAGAGATCGAGCGCCTCGTGCGACAGGCCGCGCCATTTCCGTCGCCACCCGGATTCGGGCGGGTTCAGTATGTCGACACGTGGTTGTGGGACCGCAGCGGTCGTTTCCAGCTCGACACGCTGACCGAAGGGCAACTCTGAGCGAAAGCAGCGCTGGCTTCTGATCGAAGTGATCGTCGCCGTGCGGCACCGAACAGACCCCGCCCTGGGCGGCCTCTACCGTTGCTTCACGGGCCTCAATTGGCGGGCCTGTTGGAGACGCACATGTCCAGCAACACCGAGACCGACAACGCTTTCCCCTACACCGGCATCCCCAGCACCGAGGTTGTGCGCGAGCCCGGCCACACCGGCATGGCCGAACATGGGACCGAGATCACCAAGCAACTGCTGCAAGAAGCCAATGACCGGGTCGAGCGCATGACCGATGAAGCCGACCCACTGGCCAGGCACGTTGAGCGCGGTGTGTCCGACGCGCATTCAAGCCAGCAAAGGCGGGCGCGGCAGTTGCGTGACGCAGGCAGACATGCGGCCGACAGCGTGCGCGCACGCGCGCGAGCCAACCCGTTGACCGCCGTGTTGTTTGGCGTGGTCGTGGGTGTTCTGCTGGCGCGCATCACACACCGGTGACGCGGTTGCGCGGGGTTACTTCTGAGCCATCTCCCGGGGTCCACCGTTGATGCCCCAGGGCGTGCCGAAACGGTCGGTCACCATGCCGAAGGTATCGGCCCAGAACGTCTCGGCCAGCGGCATGGTCACCTTGCCGCCGTCGGCCAGGGCGTTGAACACGCGCGTGGCTTCAGCAACCGTGGGGTAGGTGATGGCCAGCATGCAGCCCTGGATGCCGGCGAAGGGCACGCCGGGGGGTGCGTCGCCGGCCATGAGCGCGAAATCGGAGTGGACCAGGTAGGCGTGCATGACGCGGCTGGCGTGCTCGGCCGGCACCGGCATCTCGCCGGGCATGTCGCCGTAGGTGATGAGTGCTTCGAGCTTGGCGCCCAGCACCTGGGCGTAGAACTTCATGGCATCGGCACAGTCGCCGTCGTAGGACATGTAGGCACAGAGTTGAATCGACATGGGATCTCCTGGTTGGGTTGAAAGCAGGTCTGACTCCAACACGACGAATGGGCAGACCGGGTTTCGACCGGCCCGCGCTCGTGTTGCGATGAGCGGTCAGCGACAAACCTGCACCTCCGGTGCGCGGGTGATCTCCATGGTGCGCTGAAGCTACCTGCCCTGGATTGCCGGGCGCATGGCTTCCACCCAGGCTTCGAAGCTCGGAGCGCCCGCCTCCACTCGGCGCAGCACCGCTGCCGGGTGGTGCACCACCCATACCGGCAGGCCGTCATCGCGCAGCCACCACGAACCCAGGCACTGCGCCACGCCCACGCTGCGCCCGAGTACGCTCGACGCGGCGGTGGCGCCGAGCGCCAGAATGGCTTGTGGTGCGATCAGCCGTATTTCCGCCTCCAGCCATTGCGCACACGCCTCGGCCTCGCGCTGACCCGGTGTCTTGTGCATGCGCCGTTTGCCGCGTGGCAGGAAATGGAAATGTTTCACCGCGTTGGTGAGATAGAGCTGTTCGACAGGCCAGCCGAGTTCGGCCATGGCCCGGTGCAGCAGTGCACCCGCCGGCCCCACGAATGGGCGGCCCGCCAGATCTTCCTGGTCGCCGGGTTGTTCGCCCACGATCATCAGATGAGCGCCCACGGGTCCTTCGCCCCAGACCGTCTGCGTCGCAGCAGCGGCCATCGGACAGTCCGTGCAGTGGCGGGCGCGCCGACCCAGATCGTCCAGCTGTTCCTGCGGCGTGCGCGGTGCGCGTTCGGCCACGGGAGGCACGCGGATCGGCAAGCGCCGCTGCGATTCGCTCGCCTGCGCCACCATGCGCGCGCTGCGCTCGGGCGCTTGTTGGAGCAGTCCGGTGATGGCCTGTGTTTCCGGCAGGTTGTTCCAGTAACGGCGTGGCATCTCGCGCAGCATGGCGGCGGTCTTGACGCGCGACGGGTTGAAGATGCTGCGGTAGTAGTCCAGCCACAGCGCCTCGCCCGCGTCGGGCGGTGGTGCCTGTGAACAGTCAACCCCGGGCGTGAAATCAAGCCCCTCGCGGTTCCAATGCACGCACAGGGCCGGAGTGAGGATGGCCCAGCGCATCGCGGCGAAGCGCTTCGCGAAAAACGGCGACGCAGCGCGCACGATGTGGTGCACCGGTTCGAACCAGGCCACGTAGCGCACCTCCCTGTTGCCTTCGTCCAGCTGGCGAAAGCGCACGAAGGCGTGCATCTTGTGGATCTCGCGCCGCACTTCGCGCGCCATGCGTTCCAGTGAAAGTCGTCTTGGGTCCAGCGCGTCCTGCCAGCGGCGCGGATCCGCCGCCAGATCGATCGCCAGCTCGTGCAGCCACTGAAAGCGCTGGGGATGCGCGTGCATCGCCACCGTTTCAGCCAACGGCATGAAGCCCGCGGGCAGCCTGCGCAGGGCGCGCAAGGGCGCTGTTTCTGGTGGTGGACTCGGCGCCGCATCCACGCACAGCAGATCGTCCTGCCGCCGCTCGCTTTCAAGCCAGGCCACGTCATCGGGCGTAGCGCCGCAGGCGAGCACCTCCGAAAGCGCGCGAAGCGCTTGGGGCACGTCGTTGGGTTGGTGTTGGACCTGCCAGCGCACGGCCATGCTCAAACGATTGCAGCTTCAGCTGAATCGAACAGACCGGGCTGTGCGGCGGGAGCCGGCCGTCTTGGGGGCTGCGCGGGCGCCGATGGCTTGCCGAAGGAAAGCAGCTCGGCACCTGGCCGGTGATCGGGCAGGTGCACGAAGTCCAGCGCCTTGCGCCCGGCGGTTCCCAGTCGTTCCATGTCGGCGCGCCGCAGCTGGCGCACGCGGCGCGCATCCAGCAGGCGCTGCACCGAGCGCATGCCCAGGCCCGGCACGCGCAGCAAAGTTTCTCGTGGTGCGCGGTTCACGTCCACCGGAAACAACTCGGGATGCGCCAGCGCCCACGCCAGCTTGGGGTCCATCTCCATCGAAAGCATGCCGCCCGGCAGCACCAGTTCGGTGGCGTCGAAACCGTAGAAGCGCATCAACCAGTCGGCTTGGTACAGGCGGTGCTCGCGCACCAGGGGCGCGGCCTGGGCCGGCAGCTTGGCGCTGGCGTGCGGAATCGGACTGAACGCGGAGTAATAAACGCGTTTGAGGCGGTAGCCTGCGTAGAGCGCGGCGCTGTTCTGCAGGATGCAGCGGTCGTCCGACGCGTCGGCGCCGATGATCATCTGCGTGCTCTGGCCCGCGGGTGCAAAGCGCGGTGGGGTGGCGCCGGTGCCGATCTGGCCGGGCAGCGAGCGGATCTGCTGCGCCTGCGTTTTCTGATCGCGCTCTTCATCGAGCCGCAGCCGGATGCCGGCCATCGATTGGCGGATCTGCTGGCTGCTCTTGCCCGGTGCGAGTGCATCGAGCGAGGCTTGGCTCGGCAGCTCGATGTTGATGCTCAGGCGATCTGCGAAGCGGCCTGCCTGCGCGAGCAAGTCTTCGTCGGCATCGGGAATGGTCTTCAGATGGATGTAGCCGCGAAAGCCATGGACTTCACGCAGCTGGCGAGCCACCTCCACCAGCTGCTCCATCGTGTAGTCGGGCGAGCGGATGATGCCGGAGCTGAGGAACAGGCCTTCAATGACGTTGCGCCGGTAAAAGTCGAGCGTGAGGTTCACCACCTCTTCCACGGAGAAGCGGGCGCGCTCGACGTCGCTGGAAACGCGGTTGACGCAGTAGAGGCAGTCGTAGACGCACCAGTTGGTGAGCAGGATCTTCAGCAGCGATATGCAGCGACCGTCGGGCGCATAGCTGTGGCAGATGCCCATGCCTTCGTTCGAACCCAGACCCTTCTGGTCGCTGGAATTGCGGCGCGTGCCCCCGCTGGAGGCGCATGAAGCGTCGTATTTGGCCGCGTCAGCCAGGATCCGAATCTTGCGCGCCACGGTGTTCATACTGTAAGGATATACAGTATTTACACCCACGGATTCTGTTGCGAAGCAAACCTCTGCAGTGCTGCGGGTCTTTCCGCTGAAGCGGCTCTTGCGGCCACGACTGGCTGGTACCACCAACAGGAATCGAACCTGTATCTAGCGCTTAGGAGGCACTCGTTCTATCCATTGAACTATGGCGGCGAAAAGAGCCCGCATTGTACGGGTGCTGTCAGGGGCGAGATGCCGCGGGCAGGCGCAGCACATTGCCGCACACGGGCACGTATTCGCCCAGGAAATCGAGGAAGCTGCGCACCGCCGGAGACAGACCCCGGCGCGAGGGAAACACCGCGTGCACCACGCCCACTTGCGTGGACCAGTCGGGCAGCAGGCGCACCAGTTGGCCCTCGCGCAGCTCGTCCTCGCACATGTAGTCGGGCAGCCAGCACATGCCGGTGCCGCCGAGCACGGCGAACTTGAGGGTGAGCAGGTCGTCGGCGATGAAGCGGGGGCGGTACTGGAGCACGGCTTCGCGGCCTTCGGCGGTGATGAGGCGCACGCTGACCAGGCCATCCACAGCCGACATCGCGACGCTGTCGAGCCGGCCCGCCTCCTCCAGTGTGCTGGGCGTGCCCTGGCGTGCGAGCAGGTCCGGGCTGGCCACCAGCACCGAGCGCGCCGCGTCCAGCCGCTTGACGACGAGGCTGCCGCTGTCCTCCAGCGTGAGGCGCACGCGCAGCGCCACGTCCACGCCGTCCTTCACGAGGTCGACCACGCGGTTGTTCACCTCCATCTCCACGCGCACCTGCGGATGCCGCGCGAGGTAGATCGGCATGATGGCTGCCAGCACGGTCTGCGCCAGGGTGACGGGGCAGGTCACGCGGATGGTGCCGCGCGGTTCGGTCTGTGCGTGGGCCACGGCATCGGCCGCGGCCTGGGCCGATTCGCGCAGCGCCTGGCAGTGGCGCAGGTAGGTTTCGCCCACGTCGGTCAGGGAGAGCTTGCGCGTGGTGCGCTGGAGCAGGCGCACGCCGAGCTGGGCCTCCAGCCCGGCCACCCGGCGGGACAGGCGCGACTTGGGCAGGCCCAGCGCGCGGCCCGCCGCGGCAAAGCCGCCGCGCTCGACCACTTCGGCGAAATACAGCATGTCGTTGAGGTCTTGCATGGAAATGGGCCTTGATTGTCCTGTTGGTGGAACGGTCTGACGTGATTTTGCCGACTTATCAAACATTCGGTCGGAAATCAGAATCTATCCATCGCCACTCGCGTGGTAACCCCTTTCTCTGGAGCACCTCATGCAACTGCTGCACATCGATTCCGCCATCACCGGCGACCAGTCCGTTTCCCGCCAGCTCACCGCCCAGACCGTGGCCGCCTGGGTGGCCACCCACCCCGGCACACAGGTGCAACACCTCGATCTGGCCGCTGACGTGGTGCCCCACCTGAGCGCCGACGCGCTGGGTTTCCGCACCGGCCAGGCCGCCACCACCGAGGTGCAGCGCCGTGAAAACGCGCTGTCCGAAGCGCTGGTGAGCCAGTTCCTGGCAGCTGATGTGGTCGTGATCGGTGCGCCGCTCTACAACTTCACCATCCCGACCCAGCTCAAGGCCTGGATCGACCGCATCGCCCAGGCCGGCCGCACTTTCACTTACACCGACAAGGGCCCGAAAGGCCTGGCCGGCGGCAAGACGGTGATCGTGGCGCTCGCGCGCGGCGGCGTGTATTCCACCAGCGAAGGTGGCCGCGCCATGGAACACCAGGAAAGTTACCTGCAGACCGTGATGGGTTTCATCGGCATCACCGACGTGCGCTTCGTGCGGGCCGAAGGTGTGGCCATGGGCCCGGACGCCAAGGCCCAGGCGCTGACGACGGCCGAAGGCGAAATTGCCAGCCACACGGCCGAGGCCGTACTGGCCTGAGCAGTCAGTCGTACTGAATGGTGAAGATCAAGTCCAAAGCATTTTCTTCACCGGCGCGCGCTCGCACCGTGAGGCGGCGCGTCACGTCGTAAAAGATGCTCACCGTGCCCAGCGCACCGGCCAGGCTGCGTTCGTAGCTGAGGTACAGGTTGTTCGACAGGCGCTTGCCCAGCGTGAGCGCCGCCGAGGCGGCCGAGCCGTCGGCGTTGGTGGCGCTGCCGCCAATCGACAGTTCGTCCAGACCGAGCGCGCTGGCCAGGCCGCCATCCAGCCGCCCGTCGCGCCCTGCCAGCAGGGCGAGCGCGGCTTGCTGCAGCACGGCGGCCTCGGCCCCGGCGCCGCTGGCCGGGCGGCCCAGCACCAGCCAGGCGAGCTTTTCGCTGTCAGGCAACTCGGGGTCCGAGAACAGGCGCACGCGCGGCGTCTGCGCGGTGCCGCTGATCTGCACGCCCACGCGCTGGCTGGTGTTGGGGCGCACGGCCGTGATGTCCAGCGTGGGGTTGTCGTATGGCCCGGTGAAGCGCAGCACGCCGTTTTCAATCGTCAGCTGCTGGCCGTAGGCGCGGTACGAGCCGCGCACGGTGCGCACGTCGCCGAGCACGCGCGGCGTGGGCTGCTCGGGCGTGCTGCGCACGTTGATCTGGCCGGCCAGCCGCGTCTGCAGGCCCTGACCACTCACCTGAAAGTCTTCGCCGAGGTCGATGTCGACCAGCACGTCGGGCCGCACGCGGAACGCGCCCGGCGTCTCCAGCGCGGTCTCGGTGCCGCGCACCACCACGTCCGCGCCCAGGCTGGGGGTGGATTCGTCGGGCAGCACGAAGAGGGCGGAGTCGGCCAGGAGCCGGCCGCGGATCTGCAGCGCCGTGCCCACCAGTTCGGCCTGCAACTGGCCCGAGACCGTGAGGCGCCGGTCGGCGCGTGAGGACACGCGCAGCTTCGTGGCCGTGGCCTGCAGGTTGATGTAGGGCTGGCGCTGGCTCACGCCGTCCACGGTGACACGGCGGAACTCGGTGGTGCCGCTGGCCAGCAGCGTGCCACCCGCCTCGGCGCCACCGCGGCCCTGCAAATAAAAGCGCTCGATGGTGACGCGTTCGCCAGCCAGCGTGGCGCGCAGTTCGCCGCGCGAGAACGAGATGCCGTTCACGATGGAGCGCAGGGCGAGTTCGTCGGCCCGCAGGGTGCCGTTCCACAGCGGGTTGGCGCGTGTTCCGCTGAGCGTGGCAGAGGCGGCCAGCGTGCCGCGCACGCGCCAGCCCGGTGGCGCCAGCGCCGACCACACGCCCACTTGGGGCAGGCTGGCCGTGATGCTGCCGCGCAGGGGCGCGTCTGCTGCCCAGTGCCAGGCCGTCTGGTCACCACTCGGTGGGCTCAGTGTGGTGCCGAGGTCGGCGCTGGCCTGGCCCAGACGCTCGCTGTCCCAGCGCAGGCTGGCCTGCACGTTGGCGCCTTGCGTGGTCACGCTCAGGCGCGCCTCCTTGATCCCGGTTTGCAGGCGCTGGGTGGAGGTGGTGTTTTCATCAAACGCGCCATCGGTCTGCACCGAGAGGTCGCCGCTGCGGCGCTGCAGCTGCGCGCTCAGGCGCGGGGGGGTGGTGGCGTCGGCGGGCAGGAGGAAGTCCCAGTTGCCGTCGAACACCACGTCGCCGCCCAGGCCGGACTGGCTGAGCGGGCCGCTGCGCGCGCCTTCGGCCGTGATGAGGGCGTCGATCCAAGACAGTGGCAGGCCGGTGAGCTGGCCGCGTGTCATCAGCGCGCCCTTCTGCCAGCTGAGCTGGTCCCAGGCCAAGGTCATGGGGGCGGTGGTGGCCGGGGTGGCGGCAGGTGCGCCGCCCGCGCGGTTGCTGAACGTGGGTTGCAGGCGCAGCTGGCCGGCGTCGGCTTGCAGGTTGATGGCGCTGCGCGCGTTTTGCCAGCGCAGGCCGAGTGCGGCGACGTTCTGCAGCGTCCAGTCGACCACGCGGTCCTTGCGCGCGCTGTCGGTGGCGCGCAGCTGCAGGCGGGTGAGGTCCAGCCGCCCGCTGTCGATGTCGGGCTTTTGAGCGCTGCCGAGTTGCAGCGTGCCCTGGGTGTCCAGCGTGCCGCGCCAGGGGCCTTGTTCGGCCTGGCCGGTGGCGGTGATGTTGAGCTGGTGCGGCTGCCCGCCGGCTTGCAGGTTCAGGTTGGCGAGAGCCAGCGTCTGCAACGTGCCCACCACCGCGTCGGCGCCGGTGGCAGGGTCGGCCGCGCGCGCGGGACTGCCGCGCGTGATGGACAGGCGCGGCGCCTGCAGCCGCGCTTGCACGCGCGGTGGCGCGGCGGCAGCGGCGCCCGTCACCGGCGCGGGGTAACCGAGCACACCCAGGCCACCGTCCCATGTCGCGCCGAGGCGGGCGCTGCCCTCGATCTGCAGGCCAGGCTGGGCGTCGAGTTGCGCGCGCAGCAGCGGGCCGACCACGGGCAGCGTCTGCAGGCTGCGCACCCAGGCGAACACGCGCGCGGCGTCGTCCAGCGCCAGGTTCAGCTCGCCCTTGCCCTGGGCATGGGCCACGCGGCCCTGCCAGTCGCCCTGGGCGCCGGGCAGCTTGAGCGCGAGCCGGCCTTCAAAGCTGCGCGCGCCCACGTCGAGCTTGCCCTGGCCGTCCAGCGTGGCATCGGCCAGGCCGGCGCTGAGCGTGCGCAAGTCGAGCACGCCAAGTGCGGCGTTGGCGGGCGAGGGCGTCCAGCGGCCTTGCAGATTGAGGTCGCGCAGGCGCAGGCCGGCGAGCTGGCCTGCCTTGGGCTGGGTGCCCGAAGGCTTCACCACCGCGTTGATGTCGATCGCCGGGTTGGCGGTCTCCACGTTCACCGCGCGCACGGAGGCGGTGCCGTCGAGCGCGGCCGGCGCGATGCTGCTCCACAGCGCGGCGGGGTTGATGCGGCTGGCGGTGAGTTCGCCCTGAAAGTCGCCCAGGGGCGAGGCCTGAGCGCCAGTCGCCGGCTCGCGCCAGCCCTGGCCCCTCAGGCGGCCACCCCCGAGTTGGGCGTCCAGGTTGGTGAGGGTCCAGCGCGTGCCTCGCTGCTCCAGATCGGCCTGCAGGCTTTGCAACGGCAGGCGCTGCTTGTCAGCGGGGCCGGGCACGGCGTTGGTCAGGCGCATCTCGGCGCGCCAGGCCTCACCCTCGGGTTGTGCCGTCACGGTGCCGCTGAGTTCGGTGACCGGAGCCTGGGGCCAAAGTGCGGCGAGGTTGAGCCGGTTCATGCGCGCATTGGCCGACTCGATAGGCTGGGTGTGCCACGGTCGGATGCGTGCGGCCGCGTCGAGCACGGGCGTGTCGGTGGCGCTCGCGGCGCTGGTGGTGATGCTGGCCGTGGCGTCCAGTGCCGCGTCGGACTCCGCCAACTGGCCGGTGACCTTGGCGATGGCCTTGAGCACCAGGTCTTCGCCGCCAGGCACGGTGGCCTTCACCTCGCCCTGTGCATCCACCCGCAGCGGCATCGGTGCCTGCGCGCCCATCACGGCCTGGATCTGGTAGAGCCCGCCAGCCACTTGCAGGTTCTCCAGATCGAGCTGGTGGGCGTCAGCCACGCCGAGCTTCCACAGGCTGTCGACCGGGCGATAGCGGTACTGGCCTTTGAGGCCGCTGAGCGAGATTTCCTGGTTGCCGTCGAGCACCAGCTCGCCCACCGACCAGGGCAGGGTGACGGCCATCGGCAGGGTGATGGGTTGCAGCGGCTCCACCGGGGTGGGCGGGCGGCGGTCGGTGATCTGTAGACGGCCGATGTCGAATTGCGAGAGGCGCAGGCCGCGCGCGAGCAGGGCGTCGAGCCAGAAGCGGTTGTCCAGCGCGATGCGCACGCTGGTGGCCTGCACGATCAGTTCGTCGCGTTGCCATTGCAGGCGCCCGATCTCGCCGCCATTGCGCAGGCTGCCCTGCACCTCGGCCACGCTCAGCGTGCCCGCGCTCGGGCCCTGGTCTGCCATGTAGGACTGACCCCAGCCGATGGCCTGCGCCAGCGACCCCGCCGTGCCGGCCCATACCCAGGCCGCGATGGCCACCGACAGCACCAGGCCAAGCAGCCCCACTGGAAACCAGAGCGCGACCCTGCGCCAAGCGCTGCGCTTGCGCCGCAGGTTGGGCTTGGGATCGGACTCGTCGTTCATGGCGCCAACCGTCAGAAGGTGAAACCGACGTTGAGGTGCAGGCGCAGCCGCTTGGTCGCCAGGCCGTAGCCCAGGTCGAGCTGCAGCGGTCCCACCGGGCTGTTGTAGCGCACCCCGGTGCCCACGCCCCACAGCGGTTTAAGGTCACCCGCGCGGTTGGCCACGGCGCCGCCGTCAATGAAGAGCACGCTCTCCACCGGCGAGCGGCCGTTGGCGTTGAAGATGGGGCGTTGCCACTCCAGGCTCACCACGCCCTTGTAGCGCCCGGGCAGCACGCTGCCGTCGGACTGGCGCACGCCGATGTCGCGCAGACCGTAACCGCGCACCGTGGCGTCCCCACCCGTGAGGAAGAGCTGGGTGTCGGGAATGGCGGCGCTGTCTTTGGCGAGCACCGCGCCGCCTTCAAGGCGCAGCGCCAGGCGGCCCAGGTTGGTGCGGTTGATCGACGGGTTCACCACGCGTGCTTCACCCACTTTCGGCTCGGGTGGCGGGGAGCGGTCGCCCAGCGGCCAGTAGCCCAGCCAGCGCGCCTGCGTGCGCGTGAAGGGCAGGCGGGTCGTGCCCAGCGTGTAGCCCACGCCCAGCTCCACCGCCAGGCCGTAGCCCGAGTTGGGCGAGATCGGGTCGTCAAACCGGCGGCGGGTCCAGGCGTAGTTGGCGGTGATCGAGGAGTTGGCCTCGGCCGTGCGCAAGGTCTGCGTGGCTTCGTTGAAGACGCTCGCGCGGTCGTACTGCAGATAAAAGCTGCGGTCGTACTCGATGCCGTCCTGTGACTGGCCGGCGCGCAGCCGCTGGCTGGTGGTGATGTTGAAGTCGTCCTGCTCCTGCAGCAGCCGGCCGCCGGCGATCCAGCGCCAGCCGTCGTTGTTCGGCGGGGAGCTCCAGTCGGTGCTGGCGAGCTGGTCCACGCGCTCGACCTTGAGCACGCTCACGGCACGCCAGTTGATGCCGGGCACGCTGTGGTGCGTGTGCTCGATCGACAGGCGCGCGCCGCTGTCGGTGCTGCCACCTACACCGAGCACCAGCTTCTGGCGCAGGCTCTCGCGCAGTTGCACCTTCACCGGCAAGGACGCGCCGTCCATGCTCGGCTCCACGAACACGAAGGCAGAGTCGTAGTAGCCGCTTTCGATCAGGCGCTGCTGCGCGGCCTGCAAACGGGCCAGGTCGTAGTCGCTGCCGGGCACCACACCCGAGAGGCGCACCAGCCGCTCCACCGTGGTCTTGTCGTAGCGCTGGGCGCCCTCCACCAACACCTCGCCCATGCGCATGGCGCGGCCGGAATCGAGCTCGATGTGGAGGTTGGCCTGGCGGTTGTCTGCGTCGATGTCGGCCAGGCTGTTCTGGATCCGACCCGCGGGGTAGCGCCGCGCGATCAGGGCGCGCAGGGCCGCGTCCTTGGTGCGGTCCCAGTCGCTCTGCGAAAACGGCAACCCCTGCATCACGCCGACCTCGCGCTGGATGGTGTCGCGCTGCTCACTGGCTTCGGGGGCGGTGGCGATGTCGCCCACAAAGGACACGGTGACCGACGCCACCCGGGTGATGGGGCCGGGCGAGACGCGGATGGTCACCGTGCCCAGCGGCCGGGCGCTGGTGGTGTCGGTGCTCGCGGCCCTGTCGGCCGCCTCGGTCAGCGCGGGCGGTCCCACCACGTCCAGGACAGGGGAGAAGTAGCCCAATGTGGCCAGCAGTTCGCGCAGATTGGCGGGCGCGGCGGCCAGCAGGCGGGCGAGCTCGTTGGCATCGAGGTTGCGCAGCAGCCGAAAGCGCTGCAGCTCGATGTGGCGCAGCAGGAAATCACGCACCTCGTCGGGCGCCTGCAGGTCGATCTCGAAGCGAGGTGCGGCCGGCGGGCGGGGCGTGCGCGGCGCGGAGCGCTCGCGCGGGATGAGCGCCCCGGCAGCCGGTGCTGGCATGTCCGCGTCAGCGGGCTCTTCGGGCGCGTCCACCGCCTGTGCCCACGCGGACTGCGGCTGCACGAGCGGCCACAAGGCGGCTGCGCAAAGCAGGAGAGACCCCACCCAGCGGATGGAGTCCGGAACAAAACATTTCATGCAGTTATTTGGAGAGCAATCTCATCGTGTCCTCCAGCCCCTTCAAGGTCAGCGGGAACATGCGCTGGCTCATGAGTTGCTGGACCACGCTGATGCTCTGTCGATACTGCCACACGCCCTGAGGTTCCGGATTGATCCACGCGTACTTGGGAAAAGCGTGCGTGAGGCGCTGCAGCCACTCGGCGCCGGCCTCTTCGTTGTTGTATTCCACGCTGCCGCCAGGTTGCAATATTTCGTAAGGACTCATGGTCGCGTCGCCCACGAAGATCAGTTTGTAGTCCTTGTTGTACTTGCGGATGATGTCCCAGGTGGGGAACTTCTCGGCGTAGCGGCGGCGGTTGTTCTTCCACATGAAGTCGTAGACGCAGTTGTGGAAGTAATAGAAATCGAGGTGCTTGAACTCGCCCTTGACGGCCGAGAACAGCTCCTCCACCCGCTGGATGTGCTCGTCCATCGTGCCGCCCACGTCCATGAGCAGCAGCACCTTCACGTTGTTGTGCCGCTCCGGGATCATCTTGATGTCCAGGTAGCCGGCGTTGGCCGCGGTGGCGCGGATGGTGTCGGGCAGGTCCAGCTCGAACTCGTTGCCCTCGCGCGCGAACTTGCGCAGGCGGCGCAGCGCCACCTTGATGTTGCGCGTGCCCAGCTCCTGCGTGTCGTCGTAGTCGCGGTAGGCGCGCTGCTCCCACACCTTCACGCCGCTCTTGTTGCCACCCTTGCCGCCGATGCGCACGCCCTGCGGGTTCTGCCCGCTGTTGCCGAACGGCGAGGTGCCGCCGGTGCCGATCCATTTGCTGCCGCCTTCGTGGCGCTCCTTCTGCTCTTCGAGCCGCTTTTTCAGCGTCTCCATGAGCTCGTCCCAGTCCATCTTGGGCGCGTTGGCCTTCTGCTCATCGGAAAGGATGCGCTCCATCTCCTGGCGCAGCCAGTCGGCGGGGATCGGTTTGGTGAAGTCCGCGATCATCTCCACGCCCTTGAAATAGGCGGCGAAGGCGCGGTCGAACTTGTCGTAGTGCTTCTCGTCTTTCACCAGCGCTGTGCGCGCCAGGAAGTAGAAGTCGTCCATGCTGCAGGCATCGGGGTTGCGCGGCCCGACCACGTCGGCCTGCAGCGCTTCCAGCAGCATCAGGTATTCCTTGACGGAGACCGGCAGCTTGGCCGAACGCAGGGTGTAGAAGAAGTCGATCAGCATGGTGATCTCCCGGTTTCAGGCGTGAAGTGCCCGCAGGTAGAGCAGCTGGGCTTTCGCCTCCGGCCACTCACCGGAGCGCAGGCTGTACATGACCGTGTCGCGGATGGTGCCGTCGCGGCGCAGCGCGTGGCCGCGGATCACGCCGTCCTTTTTCGCGCCGAGCCGCTCGATGGCCTTTTGCGAGGCGAAGTTGTAGTTGTCGGTGCGCCAGCCCACCACGTGGCAGCCCAGCGTGTCGAAGGCGTGGCCCATCATGAGCAGCTTGCAGGTGGTGTTCACATGGCTGCGTTGCACGCTTTTGGCGTACCAGGTGTAGCCGATCTCCACGCGTTTCACCGATGGCAGGATGTCGTGGAAGCTGGTGCTGCCCAGCACCTGGCCGGTGGCTTCCATGGTCACGGCGAAGGCGAAGCGGTGGCCCTCGGCGCGCATCTTCAATGCGGACTCGATGTAGTCACGCGTCTCGTGCGGCTCGGGCACCGAGGTGATGCGCAGCTTCCAGAGTTCACCATCGGCCGCGGCGGCGCGCAGGCCGTCTTCGTGGTCAAAAGCAAGTGGCACCAGGGCAATGCCGTTCGATCTCAAGGTGACGGGTTCGACAAAGGCCATGGCGTGTGGGCTCAACGGTTCCGCTGGTTCATGAACACCAGTTTTTCAAACAAGGTCGTGTCCTGCTCATTCTTCAGCAGCGCGCCCACCAGCGGCGGGATGCTGACCTTGCTGTCGGCGCTCTGCAGGGCTTCGAGCGGGATGTCTTCGGCCATCAGCAGCTTGAGCCAGTCGAGCAGTTCGGAGGTGCTGGGTTTCTTTTTCAGACCGGGCAGGTTGCGCACGTCGTAGAAGGTCTTCATGGCAGCGGCCAGGAGTTCCTTCTTGAGACTGGGGAAGTGAACGTCCACGATGCGTTGCATGGTTTCCGCGTCGGGGAACTTGATGTAGTGGAAGAAGCAGCGGCGAAGGAACGCGTCGGGCAGTTCCTTCTCGTTGTTGGAGGTGATGAACACCAGCGGGCGGTGCTTGGCGCGTACCAGCTCGCGCGTCTCATAGCAATAGAACTCCATGCGGTCGAGTTCGCGCAGCAGGTCGTTCGGAAACTCGATGTCGGCCTTGTCGATCTCGTCGATCAGCAGCGCCACCGGCTCGTCGGCGGTGAAGGCCTGCCACAGCACACCTTTCAAGATGTAGTTGTGGATGTCCTTGACCTTCTCCTCGCCCAGCTGGCTGTCGCGCAGGCGGCTCACCGCGTCGTATTCATACAGGCCCTGCTGCGCCTTGGTGGTGCTTTTGATGTGCCACTGCAAGAGCGGCAGCTTGAGCGCGGTGGCCACCTCTTCGGCCAGCATGGTCTTGCCGGTGCCCGGCTCGCCTTTCACGAGCAGTGGGCGCTTGAGCGTGATCGCGGCGTTGACGGCCAGCATCAGGTCTTGCGTGGCGACGTAGTTCTCGGAGCCTTGGAATTTCATGAAATGCTCTGCTGGAAGGGTTGAACGGGATGGGGCATCTTGGGTGATCTGGCCCCATGGGTGCTGGCTGCAGCCTGACAATGCCCGCACCGCCGGGGGTTTTGAGGGATGGGGCGCCTCGACCGGTCTATATAATCAGCGGTTGATTTTCCCCCGCTGACTCATTCATTGTGCTTGCAAAATGACCTCACTGTTGTCCACGATCACCCGCACCCTTGTCGCCGCTGCGACGCTTTCCGCAGCCGCTTTTTCGGTTCACGCCCAGGGTGTCACGGGTGATGTGGCCGCTGGTCAGAAGAAGGCCGAGATGTGCATCGGCTGCCACGGCATCACCGGTTACCAGAACAGCTTCCCCGAAATCCACAAGGTGCCGATGATCTCGGGCCAGTCGGGCGCCTACATCGTGTCGGCGCTCAACGCCTACAAGAAGGGCGACCGCAAGCACCCCACCATGCGCGGCATTGCCGGTTCGCTGAGCGAGCAGGACATGGCCGATCTGGCTGCGTACTACGCCTCGCACGCCGACAAGACCGCTGCCGATGCCCCCCGCACCGCCAGCACCACGGCCGCCGCACTGATCGAAAAAGGTGCCTGCGCCTCCTGCCACGGCGCCAACTTCAGCAAGCCGATCGACCCGAGCTACCCCAAGCTGGCCGGCCAGCATTCTGACTACCTCTTCTTCGCGCTCAAGGCCTACACGGTCGAAGGCAACAAGGTGGTGGGTCGCTCCAACGGCATCATGGCCGGCATCGCCAAGCAGTACTCGACCGCCGAGATGCGCGAGATTGCCAAGTACCTGGGATCGCTGGACAGCGAGATGAAAGTGGTGTCGCAGCCGCGCTTCAAGTAAGCACCGCTCCACCCCCTCAGAAGCCGCTCACCGAGCGGTTTTTTCGTTTTTGTTCAGTCTTGCGTCGCTCTACGTCGCACCTGATCGATGTAGGCCTGGCCGTCGGGTGGTCGGCCGGCGCGCTGGCTCTCCCACAGCATGGTGCCCAGGCACTCCATCACCTCGTGGTGCGCGGCATGCAGGTCGTCGCGGCGTGCGGTGAGCAGCTCCACCGCCTGGCGGATGCCCGGGGGCTGGTCGATGCTGCACTGCTCGCTGATCGACAGGTGCATGGAGAGGTGCAGGAAAGGGTTGTCGCGCTCGGTGCCGGGCTCGCCGATGCGTTCCAGCGCGGCATCCACGTCACTCAGCTCGGCGTGGTACTCGGGGTGCTCGGCGATCCACTGGCTGGCCAGCGACTCGATGGCTTCCATGGGCTGCTGCTGCAGCGTCTTGGCGTGCACGGCGCAGAAGAAGCGGCGCACGTCGGCTTGGGTCGGGTTGAACATGGTGCGATTGTCCCGCAGCGCAGAGCGTCAAAGCCGCCAGGTGGGCAATTGCCAGTTGCGCCACAGGGCCAGGCCGCGCAGCCCGGCGGTCACCATCACGCAGGCCAGCAGCGCCAGCCAGCCCGGAGCCTGCAGGTGCCACAGGCCCACGTAAACCCAGCTGCCGGCGAACGCGCACACGGCGTAGGGCCGGTGGTCGTGGAAGGCGGTGGGGATTTCGTTGCACACCACGTCGCGCAGCACGCCGCCGAAGACGCCGGTGGTCAGCCCCATGAGCACGGCCACCAGCGCGGGCATGTCCAGCAGCAGCGCCTGGTGCACGCCGGTGGCGGCAAACAGGCCAAGGCCCAACGCGTCGGGCCACTGCATGGCGCGCTCGGTGAGTGCAAAGTGCCGCGAGCGCAGGAACAGCATGGCCAGCACGCACAGCGCGAACACGCCCCACAGCAGTTCCACATGGCGCACCCAGAAAAACGGCCGCTGATCCAGCAGCAGGTCGCGCAGCGTGCCCCCGCCAAAAGCCGCCAGGAAGCCGACCACGCACACGCCCACGGCATCGAGTTTCTTGCGCGCGCCGGCCATCACGCCAGAGAGTGCAAATGCTGCCGTGGCGCTGATCTCCACCAGCAGGCGCAGGCCTTCGCCCCAGAGCGCCACGTTGTTCATGGCCGGGTTCATGCGCTGCCTTTCACCGCCAGCAGCGCGGAGATCTGGCGGGCGGCGTCCAGCAGCGGGGGCAGCAGGGTGTCTTGCACCACGCGGGCGCTGGTGCGGTTGGCCTGGCCACTCAGGTTGAGCGCCGCCACGGTGCGGCCATTGGCGTCCACCAGCGGTGCGGCCAGCGAGATCAGGCCTTCCTCCAGTTCTTGGTTCACCAGACACCAGCCCTGTTTGCGCACCTGCTGCACGCGGGTGAGCAGCGCGGCCGGGTCGATGACGGTGTGGCGGGTCAGTGGCTTGAGGTCGGACGCATGCAGACGCGCGCGCACCTCGTCGTCGCTCAGGCCGGCGAGCAGCATGCGGCCCAGCGAGGTGCAGTAGGCCGGCAGACGGGAGCCGATGCCCAGCGAGTTTTTCATAATCTTGTGGGTGGGCACGCGCATGACGTAGACGATGTCGGTTCCGTCCAGCACCGCGGCCGAACTCGATTCCTTCACCGACTCGACCAGCGCCTCGACCACCGGCTCGGCCAGGTTCCAGATCGGCATGGACGAGAGGTAGGCAAAGCCGAGATCGAGGATGCGCGCGGTGAGACGGAAGTCCCGGCCATCGGTCTCCACATAGCCCAGCGCCTGCAGCGTGAGCAGGATGCGGCGCGCGCCGGCGCGTGTGAGGCCGCTGCGCGCGGCGACTTCGCTCAGGGTCTGGCGAGGCGCCTGTGCGCTGAAGCTGCGGATGACTTCCAGCCCGCGCGCGAACGACTGCACGTAGCTGTCGCCGGGGCGGGGCGGGGCGTTGGTGGCTGAGGGCATGGATCGCATTCGGTGAATGCCTGTTTATAATTCATTCTGCGAACATTTGTTCTTTGTGCGAACAAATCCCACGGCGCCACATTCGACCCGAACAGGAGACCCCGTGATCAACAAGATTTCCCCCTCGATCGCCGATGCGCTGTCCAGCGTGCGCGACGGGCACACCGTGCTCATCGGCGGCTTCGGCACCTCGGGCATTCCCGCCGAGCTGATCGACGGCCTGATCGAGCACGGCGCGCGCGAGCTCACGGTGGTGAACAACAACGCCGGCAATGGCGACACCGGGCTCGCCGCGCTGCTGGCCGCCGGGCGGGTTCGCAAGATCATCTGCAGCTTCCCGCGCCAGGCCGACAGCCATGTGTTCGACGGCCTCTACCGCGCCGGAAAGATCGAGCTGGAGCTTGTGCCCCAGGGCAACCTGGCCGAGCGGCTGCGCGCCGCCGGTGCCGGCATTGGCGGCTTCTTCACGCCCACCGGCTACGGCACGGCGCTGGCCGAGGGCAAGGAAACGCGTGAGATCAACGGCCGCCACCACGTGTTCGAGTCGCCGCTGGCGGGTGACGTGGCCCTGATCAAGGCCGAGCGCGGCGACCGCTGGGGCAACCTCACCTACCGCAAGGCCGCGCGCAACTTCGGGCCGGTGATGGCCATGGCCGCGCGCCACACCATCGCCACCGTGCACCACATCGTTGAGCTCGGTGAGCTCGACCCCGAGACCATCGTCACGCCCGGCATCCACGTGGGAAAAATCGTTCGCATCGATCGCGTGGCCACTCAAGCCGGCGGCTTCAAGGGGTCCGTATGAACTATCAGAAACGCAGCAAGGCCGAACTCGCCCAACGCGTGGCGCGCGACATCCACGACGGCGCCTATGTGAACCTGGGCATCGGCATGCCCACCCAGGTGGCCAACCACCTGGCCCAGGGCATCGAAGTGGTGTTGCACAGTGAAAACGGCATCCTGGGCATGGGCCCGGCGCCGGCCGCGGGGGATGAGGACTACGACCTCATCAACGCCGGCAAACAGCCGGTGACGCTGCTGCCCGGCGGCGCGTATTTCCACCACGCGGACAGCTTCGGCATGATGCGCGGCGGCCACCTCGACATCTGCGTGCTCGGCGCGTTCCAGGTCTCGGCCACCGGCGACCTGGCCAACTGGAGCACCGGCGAGCCCGGCGCCATTCCCGCCGTGGGCGGCGCGATGGACCTGGCCGTGGGCGCCAAGCAGACCTGGGTGATGATGGACCTGCTCGACAAGCAGGGCCGCAGCAAGGTGGTGCCCACCTGCACCTACCCGCTCACCGGTGTCGCCTGCGTGAAACGTATCTACACCGATCTCGCCACACTGGCGTGCACGCCGCAAGGCCTGCAGCTCATCGACAAGGTCGATGGCCTGGAACACGCCGAACTCGAACGCCTGGTGGGCTTGCCCATCGCCGCCTGACCCCACAACACCGGAGACCTTCATGACCCAAGCCTTCATCTGCGACGCCATCCGCACCCCCATCGGTCGCTACGGCGGCGCGCTCTCCAGCGTGCGCACTGACGACCTGGGCGCCATCCCGCTGCGCGCGCTGATGCAGCGCAACCCGGGTGTCGACTGGGCCAGCATCACCGACGTGATCTTCGGCTGCGCCAACCAGGCCGGCGAAGACAACCGCAACGTGGCCCGCATGGCCAGCCTGCTGGCCGGCCTGCCGCTGGAAGTGCCCGGCGCCACCATCAACCGCCTGTGCGGCTCGGGCCTCGATGCCCTGGGCACCGCGGCGCGCGCCATCCGCGCGGGCGAGGCCGGCCTCATGATCGCCGGCGGCGTGGAGAGCATGAGCCGCGCGCCCTTCGTGATGCCCAAAGCCGAAACCGCCTTCGGCCGCAACAACGCGGTGTACGACACCACCATCGGCTGGCGCTTCGTCAACAAGCTCATGAAAGAAAAGTACGGCGTGGACTCCATGCCCGAGACCGCCGAGAACGTGGCGACCGAATTCAAGATCGAGCGCGAAGCGCAGGACCGCATGGCCCTGGCCAGCCAGACCAAGGCCGTGGCCGCGCAGAAGGCCGGGCATCTCGCGCGCGAAATCGTGGCGGTGACGATCCCGCAGAAGAAGGGCGATGCGATCGTGGTGGAGCACGACGAGCACCCGCGCGCCACGACCATGGAGTCGCTCGCCAAACTCAAGGGCGTGGTGCGGCCCGACGGCAGCGTGACCGCCGGCAACGCCAGCGGCGTGAACGACGGTGCGTGTGCCTTGCTGCTGGCCGATGAAGCGAGCGCGAAGAAGAACGGCCTGACGCCACGCGCCCGCGTGGTCGGTATGGCCACCGTGGGCGTGGCCCCGCGCATCATGGGCATCGGCCCGGCGCCGGCCACGCAGAAGGTGCTGGCGCTCACCGGCCTGTCGCTGGCGCAGATGGACGTGATCGAACTCAACGAAGCCTTTGCCGCGCAAGGCCTGGCCGTGCTG
>JAZKHJ010000072.1:0-1893 GCA_040385485.1 Pseudomonadota bacterium | reverse complement strand
GCCAGGTCAACGTGGCGGTGACGCAGCTTGACCAGATGACGCAGCAGAACGCCGCACTGGTCGAAGAGAGTGCGGCGGCCGCCGAGAGCCTGAAGGACCAGGCCAGCCGGCTCACCGAGGTCATCAAGATCTTCCGCATCGACGCCGCACAAGCCTACAGCGCGCCAGTGGCGGTGGCGGTCTCCAAACCTGCCAATACCTTCAAGCCGGTGGTGCACAAGCCGGCCAGCCTCAAACCCGTTGGCCTCAAGTCGACCAGCCCCAAGGCTGCTGCGCCCCAGGCCGCCTCAGCAGCGGTAGTGCCCATCGAGGCTGCCAAACGCTTGCCCGCACCGGCACCCGTTGCCCGCCCTGCGCCTGCTGTTCGCCAGACCGTGGCGGCCGGCGAAGAAGGCGACTGGGAAAGTTTCTGAGCCTCCCGGGGTCGAGCCGCTGAAGCGGCTGGCTCCATTTTTTGCCAACCCTCTCAACCGTCAGGACGACCCATGAAACACATCCGCAACACCCTCGGCGCCTGCGTGGCCGCCGCCTTGCTCGCCACTTCGTTCAGCGCTCAGGCTGACGCCACCGCCGACGACGCCACCGCCATGGTCAAGAAAGGCGTGGTTTTCATGAAGGCCAACGGCAAAGAGAAGGGCCATGCCGAAATCAGCAGCAAGGAAAGCCAGTTCAAGAAGGACGACCTCTACCTGGTGGTCTACGGCCTGGACGGCACGGTGCGCGCCCATGGCGCCAACGAAAAGATGATCGGCAAGAACCTGATCGAGCTCAAGGACATCGACGGCAAGCTGTTCGTGAAGGAGCGCGTTGAGCTGGCCCAGAGCAAGGGCACCTTCTGGCAGGACTACAAGTTCACCAACCCCACGAACAAGAAGATCGAGCCCAAGGCCATGTACTGCGAGAAGCTGGAAGACGCCGTGGTCTGTGGCGGCATCTACAAGTAATCGCTCGCCGTTGACCATTCTCACTGCCCCGGAGCCGACATGAAACTGAGCCACAAGCTGATCCTCGCCCCGGTGATCACGGCGGCCGTGGTGCTGGCCACCGGGCAGCTGAACACGTATTTTTCGGGCCAGTCTTCTGTGGCCAGCAGTGTCCGGTTCACCCAGCAGCTGGCGCAGTTGCAGTCGCTCTCCGATGTGCAGGACCAGGTGGGCCGCATGCATGTGGAGGTGTACCGGCTGATGACCATCATCGGCTCGGTGGAAGAGGCCAAGACCGTGGCTCTGCGCAAGGCCATGGCAGAACAGTCGCAGGGCATCCAGCGCGAGCTGGCAGCGCTTGCTGAGAAAGCACCGGCCGACAGTCCGGTGCGTCAGGAGCTGCAGACCGCCACGGCCCAGATTGGCGAGTTCCTCAAACGTTCGGACTCGGCCATCGACCTGGGTACGGTGGACCCGAACACCGGCGTGGCGGCGATGCAGGGAGCCGATGAGGCGTATGCCAAGCTGGCCAGTTCATTGGCCGCGGTGAAGCAGCAGATGAAGGACGCCTCCACGGCCGCGGCCACGTCAGCCAATGATGAGTCGAGCCGGATGAACTGGCTGCTCACGCTGCTGTCGCTGGTGGCTGCCGCCGCCGTGGTCGCGGTGGCCTGGGTGATGTTGCGCCGGGTCGCCGAATCACTGGTGCATGCGGCCCATGTGGCGCGCGAGGTGGCTGACGGCAACCTCGACGTGGACGTGCAGACCACCCGCAAGGACGAGCTGGGAGATTTGCTCAACGCACTGGCGGCGATGAAGAGCTCGCTGATCCAGACGGTGGGCCAGGTGCGCAGCGCCACCGACAGCATCAACACGGCTTCGTACGAGATTGCCTCGGGCAACCAGGACCTGAGTGCGCGCACCGAGCAGGCGGCGAGCAACCTGGAAGAGACCGCGGCCTCCATGGAGC
>JAZKHJ010000071.1:0-52918 GCA_040385485.1 Pseudomonadota bacterium | reverse complement strand
CACCCGCGGTGGCGCGAAGTAGTACGTCGGGCCCACTTCCTTCAGGTCGATCGTCACCGTGGCGCCCGATTCGGGGCAGTTCACCACGTAGCCGCAGGTCAACCATTGGGCGTACGAGAAAGTGTTCTGACCGATCCACGCAGGAGGGAGATAGGCCAGCACCTCCTCCTTGTTGGTCAACCGGTCAAAGTCGGCTCCAGCACGGGCCCGGTTGAGCAAGCTGTGGTGGGTGTGAACCACACCCTTGGGGTTGCCGGTGGTGCCGCTGGTGAAGAACATGGCGGCCACATCATCGGGAAACGCCTTGCTGATCTCGGTCCTGAAGAAGTCGGGGTGCTTGCTGGCGAAGGCTCGGCCACTGTCGGCAAGGGCTGCGAGAGACGACAGGCCGGATGCCTGGTAGTTGCGCAGGCCGCGCGGGTCGTCGTAATAGATGTGAGAGAGCTGCGGGCACTGCTCGCGGATCTCCAGCATCTTGTCGACTTGCTCCTGATCTTCCACCACGCAGAAGCGCACCTCGGTGTTGTTGATCGGGAAGACGCATTCGGCGGCGATCGCATCCTGGTAGAGCGGAACCGGGATCGCACCCAACGACTGCGCGGCCAGCAGGGATGCGTACAGGAATCGCCGATTGCCGCTGATCATCACGATGTGCTCGCCACGCTGAAGTCCGGCAACGTGCAGCCCACAGGCGATCTCCTCCACATGTCGGGCGAGTGCGCTCCATGAGAGCGTTTGCCAGATGCCGTATTCCTTCTCGCGCAGCGCTGCCGCGTTTCCGGTTTCAAGCGCGTGCTGCAACAGCAGAAGGGGGAAAGTCTTTCCCATCGAGAGGTTCCTTGGATGATTCGTTTCGATGACGGCTGATGCTATGGACGCTGCCGGTCATCGTTTGTCCTTGCCACACCATTCCTAGGGAAGTCACTAGGCTCCATGACGGTGATGACCGCGAAGTACCATTCGCGTCATGTGTGAACCTCCAGAGAACAACCGCATGGCCACAGGGCGAGAGCTCGACCGCATTCCCTGGCTTGGCCTGCTCTCTGCGGAAGACCGGGCCTGGGTGGTACCTCGGGTGCGAATGCGCGATTGCGCGGTGGATGAGTTCGTGCTGCGCGCGGGTGCGGCCCCTTCGCACTGGTATGGCGTGATCGAGGGCATGCTGCGCGTTGACCACCCGCTCGATATGGACGAGCACCTCACCTACAGTGGCATCCCGGCGGGTGGCTGGTTTGGTGAGGGCACCCTGATCAAGGGACATCCGTTCATGTTCAGCGTGCAGGCGCTTCGCAAGAGCGTGGTGGCCTGTCTGGCTGCGGCCGATTTTCATGCGCTCACGCAACGCTCGATCGGCTTGAGCCGTTTCACCTTGAACCAGCTCAACGAGCGCCTCGCGCAATTCATTGCTGCTCGCGAGATCGATCGCATGGCGGACGACGAGCAACGATTGGCTTGCAGCCTGTTGTGGCTGCGCAATCCGGTGTTGTTTCCCGCAGCGGGCAACGTGCTGATGATCACCCAGCAAGATCTCTCCAACCTGATCGGCATGTCCCGCCAGCGGGTCAACAAGGCGCTGGCCTTGCTGGAGAACAAGGGTGTGCTGCGTGTCGAGTACCGCACCCTGCGTTTTCTGGACCCTCAGAAATTGAAAGAAAGCGCCGACGCGAGATAAGCGGGCCTTTCTGGCGACGGCTGGTGAGGGGTATCTGGGTGCTGGTTCAGCGCGCGCGGTTCCTCCTAGGGAAGACCCGCAAAAAGGTTCGGTGCGGACAAACAGCGCTCACAAGCTCACCTACCTTGCAGTTTTCCAACCGTGTGGAGACTGCCATGCCCCTGCTCTCAACCCTGTCCACTGACGCCTCGCACCTGTCAAGGCGCACATGCGTCGCCAGCTTGCTGGCGTCACCGTTTGTTCTCGCGGCGCGTGCCACGACCCCACTCCGCACGTCGATCCGGATTGGTCAGACAACGGCCTTGACGGGACCGCTGGGAGACCTAGGACTGGCCATGCACCACGGTGCAAAGGCCTGCTTCACCAGCCTGAATGCGCGGGGAGGCATTCAAGGCGCTCCCATCGAACTGGTTGTGAAGGACGATGGCTACGATGCTGCCCGCGCTCTCGACAACGCGGTGGAATTGATCAGCGATCCCGAGATGTTTGCGCTGTTCAACTGCATGGGAACACCCATGACCGCCGCCATACTTCCCAAGGTGAAGGACTCGGGCATTCCGCTGTTTGCACCTTTCACCGGTGCCTTGTCGGTGCGTCCCAAGGACATGCGCAATGTCTTCTACATTCGCCCGAGCTACCCCGACGAAGGTGAGCAGCTGGTGCAGCACCTCGACACCATCGGCACGCGCCGCATCTCCGTGGCCTACCAGAACAATTCCTTTGGCAAGGAGATCTACGAGGGCGTGCGATTGGCCATGGAGCGGCGCAAGATGACGCCCCCCCGCACGGTCACGGTCGAGACCAACAGCTCCAACGTGGTCGAGGCGGCTGCCGACATCGCCGCGCAGCCACCGGAGGCGCTTCTGGTGGGCATTGCCGGCAAGCCCGCTGTCGATTTCATCCGCGCCTTTCGCCAGCAGCGCAAGGGCGTGGCACTCTACAGCCTGTCCATTCTCGGCACCGCTCAGACGCTGAGGGATCTGGGACAGGACGGCGTGGGGATTGCACTTTCACAGGTGGTTCCCATGCCCAGCAACACCAACACCGCTGTCGTGCGGGAGTTTCAGTCGGCATGGAAAGCGCTGGGCGTTGCTCAGGAGCCTTCGCATCTCGCCCTGGAGGGTTTCATCAACGCCAAAGCCTTCGCGCTGGCCATGCAGCGGGCCGGCAAGGACGCCACCCGAGAAGCCTTCATCAACAGCACGTGGAAGTTGGGCCGCCAGGACCTCGGTGGTTTCGATCTGCGCTTCACGGCTCCAGGCATCCATGCCTCGCGATTCATCGAGCTCACAATGGTCGGGCAGGGTGGTCGATTCATTCGCTGACGATCCGGCCCGAAAATCGGGACTGAAGCCACTTCTTTTCGCAAGAAAACCAACTCCATGAACGGTCATCCCCGCCGACGCCGCTCGGCCACCCCCGACGATCTGGCCCAGGTTCACTGGTTGCAACTGCTCACCCCCGAGGACCGGGAATGGGCCGCTGCGAGGGTGCAGGTGCACGACCTGGCACCTCACGAAATCCTTTGCCTTTTCGGTGACCAACCCACGCATTGGTACGGGACTCTGCGCGGCTTGCTCAAACTGAGCAACGACAGCCGCGATGGACAGTCCATCACCTACGCAGGGCTTCCCACCAGCGGATGGTTTGGCGAAGGCACGTTGATCAAACTGGAGCCCTACCGTTACAACGTCTCGGCGCTGCGGGCCAGCACCGTCGGCAGTCTGCCGGTGGCGGCGTTTCACCATTTGCTGGATGTGTCGCTGGAGTTCAACCGGTTCCTCATGGCCCAGATCAACGAAAGGCTGGGCCAGTTCATGGCGGCGCGAGTCACCGACCGCATGCGAAACCCCGAAATCCGGGTCGCGCGCAGCCTGCTGGCCCTGTTCAACCCGGTGCTCTACCCCACGGTGGACGCGTTCTTTCAGATCACGCAACAGGAGCTGGCCTACCTCATCGGCATCCCCCGCCAGCGCATCAACGAGGCATTGCAACAACTCGCAATGAAGGGTGTGGTCGAGTTGGGTTACGGTGGTGTGCGGGTGTTGGACACCCGCTTGCTGAGCGCTGTGGCAGAGCAGAAGGACGCCTCACGGGCGTCCTCCGAGCCTGCTGATGATCAGCAACCGCTCGCGGGCGACCCACGCTGACCCGCGCCTTGCACGGCGCAGGTCAGCCCATTCATGCCCGCTGGGTGGGCACTGTCGCAGGCGCGGAAGCCGGGTTTGCTGCACCACTTCGCTGACGATCGCGCTGCATTTCGGGCAACCGGTGCGCCACGTAGGTGCCCGTGCTCAAACCCAACAGATACAGCAGCTCAGGGCCGAAGACGGGCATTTGAAGGTCGTCGAAAACATCGGCCAGGAACACGATCACCAGCGCAACAGTCCATGCCAGCATTTGAAAGCGGGCGATCGAGCAGCCTTCGTCGTCGGAGACGAGTTCGCGCATGAAGCGCCGGGCAGTCCAGCGCGGCGCCAGGAAGATGTCGGTCTGTGTGGCCTGCGGGGCTGATGTCGCTGTGCTGGGACCCGCGGCTTTCACGAACGTGTCGCCCAGCGCAGTGCCGGCGCTGATGCTCAGCGTCGACAGGATGGAGCTGTTCAAGGTGTCGAAGTTGCCCGTGGCCAGCCAGATCACGAGGAAGGCACCGAAGATCACGAAGAACCACAAAGCGAGCTGAACCTTGGCGAGGCTGAAACGGTGCGACAGCATTCCATCCGGGGATTTGTAGCGCTCCATCAACAGGGTGGTGTGCATCGCCAGTGCGCAGAACGCCATGCTGAACACCGCCACGATCAGAACGGCTGCCAGCAACCAGCGCCAGTTGATCACCGTCAAGAGCGCGCGCCGGCTGGTCAGTGTGAGGTCGGTGGCAAACGGATCCACTTGTTCAAGCCCCACGCTGAATCGCACCGCCCGCTGGAACGTCAGCGGACTGAGCAGGTGCGTCCAGGTGTCCCGGTTCTGCGGGGTGATGCGCAGATGGAACTGCAAGCGGCCCTCGCCGAGATCCACCGCCAGTGGCGTCACGCCGGTGAGGGCACGGCCGTCGAGGTAGGGCACCAGCTGCCAGGCCGGGTGCACCGACGCCGGACCCGCGCGTGTCGCGGCGGGCCCACCGATGGCGAGGTTCCAGTCCGCCAGGTGATCGACCTGGACTTCGATGATCCGGTCGATCTCCAGTTCACCTACGAGTGCGCTCACCACGGGCGTGGGCGGCACGGTCGCGACGGCAGCCGACTGGGCCCAGACCGAAGGTGCCAGACACGCCCACAGCCACGGCAACAAACGTACAAGAAAACGGTTCATGGGATGACCTCGTTCCGGGGTTGGATTCAGGCCTCGGCGCCAAGCAGCGTCTGTGCTTGTTTCCACAACTGCTCGCGGTGGGCCTGGCCCAGCAGCGCACCGTTGATGGCCACGGTCAGCTGCTCGAAGGACTGCGGTGTGGCGGGGTCGGCCAGCGCGTTGCCGTTGATGTGCTGCCAGTACCACCCTGCCACGCGAGCGGCGGCGGCGGGCTGCAGCAAGGCGTCAGGGTCGTTGACCAGATCGAGCTGCAGGGCCGTTCCGGCTTCGGTGTAGAGGGTTCGCCCGGTCAGCTGGATGAGGCCTCGCCCCCGGAAGCGCCAGCCGTCCCCGCTGCTCTCGGGTCCATTGCCCATTCGGTTGGCATAGACCACATTGGCCAGCGCCTCGGGGTGGTGTTCATACAGGCTGGCATCCAGGCGGCCTTCGGGCTCGTCGGGGGCCAGGTAGAAATGCCGGGGCCACACCACGGGCAGGCGCGCGGCGCTGTAGCTCAGGTTCTCCGCCACCCCGCGCAGGCCGTCCGACTCGTGGACGATCTGCGCCAGAAAGGCCGCCTCGCGGGCGGGCGTGTTGATCTGGAACTCGGTCATGGCGGCTTCGATGGGCCCAAGCCAGGGTTCCACTTCGTTGCTGGGCCGCCCGGTGAGGGTGGCCAGATCGTCTGCGGTCATCGCTTGCCTCCTTACTGGCCTGCAGCAGCATCGGCCACGGCTGCGTCGTCGCCCTGGATGGCAAGCAGCCGGTCGGGGTAGTACTTGTTCATCCACATCTGCGCGAGCTGCGTGCGCGTGATCGGCTTGAGGTAGTAGTTGATCGGCACACCGATGCCACCCTTGCGCGCGGCCGTCACGTAGTTGTCGAAGGCAGTCATCAGGGAGTTCACATCGAGCACTTTGACCTTCATGCCCTGCATCTCGCCGAGCTTGGTCAACACACTCTGCACCGTGTTGGCCTGCAGGTCGGTGAACGCCTGGCCCGAACGGGCGGTGGCGGCCAGGGCCTGCGTGGACTGGATCTCGGTGTTGGCTTTGTTGGCCAGGGCCGCCAGGGCGTCCATGGTGCTTTTGCCTTCTTCCACGGAAAACGTCTTCACGGCCATCTGTATGTCGGTACTGGCAATGCCCAGGATCACGCCGGAGGTGATCACGGTCACGTGAGAGGTGATCTCCTGGCGGCTGGACAGCGACTTTTCGTCATCGGCATCGGTGTCTTCCACGCCCAGCGAGCCACTGGCCGAACTGATCCAGTCCTTCTTCGCGGCCCGGGCCTGGAAATCGAGCACGTCGGACTCCATTTCCTGGCTCGTGGCGGTGGTTTCCTTGCGCAGAATGTGCACCATGCCCACAAAACTGGAGCCATAGGTCGCGCCCGAGATGATGTCGAACGACTTGTCGCCGGGAGAGCCGACCTGGGTGGCGATCTTGGCCATGCTGTTGGCATCGGGCCGCAGCTTGTCCTTGGCATCGGGGAACAGCTGGTTCCACACCCGCACCGCCTTGTCCACGTCGAGCACCAGCGGCGCCAGCACGGTAGCCTGGCGGTGCGTGCAGTTGGCGGTGAGCACCAGCGTGCCGGCGACCTTGTGCATCTGGCGCTGGTGGTTGATCTGCTTGACCGCTGTCTTGGCCATCTCGAAACCGCTCTCGGCATCGCCGTAGCTGCCCGCCAGGGTGATGAACTTCTGGATGTTGGAGATGGTGTTCTGGGCCTTCTGCTCGTTCTGGTCGAACGAGAAGTACTGCGCGTCCATCTTCAGCGTGTCGGCCGCAAGCGGCATGGGCTTGATCACGGTGAGCTGGTAGTCGATCGGGCTTTCCACACCGGCATTGACCAGTTGCACCTTGGCCCGCAGCGGCTGCATCTGCAGCTCCTGCTGAACGCGCGTGGTGGCGTAAGTCACGGCGGCTTTTTCCAGCTGGGTGTCCACGTCGGGCATCTTGGCCAGCAGGTCCTTGGGATCGATGTTCATGTTCACCAGCTCGCTGGCGGTCATCTCCAGGCTGCGCTTGAGCGAGATGAACGAATTGAGCGTGTCCTGCGCCGCATCGACAGGCGTCTGCAGGGCCGACATCTCCCGCAGGGTGGTCATGGCCGCGGTATGCACGACACTGCCCAGCACGAGGGAGGGTGAATAAGGAATGGAGGAGGGCATGGAAAGACTCCGGGGGAAAGGGGGATTTCAAACAGGGCGGGGGGGGGTCAGCGCATCGGTGCGCTCAGCTGGCGGGCGCTTCCTTCTTGGGACGCGGAGCGTCGTCGCCCTGGATGTCCACGTACTTGTTGGGGTAGTACTTCGAGACCCACATCTGCGCGAGCTGGGTGCGTGTGATCGGCTTGAGGTAGTAGTTGATCGGCACACCGATCGGGGTCTCGAGCGTGACGGCCGTGGCGGTGTTCACGTAATCCTCGAACGCCACCACCATCGACGAGATGTCGAGCATGCCGTTCTTCTGGTCGTCGAGCTTGGACAGGCTCTGCATCACGCTCTCGATGTTGGCGGTCTTCAGGGCCACGAACTCGCCCTTGGTGCGCGCCGCGGTGGCAGCCTGCTGGGCCGAGTTGCGATCGGCCGAAGTGAAATCGGAGAGCTTGGCCAGGCTGGTCATCATGTCCGAAGGGTCGAAACTGGCGAATTGCTTGACGCCGATGGCGACATCGTTCGCTTTGATGGTCGGGATGAAACCCGCGGTGATGAGCGTGACGTGGGAGTTGATGTTCTGGGTGCTGAGCAGCTTCTTGACGTCGCTGGCGAAACTTTTGTTGACGCCGAATCCCCCCTTGATCGAGGCCACGGCGGCACCGAGCGCCAGCGTCGACTTGGCGTCGCGCTCGGTCGAGTCGTCATCCTGGCTGCTGGAGGTACTGTCGACATTGAGCACATGCACCATGCCCACAAAACTCGAACCCAGCGTGGCGCCCGAAATGATGTTGAAGGCCTTCTCCTGCGGTGAGCCTTCGTGCTCGACGATCTGGCGCATGCCGTCCTCGTCGGTGCGGATCTTTTCACCGGGGAACATCTGGTTCCATACGCGGATGGCCTTGTCCACATCGAGGCACAGCGGGGCGAGCACCTGGGCTTCCTTGTGTGTGCAGCTGGCGGTGAGCACCAGGGTGCCCGAAATTTTGTGCAGCTGGCGCTGCTTGTCCACCTGGTCCACGGCGGTCTTGGCCATGTCAAAGGACGTGTCGATACCCAGGAAGGAGGTGGCCGCGCTGACGTAGGACTTGATGTTGCCCAGGGTGTTGCTGTCGTTTTCCTGGTTGTCGTCGAAGGTGAAGAACTGCGCGTCCATCTTCAGCGAGTCGGCCGCCAGGGGCAACGTCTTGATCTGCGTGCGGTTGTAGTCGATCGGACTCTCCACGCTGGCATTGACCATCTGCATCTTCGCGCGCAGTGGCTGCAGCTTGAGCTCCTGCTCCAGGCGGGTCGTGGCGTAGGCGGTGGCGGCCTTGTCCACATCGTTACCCACTTCCTGCACCTTCTTCACCAGATCCTTGGGATCGATCTTCATGTTGATGAGCTCCTGAACCGTCATTTCCAGGCTGCGTTTCATGGAAATGAAGGAGTTCAGGGTTTCCTGCGCGGCGTCGATGGGCGTCTGAGCCGCCGACACCGCCAGCAACGTGGCGATGGCAGCGGGGTCGATGATGCTGCCCAGCACGAGCGAGGGCGAATAGGGAATGGTGGTCGACATAAAGGGTTCCTGAAAAGTGGGGGAGGGGCGGGCAACGTGATCAGAATTTGCGGGCCATCGCCGCCTCGCCCGACTGGTTGAACGAGAGGTTGGCTCGGCAGGACGCCAGCTGCGCGCCGTTGTGCGCACCCAGCTTGCGACGCAGGTTGTCGCGGTGCGTGTTCACGGTGTAAGGACTGATGTTCAATTCCCGTGCGATCTGTTTGGAGGTCAGGCCGCGCGCAATGAAATCGAGGATTTCGGTTTCCCGTGCGGTCAAGGTGGTGTCGGAGGAATTCAAGAGAGATGCGAATGTCATGGTCGACCCTGGTTGGAAGTTGTCTGAGCTCAATTCAGATGCAACCATCCGGGAGCCCGGTTCGACACTGGGCCGTTTTCATCCGTGGAGGCATCGAATTCAGTGAGGGCAGTCTGCGGCAATCACCCGTTGGAGGATTGACGAACAGGTTATGAAACGCTCATGAATCGATGACTCGAAAAACGCCCCGAAACGGGGTTTCACGGAGCTTGCGGCAGCCAGCGCAATGCCTGTGCAACGCACGCAAAAAGGGCGCGACAGCAGGATGTCGCGCCCGGAAGTTCGAAGGCAGCGCCAGGGTTACATGGCGGCTTGCAGCATGGCCCGGTAGTCCTGCGCCGTGGCCAGGCGAGGATTGGTCTTGTGGCAGTGGTCGGCCATCGCGCCTTCGATGACCTTGTCGAACAGGTCGGGTGTGACCCCCATGGCGGCCAGGCCCGTGGGCAGGCCCAGGCGGGCGTTCATGTCGGTGATGGCCTCGGCCACATCACCGCCGCTGGTCAGTCCCATGGCGTGGGCCATGCGCTGCAGGCGGTTGTCCCTCTTCATCGATTCGGCTTCGGCATTGAAGCGGATCACGGCCGGCAGGAAGACGGCGTTGAGCGTGCCGTGGTGCAGCCGCGGATTGACGCCACCCAGGCTGTGGCTGAGCGAATGCACGCAGCCCAGTCCCTTCTGGAAGGCCATCGCGCCCTGCATGCTGGCGCTCATCATGTTCAGGCGCGCTTCACGGTCCTGGCCGTCTTTCGTGGCGCGCTCGATGTTGGCCCAGCCTCGCGCCAGGCCATCAAGGCCAATGCCGTCGGCCGGCGGGTTGAAGGGCGGCGCCATGAAGGTTTCCATGCAATGGGCGATGGCGTCCATGCCGGTGGCGGCGGTCAGCATGGGCGGCAGCCCCAGGGTGAGTTCGGGGTCGAGCAGGGCGGTCTTGGGCACCAGGTGCCAGCTGTGAAAGCCGAGCTTGCGGCCATCGTCCACGATCACGATGGCGCCACGCGCCACCTCGCTGCCGGTGCCCGCCGTGGTGGGCACGGCAATGAGCGGTGGCACGCGGTCGGTGATCTTCAGCGAGCCCCCTTCGATGGTGGCGTAGGTCTTGAGCGGGCCGGGGTGGGTGCAGGCGATGGCCACGCCTTTGGCGCAGTCGATGGCGCTGCCGCCGCCCAGCGCAATGAGTCCGTCGCAACCCTGAGCCTGGTACACCGCCACGGCGGCGCGCACGGCAGCCTCGGTCGGGTTGGACGGGGTCTGGTCGAACACCGCGGGACTCAGGCCGGGCAGGGCAGCGGTGGCCTTGTCCAGCAGACCCGCGGCTTTCACGCCGGCGTCGGTCACGATGAGCGGGCGGCGGATGCCCACGCGTTCGCACTCGGCCTGCAATTGCGAGAGCACGCCGAAGTCGATCAGGATGTTGGTGATGTAGAGGATCTGGGCCAAGGCGGTCTCCGGTGAGTTTCTTTTGTTGATGCGAAAACTATAGGGCTCAGGCCTCGATCCGCCTATGCCGCCAACCCGCAGTCCGTCACCCAAAAGACAGGGCCTGCGACCACGCCTTTGCGTGCCCGCCACAATGACGACCCATGTCCCACCATCCCGACCCCCGCTCGCTCCTGACGCCGGCCATGCGCCACGTGCTGGAGCGCATCGCACGAGCGGGGCACCCGCCACTGCACGCGCTCACGCCGGCGCAGGCCAAGTTGGCCTACGAAGCAGGCGCTGGTGTGCTTGAGATTCCTGCGCACAAACTGCCCAGGGTGGAAGACCTGCGCTTCGCCACCCGCGATGGCGTGGAATTGCGCGCGCAGTTGTTCGCGCCGGATTCTGAAGTCGCCCTTCCGGTGCTGCTGTACTTCCACGGCGGCGGCTTCACCGTGGGCAGCGTGGCCACGCACGCGGCGCTGTGCCGCCACCTGGCTCACCTGGCGCACTGCGCCGTGGTGTCGGTGGACTACCGGCTGGCGCCCGAGTGGAAGTTTCCGACCGCCGTGCACGACGCCTGGGACAGCCTGACGGGCTTGCGCGAGCAGTGTGGCGCGCTGGGTCTGGATGCGAACCGCATCGCGGTGGGTGGCGACAGCGCCGGGGGAACGCTGGCCACCGTGACGGCGATCGCGGCGCGCGATGCCGGTGTGCCACTGGCGCTGCAGTTGCTCTTCTACCCGGGCTGCGTGGGTCACCAGGACACCGCCTCGCACAAGACCTTTGCCGAAGGCTTTCTACTGGAGGAGCGGCACATCAGCTACTTCTTTGGCCACTACCTGCGCAGCGCGGCCGACCGCGACGACTGGCGCTTTGCCCCACTCGATGGCGTGGACGAGCACGGCCATGTACGCGAGCTCGACGATGTCGCGCCAGCCTGGATCGGCCTGGCCGAATGCGATCCGCTCACCGACGAGGGCGTGATGTACGCCGACCGGTTGCGGCATGCGGGGGTTGCGGTGGACATCGAGATCTACGCAGGCGTGGTGCATGGCTTCATCAACCTTGGCCGTGCCATTCCCCAGGCACTGACCGCCCACAACGACGCAGCCCGGGCGCTGCGCCAAGCTTTCAAAGAGAACTGACATGGCCCTACACCGCTCCGACTTCCGCTTCTTCCACCGCCTGCGCGTGCGCTGGGCCGAGGTGGACATGCAGAAGATCGTCTTCAACGCGCACTACCTGATGTATTTCGACACCGCCATCACCGACTACTGGCGCGCGCTGGGTCTGCCCTACCAGGAAAGCATGGAGCAACTCGACGGCGACCTGTACGTGGTCAAGGCCACGGTGGAGTTCCACGCCTCGGCCCGGGTGGACGACCAGCTTGAGGTGGCCATGAAATGCAGCCGCATCGGCAACTCGTCGCTCACGTTCACGGGCGCCATCTTTCGTGGTGACGAACACCTCATCACCGGCGAAATCATCTACGTCTTTGCCGACCCGGCCACGCAGACCTCACGACCGGTGCCCGCGTTGCTGCGCGACATCCTCACGGGATACGAGTCGGGCGAGGCCGTGACCGAGGTGCGCGTGGGCTCCTGGAGCGAACTCGGCCCGCACGCCCAGCGCCTGCGCACCGCGGTGTTCGTGGAGGAGCAGCGCATTCCGAAAGAGCTGGAGTGGGACGAGGCCGACGCCACCGCCGTGCACGCGGTGGCCTACAACCGGCTCGGCCGCCCGCTGGCCACCGGCCGCCTGCTGGCCCACGAGCCGGGCACCTCCAAGATCGGGCGCATGGCGGTGGACCGAACGCTGCGTGGCGGTCGCCTGGGGCGCGATGTCCTGGAGGCCTTGATGGAAGCGGCTCGTGAGCGCGGCGACGCCGAGGTGGTGCTGCACGCCCAGCGCAGCGCCGAGGGTTTCTATGCCCGGCTGGGCTACACAGTGCTGGGCGCGCCGTTCGAAGAGGCCGGCATCCCGCACGTGACCATGTTCAAGCGGCTCTGAGGCTCACCACACCAGCATTTCGAGGTGGGCCTGTTCGGGCACCAGGCGGGCCACAGGCAGAGCGGGATCGTGGGTCCATTCATGCACCGTCACGGCGAAGCCCTGCGTCTGCGCTCGCACGCTGACCACCTGGCTGGTGCGCGTGCCATAGGCGCGATCGGCCATGCGCACGAACGGGCTGGAGAGTGCGCGCTCCAGGTCGTCTGGCACGCCGGTGTGCGGGAGTTCCGGGTCCAGCACCGGCTGGTCGTGGGTCAGGGCCGCTGACAAGGGAGACAACCAATCGGATGCCGTGGTCAGCGATTCGCCGATCGCGGCTTTCAGTCGCTGGGTCTTGGGCCACGGGGTGTCCAGGCTTGCGTTGGACAGGCCATAGATGCCGGCATCCAGTGCACGCTGGTGCAGCACGTTGGCCTCGCTGGCGTGCGGCGCATCGGGGTCGCGGTTGCCCAGCCAGTGCCAGGCGCGGGCATGGAAGTCGCCCACCACCAGATTGAAGGCGCCGTACTCGGCCGGCGCGATGCCGGCCGCAAACCGCTTCACATCACCATCGCTTTGCAGCCAGCGCGTGACGAGCTCGCCGCGGCTGCGCCGTGCTGCCAACGTCAGCGGCTGGCGCACATTGGTCAGCATGGCCAGGCGCCCATGGGGGCTCAGGCCCAGCCAGGTACCGCCGTCGCGCAGGTCGCGGCCACCCACCACCTCGGTGCCGTCGTCCAGCCGCCAGCGGTGCAGCGGCGCGGTGGGGCGGTCCAGAAACTCATCGCGGTTGGCTGCGATCAGCAGCGGGCAGGCCGGATCGGCGTTCAGCGCAAAGGCGATCAGGCACATGGCCGAGCCCGGTTCAAATGTCGTCGAGCAGTGAGTACGGCAGAGGCAGCAAGCTCAGCGCCGGCCCACTGGCGCTGCCGGCGTGCAGGCTGCCGTCGGCGGCCGCGCTGGTCTGCATGGAGACGATTGCATCGAAGCCGCCGCCCGGGTGGGGCGCCGCCTGGACCACCGTGCCGCAGGGTTGCTCGGCGTCGCTGCTGTGGAACACCTCCTGTCCAGCGGCCAAGGCCTCAGGGCTGTGCACCAGGTAAGCCCGGCGCTTGAGCGTGCCGCGAAACTGGCTTCTCGCCACCACTTCCTGGCCGGGGTAGCAGCCCTTCTTGAAGTTCACGCCGCCGATCGACTCGTAGTTCAGCATCTGCGGCACGAAGGCCTCGAACACCGGCTGGCTGAGTGTGGCCACCGCGCTTTTCACGTCCAGCCAGTTCCACAGGTCTTCGCTCAAGGCCTCACCGCCGGGCGCCGGGGTGGTGGCGGGGGCGACCCACAGGGCGCGCGCGGTTTCATCGGCCGGGTACAGGCGCACCACGCTCGTGTCTTCGTTGCGCCATTGCGTCCACGGTGCATCGGGCAGGTCGGCGGGCACCGCGCTGCCGGCCAGGCCCCAGATGGCGAACGCCTCGCTGGCGTCACTCAGCTTGGCTTTGGCGCGCAACACAAACATCGACAACCGCTTGAGCGTGGCGGGCAGCAGGTCCCGGCTGCAAACCAGAAGGATCTGGTCATGGCTGCGCTTGAAGCCCACGAAGCTGGCCTGCATGCGGCCCTTGGCCGAGCAGAAGGCCGCCAGGCGCGCTTCGGACAGGCCCAGCAGCGCGAAGTCGTGCGTGAGCTGGCCATGGAGAAACGTCGCCGCGTCTTCTCCATCGACCTGGATCACCCCCAGCCCGGACAACCGGGCAACACCGTTAAATGCTTGTGTGGCCT
Source organism: Pseudomonadota bacterium (assembly GCA_040385485.1). Lineage (GTDB taxonomy): Bacteria > Pseudomonadota > Gammaproteobacteria > Burkholderiales > Burkholderiaceae_C > Hydrogenophaga. The sequence goes on along the minus strand of JAZKHJ010000071.1, from coordinate 38,751 downwards.
CGTGAGGCAAAGGTGGCGTCATGGGGGTACTGATGGAGTTCATTGGGGGGCGCCCGGGGTTCATTGCGAGGTGTGCGGAGCGGCGCGCGTCTCGCTGTGGAAGTGCCCGATTATCATCGTGTGCCCGCTTCAGGCGCTTCACGCCAGACCCATCACCCTGCTGAGCTCACACCCTTGTTACGACTACTCAAACTCATGTTCGTGCTGCCCCTGGTGGCCCTGTTGATCGCGGGTGCCTTCGGAGTGTGGTGGATCGATGAACCGTTGCGCCTGGCCTCTGGCGTGACCGAGCAGAAGCCCCTGGACGTGGAGATTGAGCCCGGTCAGTCGGCCCGCGGCGTTGCCGAAAAACTCGCTTCATCGGGTGTTCAGACACCCTGGGTGCTGTTGTACGGCTGGTTCCGGTTGTCGGGCCAGTCGCGTGACATCAAAGCCGGCAGCTACGAAATTGCCCCGGGCACCACGCCGCGCGGCCTGCTCTCCAAGCTGGTGCGGGGCGAGCAGGCCTTTCGCAGCATCACCCTGCTGGAGGGCTGGAACTACCGCCAGGTTTTCGATCTGGTGCGCGCCTCGCCCGACCTCACCCAGGATCTCAACGACTTGAGTTCGGCCGACATCATGGCCCTCATCGGATACCCCGGTCGCCACCCCGAAGGGCGGTTTTTCCCCGATACGTACCGCGCGGCCAAGCGCGCCAATGCCTCCAGTGTGTTGCGCCAGGCCGCCCAGGCCATGGACAAGCGCCTGGCCGAGGCGTGGGCCCAGCGAGACAGCACCGTGCCGCTGCGCACGCCGGACGAGGCGCTCATCCTGGCCAGCATCATCGAAAAGGAAACCGGTCTGGAGAGCGACCGCCGCCGCATCGGCGGTGTGTTTTCCAACCGGCTGCGCATCGGCATGCGCCTGCAGACCGACCCTTCCGTCATTTACGGCCTGGGCGAGCGTTTCGACGGCAATCTGCGCCGCGAAGACCTGCTGAGCGACTCGCCCTACAACACCTACACCCGCGCCGGGCTGCCTCCCACGCCGATCGCCATGCCGGGTGCCGCGTCGCTGCGGGCGGCCGTGCAGCCAGGGGACACCAATGCCATCTATTTCGTGGCCCGAGGCGACGGCTCAAGCCAGTTCAGCGCCACGCTGGAAGAGCACAATGCCGCGGTGCGGCGCTACATCCTGCGCCGTTGATCCCCGCTCGAACCTCACCCATCTTCATGCAGACCGACGGACTTTTCATCACGTTTGAAGGCATCGACGGTGCGGGCAAATCCACCCACATTGCTGGCTTGGCCGAGGCCTTTCGGGCACAGGGGCGGGTCGTCACGCTGACCCGCGAACCCGGTGGCACGCCCCTGGCCGAAAAGCTGCGCGAACTGGTGCTGAACGACCCGATGGACCCACTGAGCGAAGCCCTGCTGATGTTTGCCGCGCGCCGCGACCACCTGCAGCAGGTGATCGAGCCCGCGCTGGCACGCGGCGAGGTGGTTCTCTGTGACCGCTTCACCGATGCCACGTTTGCATACCAGGGCGCGGGGCGCGGCTTCGACATGGACGTGCTGCGCCAGCTGGAGCGCTGGGTGCAGGCGCTGCCTGCCCAGGACGACCGCCTGCGCCAACCCGACCTGACGGTGTGGTTCGATCTGCCACCTGACGTGGCTGCCGAGCGCCTGGCCGGCGCGCGTCTGCCCGACCGCTTTGAATCTCAACCCTTGGCCTTCTTCGAACGGGTGGCCGCAGGCTACGGGGATCGCTTGCGACAGGATCCCGCGCGCTTCGCCCGGGTAGCCTCGAACCACCCCAAAGACGCAGTGTGGCGTCAGGTGCGACAGGCGTTCGAGCAGCGCGGGTGGCTGCAAGCCGAGGTGCATCCATGAGCGGTTCAAGTCTTGCGCCCTGGTTGCAGGTCCAGCTCGTCAGTTTGATGGCCCAACGGGGCCACGCCTTGCTGCTCTCGGGCCCGTCGGGTCTGGGGCAATACGATCTGGCGCTGGCGCTGGCGCGCGCCTGGCTGTGCGAACAGCCCACGCCGCAGGGCGCCTGCGGCGAATGTGGCAGTTGCCACGCCATCGACGTGCGCACCCATGCCGACCTGTGCGCGCTCATGCCCGAGGTGCTCAGCCTCGAATTGGGCTGGCCACTGGACGAAAGTGCGCAAAAAGAGATCGACGACAAGAAGCGCAAGCCCAGCAAACTGATCCGGGTGGAGGCCGCGCGCGACGCGGTTGCCTTCACCCAGACCACCCGCTCGCGCGGCAACACCAAGGTGATCCTGGTCTACCCGGCCGAGCGCATGAACATGGAGTCGGCCAACACCTTGCTCAAGACGCTGGAAGAGCCGGTGGGCGAGGTGCGTTTCATCCTGGCCACCGAGTCGGCGCACCAGCTGTTGCCCACCATCCGCAGCCGCTGTCAGACCCACGCGATGGTCTGGCCGGCGCAGGCAGAGGCGCTCGGCTGGTTGATCGGGCAGGTGAGCGCCGCGCAAGCGGGTGGCAAATCACCCACCCAACCGCCCACGCCCGAGCAGGCTGCGGTATGGCTGCAGGCGGCGGGCGGGCGACCCGATGATGCGCTGGCCTGGGCCTCCAGCGGGCTGGATGCCAAAGCCTGGGCGGGTTTGCCTCAGGCGCTGGCACGAGGCGATTGGTCGGTGCTGGCCGACTGGCCCGCAGCCCAACAGCTCGCCGTGTTGCAGAAGCTGTGTCATGACCTGATGGCCCATGGCTCGGGCGCACCGGCCCGCTTTTTCCCCACGGCGGGACTGCCCGCCGCCCCGCGCATGACGGCATTGGCCGCCTGGTCGCGCGAACTGATGCAAGCCGCGCGCTCCGTGGAGCACCCCTACAACCCTGGCCTCATGCAAGAAGCCTGGGCTGCGCGGACCCGCCAGGTGCTGGCGGCCAAGGCACACTGACTTCAAAAAAATTACCCAGCCAGGTATGGCTTTGCAGGGCTGCAACAGGGCGCACCCGACGCGGGATTGCCGCTAAACTCGCAGCGATGAGCACAAATCCTTCCCCCTCGGCAGCTGCGGCACGCCCGAGCGTGATTCAGCTCTCCATCAAGGAGAAGGCAGCGCTCTATGCAGCCTACATTCCCCTGTTCGCAGACGGCGGCATCTTCATCCCGTCCTCTCGCGAATACCGCTTGGGCGACGATGTCTATGTGTTGCTCAGCCTGCCTGACGATCCACAGCGCTATCCGGTGGCGGGCAAGGTGGCTTGGGTCACCCCGGCCAAGGCATCCGGGGGGCGCACGCAAGGTGTTGGCATCCGCTTCCCGTCCGACGAAAAGTCGCGCATGTTGAAGCTGAAGATCGAGGAAATCCTTGGCTCCAGCCTCGGCTCGGACCGTGCCACCCAGACGCTCTGAGGCGGCTTTTCTCCCGTTGTGTCGCTGATCGGGCCTTCAAAGGCCCGCTTCCCGTTGGCGAATTCTCAAGGCCCGCATGTTCACCGATTCCCACTGCCACCTGAATTTTCCAGAGCTCAAAAGCCAGTTGCCCGACATCTTGTGCGCCATGGCACAAGCGCAGGTGGACCGGGCGCTGTGCATCTGCACGACGCTGGAAGAGTTCGAAGATGTCCACACGCTGGCGCGCGAGCACGACAACCTCTGGTCCACCGTGGGCGTGCACCCCGACAACGAGGGGGTTCAGGAGCCCACGCTGGACGACTTGATTGAACGGGCTGCACGTCCGCGCGTGGTGGGGATTGGTGAGACCGGGCTGGACTACTACCGTCTGGGCGAGCGCACCACGGCGGACATGGCCTGGCAGCGCGAACGCTTTCGAACCCACATCCGCGCTGCGCGGCGCACCAGCCTTCCACTGGTGATCCATACCCGCAGCGCTTCTGAAGACACCTTGGCGATCCTGCGCGAGGAGGGTGGGTTTCAGGGCGGCGCAGGATCGACGGATGCGGCTCGTGGGGTGTTCCATTGCTTCACCGAAACCGCCGAGGTCGCGCGCGCCGCGCTCGACCTCGGTTTCTACATCTCGTTCTCCGGCATCCTCACGTTTCGCAGCGCTAGCGACCTGCGCGAGGTCGCTGCCTTCGTTCCGCTCGATCGCATGTTGATCGAGACCGACAGCCCGTATCTGGCACCGGTGCCCCATCGCGGCAAAACCAATTCGCCGGCCTTCGTGCCGAAGGTCGCAGAACAGATTGCCGAGATCAGGGGCCTGACCGTGGCAGAAGTGGCACAGGCCACCAGCGTGAATTTCGATCGCCTGTTTGACCGGGTGACGTCACCCCAGACGACCTCTTGACTTTATGTTTCACATGAAGACTATGAAAAAGATATTTGTTTTTAAATGGTTGTTTGTACCGTTGCTCTTGATTTCCACCACGCTGTGGGCCGATTCGTTCAGCGACTTCTTTTCGGCAGTCAAGCGTGACGATGTCGGCGCGGTGCGGCAGCTGGCCCAACGCGGGTTCGACTTGAACACGCGAAGCGAGGAGGGCGAACATGCGCTGTTTCTGGCCTTGCGTGAAGACGCACCGGATGTCACCGGGTTTCTTCTGGGACAGGCCAAGGTGCAGGTGGAAAGTCGCACTCCCAAGGACGAGAGCCCGCTGATGATGGCGGCACTGAAAGGCAAGCTGGAGGCAGCCCGGCGCTTGATCGCGCGCAATGCGGAAGTGAACAAGCCCGGCTGGACCCCCTTGCACTACGCCGCCACCAACGCCGACGAAACGAGTCTGCCCATGGCGCGTCTCTTGCTGGAGCACCACGCCTACATCGACGCCGAGTCACCCAACGGCACGACGCCGCTGATGATGGCCGCGCACTACGGCCACCCCACGGTGGTGAAGCTGCTGCTGGAAGAGGGCGCCGATCCCCTGCTGAAGAACCAGCAAGGACTCACGGCCATCGATTTCGCCAACCGCGCCCAGAGAGCCGAATCGGCCAACCTCATCGCGGCATTTGTCCGGGCGAAACAGCCCAAGGGCCGCTGGTAGGCACTGCCGGCGGCAGTCGGCAGGACGAAGACAAGGCAATTCGCGTGACCGCGTATGTAGGTGTAACCCACATGGGGCAAATGCTTTGATCGGATCAAAATCGCACCACCAATAATTTGGAGGAGACACTGTGAAGCTGGCAAGTCAAAAAGACTTTTTCTCTGGATTGATGTTCACCATCGTGGGCATCTCGTTCGCCGTGGGTGCAACGAACTTCGACGTAGGCAACGCGGCCCGCATGGGCCCCGGGTACTTCCCGCTGCTGCTCGGCATCTTGCTCACAGTCCTCGGCGTCGTGATCACGTTCCTGTCTTTCCGCAGCAAGGCACCCGACGGCGACCCCATCGGCAAGATCGCATGGCGCCCCTTGGGCTTTGTGCTCGGGGCCAACCTGGTCTTTGGCGTGCTGCTGGTGGGCCTGCCCTCGCTGGGCATTCCGGCCATGGGCTTCATCGTCGCCATTTACGGTCTGGTGATCATCTCTGGCTTCGCGCGTCCGAACTCCAGCATCAAGGAGTCCCTGATGCTCGCAACGCTCCTGGCGGTCGGCAGCTACGGCGCCTTCGTCTACATGCTCAACCTGCAGTTCCCGGTGTGGCCTGCTTTCCTGACCGCCTGACCGCCTGACCGGAGACATCCCCCATGGAACTCATCGACAACCTCTCACTGGGCTTCAGTGTTGCCTTCACCCTGCAGAACCTGCTTTACGCTTTCGTGGGCTGCCTGCTGGGTACGCTCATCGGCGTGCTGCCCGGTATCGGCCCGCTCGCCACCATCGCCATGTTGCTGCCGGTGACCTACGGCCTGGAGCCTGTGGCCGCGCTCATCATGCTGGCCGGCATCTACTATGGCGCGCAGTATGGCGGCTCCACCACGGCGATCCTGGTGAACCTCCCGGGAGAATCTTCCTCGGTGGTCACCGTCATCGACGGCTACCAGATGGCGCGCAAGGGCAGGGCGGGGCCCGCACTCGCCGCTGCGGGTCTTGGCTCTTTCTTTGCCGGTTGTGTCGGCACACTGGTGCTGGCGGCGTTTGCGCCTCCATTGACCGAAGTGGCGCTGAGCTTTGGCCCCTCCGAGTATTTCGCGCTCATGGTGCTGGGTCTCATCGGTGCCGTGGTGCTCGCCTCCGGCTCGCTGCTCAAGGCCCTGTCCATGATCGTGCTGGGCTTGCTGGTTGGCCTCGTCGGTACAGACGTCAACTCCGGCGTGGCCCGATTCAGCTTCGACATTCCCGAGTTGACCGACGGCATCAGCTTCGTCGTGATCGCCATGGGCATCTTTGGCTACGGCGAGATCATCAGCAACTTGTCGCATGACGAGGCCACGCGCCAAGTGTTCACGGGCAAGGTCCATGGCCTCATGCCCACCAAGGAAGATTTCAAGCGCATGGCGCCCGCCGTCATGCGTGGCACCGCGCTGGGTTCGGTGCTGGGCATCCTGCCCGGCGGCGGTGCACTTCTGTCGTCCTTTGCGGCGTACACCATCGAGAAGAAGACCAAGCTCAAGCCAGGCGAAGTGCCTTTTGGTCAGGGCAATATTCGCGGCGTGGCGGCACCCGAGGCAGCCAACAACGCTGGCTCGCAAACCTCCTTCATTCCGCTGCTCACCTTGGGCATTCCGCCCAACGCTGTGATGGCGCTGATGGTGGGCGCGATGACCATTCACAACATCCAGCCAGGCCCGCAGGTGATGACCTCCAACCCAGAGCTCTTCTGGGGATTGATCGCATCGATGTGGATCGGCAACCTGATGTTGGTGGTTTTGAACCTGCCGCTCATCGGCGTGTGGGTCAAACTGTTGTCCGTGCCCTATCGCTGGCTGTTTCCCGCCATCCTGATGTTCTGCGCGATCGGCGTCTATTCAACCAACAACAACAGCTTCGATATCTGGATGGTGGCCCTTTTTGGTCTCATCGGTTACAGCTTCATCAAGCTGGGCTGCGAGCCGGCACCTCTGCTGCTGGGCCTCATCCTCGGTCCGATGATGGAAGAGTACTTGCGCCGCGCCTTGCTCATTTCGCGCGGCGACTGGTCGGTGTTCGTCACACGACCCATCTCGGCATCCTTGTTGGGCGCGGCCGCCTTGTTGCTGGTGATCGTGTTGCTGCCTTCCATCAAGAAGAAGCGCGAAGAAGCATTCGTAGAAGAATGACCGAACACATCTGCTCAAGCGAGCAGATGGATGTGAGACAAACCCGACCTTGCGTCGGGTTTTTTCTTTTTGAAGTCCAGGCTTTTTTCGCGCCTGTGGCAAAGGGGTTTCCCCTCGTCATGCCATCACCGTTCGTGATGCCCTCATGCCGTTGCCTCCGTTCACCCGCCCAGCCGGGCTGGCTACATTCGCAGTCGAACCTCCCTCTATTGCGACGCCATGAACGACCTGCCCGAAGGACATTTGGAAATCCCCTCAATGAAGTCCCGGTGCTCGCCCGCGGAATGGAAGGCGAGGGTGGATCTGGCTGCCTGCTATCGGCTGGTGGCGCACTACGGCATGGCCGACATGATGGCCAACCACATCTCGTCGCGCGTACCCGATGAGGACGATGCCTTCCTCATCAACGCCTATGGACTGATGTACGAGGAAATCACCGCATCCAGCCTGATCAAGGTCAGCCACGACGGCACAGTGCTCGCCAAACCCGATTTCGGCGAGCTGGACTACGGTATCAACAAGGCGGGCTACGTCATTCACAGCGCTGTTCATGAAGCGCGGCCCGAGGTGGCCTGCGTGATCCACACCCACAGCTGGGCATCGATGGCGGTGTCTTCGCTGCAGTGCGGTTTGCTGCCAATCACGCAGACGGCCATGCGCTTTCTGCGCATCGGCTACCACGAGTACCAAGGCGTCGTGCTCGACCTCACGGAGCAAGCCTCGCTGGTCCAGGACCTTGGGACGGGTGAGGCCCTGATTCTGCGCAACCACGGGGCGCTGACCGTCGGCCGCACCGTGGGCGAGGCCTTCAACTGGATGCATCGGCTGGAACTTGCTTGCCGCTCTCAACTGGCAGCCATGGCCTGCAACAGCCCGTTGATGCCCGTGACGCCAGCCGTGCTTGAAGAGACATGGAACAACTACCAGCCCGGCACACGGCGCCCCTACGGCGTCATGGAGTGGCCGGCGCTGCTGCGCATGCTCGATCGCATCGATCCCGGCTACCGCACCTGAGTACCGACGTAACCGCCACAAGAATCACCTCAAAGAGGAGACACCAATGAACCCTGCTCACTTCGCCGCCATGCGCCGGCGCATCTTCAACGCCGCCGCGGTGAGCCTGGCATGCCTTGGCAGCGCGAGCGCGACCTGGGCTCAGGACGCCAAATGGCCCGATCGACCCGTCAAGGTCGTTGTCGCTTTCACTGCCGGTGGCACCACCGACATCATCGCGCGGTCCGTCTCCACCAGGCTGGGCGAGAAGCTCGGACAGACCTTCGTGATCGACAACAAGCCCGGCGCGGGCGGCAACATCGGCACCGAAAGCGTGGTGAGGGCTGCGCCCGACGGTCACACATTCATCATCAACTCGGTCGGGCCGATCGCGGTGAACCCGTGGCTCTACAAGTCGCTGCCCTACGATCCGCTCAAGGAGCTGGTGCCGGTCGTGCAGATCGCCGATGTGCCCAACATGCTCGTGGTGCACCCTTCCGTGCCGGCAAACACCTTCGAAGAATTCGTCGCGCTGCTCAAGTCCAGCCCCGGCAAACTCAACTACGGCTCCACCGGGGTGGGCACTTCGTCGCACCTGTCCAGCCACATGCTGGCGCAGCGTGTGGGCAGTCAGGCTGTGCACGTGCCGTACCGCGGGGCCAATGCGCTCAACGATCTGCTCGCAGGCCGCCTGCAGTTCATGTTCGCGACCATTCCGTCGGCAATACAGCACGTCAAGGCGGGCAAGCTGCGTGCGCTGGCAGTGTCCAGCGCCAAACCTTCGCGCTCTTTGCCCGGCGTGCCCACCGTGCAGGAAAAGGGCTACCCCGGTTTTGAAGCCGGCTCGTGGTTCGGTTTCTTCGCCCCGAAAGGCACCTCCCCAGCTGTTGTCGCTGCGCTGAACAAGGCCGTCATTGAGGTGCTGCCCGGGCTGGAGACGCAGATGATCAACGAGGGCGCTGACCCGGTCGGAGGGACGCCCGAGCAGTTCAGTCGCTTCATCCAGCAGGAAAGCGTGAAGTGGAAAGCCATCGTGGAGGCATCGGGAGCCACTGCCGAATGATCGGTGCCCGCCCGATGCGCTTGCTGCTGTCTGCAGTGTGCCGCGAGCGCCTGAGCGAACGCATCCGTGCGCTTGCCGGGAGCGCGAAGCTGCAGATGGTGGGTGTCGAGGAGGGCGGCTTCGACTGGGCATTCGTTTCACGAGACGTGACCGGTCTGTCAACCAAACAGGACATCCTGCCCGAGACGCGGTGCTTCTACGACGCCCTGGAACGCTCACCAACGCTGCGCTGGGTGCATGTGCATTCGGCAGGCGCTGATCGCGACATCTACCAACGGCTGCAGGAGCGAGGTGTGGAACTCACCACGTCACCGGGCACCAATGCCACCATCGTTGCGCAGTCGGCGGTGGCCGCCATCCTGTCGCTTGCGCGGCACTTTCCACTGTTGCGCGAGGCGCAGGCGCTGCATCTGTGGCAGCCCTTGCTGCAGACAGGACTGCCCGAGGACCTTGAGGGCCAGACGGTCACACTGGTGGGCTGGGGCCCTGTGGGTCAGGCGATCGCGCGCTACGTGGAGGTGTTCGGCCTGCGCGTGCGCGTGGTGCGTCATCGACAAACCACAGAAGGCTGCGCTTGGCCGGTGAGCACCTACGACAAGCTTGATGAATGGCTCCCGGACACGGACTGGCTCGTCCTGGCGTGTCCTCTCAGCCCGCAGACACAGCGCCTCGTCGACGCGCGTCGACTGCGTCTGTTGCGCCACGGAGCGCGCGTGATCAACGTATCCCGAGGCTCGGTGATTGACGAAACAGCGCTTGTCCAGGCACTGCGCGACAGACATGTCATCGGCGCCTATCTCGACGTGTTTGAACAAGAGCCGTTGAGCCCGGACAGTGCGCTATGGGACCTGCAGAACGCACTGATCACGCCGCACAGCGCGGGGTTTTCCGCTGGCAACGAGGCTCGCGTGGACAACGTCTTTCTCCAGCGGCTGGCTCAGCGGTTGGTTGCTTGCCGAGACGACCAACGTCACTAGCCGTTCCTGCAAGGCCGCTTGCACGATGCATCTTGACATTCCACGATGTATATTATGTATAGTTAAAAGTGCGGAAGAATTTGTTGCTTCGGGCTTGAAGCTTGCTTAGTATTCCCGCGCCTTATCCAGACCGTACATCCCTACTATGCGGGGAAACACCTGCAGCCCAATGACGGTGCACCCTGAAGCGTCAACCTACAATCCAAACGCTTGTATCAACCCATTTGGCGATCAACATAACCGCCATTGAAAGATGTCCATGAAAAACCTCCTTTTGTCCCTGAGCCTGATTGGCGCCGCCGCCTTGGTTGGTTGCGGCAAGACCGAAACTCCGGCACCAGCAGCCGCACCTGCTGCACCCGTTGCCGCTCCGGCTGCGGCACCTGCACCAGCCGAGTTGCCTGAACTCAAGGTTGCGATCGACCCGACCTACGAGCCCTTCACCTTCAAAACCGCAGATGGCAAACCCACCGGTTTTGACGTGGACATCGCAGAAGCGTTGTGCAAAGAAATCAAACGCAAATGCGTTTACGTCGAACAAGTCTGGGACAGCATGATCCCCGGCCTGCAGGCCAAGAAATACGACGCCATCATCAGCTCGATGTCGATCACCGAAGAGCGCCAGCAGGTCGTTGACTTCACCGACAAGTACTATTTCACGCCCAGCCGCATCGTCGTGAAGACGGGCACGGCATTCACCGATGTCGCGTCACTCAAGGGCAAGAAAATCGGCGTGCTCAAAGGCAGCACACAAGAGAAGTACGCCATGGGTGAACTCAAGGCCGCCGGCGTGAGCGTGGTTCCCTACGAAGCCCAGGACCAGGTCTACCTGGACATCAAGTCCGGCCGTCTGGACGGCACGGTGGCTGACCAGGTTGAAGTCAATGGCGGCTTCCTGAGCAAGCCTGAAGGCGCTGGCTACGGCTTCGTGGGCCCGGTGCTCGCAGATGCGAAGTACTTCGGCACCGGCGTTGGCGTGGCCCTGCGCAAAGGCGAAACCGCTCTCAAGGATGAGTTGAACGCCGCCATCAAGTCCATTCGCTCCAACGGCGTCTACGAGACGGTCAGCAAGAAGTACTTCGACTTCGACGTGTACGGCAACTAAGCTGTAGCGTGCTGTCCGGCTACTTCGCCTCGATCCTGCAGGGCGCCCTCCTCACGGTGGGCGTTTCACTGGCCGCCCTGGTGGTGGCCATCCTGCTGGGTCTGCTTGGCGCGGTGGCCAAACTCTCCGGCCGCCCCATTCTCGTGGGGCTGGCCACCGTCTACACCACGCTGGTGCGTGGCATTCCCGAGCTGGTGCTCATGCTGCTGATCTTCTATGGCGGCACCATCGGACTCAATCACCTGCTCGAATCGATGGGCAGCAAATCCTCGGTCGACATCAACCCGTTCCTGGCGGGCATGCTCACCATCGGCTTCATATATGGCGCCTACATGACGGAGACCTTCCGCGGCGCCATCCTCTCGATCCCGAAGGGGCAGATGGAAGCTGCGTGGGCGTTCGGCATGGGCCCTGTGCGCACTTTCTTGCGCATAACAGCCCCTCAAATGGTGCGCTACGCCCTGCCCGGCTTCACCAACAACTGGTTGGTGCTGATCAAGGCCACGGCGCTCGTGAGCCTGATCGGTTTGCAGGAGATGACCTACCTGGCCAAACAGGCCAGTGCGGCCACCCGCGAGCCATTCACCTTTTTCCTGTTTGCCGCTGCGCTGTTCCTGGTCTACACCTCCGTGTCCCTGTGGGCGCTGCGCTGGCTGGATCGACGCTTCAGCTTGGGCGTGAAACGCGCCAACACCTGAGCAACAGCCATGAAATGGGATGTCATCTTTCAGCCCAGCACCCTGGCCATGTATGGCGAGGGTCTCATCACCACCTTGTGGTTGCTGCTCTCGTCGCTGGGCGTGGGCACGGTGCTCGCCGTGCTGTTCGCGCTGGCGTTGACGAGCTCGGTGGCGCCGCTGCGCTGGCTCGTCGGTGCCTACACCTACGTCATCCGCGGCACGCCGCTGCTGATCCAGCTCTACATGATCTATTACGGCCTGGCGCAACTGGACTGGATCCAGGAGCGCTGGAACGACGTATGGCCTTGGACGCACTTCAAGGAGCCATTCTTCTGCGCGTTGCTCGCCTTCAGCCTGAACACCGCTGGCTACACCGCCGAGATGCTGGCGGGAGCGATCCGGGAAACCGCGGCCGGTGAAATCGAGGCCGCGCAGGCCATGGGCATGAGCTCCGCCACGGCGATGCGCCGCATCGTGCTGCCCAGCGCCATTCGCCGCACCCTCCCGGCTTACAGCAACGAGGTGGTGATGATGCTGCACGCCACCAGTCTGGCCAGCACGGTGCCTGCCATGCTGGATGTGACCGCCGCCGCCAGCCGCATCTATTCGGACTTCTACCTGCCCTTCGAGGCCTACATTTTTGCGGCCGCGATCTACCTCACCATCACGTTCAGCCTGGTGGGAGCCTTCAAGCTCGCCGAGCGGCGCTTCCTGGCCCACCTGGCACCCCGCGGACATTGAGGGCCGCGGCCTTCGTCGAACCATGCAACGCACCGAATACCCCCTGCTGAGCCCAAGCCTGGGCAGTCAGAAGACCTTGGTAGGTTTTCACTTTGGCACGCCCGGCGCTCGTCCCAAGGTCTACATACAGGCCAGCCTGCACGCCGAAGAACTGCCCGGGATGCTGGTCGCGCACCATTTGCGAGAGCGGCTGGAAGAGGCCGAAAAGGCGGGGCTCCTGCTGGGCGAGATCATCGTGGTTCCCGCGGCCAACCCGATCGGCCTGAGCCAACGCCTGGACCACCGCGCCATGGGCCGTTTCGAGTTCGACACCGCACAGAATTTCAACCGCCACTACCCGGACATGGCAGCCGCCGTACTGGCCGACGCCAGTTCCCGCATGGGCCCCGACGCGCATGCCAACGTGGCCATGGTGCGCAAACTGGTGGGCGAGTGGCTCGCCCAGTGGCAGCCCGCCAGCGAACTCGACAGCATGCGCCGACGGTTGCTGCTGCTCTCCCATGACGCCGACCTGGCGCTCGACCTCCACTGCGACAACGACGCGGTGATGCACCTCTACAGCGAAGAGGCCTGCTGGCCACCATTCGAGCCGCTGGCGCGCTTGCTCGGCTGCCAAGCCGTGCTGCTGGCGCGCGAGTCTGGCGGCGGGCCGTTCGACGAGCGCCTCTCGGGTCTGTGGTGGCAGTTGGCCGCTGCGCTGCGCGCCCAAGGCGTGAGGGCCCCCCTGCCCCAGGCGTGTGCCAGCACCACGGTGGAGCTGCGTGGCGAGGGAGACGTGTCGCATGACATCGCCCGGCAGGACGCACAGGCGATCTTCGCTTTCCTGGAGCACACGGGCGCCCTGGCTGCCATCGCGCCGCGCACGCTGCCGCCCATGGCTTGCAAACCGACGCCGCTGGCGGGCTCGCAGACACTGCGTTCACCGGTACCGGGTGTGCTGGTGTTTCTGGCCAAACCCGGTACGCACCTGGACGTGGGCGACGTGGTGGCCGAGGTGATCGACCCCACGGCCGCTGCACGGTCACGGGTGCATGAGGTGCGCTCCGAGGTCTCGGGCGTGCTGTATGCCACCGTGCGCGACCGCTACATCGTTGCAGGCGGAGAAGTCGGCAAGATCGCCGGCGCCACACCGTTCCGCTCGGGCGACCTGCTGGGCGCCTGAGTTTCCATCTCCATCGGGCATCGAACATGACTGCAGAAACCACCGCCACCCGAACGCCCGGCCGCCCTTTGCTGGAAGTCCACGACATCCACAAGCGTTTTGGTGCCAACGAAGTGCTCAAAGGCGTGTCGCTGCAGGCGCGCGCTGGCGACGTGATCAGCCTGATCGGCAGTTCGGGTTCGGGCAAGAGCACGCTGCTGCGTTGCATCAACCTTCTGGAGAACCCCAACACCGGTCGCATCATCCTCGCCGGCGAAGAGCTGCAGCTCAAGGCGGACAAGCGCGGCGAGTTGCGCGCGGTCAACGCCGCCCAGTTGCAGCGCTTGCGCACCAAGCTGGCCATGGTGTTCCAGCACTTCAACCTCTGGGCCCACATGACGGTGCTGCAGAACATCATTGAAGCGCCGGTGCACGTGCTGGGCATCCCGAAGGACAAAGCGGTGGAGACCGCGCGCCGCTACCTGGAACGCGTGGGCCTGCGGGGCGTGGAAGACCGCTATCCCTCGCACATGAGCGGTGGCCAGCAGCAGCGTGTGGCGATCGCGCGCGCGCTGGCCGTGGAGCCCGACGTGATGCTGTTCGACGAGCCCACCAGCGCACTCGACCCCGAACTGGTCGGCGAGGTGCTGCGTGTGATGAAGTTGTTGGCCGAAGAAGGCCGCACCATGGTGGTGGTCACGCACGAAATGGGCTTCGCGCGCGAGGTGTCCTCGCACCTGATCTTCCTGCACAAGGGCTGCATCGAGGAACAGGGTGTGCCCGCCGAGGTGCTGGCCCGACCCAAGAGCGAGCGCCTCGCTCAGTTCCTCTCAGGCAACTTGAAGTAACGCACCCCTCTCAGGGTGTCAGCTCGAGCGTGGAAGTCCACTCGCCGGGTTTCATGGTGAGCGCCCGGTACTCCACCGCCGACCAGGTCTTGCTCATGTCGCGGTAGCGGCCCGAGAACACGTTGCCGCTCTGCCCGGTCTGGTAGATGAATCGCGAGTTGTCCATGTCGGCCAGGTCGTAGATGGCGCGCAGGCTGGCCGCGTGCCGGTTGGCAAACGGCGCATCGGCCTTGTCCAGGTGGTACTGCCCCACATTGATCGTGAACGGGTCGCCGCCCGTGGGCGAGCGCACCTCGAAGAACGGCGCCAGCGCCTTCACGTTGCTCATCGGACGGTGGATGGAGATGGCCGGGTGGGCGTCGGCCCAGCGCCAGCTGGCCACGTTGTCACCCTGCTTCACCCGCAACTGATCGAGCGCGCGATCGAGCGATCGCGTGCTCGCCGCCTCGCAACCTGCCGCGCCGCACCACGCGGTGTCGTTGCGCTCCAGGATGCCCTCGACCGCGTTGCGAAACAGGCGCTTGCCGTACATGCTCTCAAAGCGTGCCTGTCCAAGCCGCTCACCCAACACCTGGCGCGTGAAGGCATCCACCCACGCCGTGTAGATCAAGGGTGCCGCCAAGTCCGCTCGCATCTCTCCGTTGAACTCCTTGAGTTGCGCCTGTGCTGCAGCGGCCAGCGGGTGGCTCGACGGGGTCTTTTGCAGGAACGGCAGCAGGCGCACCGTGGCGGCCGATTGAAGATCGCCGTGCATGGTCTGGAAAGACGCCACCGTGTGCTGGGGCGTGGCCTGCAACAACGCTTCGATGCGTTCCTGCCGGTACGACGGCGCCCAGTCCTGCGTGAGGAAGTGCGGGTAGTCGGCGGCGTGGATGCGCTGGTTCGCGGTGGCGATCCAGCCGCGCTCACCCGCGTCCTGCGGTGTGTCTTCAAAGGGCAGCCAGCCTGCCCAGTCGTACCGGGCCTCCCAGCCCGGGGCCGGGGCCACGCCGCGGATGTCGTTGTCCGCTGCCCTGACGGGGATCTTGCCCACCGCCTTGTAGGATATGACGCCGGTTCGATCGGCCATCAAAGCGTTCTGCATCGGCGAATGGAAATCGGCAAACGCCTTCGTCAGATCGGCCACCGACTGCGCGCGGTTTGATTCGATCGTGGCCACCACGTTGCGGTTGTCGGCATCGAGAGCGCTCCAGCGCAGGGCGAGCACGAAACGGCTGGTGTCGATGACCTCGCCATGGCGCGCCTGCGCGTCACTGAGCACCGGGCCGTGGCGTGTGCTGCGCACCATGTGGCTCACGTCGGGCTGACCCTTCACGCGGATGGTTTCCATGCGCAGGGCGAAGTCCGCCCAGACCGGCTCGGCGGTGCTGCCCGGCACCCGGTACTGCGCCGGGTTGGCCGGGTTGATCTGCTCGATGTAGAGGTCTTGCACGTCGGGCCCGGTGTTGGTGAACCCCCAGGCAACCTGCTCGGTGCGTCCGAGCACCACGAACGGCGTGCCGGGCAAGGTGGCGCCGATCACGTCCATGCCCTTGATACCGTCCGCATCGGGCGCCTGCAAGCGCGCGAAATACCAGATGGCTGGCGCGCTCAACCCCAGGTGCGGATCGTTGGCCAGCAAGGGCATGCCGCTCTTGCTGCGCGCGCCCGACACCACCCAGTTGTTGGAGCCCTTGCCTTCGATATTGCCCAGCTCGTTCGCCCAGCGCTGCATGTCGCGGCCGATGAGCGCAGCCATGCTTTGCGACTCTCCGGGCCTGGCCGACGAGGTGGTGGCCGGCGCGCTTCGGTACAGACCAAGACCCCGGTACAGGGCGGCCAGGTCGCCCGTGGCCGCAGGCTGTTCACCCGGATAGGGGGGGAACAATTGCCACAACGCCGGCGTGTCGATGCTTTGCAGGGCGGTGAGTCTCGCGAATTCGTTGCCCCAGTTGCCACCGAGGTCCAGCGCCATCATGAGCGACCAGCCCACGCTGTCCAGCGGATCCCAATAGCGCCCGGCCCGGGCTTCGGGACCCGGATCCACACCCAACAAAAGGAATTCGGGCGACCGTGCCTGGGAACTGTTGGCAAAGAACGCGTTGACCCCTTCGCTGTAGGCCTCCAGGGCCAGGCGTGCATCGCTGGGCAAGCCATCCCACTGCCGCTTCGCGGCCTCACGGATGCCCAGTGTGCGCATGAGCTTGTCGGTCTCAAGGGTGGCAGGGCCGAGCACTTCGGAGAGCGCACCGCGCATCACGCGCCGGTTGAATTCCAGTTGCCAACCGCGCTCTTGCGCGTGCACATAGCCCATGGCCTTCCAGGCATCTGTTGGCCGGCTGGCCAGGATGTGTGTCACGTCGCTGGCATCGCGGTGCACCTTGACCGGCGCACTCAGACCGTTCAACTGCAGAGATCCATTCATCTTGGGCAGGCTGCTCTGCGCATAGTAGGCGGCCACGACCGCCGCAGCGACCAGCAGCACCACCAGGAGTTTGAAGAAGCCTTTGATCCAGCGCATGGTGTCTCCTGCGTGTTTTTTGGAAGACTGTCCACGGCCTTGTGCCGTGGTTGCCGCAACCGATTGGCGGACGGTCAGTTGGGAGGGGGTTTGCGCCCAAGCACCATGTTGCCATTGACCAGCTTGAAGCTCACCGTGGGCGCACTGAAATCGGTGAACGGTGCACCGAGCGCAATTTCGCCGTCGCTGTGCAGCATGCATTCCTGGCGACGCAGCGCAATCACGTTGTCGCCACCCGCAAAGCGCACCCAGGTGCCGTAGCTGCTGATGTCCTCGAGCACGTAATTGCCGGAGCGGATGTCGATGCTGGTGTGCATGCGGGAGACGCGTGGATCGCTGACCACGAAGTCGGCTTCGGGCACACGCCCGATCTTCAGAGGCAACTCGGTCACGCCGAAGCTGCGGTTGGTGTCCAGCCAGGCCAGCTCGATCCCGCCCATGCCCACGTCCTTGGGCGGCAGGAGGGCATGCAGGTCGGCGGGCAAGGTCAGGAACTCGGAGAGCATTTCCTGCTGCCATTCAATGCGAAACACCTCACAGGGTTCTGTGCGGCCCTTGATCCGGATGGGCCCCAGGCTGCGGCTGCGCACCGGGGTGCGGGCGCCGAGTTCGCGCACCACGTTGTCCGTCGCCAGAATCTGTTCTCCACCGGCCAGATCGCTCAGGCGTGAAGCAAGGTTCACGGCATCCCCAAAGCAGTCACCATCGACCACCACGACCTGGCCGCGTGCCATGCCGATCTGCATCATGAGTTTGAGGCGGTTGGGCCACTGAACCACGCGTTTGGCATGTTCCTGCTGGATCTGGACCATGGCCTCCACCGCCAGGCGGTTGCTGGAGAACGACAGTAAAACACCGTCGCCCAACATTTTCACGACCACGCCGCCGTGCTCCATGCCCGTGGTGCCGATCCATTGGGTCAGCTTGGTCACCACCATCGTGGCGCGGTCGTTTCCCAGTGTTTCGAACACCGAGACGCTCCCCGTTAAATCCACGAACGCAATTGTCAGTTCAGCCATAGAGCAAAAGAATATCGGCTGGATTAAAGCACAGGCCCCTGGCAACGCCTTGTCACGAACAAACACATCCGCGCGCGATCTTTTTGCGGATCTTGTTGCGTTCTTGGCAAACGCTGAACCAACGGGGTATTAATCCAGAGACGCATGTTTATCTCAAATTGATACAAAAGGTACTACAAACCTAAAGCAGGAGATAAAAATATCCCCGTAAACCTTTGATTTAAATGTTGTTTTTGTAAAAGTAAATGACGTACGGGATTGCACGATGAGTGTGAGTGAACGTATCCTAGACACGGATTCATATAAAAGTCGTTGAGGACATCCCATGCGCTGGTTCAAACCCGGTATTCGCAACAGCATTTCTGCTCTTCTGGGGCCGGAGGTCCATCGGGATCCGGGCGAGGCGCTGGAGCCGGTGCGAAAAGCGATGCTGGATGTGCTGGGAGAAGATGGTGCCCAGATCAATCCCCAGTTGGTGCGACGCCTCAAGTACCTCCACGACCCTCACGCCTTGTGGTTTGCTCGCGCCGAAATGGTCGCCGTCTTGAGCCAGCTGTATGGCGAGGCGCTGGCGGTGCACCGGGTTCAAAGCCTGTCCCCAGTGTTTCAGGGCCTCGTGCCAAAAAGCCTGATCAACTCATCCCGCTTGCGCAGCCGTTGAGCTCAGCCCGGCCCGCATCGCTGCAGCCGCATCAACCCCAGTAGATCAGGGCATCACGCCCATCCACCATCAGGTCAACTTTCTGCCCCACGGGCAGCAGCACCTTCGTCGGCACATGGCCAAACGGCAGGCCGGTGAACACAGGGGTCTTCGTCTGGCTCCGCAACCAGTCCACCACGGTCTGCAGCTTGAAGCCACGGTCGTAGCCAGGCACCAATTTGAACCGGTTGAACGATCCCATCAGCACCGCTTTCTGCCGGCCCAGGATGCCCGCATTGAGCAACTGCGTGATCTGGCGCTCGATGCGGTAAGGGTGTTCGTTGGTGTCTTCCAGAAACAGGATGCCGCCGGTGATGGCGGGCAGGTAGGGCGTGCCGACCAGAGAGCAGATCACGTTGAGGTTGCCGCCCCACAAGGTGGCCGACCGGACCCGCAGGGCGGGCTGCGCATCGGCCTTGCCGGGCTTCATGGATGGAAGGTCGGAAGCGGGCAGCCGCCAGCCTGCGCCTTCACCTTGGCCGATCACCAGGTCGTCAAAACACGCCTCCATGATGTCGTCGGGCGCTTCGGCGCCAAAGTCCTCACCCAGCGCCGGACCAGCCCATGTGCAAGCGCCGGTCTTGGCCAGCAAGGCCATCTGCAGGGCGGTGAAGTCGCTCAGGCCCACAAACCGGGTGCCGCCTTCAATGGCCTTGGTGATCTTCTTGAAGGGCAGCTCGCCCAAAATGCGCGTGAGCCCGTAGCCTCCGCGGGAAATCAGCGCCACATCGGCACCACTCGCGGCCGCACGGCCGATCGCTGCCAGGCGCGTGGCGTCGTCGCCGGCAAAACGCATGTGGCTGGACAGGGCCGCCCCGTCGATCTCCACCTCGTGCCCGAGGACCTTGAGCCGCGCCACCCCTCGGCGAAACGCGGCTTTGTCGCGCACCGCGCTGGAGGGGGAATAGATGTAGATGTGGCTCATGGGTTCGGGGCACTGCAAAAGGCCCCCATTATCGAGGTGCTCAAGCGCTGAAATGGCGCACTGCAGTGAGTGCAACGGCCTCGCCATGTTCCTGCACGAAATGACCGGCCTGCGGGATCAAGAGCGGCTCGGGACATCCGCGGATCGAAGCGTGTAGTGCCCGCATCACCGGTTCGCCCAGCACGGGGTCTTGTTGACCAATGGCCATGAGGCTCTGCCCTTTCCATTGGGTGGACCAGAAGGCCTTCGCCCGCCGGCTGAGGGCCGCACCGTCGTCGTCCAGTTGCTCGGGGACCAAGGCTGGAAACACGCGCAGCGCGGCGCGGTGCCCACGGTCGGGAAACGGCGCGTTGTAGGCGGCGCATTCGTCGGCGCTCATCTGCGGGTTGCCGCGTGAGAACAGGCGCGCAACGTCGAACTCGGGGTTTTGCGCGCACATGGTGCGCCATGCCAGGAAGCCGGGCGAGAGCGGCACGTCGCCCGTGGCCAGTGTGGTGTTCATCACCAGCAGACCGCGGTAGCGCTCGGGCGCCTCCATCGGCAGCGTGAGGCCCAGCAGGCCGCCCCAGTCCTGCACCACGAGCACCACGTTGCGCAGGTCGAGTCGCTCGATGAATTCAAGCAGCACCTGGCGATGCCATGTGAAGGTGTGCGCGCTCTCCTTCTTGGGCTTGTCGCTGCGGCCAAAACCGATCAGGTCGGGTGCGACCACGCGCGCTCCGCTGGCCAACATCACCGGGATCATCTTGCGATACAAGTAACTCCACGCCGGGTTGCCGTGAAGGCAGAGCCAGGTCAAGGGCGCGTGCGCAGGCCCTTCGTCCAGGTAGTGCATGCGCAAGCCGTCCAGCGCCGGAAGGTCGCTCAGGTAGTGCGGCGCCCAGGGGTAGCCGGGCAGGCCCCCAAAGCGGTCATCGGGTGTGCGCAGCGCGTCGTCGCGCAGGGGATGCAGGTTCACGCGCCGCTCCTTGAAAAAACCACGTAGCAAGTGCGCGCCCTCCTCGGCCAGTACACCGCCCTGCACCTCTGTCTGGTGGTTGAGCTGCGCGTGATCGAACAGGTTGAGCACCGAACCGGCGGCGCCGGTCTTGGGGTCGGCCGCACCGAACACCACGCGCGCCAGGCGCGCATGCAGCATGGCGCCGCTGCACATGGCGCACGGCTCCAGCGTCACATACAGGGTGCAGCCCTCCAGCCGGTAATTGCCCAGTGCCTGTGCCGCCGCGCGCAGCGCCACGATCTCGGCGTGGGCTGTGGGGTCGTGGCCGTCGATGGGCGCATTGCGCCCGGTGGCGATCACGCGCCCGTCCTTCACCACCACAGCGCCCACCGGCACCTCACCGATCTCGGCGGCAGCTCGGGCTTCGGCCAAGGCCAGGCGCATGAAACGGGCGTCGTCTTGGTCGGGCACAGAGGGCATTGGGTGAGTGTAGGCGAGCCCCGATACCCTGCCCTGTAAAATGCACGAGGGTGTTCGCGTTGCATGTCGCAACGAAACAGGTTGTTTGCGCTGGTCGGGCCGCCACGCGGTATCAACACGACCATGAACCGAAATACCTCTCGGCAGTCCTTGCCTCGCGCCCAGATTCTGGCCGAGCGCGCCTTCTCCACCCTCGATCGCTTTCTCCACATCGAAGCTGTCAGCGGCATCGTGCTGCTGCTGGCCGCAGCCATTGCGTTGATCTGGGCCAATTCGCCCGCCGCCGCTGGCTACCACGCGCTGTGGCACGCGCCGGTGTCGATCGGCCTGGGCAACCATGTGTTTTCCCAGTCCCTGCATTTCTGGATCAACGACGCCTTGATGGCCGTGTTCTTTCTGGTCGTGGGCATGGAGATCCGGCGCGAGATCCACGAAGGTGCACTGGCCAGCCTGCAGCTCGCGGCCCTGCCCCTGGCCGCTGCGCTGGGTGGGGTGCTGGTGCCGGCGCTGATCTACGTCGCACTCAACACCGACCCCACGCAATTGCGCGGCTGGGCTGTGCCTACCGCGACCGACATCGCGTTCGCCGTGGGCATTCTGGCGCTGCTGGGTCGCACCATTCCGGGCAACGTGCGGGTGCTGCTGCTGGCCCTGGCCATCATCGACGACATCGTCGCGGTGCTGATCATCGCGGCGTTCTACTCGGGCGGGCTGGACTTCAGTGGCCTGCTGGTGGCCGGCTTGGGCGTGCTGATGGTGCTGGGCCTGCAGCAGATCGGCATCGGTTCGGCTTGGGCCTATGTCGTGCCGGGTGCGGTGCTGTGGCTGGGCCTGCTGCAGACCGGCGTGCACCCCACGCTGGCCGGCGTGGTGCTCGGCCTGATGACGCCGGTGCTACCGGGGCGCATGCGCGAACAGCCGCTGGACGCGGCGCGGCACGCGCTCGACGAGCTGAACACGCGCAACGATCCCACCCCCAACGAACTCGCTGGGCCTCTCAAGCAACTGCGGCAGGCGCAGCGTGAGGTGCTGCCACCGGTGACCCGCGTGCAGATGGCGCTGCACCCCTGGGTCGCTTTTGGCGTGATGCCGCTGTTCGCCCTCGCCAACGCGGGCGTGACGATCGGCGGCGTGGACCTGAGCCTGGGCAGCGCCCAGACGGTCACGCTGGGTGTGCTGCTGGCACTGGTCATTGGCAAGCCGGTGGGCGTGGTGGCGGCCAGCTGGCTGGCCGTGCGCCTGGGCTGGTGCCGCCTGCCGCCGGGCGTGACCTGGTCGGGCCTCTTCCTGGTCGGCCTGCTCGCAGGCATCGGTTTCACCATGTCGATCTTCATCGCCACCCTCGCCTTCGACGACACCAACCTGCTCAACGCAGCCAAGCTCGGCGTGCTTCTGGCCTCGCTGGTGGCGGCGGTGCTCGGGCTGGCGTGGGGGTTTTGGCAGGCCGGGCGCTCGCGCCGCAGTGCCCCTCTGGCATGATCGCGGCCTTTACTCGTTTACCCTGATGCCACACGCCCCGCAACGCCGCTGGGAGCTCGATGCCCTGCGGGGCCTCATGCTCGTCCTGATGACGCTGACCCACATGCCGACGATGTACTCGTTGCCCACGGGTCAGCCCTTCGGCTTTGTGTCGGCCGCTGAAGGCTTCGTGTTCCTCTCGGCTTTCATGGCCGGCCGCGTGTACGGCAACCGAGCCCGGCGCGACGGCGTGGAAGTCATGCAGAGCGCCTTTCACCAGCGCGCATTCAAGCTCTACCTGTGCCAGCTCGGCTTGTTGTTGCTGGCGTTCACGGTGATCGCCTGGCTGGGCGTGCACAACCGGCAAGGTGGCGCCACGGGCCTGCTCGAGTTCTTCTTCCTCGACCCGAAGGCCGCTGTGGTGGGGGCCGCCCTGCTGCTGCACAACCCGCCCCTGCTGGACATCCTGCCGCTGTACATCGTGCTGATGCTGGCAAGCCCCTGGCTGCTGCGTCGCGCCTTGCACCGCGGGTGGGCTGGCGTGCTCTCGGTCAGCGCCCTGCTCTGGCTGGCCGAGCAGTGGGGCCTGGGTCTCGCGTTGCACGAACTGACCGGCCTTCCCATTCCCTACAAGGACATGGGCGCTTTCCACTGGTTCGCCTGGCAGGCGCTTTGGGTGGTTGGCCTGTGCCTGGGTGCGCGTCAGCAGCCACTGCCCCGCATTCCACTCTGGTGTGTCGTTCCCGCTGCGGTGTACGCCGCGGGCATGTTCTTGTGGCGCCACATGGTGGGCCAGGACCCGATGCCCGGCGTGCCCGCCGTGGGCATGCTGCTGGACAAATGGTCGCTCGGGCCCCTGCGTGTGCTGAACTTCGCCAGCGTGTTCGTGCTGCTGGTGACCTTCGGCCCCCGCTTGAAGCAGGTGTTGCCGCGCCCGCTGCCGCTGGAGTTGCTGGGCCGCCATTCGCTGTCGGTGTTCTGCGCCCACATCGTGATTGCCTTGTTCACCTTGGCCTTCTTCGGCTCCACCCAGGTTGTGCGCCCCTGGAGCACCGATGTGGCCCTTCTGGCTGGAGCATTCGCAGGGCTGTTTGCGGTGGCCCTGGCGGCGCAGGCTCGCGAACGCAGCAGCTGGCGTCCCGCCCCGGTGTGGCGCTCAGGGCCTCAGGTGCGCTGAGACGATCTGGCGCCACAGGCCATAGCCTTCGGCGCTCAGGTGCAGCTGGTCGCGCACGAACAGCTCCGGTCGCGCCCGACCGTCGTTGTCCAGCATGGCGGTGTGCACGTCGATGTAGTCGAGACGGTCGTCGTTGAGCACAAAGGTCTGGATCAAGAGGTTGGCTTCGCGCATGGCGGCCATGTGTGCCAGCCGCGAGGGGCTGGGCTTGATCGACATGTAGGCCACCCGCGTGGCCGGCAGGGCGCTTTGCACCTGCTGCACGAACCGCACGAAATGGCCCAGAAGATCCTGCGGGCTGGCACCTTCAACGAGGTCGTTTTCACCCGCATAGAGCACCACCAGGCGGGGCTGATATGGCAGCACGAGACGGTGCACCAGGTCGGCGCTGTCGGACAGGCGTGAGCCGCCAAATCCGCGCCGGATCACCAGAGGCTGATCGGCAAAGGCCGTTTCCAGGCCGCTCCACATGCGGATGGACGAGCTGCCCACGAACAACACGCCGCCGGCGGGCGGCATCTGCTTGCGATCGGCCGCGGCGAACGCGTCCAGTTCGCTCTTCCAGCGCTGCTCCGCCGTGGCACCGGCCTGCGCCCGGGCGGCCGTTGTCAGCCAGGTCAACGCAACCAGCAACCAGGCGCGTCTGTTCATGCACCCTGCCCCGTGACCCCCAGACGGCGCATCCAGCCGGCCAGGGCCTGTTCGTCGCCGTTGCCCTGCGCGTAGGCGCTCAGCATGGCCGCGTGCGCCTCGGGGCGGTGTTGATTGAGCTTGACCTTGCACTGCAGGTCGGTGAGGCGCAGCTCGAACGCCACGATGCCCTGCATCATCTTGTGCTGGTAGTCCTCGCCCAGTCCGCGCCACTGGTCGGCGTAGGCGGGGTCGTGGTCGTGGATCAGGTGCTTGAGCAGGCGATCCTTGTTGTCGAAGGTCTCCAGCAGCGTCGCCTCCACAGTGCAGTGCACGGCGAGGTAGTTCCAGGTGGGCACGCGCGCCAGATCCGGGTAGACGCGCGGTGTCATGTAGGCGTGGGGTCCCATGAACGTGACCACGGCCTTGGGGCGTTCGCGCAGGAATTTCGCGTGCGGGTTGGGTCTGGCCACGTGACCCAGCAGCACCAGCCCGGCCTCTTCTTCCAGCAGATGCAGGGGCAGGTGCGTGACGAAGGGCAGGCCCTCGTCGTCGGTGGAGATGAGGCTGCCGAAGGGGTGCGCCCGGATGAGTTCGCGGGCGATGGCGGGGTCTTTGGCAGCGAACTGCGGCGGCAGGTACATGGCGGCCTCTTTCAGGCGGTGATTCGGGCGATGGTTCAAGTGCGCGAGGCGCAGTGTATTCCCGCACCACAAAGTCGGGCGCGAGTGGGATGATGGCGCGACGCCACTGCGCCACCGCCATGTCCTTCCTCCACCATCCCGCCTTCCAGAGCCTCGTGCTGCCCTTCGTGCTCGCGTTGGCGGTGTGCTTGCTGCTGCGCATGGCGGGCCTGCGCTGGGCAGCGCTGGGTGCTTCGCTCGGGCTGGTGCTGGCCATGGCCACGTGGCCAGGGTTCGACTGGCCGGCCAGTTCACGCGCGCAGATGGTGCCGTGGGCCGCACTCGTCAGCACGCTGTTGGCCGCACTGGCGATCGCGCTGAAGGTGCCGGGCACGAAGGCCATGGGTCGGCGCAATGGCCTGGTCGCCACCGTGTTGCTCACGCTCGCCGCCCTGGCGCTGGTGGCCTGGCCAGCCTTGGGTGGCTCGATGCTGCTGGCCCAGCTCGCGTTGATGTTGGGCGCGGTCGCCGGCGTGGCGGTGCTGTGGGCCTGGCGCGCGGCGTCGGTCTCGCCGGTTTCGCTGCTTCCCTTGCTGGTCACCGGCATCGGCATCGCGCTGTGCCTGACCTGGCTGCCGCCCGGTGGATCCGAAGGCACCGGTGGGAGCGGGGGCGACGACCCTTACTACGCGCCCCAGTGGAAGTAGGCCGCCCGCTCCCCGATCGTCAAGTCGAGGGCTATTCCGGGTTTTGACGCCATGGCAAGGTAGCGATGCGATGATGCCCCCATGCCCTCGACCGTGCAGCTCACTTCCCCGCCCGCGGCTGCCGATGCGGTGACGGACGTCCCGCTCGACTGGCCCGGATTCTGGCTGCAGGTGCTGCGCGCACGCGACGGCGAGCTCTCGCCACAACTGCGCCAGAACCCTGATAGCGGCTGGGAGCTGGATGGTCTGGTCAGCGCGCGCACCGCTGCCCTGTTCGGCTTGTACAAACCCCTGCTTGATGCGCGGGCGCGCCAGCAAGAGTCACACTCTCATTCACCGTGGGTGATGGCACAACTCGGCCAGAGTCTGGACGGCTTTGTCGCCACCGCCACCGGCGACTCTTACTACGTCAACGGCGCCCACTGCCTGTTGCATCTCCACCGACTGCGCGCGCTGTGCGACGCGGTGCTGGTGGGCGCGGGCACGGTGTCCATCGACAACCCGCAGCTCACCACCCGCCGCGTACCCGGGCCGCAGCCGGTGCGCGTCGTGATGGACCCGGCCGCCCGCCTGGACGGCCAGTCTCGCGTGTTTCGCGACGGGCAGGCGCCCACGCTCTGGGTGTGCGACACCCGCCATGCGGCGCAGGCGCGCGCGCGCCTGGCTCGGCAGGCTGTGCCCACCGAGGTGCTGCCGGTCGACGACCTGCTCGCCACGGACACGCAGGCGTGTTACCACCCGCAGCGGGCCGTGGATGCGCTGGCCAGGCGCGGCTTGAAACTCCTGTTCGTCGAGGGCGGGGGTATCACCGTTTCGCGTTTTTTCTCCGCGGGCACGTTGGACCGCCTGCACCTGGTGGTGGCGCCGGTGCTCATCGGCAACGGCCGGCGAGGACTGCAGGCCCCTCCCCACGCGGTGATGGCCGACTGCCCGCGCCCCCCGGCGCGCACGCTGGCGCTGGGGCCCGACATGCTCTGGGATCTGGAACTGCGTTCGTCTTAGGAAGGCAGCGCCAGCAGGTCCAGATGGCCCACGCGCAGTCGAGTCTCTGGCGCCATGGCGCGGCGCCGCTGACGCCAAGAGCGCACCGACTGTGCAGATGCGCGCGACTGTTCGCTGGCGGCCACCGCCATCCCATCGATCAAGGCGCATTGCAGCGCCCTCGCCTGCGGGCTTTCACCGCCGTCCACCCACCAGTCGCTGGCGGCTGTGAACACGCGGTAGCCCGCTGATTCGAGCGCACCCTGCAGCGCCGCCACCGCACCCGATCCGCAGGCGGGGCCAAGGCCTTTGTCGCGCCTCTGGTGCTCGCCGAACAGCCGGCCCACGGTAGCGTCCATCGGGTCTGCGGGTGTCCAGACGTGCCGACCATCGACGTTCAAGCTCATGAGCAGGGCCACACGAGATGTGGCGCTCGCCGCCACCAGGCGGTGCAGCCACTCGGTGCCCACGAGGTCGAGCAACGCGGAAGCGGTGACGAGGTCGGCCGCGTGCCAGGGCAGTGTTTCGAGCCCGGTCATCAGGTCCAGCTGCTGCCGCACGATGGTCGCCTCGAACCCCGGTCCGTTGAAGCACAAGGGATCTTCAAGAGCGACGGCGGGACCGGCCAGCGCACCGCCTGCCGCGGCCAGACGCTCGGGCCAGCACCGCAGCAAGGCGGCATCGTGGTCCACCACCAGCCACTGCTGCGCCCCGCCCAGCCGGGGAGCGAGCCAGCGCAGGTTGGCGCCGGTGCCGCAGGCCAGGTCGATCACCCGCCAGGGGGTCGGTCCGTGAGGGCGCAAGCCTGCGAGTCGGGTCTGCAGCTGAAGGTGTTGCGCCGCCGCGCCGCGCGCCGCCGCGTCGAAGGGCTCGCGCTGTTGCAGCCAGTTGGCGCTGAAGGTGGCCGCGCTCATTCGACGCCCTCCAGCACGGTTGCGAAGCGGGCGGCCTGCACAGGCCAGGTGGGGAGTCGCCCGGCCGCTGCACGCGCACCCGCGCCCAGCCGCTCTCGCAGGCGCGCATCGGACAGCACGCGCGCCAGCGCGGCCTGCAATGGCGCCACCTCACCGGCGGGCACCTGGAGCCCGGCATCGGCCGGCAGCGTTTGCGCCAGGGCACCGGCGTCGCTGGCAACCACCGGCAGGCCATGCGCCAGAGCTTCGGTGATCACCATGCCATAGCCTTCGTGCAGCGAGGCCAGAACGAACACGTCGGCCGCCGCGTAGTGCGCGTGCAGCGCCTGAGCGTTCACCTCGCCGTGCCAGAACACGCGATCAGCCATGGGCGCTGCCTGGGTTTGCAGGCGAGCGGCGGTGCCGGGCTCGCGCGTGGCGCTGCCCACGTTGTGCAGCTCCCATCCCAGGTGCATCAAACCGGCCAGCGCCTGCAGCAGCAGGCTGTGGCCCTTGCGTGCCGTGAGTGTGGCCACGCAGAGCAGGCGCAGCGGGCCCTTGCGCGGTGGCCTGACAGACATCGGCAGCGGGTCGGTGCCGGGCTCGACCACGGCGGTGTGCACCAGCGGCACGCCCATCGCCGAAACATCGACCGCCGTGTTCGGACTGGTCACCACCACCCGGCGCGCATGCCGCAGTGCGAGCGTCTCACTCACCAGCAGGTGTTGGCGCGCGGCATCGGACAAGCCGGTCTCCAGATGCAGCGGGTGGTGCACGAGGGCCACCCAGCGCAAGCGCGCGGCGTGCCGCGCCACCGCATCGTCCAGTGCGCCGAAGGCCAGGCCGTCGGCCACCACCAGGGTGCCATCGGCCAGCGAAGCGATGACCTCTTCAGCGGCGGCGAGATCCGCAGCGCCGGGGTGGGGCCAGGCGCCCGCCACAGAGCGCACGTCCACCGTCCAGCCGGCCTCGCGCAGCGCCAGCACGATCCGGCGGTCGTAGGTGTAGCCCCCGGTGGGGATGCTCCAGTCGCCCGGGATCAGGAAGCAGCAGGCGCGCGGGACGGGCGTGGCTTTCACGCGGATGCGCGCACCGGCAGAGCGCCCTCGTACGAGGCCCAGGCCACGTGGGATTCGTTCAGCGTCACCCGCATCTGCTGCACGCCGGCCGATTGCGCCGACGGCAAGGCGTGCACACCCAAGGCACCAGCGGCGATGCGCGCGGCCACGCGGTCGAAGATCAGGCGCGCGAGGAATTCGGTGGTGGTGTTGCGACCCTTGAACTCGGGCTCTTCATCGAGGTTGCGGAAATTGAGTGCCGCGAGTTCCTCGCGCAGCACCTGCGTGGCCAGGCCGATGTCGACCACGATGCCATCAGCGTCCAGCGCCTCGCGCCGCAGTTCGAGGTCCACCACATAGGTGGCACCGTGCATGCGCTGCGCCGGGCCGAAGACCGCCCCCTGAAAGCTGTGGGCGATCATGAAATGGTCTCTGACATTGACGGCGTACATGGTGTTGTTCTCTGTTCTTCAAACGGGGTAGTCGATTCGATGGCACAACGTGTCGGTCGCGAGAGGACCGGCCAGGCGCGCAAGCACCTGCGGCAACTCGTGAAACGGCGCGCTGTGCGTGATGAGGCGATCCAGCACCGGGTCGGTGAGCAGCGAGAGCGCGAGTTCAAGCCGGCGGCGGTGGCTCCAGCGGCCGCGCTGGGCTGTGGCCACATGGCCGACCTGGGAGCTTTTCAGGGTGAGGCGCTGCGAGTGGAATGCCTCGCCCAGCGGCACACTCACCGCGCGGTTGCCGTACCAGCTGAGTTCGAGCACCGTGGCCTCGAAGGCGGCCAGCCGCAGCGCGGCGGCCAGACCCGCGCCCTGCCCGCTGGTGTGCACCACCAGATCGGCATCGCCCCGCGCTTGATCCGGCACGGCAAACCCGGCGCCCAGCGCCGCGGCAATGTCCGCGCGGCTCGCTTCGGTGTCGATCACCTGCACGTCGCACCCGGGCAGCCGGGCTGCCAGCCACGCCACCAGCAGGCCCAGCGTGCCGCCACCCACCACCGCGATGCGGTCGCCCAGGCGTGGCGCGGCGTCCCACAGCGCGTTGATGGCGGTTTCCAGGTTGGCAGCCAGCACGGCACGCTCGGCCGGCACGCCACTGGGCAAGGGCACCACGGCGTGGGCTGGCACCTGGTACACGGTCTGGTGCGGGTACAGGCAGAACACCGTGCGTCCCAGCAACCCGGCGGGTCCGGCCTCGACCACGCCCACGTTCACGTAGCCGTACTTCACCGGGCCGGGGAATTCACCCACCTGGAACGGCGCGCGCATGCGCTGCGCCTCGCTGGCCGGCACCTCGCCACGAAAGACCAGGCCCTCGGTGCCCCGGCTCACGCCGGTGTGCAGGGTGCGCACCCGCACTTCGTCGCCCCCCATTGGCGGCAGCGTCTCGTCGCGGATCTCGGCCCGGCCGGGCGACACGGTCCAGCAGGCCTGTGCAGCGGTGGTCGAGGGGGAAGAAGGAGATGCCATGAACGAAGAGGGGTATGTCGTATCTGAGGGGTGGTGCATGCCATGATCACCGCGAACCGCCGACCTGGACAACGATCTTATGTTGCAGAACATGAAAACCGCAGGTAGCCCACCCGTAACGCACCCGCTTCGGCAGGACATCGCGGACCGCCGCGGTCTGGCGCGCGATGCCGCACGTGATCTGGCGGCGGTCGGGTTCCTGGTGCTGCTGGCCGCGCTCTGGCTGGGCGCTGCCGCTGGTCTGGGCCTGGACCACGCCCTCAAGGCCCTGCTGGTTTTCGGCGCTGGCGCATGGCTGGTGTGGCGCGGACGATTGGCCCATCCGCATCCGCGCTTTGGCCCCGCCAACCGGGTGACGCTTGCGCGCCTGGGCTCCGTGGCCTTGATGGCGGCGCTGGTGGGCGAAGCCCTTCCCCGCGCGCCACTGGACTCGATGGCATCCGCTGCTTGGTGGCTGGTGGCCGTGGCCACGCTCACGGCACTGCTCGATGCGGTGGACGGTGCGCTGGCGCGGCGCAGCGGCATGGCCAGTGCCTTTGGCGCCCGCTTCGACATGGAGACCGACGCCGCTTTCACCCTGGTGCTCTGCGCGCTGGTGGTGCAGGCCGGTCAGGTCGGCCCCTGGATCCTGGTCTCCGGGCTCATGCGCTACGCCTTCGTGGCGGCGGCCCTTGCCTGGCCCTGGCTGGGCGGCCCGCTGCCGCCCAGCAAGCGACGTCAGACGGTTTGCGTGATCCAGATTGCCACCCTGGTCGTCTGCCTCGCGCCGATCGTGCCGCCCTGGCTGGCCGGCGGGCTGGCCGCGATCAGCCTGGCCGTGTTGACCCTGTCCTTCGCCACCGACGTGCGAACCCTGGCGCGGCAGCGCCCCACCCCACCGGAGACCTGAACCATGCGTGCGAAAAAAACCATTTCCACCGCCCTGCTGTGGGCTGCTCTGGCGGGCAGCGCCCAACTGCTGATGAGCGCTCCCGCCCAGGCCCAGGCGGCGCGGTACGAACTCGACCCCGACCACATCACGGTGGCCTTCCTGGTCGACCACATCGGCTTCGCCAAAGTGCTTGGCCTGTTCCGTTCGGCTCGCGGCAGCTACCGTTTCGACGAGGCCAGCGCCACGCTCTCCGAGGTGCGCATCGAGGTGGAGACCGCCAGCGTCTTCAGCAACCAACGCAAGCGCGACGACCACCTGAAGGGGCCGGACTTCCTCAACAGCGGCGAGTTTCCGAAGATGGTGTTCACCGCTTCCAGCGCCAAGCGCACCGGCGAGCGCACCTTCGAGATCGGCGGCCAGCTCGAACTGCTGGGCAAGTCGTTCCCGCTCACGCTGCAAGCCACCTGGAACAAGAGCGCCGAGTCGCCGATGGGCGGCCCGCTGCGCAAGCCCTACACCATGGGCGTCTCGGCGCGCGGCAGCTTCAAGCGCAGCGCCTACGGCATGACTTACGCGGTGTCCAACGGCTGGGTCGGTGACGAGGTACCGCTGATCATTGAATTCGAGGCCGTGCGCCAGTGAGGTTCGCCAAAGCAGCGCCGCCGGCGCTGATCTGGCTGCTGCGCTTTGCCCTGGCCTTCGGGCTGCTCAACACGCTGCTGACCTTCGAGAACCGCTGGCCCGGTTTCGGTGTGGCGTACATGCCGCGCCTGTCCTTCGAACTGTGTCTGGCCGTGGTGGCCCTCCTGGGTTGGGTGATCTGGCGAGGCAGCTTGTCACCCCGGGCGGCCACCGTCAGCGCAACGGGCTTCATGGCACTGGTGCTGGTGCGCTATGCAAGCGTGACGGCTCCGGCCGTGATGGGCCGACCCGTCAACGTGTACTGGGACGGGCGCCATGCCGGCGAGCTGCTGCGCGTCGCGGCGCAGTCCTGGCCCGTCTGGCAAGGGGTGGTCGTGTTGTCGGCGCTGTTGCTCGGGACGTTGCTGCTGAGCGCCGTGGCGCGCAGGGCGATCGCGGAACTCGCGCGCTGCCTGGCGTGGGAGCGTCCACGGCCGAGGCTGCTGGCGGGCGCAGGGGCCTGCACGCTGAGCTTTGCCGCCTACGTGCCGGAGCAGCGCGACACGCGCTGGTTTTTCTCGCTCCCGCTCACGCCCACGCTGGTGCACCAGGGCCAACTGCTTGCACGCGTGTGGCTGCCCGGGCAGGCCACCCAGGTGCTGGGCCCGAGTCCGGCTTTTGCTGGAGACCTCTCCGGCCTGGTGAGCGACCGGGGCGCGGCCGACGTGCTGCTGGTGTTCGCCGAGTCCTACGGCGCCATCACTTTCGACGACACGGCGCAGGCAGCCGCACTGGCCGCGCCGCGCACGGAGCTGGCCGAGGCCATTCGGGCCAGTGGCCGTTTTGTGGTGTCGTCACGCGTCAAAGCGCCCACCTTCGGCGGATCGTCCTGGCTGTCGCACGCCGCGCTGCTGGCTGGCGTGGACACCAGCGACCCAGCCGACCACGACCTGCTGCTGACCAGCCAGCGGCCCACGCTGGTGAGCCACTTCGCGCGCCACGGCTACCGCACGGTGGGCTGGATGCCCGGCCTCAAGCGGCCATGGCCCGAAGGCGTGTTCTACCGATTCGACCGTCTGGCTGACGACGCCGGTATCGGCTACCGCGGGCCGGACTTCGGCTACTGGCGCATCCCCGACCAGGCGGCCATGGCGCTGCTGCAGGCGCAGGAACTGGACCGAGCGGCGGATCGATCGCCCCGCTTCGCCGTCTTCGCCACCACCAGCACCCACGCGCCGTTCCACCCGATCCCGCCCTTCGTGGCCGACTGGGGGCGCCTCACCCGGCCCGATGCCTACACGCCGGCGGAAACGGCGGCCGCGCTGGCCGCACCGTTGTCCGTCACAGAGCCACAGCCACAGTACCTGGAGAGCCTGCGCTACCAGTTCGCCTGGCTGGCCGACTACCTGCGGCAGGTGGCGCCGCGGCCGCTGGTGATGGTGATCGTGGGCGACCACCAGCCGCCAGCCCTGGTCAGCGGCCCGGGCGCCTCATGGGACGTGCCGGTGCATGTGGTGAGCGACGACCCGGCCCTGCTGCAACGCCTGCTGGGCAGCGGCTTCGTGCCCGGCCTGACACCGCCGGCACACGCGCTTGGTCCGCTGCACCAGCTGACAACATTGCTGCTGGAGGCCTTCGATGCGCCGGGCGCCGGGGAGACTCTCGGTATCGAGCATGTGGCGGTGCCCCACGCACCCCACTCAGCCCCCGGCTCCTGAGCCCGCCCAGCTTAGGCCTCGACCAACCAGGCGTGCACATCGCCCGAGGGACCATCCGCCGGCATCTCGGCCAGCCAGGCGCGCAGCGCATCGGCCGGCTGGCCCTGGGGTCGCAGCAGGCGAAGGCGTTCGCCCAGGGACACGGCGTAGCGGTAGTGCCCCGGTCCGGCCAGCGCTTCCAGGCGGTCGATGCAGCCCAGCGCGATGTCGCGCACCGCCGGCAGGAACTCGAACGACAAGGCCGGCAGCGGCTGGCTCAGGCCCATCAGCACCTCCAGCTCGAAACCTTCCACATCGATCTTCACGAAATCGGGCACGCCGTGCGCGGCGATCAAGGCGTCCAGCGTGGTCACCTCCACCAGCGGCCCGGCTTGCCAGCGCACGCCGCGAAACGATGGCGCCGCGCCCGCGCGCCGCACGAAATCGCTCGAGAGCGTGGCCACGGTGGGTGTGCGCGGGCTGGCCAGCAGGCGGGCCTCGCCGGGGGCGCGGCCCAGCGCCTGCGGCAGCAGCGTCACCCCGGCATCACGACCAAAGCGGCGCTGCAGCAGCTGGACAAAATCGGGCTGCGGTTCCAGCGCGACCACGCGTGCACCGAGCTGGCGGAAAGCCGCCACCCGGTTGCCGGCGTGCGCGCCGACGTCAAACGCCAGCCCGTCGGGCGGCACGAAGCGGCGGTAGAAACGCCTGAGCTGCGCGCCGCGCCAGGGGATGCCCCGGTAGACCAGCAGCGAACGCAGCAGTCCAAGCTGGCGGTTGAGGCGCTCACCCAGGCGATGTCCTGTCTCGGGTTTCATAATCAGGATCATGCCGCGCTTCGCAGCGCCCGCCTCACACGTCTGATCACACCGGGACCGCCATGGCCGACGACGCACCCAGCGAGCTCCTGTCTCGCCGCCACCAGATGTTCCCCCTGCTCACCGACGCCGAAATGGCGCGGATGCAGCGCTTCGGCACGCGTCAGACCCATGCGCCCGGCTCGCGCCTGGCCACTGCGGGCGAGCCCGCGCCCGGCCTGTTCGTGGTCTTCGAGGGCGTGGTGGCGGTGAGTGAGCGCGATGGCATGGGCCGTGTCACACCGATCGTTCAACACCGCCGCGGCCACTTCATGGGTGAGGTGGGCGCCTTGTCGGGCAAGCCTTCGCTGGTCGATGGCGTCGCGATGGGCGATGTGGACGTGCTGTTGCTGCTGCCCAGCCAACTGCGCGCGCTCATCATTGCCGAGGCCGATCTGGGCGAACGCCTGGTGCGAGCACTCATCCTGCGGCGCGTCGCGCTGATCGCATCCGGTGCCAGCGGCCCGGTGCTGATCGGCCAACCCAACTCAGCGGACCTGATGCGCCTGCAGAGCTTCCTGCGCCGCAACGGCGAGCCCTACCACGTGGTCGACGTCGGCACGGATGCCGACGCCGCCGCGTTGATGGAGCAGTCCGGCGCGGCGGTCGGCGAGCCGCTGGTGGTGTGCCCGGATGGCACGGTGCTCGTCAACCCCAGCGACGAGGTGCTGGCGCGCTGCATCGGCATGGTGGACACGGTGGCACACGACGAACTGTTCGACGTGGCGGTGGTGGGGGCCGGCCCGGCGGGACTGGCAACAGCCGTCTATGCCGCGTCCGAAGGCCTGCGCGTGGTGGTGGTGGACTGCCGCGCTTACGGTGGCCAGGCCGGCGCCAGTGCGCGCATCGAGAACTACCTGGGCTTTCCGACCGGCATCTCCGGTGCGGCATTGGCAGGCCGGGCCTACGTGCAGGCGCAGAAGTTCGGCGCCGAGATGCTGATCCCGGCCCAGGTGCAGTCGCTCGACTGCACGCGCGCCGGGCCCGACCGGGAACTCGCCATCCGCCTCACCGACGGCCGGCGCCTGCGCTCGCGCACGGTGGTGATCGCCAGCGGGGCGCGCTACCGGAGGCCGGACGTGCCGCGCCTGCAGGAGTTCGAAGGGCGCGGCGTCTGGTATTGGGCTTCGGCGCTGGAGGCCACCATGTGCGCGCAGACCGAGGTGGTGCTGGTGGGTGGCGGCAACTCGGCGGGCCAGGCCGCCGTGTTCCTCTCGCAGCACGCCGCCCGGGTCACCATGCTGGTGCGCGGACCCAGCCTCGCGGCCAGCATGTCGCGCTACCTGATCGACCGCATCGAGGCCGCTCCCAACATCGAATTGAAGCCCCACACCGCCATCACAGCCTTGCACGGCGACGCAGCGAACGGCCTGGCCGCCGTGTCCTGGCGCGACCACCGCTCTGCAACCCAGGAAGAGAAAGCGCTGCGCAACCTGTTCCTCTTTGTCGGCGCGGATCCGGAAACCGGCTGGCTGGCGGGCTGCTCGGTGGCGGTGGATGCACACGGCTTCGTGCGGACCGGCTCGGCCGTGGGCGATTCCCCCGAAGGGCGACAACCGGCGCCGCTGGAGTCCAGCATTCCGGGGGTGTTTGCCGTGGGCGACGTGCGCTCGGGCTCGGTCAAACGGGTCGGGGGCGCCATCGGTGAAGGTGCTGCGGCGGTCGCGCAGATTCACCAGTATCTGGCGGCGGCCGATGCTTCTTAAAGTATCAGAGTCATTCTTAATCAATGCACTTTCATTGAATTCTCATGTGAAACATGAGAATTCAAGCGAGCTTCAAATCCATTGAAGCATGGGGCTCCCAACCTCTGAACACCTGCTGCCGCTGCCGCAATGGCCAGGAATCGGCCCCACCGGAGGAGCTGTGGCAGAGGCCGTTCTATGAAGCCGAGGCGTGCCACCAGGACCTGCCGAAGGTGGCCAACCTGAAGCGCGTGTTTCCCAATCGCCACCGGGCCAAACCGATGCTGGTAGGCGCGAAAACCTGATCATTGGTGGCATCAAAAAATGCCATGATTCTCTTTGGAATCAATGAATTTTTTGAGATTCTTAAAGCATTGAAGCAGGTTCGTGAAACCTTGCCTCACTCCCACTCGATCGTCGCTGGCGGCTTGGAGCTCACGTCGTAGGTCACGCGGTTGATGCCGCGCACCTCGTTGATGATGCGGCTGCTGACCTTCTTGAGCAGCGCGTAGGGCAGTTCGGCCCAGTCGGCGGTCATGAAGTCGCTGGTCTGCACCGCGCGCAGGGCCACCACGTAGTCGTAGGTACGGCCGTCGCCCATCACGCCCACGCTCTTGACCGGCAGGAACACGGTAAAGGCCTGGCTGGTGAGGTCGTACCAGCTCTTGCCGCTGGGGTGGTCGATGGTGGAGCGCAGTTCCTCGATGAAGATCGCGTCGGCCCGGCGCAGCAGGTCGGCGTATTCCTTCTTCACCTCGCCCAGGATGCGCACCCCCAGGCCGGGGCCGGGGAAGGGGTGGCGGTAGACCATGTCGTGAGGCAGGCCGAGCGCCACGCCCAGTTCACGCACCTCATCCTTGAACAAATCGCGCAGCGGCTCCAGCAGTTTCAGGCCCAGCTGCTCGGGCAGGCCACCCACGTTGTGGTGGCTCTTGATGGTCACGGCCTTCTTGCTCTTGGCGCCGCCGGACTCGATCACATCCGGGTAAATTGTCCCTTGCGCCAACCACTTGGCGCCCTTTGTTGATGCACCACTTGAGATGAGTTTGGCGGCTTCGGCCTTGAAGACCTCGACGAATTCTCGGCCGATGATCTTGCGCTTGGCCTCCGGCTCGCTCACGCCGGCGAGGTGGCCGAGGAACTGGTCGGCCGCGTCCACGCGGATCACCTTGGCGTGCAGCTTGCCGACGAACATGTCCATCACCATGCCGCCCTCGTTCAGGCGCAGCAGGCCGTGGTCGACGAACACGCAGGTGAGCTGGTCGCCGATGGCGCGGTGGATCAGGGCCGCGGCCACCGACGAATCGACGCCGCCCGACAAGCCCAGGATGACTTCTTCGTCGCCCACCTGCTCGCGGATCTTCTCGACCGCTTCGGCGATGTGGTCGCGCATCACCCAGTCGGGTCGGGTGGCGCAGATGTCGAGCACAAAGCGCTCCAGCAGCGCCCGGCCCTGCACGGTGTGCGTGACCTCGGGGTGGAACTGCACGGCGTAGAAGTGGCGCGCCTCGTCTGCCATACCGGCGATGGGACAGGAATCGGTGCTGGCCATGAGCTTGAAACCGGGCGGTAGTTCGGTGACCTTGTCACCGTGGCTCATCCACACCTTGAGCATGCCGTGCCCTTCGGGGGTGTGGAAGTCGGCGATGTCCTTGAGCAAGGCTGTGTGGCCGCGCGCGCGAACTTCGGCGTAGCCGAACTCGCGCGTGTGGGAGCCTTCCACCTTGCCGCCCAGCTGCTGCGCCATGGTCTGCATGCCGTAGCAGATGCCAAGCACCGGAATGCCCAGTTCGTAGACCACGTCGGGCGCCTTGTCGTCCACCTCGTACACGCTGGCGTGGCTGCCCGAGAGGATCACGCCCTTGAGCTGGCCGTCGGCCGCAAACTCCCGCACCCATTCACTGCTCACGTCGCAGGGATGCACTTCGCAATACACGTGGGCCTCGCGCACGCGGCGCGCGATGAGCTGGGTGACCTGGGAACCAAAATCGAGGATGAGGATTTTCTGGTGCTGCATGGCGGGGTCGTTAGAGCGTGAGGGGAAAAGAAAAAGGCCGTCTCGCGGACGGCCTGCGGAGTGGACCTGATCAGTCCGCCCGGTAGTTGGGTGCCTCTTTCGTGATCTGCACGTCGTGCACGTGGCTTTCGCGGATGCCGGCCGAGGTGATCTCGACGAACTCCGCCTTGTGCCGCATGTGCTCGATGCTCGGGCAACCGCAGTAACCCATTGCCGCGCGCAAGCCACCGGCCATCTGGAAAATGATGGAGACGACCGAACCCTTGTAGGGCACACGGCCTTCAATGCCTTCAGGCACCAGCTTGTCGGCATTCGGATTGCCAGTGGTCGATTCCTGGAAGTAGCGGTCGGCGCTGCCTTGCTGCATGGCTCCGATGGAGCCCATGCCGCGGTATCCCTTGTAGCTGCGGCCCTGGTACAGGACGATCTCGCCCGGCGACTCTTCCGTGCCGGCAAACATGCCACCCATCATCACGGTGTTGGCACCGGCCGCGATGGCCTTGGCGATGTCACCGCTGTAGCGGATGCCGCCATCGGCGATCATCGGCACGCCCGTGCCTTGCAGGGCCGTGGCCACGTTGTCGATCGCCATGATCTGCGGTACGCCCACGCCCGCCACGATGCGGGTGGTGCAGATGGAGCCCGGGCCGATGCCGACCTTCACCGCATCCGCGCCCGCCTCGACCAGTGCCATGGCAGCGCCGCCGGTGGCGATGTTGCCACCGATCACGTCGATCTGCGGGTAGTTCTGCTTGACCCAGCGCACGCGGTCGATCA